>CAWISZ010000003.1:0-405889 GCA_963838955.1 uncultured Thermoplasmata archaeon | reverse complement strand
CTTCGTTGGGGGACCGGTGCGAAGTCAGCGATCCACTGGGCGATGACTCGCCCGAGTGGTACGGCGTCTCCCTGTTGATGTTTCAGGTCGATGGTTTCGATGGGACCAAGCGCCCCGCGTTCCGCGAAGTTCGCAGCTCGGGTCACCAGCTCCGATTCACCTGAGGACGACGGGTCCCGACGCCAGACACGGAGGACTGACCCTTCGCGAGCGTCGTAGGCAAAAATCGAGTCCAGCTCGAATGTTGCGACCGGCGATTGCACCCCAGGCAATACAGCCTCGATTAATGGACGACCGTTCGCCATGCCGACCCGGACCTCGGTAGCGATGTAATCGACGTACGAGCTGCCCCCGATCTTGGAGAACTGTCCCCTGAGCCGAAACGCCCACTCTACCATGCCAGAGACCCCGCCCTAAATGGTTATCACGCCGAGCACGAGAACGAGTCCGATCCAAAAGATCGCACCCGTAACGATTGATACTGCGAGGGCCGAAAAGTTGTGGAGCAGGACAGCAGCGACAAAGGACCCTGCCGAGACCAGCGTCAGAAGCCCGTATATCCCCACGAGAACAATTGAATCCATCTCTCCTCCGCAGAACTTAGTGGGAGTGCCTGCAACGTGGACAGTACGATTGGAACGGCATCCCTGTTCCGCAGCATGGGCATGACTTCGTCGCAGCCGCGAACGTTATGATCGCCGCGCCGACCGTGAGTAAAGCTGCCAAAATCCCCAGAACCCCGGCGCCCTCGTCTCCCATGATCCTTCGAAGACGAGAGGTCGGCATTGCCATATCAAGTATGCTGACGTATCAGTTTACGCTCGAAGGCTAGAAGTGTATTTATATGAACCGGGTCGTACGGTTCGAACCCACTCGACCGCCGGTTTTAATGGGACGTAGACTGTAGCCCTGCTCGGAAGGTCCGTCGATGTCGTCGAAAAAGGAGTCTGAAACCAGTTCCGGATCGGTCAACGCCATCACCTCGGTAAAGGTGATCAGCGGTCGAAGAATCACCCTGCCGGAGGCGATGTGCACGGAGTATGACCTCCATGAGGGGTCGCGCGTCACGCTCCTGAGGCAACCAGCCGGCTGGCTCATTACCACGGGTGTCCTGTCTCAGGCAGAATTCAAGACTAACACGGGTGTCACCGTGGAAGTCTCTCTTCCGCAATGAGTTTAGAAGAAGGCGTGGCCGTAAGGTTCCAACCGGACTAAAGTACTCAAGAACTCGCGGATAGCGCACTTTTGGGGAAGCTAAGATATACCGCAGGGCGTCTGATTGGACTGCCGAGGAACGGTCCAGAATATGAACCCAACCACGAAAGCCGCCATCGTAATCATCGTAATCGCGGTCATCATAATGGCCGTGGTCGCGTTCATCTCGCCATCTGCCGTAGGTTTGTCCGGATGTCCAATTGCCGGATCTTGCCCTTAATGGGGCTGTTTCGAACCGGGTAGCACGAACGCCTGAAGCGGTGCGCGCCTCAACCGGAGGATGAGCATCTCGAATTGAGCTTATCCCGAACTAGAATACCGCTCGCGCTAGGACAGGTCGATGGTAGGCTGCGGGTGGGTACTCCCCTAGCGAGACAAGCATGTCTATGCCACTGTTTGCGAAATTGAAGTACGCTCTCTCCTTGAAACGTTGGGGCCGGACCCTCAATCCGTAACCCCATGGATTTTGGTAGCGCCCTGGTCGTTCACGGTGCAGAATCGGTCGGAGGCGGTTGTAAAGGGCTCGCGCCCTGACCGGGTGCACGCCTCCGAAGTTTAGACAAAACGCGAAGGCTCCAAGGGGAATGTCAATGGCCGAGATGAGGCGCGAAGATCGAATTGAGGTCACTCCAGTGCATATCAAACGGTCGTAGTAGCGTCTGCGTAGTGACCCGCCGACTCCCCTTGGGACGCCAGCGAGGAGGACATCCTCAACGGGACCCAACTTGCCAGAGCCTGGTGGATTGTCCGTTAGGACGATCCCGTACTCATTCTTGGCCAGAAAAAACCGCTGCAAGGCGCCAAGGATGTAGCTCATACCGATTTTGATTGAGTCGTTGTTGGCCTGAGTGTTAACAGTCACTCCCGCCGGAGTCATCACGAGGAGCAGCTTTGCGTGTCGATCCACGCATGCATCTAGTACCGCATCCACCGCTAGTAGGTGGGCACCTTTCTTCACGCTTCCTCTGCCCTTTCGGGGCGGCGCCTGCCACTTTAATGCAACGTCGCGCGAAAAGTGCGCCTGGCGCCGAATTCGCCACAGGTCCCTGTGAAGTTCATGTATCTGGGAACCTTCCACTGCAAGTCCGCCGTATACAAACCAGCGATTTGGAGATACCTGTCGTCCAGATTCGTCCATCAAACAGAGGAAGGTCATCTCTACACCGAGCAGGGTCACGGAGCTTGAGCCCCCGAATGGCCACCCGGCATCTGAAGCACCAACCGAAGATGAACCCACCCTCCTCGATCCGAGACGATTAAACGACACGCGAAACGATTGAGCGACACGCCGGAGATTGAACTACAAAGCCGCCTCAGCCTCGTCAATAGCGGCGCGCGCGGCGACCGTACGCCGCCCGGGGCTAGCCGACCGCGCGGAACCGGTAGAACGATCGCCCGTCGGCCAGCGGGTACGCTTCGAGCCGGACCTCATCGCCGATCTTCAGGGCGCTCCACGGTCGACCCTCGATTCGGCCGAAGAGACGGAGGCTCGAGCCGGTGAGGTCCACCAACCCGACGGCGAACGGGACGTCGGCTTCCATCCCGAGGGGCGCTCCGCCGAGCACGGCGCTGAAGGCATAGATCCGTCCGTGCTCGGGCAGGTCGATCCAGTCGAGCTCCTCGCTGTGGCAGATGGGGCAAGCAACGCGCGGCGGCCAGTGGACCTCGCCGTCCCGGGGACAGCGCGTCGTCGAGACACGGCCTTCTTTGAGGCGGTCGTAGAAGCGCGAGAGCCGGGTCTGTCCCGCGCCTTGCAACGGGAAGAAGTCCAGAAGGAAGGGCGTCGGGGGGGCCAGGACCACCTTCGGCCGCGCACCGACCGCCGCGGCCGGCGTGGGGGCGACCGCGGCGGTCCGGGGACGCCGACGGGCGGCGGGCTCGGGCTCGCTCACGGTCGACCTCCCCCTTCGTAGACCATCACCGAGTGGACGTTGGCGCTGCCGGAGAGGTTGTGGACGAGCGCGAAGCGAGGATCGGGCACCTGGCGTGCGGCCGGGACGGCGCCCGCGAACTGCTGGAAGACCTCGACGGCTTGGGCGATTCCCGTCGCCCCGAGCGGGTGGCCGCACCCGAGCAACCCACCGCGTGGGTTGATCACGATCTCTCCGCCCAGATCGCTCCGTCCTTCGAGCGCGAACGTTCCCCCCTCTCCCGGCCGGCAGAGTCCGAGCGCTTCGTACTCGACGATCTCGGAGATCGTGAAGCAGTCGTGGATCTCGGCAAAATCGATGTCTTGGATCGTGAGCCTCGCCTGGCCGAGCGCTTCGCCGGCGGCTCGCGTCAGTCCCGGCCACTTCGTCAGCGAGCCCGCGTGGGCGAGGTTGTGGAAGTCGGAGTACTGACCGGTGCCCGGATCCAGGCCGGACGGTCGGTGTAGCGTCGAACGAACTCCTCCCCGGCGACGACGACCGCGGCCGCGCCGTCCGTCATTGACGAACAATCCCCGAGCCGGAGCGGGGGCGCGACCACCGGTAGGCCGAGCAGCTTCTCGGAAGAGAACGTCTTGGCGTAGAACTGCGCGGTCGGGTTGGTGTTCGCGAACCGGTGGTTCTTCTCAGAAACTCGAGCCAATGCCTCCGGCGTCGTTCCGTATTCGAGGATGTGGCGCTGGGCGACCATCGCGAAGAACGGCGGTGCCGTCGCGCCGTGGGGTCCGTCCCACGCCCGGTCCATCACGCACGCCATCGAGGTGTTCGCCTCGGCCATCGACGGCAGGTTCATCTTCTCCACACCGACCGCGACCGCGACATCCGACAGGCCCGACGCGATCGCGGCGTAGGCAGAGCGGATCGCCGATTGGCCCGACGCGCAGGCGAGCTCGGTACGCTGCAGGATGCGATGCGGTCGAAGTCCCATCTGTTCAGCGGCGAGCGGCGCCACGTGCGATTGGAACGCGAAGCGCTCGGGCTCGGCCGAGCCCACGAACAACGAATCGACATCCTCCGCGCGCAGCGCCGGCACCGCTCGGAAGAGCGCGGCCCCGACCTCCTGGGCGAGTTCCGACCACGTCGTGGGGCGTACCCCGAAGGGCGTCGTCGTACCCCCCACGATCGCCGCGCGCCGGCTCATCGTCGCTCTCCTCGTAGCGCCTCGACCACCCGGTCCCCCGCGTCGGAGGTAGTGGCCGTGCCGCCCTGATCGTACGTGCGCGCGGTCCCGCCCGCTAGGACGCCGGCGATCGCTCGCTCGAGGCGATCCGCTTGGGCCGTGAGCGCGCGGTCGCTGTTCCGGTCGGCGAGCCAGCGGAGCATCATCTCGACCGCGAAGAACGTCGCGAATGGATTGACCTGGTTCTTCCCCGCGTGCTTCGGCGAGCTTCCGTGGACGGGTTCGAACATCGCATGCTCATCGCCGATGTTCCCTCCGGCGGCGAACCCCATGCCCCCTTGGAGGACCGAGGCGAGATCCGTGATGATGTCCCCCATCATGTTCGTCGAGACGACCACGTCGAAGTGTTCGGGGTTCCGCACCAGCCACTGGGTGAAGGCGTCGACGTACGCGTAGTCCCGACCGATCGCCGGGAATTCGGTCGCAACACGGTCGTAGGTCTCGCGGAAGAATCGGCACCCCTCCATCACGTTCGATTTGTCCACGCACGTGACGCGTCGCGCGCCGTCCTCGGGAGCGCCCCGGTCGCGCCTCTGAGCGGCCTCGAAGGCCCGTCGAACGATCCGCTCGGAGCCCTTGCGCGTGATCACGCGAGAGTCGATCGTCAGTTCGGTCTCTCCGCCCCGTGCGAGACGGCCGTGGAAGGGCGCGTAGAGATCCTCGGTGTTCTCCCGCAGGATGAGCATGTCGACCTTTGCCGGGGACCAGACGGTGCGGTACTCACCGCTGATCCGGTGGGTGACCCCCGGGTAGAGCCGACAAGGCCGTACGTTCGCGTACAGATCGAGCCGCGAGCGTAGACCCAGCACGAGCGCCGCGCCCGCGATGTCGCCGTTCGGCAACGAGACCCCCGGCCATCCGACCGCTCCGAGGAGGATCGCGTCCGCCGCGTGGGCCGCCGCCTCGGCCTCGGGCTCCCACTCCCGCCCGGTCCGCTGGTAGTACTGGGCCCCACCGGGGTACTCGGTGATGGTCCACTTCGGCGCGCCGGTCTCCGCGAGCGCGTCCAGCACGCGTCGACCCTGCGCGATGACCTCGGGGCCGGTGCCGTCCCCGGGAAGCACGACGATGTCGTAGCCGCTCGTCCTCATGCGCGGGTGGTCCCGGCGGTGGCCTTGCGCTGGGCGAGTTCGACCTTCACCTTCTCGACGAGACCCCCGGCCTCGAGGAGGTCGAGGAGGTGGCGCGGGATCGGAGGAAACGTGATCGACCGGTTCGTCCTCAGGTTCGTGATCCGCCCCGCGCGCATCTCGATCCGGGCGGTATCGCCCATGTCGAACAGCGCGCGTACGCCGCGGGCTTCGATCGTCGGGATCCCGAGATTGATCGAGTTGCGATAGAAGATCCGGGCGAACGAGTCGGCGACGATCGCTCCGACCCCCGCGGCCTTGAGCGCTGCGGGTGCGTGCTCCCGGCTCGAGCCGGAGCCGAAGTTCTCTCCGGCGACGAGGAGGTCTCCGGGCCGAGCGTCCGCCGCGAACTCGGGCAGTCCAATCTCGAGCACGTGCTTCTTCAATTCCTGCGGATCGATGATCGTAAGGTATTTTCCGGAGATGATCTGGTCGGTGTCCATGTCGCGCCCAAGTGTCCACACCCGCCCCTCGATGATGTCCTTCATGGTGCGAATCCCCGTCTACCCGAACTCCCGCGGGTCGGCGATCTCACCACGGACGGCTGCGGCGACGGTCGCGGCGGGGCTCATGAGGTAGATCCGGCCCTCCTTCGGCCCCATTCGTCCGGGAAAGTTCCGGTTGGAGGAGGACGCACAGACCTCGTCCGGAGCGATGATGCCCATGTTGCCCCCGAAGCACGCCGAGCAGCTGGAGTTCGTGAAGACCGCGCCGGCCTCCGTGTACAGTTCGATGAGGCCCTCCTGCAGGCATTGCTCGTAGATCGAGGTCGACGCGGGCGAAACGATGAACCGCGTGCCGGGATGGACCTTGTGGCCCTTGAGGATCGCCGCGCCCTCCCGGATGTCCTCGATGCGGGCGTTCGTGCAGGATCCGAGGAATGCCTGATCGACGTGGATGTGCTCGTTCACCACGTCGGTCAATGGGCGGACGTTGTCCGGCGAGTACGGGCACGCGACCATCGGGGGCATCCCGTCGACGTCAATATCGATCGTGCGTTCGTACGTTGCGCCGGCGTCCGCATGGACCGGATGCATCGGATGCTTGGCGATCGTGCGCAGGTATTCGAATGTCGTCTCGTCCGGAGCGACAAGGCCGCACTTCGCGCCCATCTCCGTCGTCATGTTACAGATCGTGAAGCGCTCGGGCATGGAGAGCCGTTCGATCGTCGGCCCGGTCCACTCCACGGACTTGTACGTGGCGCCGGTGGTCTTCACCTCGCCGAGCGCGCGCAGGACGAGGTCCTTCGCGACGACCCCGGGCCCCAGCCGGCCCTTCACTCGGATCCGCAGCGTGGGAGGTACCTTCAGCCAGAGGCGGCCGAGCGCGAGGACCGCCGCCATCTCCGTCGGTCCGATCCCGGCCGCCACCGCGCCCATGGCCCCGAGCATGTTCGTATGCGAGTCGGTACCGACCGCGAGGTCCCCCGGCACAACCCACCCGTGCTCGGCGAGGATCTGGTGGCAGATTCCGTGGTTGCCCACATCGTAAAAATGGGGAAGGTTGACCTCCGTCGCGAACTTGCGCAGGATCCGGTGGAGCACCGCGGCTCCCTCGGTCGACGCCGGCACCCAATGGTCGATCGCGATCACGACCCGGTCGGGGTCCCAGACCTTCTCCGCGCCCATCTGGTGGAACGGAGCGACCGTCTGCGCGCCCTGTTCGTGCATCATCGCGAGGTCCACGTTCCCCTCGATGATCTGACCCGGAACGACGTGATCGATCCCCGCCGCGCGCGCGAGGATCTTCTCGGCGAGGGTCATCCCACCGTCGCCGCCGCTCACGGGCGGACCTCTTTGAGTCCGACCGCCCCGACCATTTTCCAGAACTCGGCGTCGGAGATCCCCGGCTGTTCAAAGAGGTGGCGATACTCCACGAGGAAGGCTCGGAGCTCGTCCTTCGAACGAGTCTCGCCCTGGGCCTTGAGACGCTGCAGGAGTTCGGCGAGCAGCGGGTCCGGGGCGGCGATGCCCCGTTCCTTGAGCTTCTCGACGACCGCGGCCTTGCCGCTGTGCTTACCCAGGATCATCCGCCGGTGCCGCCCGACGATCTCGGGCTGCATCGGCTCGTACGTCAGCGTATGCGCGAGGACCCCATGCGTATGGATACCGGCTTCGTGCGAGAAGGAGTTGTACCCCACGAGCGCCTTGTTCGGTTGGATGACGACGCCCGAAAGCTCCTCTACCAGCTGGGAGAGCTCGTACATCCGCTCGGTCCGCAGTCCGGTGCGAACTCCGTAGAGGCGCTCGAGCGCGAGCGCGACCTCTTCGAAGGCGGCATTGCCCGCTCGTTCTCCCAGTCCGTTGACACACGTATGCGGAGCGGTCACCCCGGCCTCGAGTGCCGTGAGCGTGTTCGCCGTCGCGAGGCCAAAGTCGTTGTGGCAGTGCACGGACAGGTCCTTCGGCCGCACGCGGCGCTGGAATTCCGCGAGGTACCACCGGAACGTGAGTGGGGTCATGATCCCGACCGTGTCGGCGATCACGAGCCGGTCCGCGCCCGCCTCCTGGACGTCTCGGTAGAGGCGTTGCACGAAATCGAACGGCGCCCGGACGGTGTCCTCGGTCACGAAGGCGACGTGCAGGCCCGCGCTCTTCGCTCGCCGAACGCTCGCGAGCGAGACCTCGCGCACCTCCTCTTGGGTCATTTTCAGCTTGTACCGGAGGTGGACCTGGCTCGCGGCGACGAAGATCGCGATGTGGCTCGCGCCGCTCTTGATGACCGCCTCGATATCGGCGGGAACCGTCCGTGCGGATGCGAGGATCTTCGATTTGAGCCCGGCATGGGCGAGGAGGTGGACTGCGCGGGCCTCCTCGGCCGAGACCACCGGGATGCCGGCGTCGATTAAGGGCACGCCGATATCGGCCAGGACCTCGGCGATCCGTAGTTTCTCTTCAGGGCTGAAATGGACCCCAGGGGTCTGCTCGCCGTCGCGGAGGGTCTCGTCCCAGAAGACGATCGGATCGGCGAAACGCCGATGGGCCGACGTGAAGGAGTGGTAGTCCTCGACCAGCCGCTCGTCGGTCACGACCTCTATGACCGGGAGTTTTCAGATAACCTTTGTTGCGATTCCCACGCCGGGCGGGAGCCGAAAAATGCCGGTACTTATCCTCGGCCGGGTCATCCGTTAAATACGAGGGGGGCCTCGATTCTGTCAGAACCTGGGTGGTCCACCGCGGGTTCCGTACAATGACAACCCCTGCGAGTCGCACCGGAGCAATCTCGACCGAACCGATCCCCTCGCCCGGCACCGTTCCGAAGCGGCTCGCCGACATCAGCGTCATGATCGGTGGCCAGGGGGGTGACGGGACTCTCACCGTCTCCGACCTGTTGGGACGGTACTTCCGCAAGCTCGGCCTCTACGTCTACACCTCGCGCAACGTCCTCTCGCGTATCCGCGGGGGCCACGCGGACGCGTCGATCCGCGCCTCCCGCCAGCCGATCCTCTCGATCAAGCCCGATGTCGACATCCTCATGGCGTTCGACGAGCAGGCCATCGAGATCGGGCGACCCGAGCTCGGCCCGGACGGGATCGTGCTGTACGACTCGACCGGATCGGCCGCGGACGTTCCGAACGCCTACGGCTTCCCGTTCGCGACCCTCGTCGGGGGCCAGGTCGGCCAACCGATCTACAAGAACACGGCCGCCTACGGAGCCCTCAGCGTGTTGCTCGGGTTCGATCCGGTCATGACCCGTCAGGTCATCGAGGAGCGGTTTACCCGTCGGGGGGAGGAGGCGCTCGCCAAGAACCTCAAAGCGCTCGAGATCGGGCGGCAAACCGCGCTCTCGGTCCCCGGCCTTGCCGACCGATGGCAGGTAGAGACCGGCGACGCCCACGACCAGATCCTGACGATCGGGAATCAGGCGGTCGCCCTCGGCTTCGTGGTCGGAGGCGGACGGTTCTTTGCCGGGTACCCCATCACGCCGGCCACCGAAGTGATGGAATACCTCCAGCGCTACCTGCCGGCATTCCAGGGCATCGTACGGCAGGCCGAGGACGAGCTCGCGGCGATCAACATGATCATCGGGGCTGCGTACGCCGGCGCGCGGGTGATGACCTCCACGAGCGGTCCCGGCCTCTCGCTCATGACCGAGGGGATCGGTCACGCGGGTGCGGCGGAGATCCCCCTCGTAATCGCCGACTGCGCCCGCGTCGGTCCGTCCACGGGACAGCCGACACGACATGAGCAATCGGACCTCGCCCACCTCGCAAACCTCGGACACGGGGAGTTCCCCCGCTTCATCCTCGCACCCGCGACCCCGCTCGAATGCTTCCAGCTCACCGTCGACGCCCTCAACATTGCCGACAAGTGGCGGCTCCCCGTCATCCTCCTCCTCGATCAGGCGCTGTGTCAGAACACGACGACGAGCCCCCCGTACGATCTGGCGGGGATCCAGATGGTCCGCGGGAAGCGCCTGTCCGGAGCCGACCTCGAGAAGATGACCGAGTACAAGGGCTACGCATTCACGGCCGATAGTGGAAGCCCGATCGCGCCGCCGGGGACCCCGGGAGTCTGGAGCCAGGTCACGGGCAACGAGCACGACGAGTGGGGGCACGTCTCGGTCCAGCCGGAGAACCGCCTGAAGATGATGACCAAGCGAATGGGAAAGATGGTGGCGGCGGTCCCCGATCTTCCCGTCGGCAAGTATTTCGGCGAACCCCACGCGAAGATCGGTATCATCGGCTACGGGAGCACGATCGGGCCGATCCTCGAAGCCCAGGAGCGCCTCAGGGCCCGGGGAATCCACACCCACTACTATCAGCCCCGGACCCTCTGGCCGGTCCCCGGGCACGAGCTCGATCCGTTCCTCAAGAACGTCGACGTGGCGTACGTCGTGGAGAACAACTACACCGGACAGTTCGCCCGGCTGATCCGCGAGACCGTCCCCTGGCATCACTCCAAGCTCCGCTCGATCCTGCGCTACGACGGTTACTCGTTCCGTTCCCCCGACATCGTACGCCCGATCACGGAGGGAACGTAAGATGGTGCAATCGGTCAAGCCGACGCAGCCGATCTGGTGCCCGGGATGCGGGGATTTCGCGCTCCTCGCGTGCGTCAAGAAGGCCGCGGCCGAGCTGAAGATCCCGACCCACGAGCTCGTGCTCGTGGGCGGGATCGGCTGCTCCGGCTCGATCCACAACTTCCTCGAGATCAACGGCCTGCACGCGCTCCACGGACGGCTCCTGGCCCAGGCGATCGGAGTGAAGCTGGCGAACCCGAACCTCACGGTCTTCGCGGCGGGGGGCGACGGGGACGGCTATGCGATCGGGATGGGGCACTTCATGCACGCGTTCAAGAAGAACGTCTCGATCCTGTACCTCGTGATGAACAACGAGACGTACGGCCTGACGAAGGGCCAGCCCTCGCCCACGAGTCAGATCGGCTTCGAAGGGAACATCGAAAAGCCGTTCGACGCGATCCTCACCGCGCTCTCGATCCCGGCGCCGAACTTCATCGCCCGCACGTTCTCCGGCGACCCGAAGACGCTCACGGCCGTCCTGAAGGAGGCGCTCGAGTTCAACCGGGCGCACCGGGGGTTCGCGTTCATCGAAGATCTCTCCCCGTGCGTGACGTACAACGACACGTACAAGCTCTGGCGGGAGAAGGTCGTGGACGTGAGCAAGCTCGCCGGCTACGATCCGTCCGATCGCAAGGCGATGTTCGGGCTCTGCCTGGCCACGATGGATTCGGGGAAGATCCCGATCGGGGTAATGCACCGCCCGAAGGAAGGTACACCGCTCGACCCGGCGCTCGAGACCCGCGTGCTCCCGGCCGGCGCTGTCGGACCGGCACGGACCGAGATCGGTCTCGAGCCGAACCGGGCGGCGTACACGAAGCTCCTGCGCAGCGTCGCGTAGGGGGCGCATCCTCTTTGCGCTCGCGGGGTCTCCTCCCGCGGAATGTGGATCGGCATCGACGACACCGACAGCCCCCGAGGGGGGTGCACCACGCACGCCCTCACCGAGGTCGTCCGCGTCGCGCGGGATCTCGGCATCGATCCGATCGGCGACCCGCGTCTGGTCCGCCTCAATCCCAACATCCCCTTCAAGACGCGTGGGAACGCCGCGCTCAGCGCCCGGTTCGGCCTCGGGAACGGACGGCGCCGGCGCTGCGGCGCGATCGATGGACGCGCGGTGTGGGCCTACGACGAGGGCCGCCGGCTCTCGCCGACGCAAGCGGTCGGCCTCGTTGACGCGGCGTGGAAGGCCGTGCTCGACGCCTCGCGCGTCGGCGAGGCCGGCACGGATCCGGCGTTGGTCGCCTCGACGCGACCACTGCCTTCGTCGCTGTACTGGACCGCGGTCCGGAGCGTCGTTCGCCCAGCCGACGTCCGGGCTACGCTGAAGGATCTGGGGGCGACCGTGCGGGTCCACGCGGATGATCGGGGCGTGGTCGGTGCCGCGGCGAGCGCGGCATGGCCCGAGGTCCACCCGACCTGGGAGCTTCTCGCCTACCGGGACCCCGCCCGCGTCTCGCTCCGGCGTCAGGTCGACGCCGGATCCGTCGCGGAGGCTCAGGCGCGGTACCCGGATCTATTTCTATGCGCCGACCCCGCGACCCGGAGACTCCTCATCGCCCCTCATACTCCGTGCCCGATCCTCTTCGGGCTGCGCGCGCGTCGGCGGGGAACGCCGCTCCGGGCGCTCGCGACGGTCCGCTCCGAGCCGGTCGATCGTTGGATGCTTTTCTGCACCAATCAAGGGACGGGCGACCACCTCACGAGCCGTCCCGCCGCCTCCCTCGGTCCGTACGAGAGCGGGCGCGTGGAGGGGCTCGTGGAGTCCGTCCCGACCACGCTGCGAGGCGGCCACGTTCGCTTCCCGATCGTGGATGCCGATGGGACCGAGCTCCTCTGCATGGCGTTCGAGCCGACCAAGATCTTACCGCCGGTGACCCGTTCGCTGCGACCCGGCGATCGCGTGAAGGTCTGGGGCGGGCGGGGGCGCGACGCGACCTTCCGGGTCGAAGGCATCGAGATCCTCGCGCGTCGTGAGCTCGCCGGGAGGCCCCAAGCGCCGCGCTGCCCGGTGTGCCTGCGACGCGCTCGTTCGTTGGGGAAGGCCCGCGGCTATCGGTGCCCGGGGTGCCACGCCCGCTGGCCTCCCGAAGCCGCTCGGCGCGTCGTGCTCCGGCAGGAGTTCCCCGTCGGAGTCTACCATCCGACCCCTTCCGCCCGCCGACACCTCGCGCCGCTGGGTCCGGAGTCCCGTCCGCCGCTTCCCAATACATAAGTACGCACCGGCCGCTCCGCGGGACATGCCGTTCGCACCGCTCCGAGGGTTCCGGGACTACGTCCCTCCCGAGGCGGGGGCGCGATCGGAGCTGATGCGACGGATGCGCGCGAGCGCCCGTCGATGCGGCTTCTCCGAGCTCGAGACGCCGAGCGTCGAACCGCTCGATCTGTACAAGGTCAAGAGCGGAGAGGAGATCGCGCGGGAGGTCTGGGCGTTCCAGGACAAGGGCGGCCGCGACGTCGCGCTCGCTCCGGAGACGACCCCATCGCTTGCCCGGATCTACGCGGAGCGAGCGAAGTCCGAGCCCCTGCCCGTCAAGTGGTTCACCGTCCAGAAGCTCTGGCGCTACGAGGAGCCCCAGGCCGGGAGGACCAGGGAGTTCTCGCAGCTCAACTTCGACATCCTCGGCGTCGCCGGGATCGAGGCCGAGGTCGAGACGCTCGCCTCGGCCGCGTTCACGCTCGACGAAGCGGGCGCCGCCGGGCTCTACGCGTTCCGGCTTAACGATCGACCCCTTGCGGAAGGGCTGGGCCGACACTTCGGAGCGTCGGACGTCGCGGCGTACTTCCGCGCCGTCGATCGGTATCGGAGATCATCCGCGACGGAGTTCCTCGCGGGCCTGGAATCCTCCGGCATACCCACTGACCGCACCGGAGCGCTCGCCGCGCTGTTCGGCTCGGTCGGAGGCGGGGTCCTGCCGGCGGACCTCCCCGCGTTCTTCGATCGGATCGAGGCCCTCGGGCTCGAGGAGGAGGCCCGGGCCGGTATCGCGCGGATCCGGGCGATCTTCCGGCTGTGCGAACCGGCGGGGATCGCGGATCGCGTCGTCTTCGATCCGACGGTGGTCCGGGGCCTCGCGTACTACACGAGCACGGTCTTCGAGGCTTACGCGAAGGATGCGAGCCTGCGGGCGCTGTTCGGTGGGGGGCGCTACGATCGCCTGATCGAGCTGTTCGGCGGTCCCGCGACCCCGGCCTGCGGCCTCGCGATCGGGGACCAAACGCTCGAGCTCCTCTTGAAGGAGCACGGCCGATGGCCCGACGGCGAACCGCCCCTCGATACCTACGTGGTGACGGTCTCGACGGAGTTCCTGCCGGATGCGATCCGCCTCGTTCGCGAGCTCCGTCTCGCGGGGGTCTCGGCGGACACCGATCTGCTCGGGCGCTCGATGTCCCGGCAGCTCAAGGAGGCGGCGCGCCAGCGTGCCCGCCGTGCTCTGATCCTCGGGCCGCAGGAGGCGTCTCGTGGTGCGGTCGTGGAGCGTGACCTCGCGACGGGGGCCCAGCGGGAGATCCCGCGGGGCGAGGCTGCACGACCGGCGTGAGCCCCTCCAACTGATCGGCGTCCCAGAGGAGGATCCCCGGAGGAGACTCCCCTTCCTCGATGTACCCGTACCAGTACACGACGGCCCCCTCTCCGAAGATCTCCGTGTAGGGTCCGAGCTGGCGCTTGAGGTTCTTGCGCAGCTCGACGTCGTCGCCGAAGTTCGCTTTCGATTCGATCCAGGTGATCTTCTGTCCGAGGAAGACGATCGGGTCGTCCAGGAGGGCGTCCGGGGTCTTCTGGAACTTGCCGCGCAGGTCTTTCTCGGTCCGGAACCCGATCCCGTGCTTCTCGAGCCAGCGGTACAAGCGATCCTCGCCCTTGATCCCGCGCTCGCGCTGGAGCTCCATGCCGCGGGGCGAATAGATCATGTCGGCCGAGAGAAGCTCTTCGACCTCGTGCCGTAGACGGGCATCGGGGGCCGACTCCGGATGCAGGAACGACCCCCACACCTGCTTGCGCGGTACTCCGAGCCCCTTCATGATGATCTGGCCGGCGAGCAC
Organism: uncultured Thermoplasmata archaeon; assembly: GCA_963838955.1. GTDB lineage: Archaea > Thermoplasmatota > Thermoplasmata > Lutacidiplasmatales > UBA184 > Lutacidiplasma. The sequence continues at coordinate 391,373 of CAWISZ010000003.1, read as the reverse complement.
CGGCGGGAACCGCCACTCGTGCGAGATATCGAGCATGCTGCGGCCGCGCTTCCACTCGGATAGGACGCGGGGGAGCTGGTGCTGGACCGGGTAGAAACGTCGGGTGGCGTCCCGAGTGACCCGGTGGGTGTGGATGACGAAGAGAAGCTCCTCGTCTCGATGTTCGTCGTGGGCGAGGCGATGCACGTCGTCGAGCGTCGCCAGAGCGTCATACAGGCGACGGTAGGTGGGGCGGTCCATGGGAAGCCGAAAAGTCCTCCGGACGATTCGGCCGGTCCAACCGCGGTTGGGCTTAAGGCTATGGCCGGGCGCGTCGCGCCCCGTGCGATGGTTCGGCGTGGCCGCCCGTCGCGATCGTCTTCCCGCTCAACTTCGCGATAGGGGTGGGGACCCGTTTGTGCAGGTTCCGCTCCACGCGGTCCGCGATGCCGCGCACGGTCTCGAGCGAGAGCGCGGTCGCGCGCGCGATCTCCCCCACGCTCTCCCCTTCCTCGAGCGCGGCGAGGATCCGGTCGATCTCGGCGTAGCCGAGGCCGAGCTCGGCCTCGTCCGTTTGGTCCGGCCACAGGCCCGCGCTGGGAGGACGCTGCCGGACCGGGGCGGGGAGCTCGAGCTGCGCGGCGAAGACGCAAACCTGCGTCTTGTACAGGTCACCGATCGGAAGCAGGTCGACGCCGCCGTCCCCGTACTTCGTGAAGTACCCGAGGAGGATCTCCGATTTGTTTCCGGTACCAAGGACGAGCCGGCGTCGCTCGCGGGCGAGCGCGTAGAGCGTCGTCATCCGGATCCGGGCCTTGGTGTTGCCCCAGGTGACCCGGTCGGCGACTTCGGGCAACGCCGCGCGGAATGCGTTCTCGATCGGCGTGATCACGACCGTGCGTCGTTCGATCCCGAGCGTATCCGCGTACGCCTCGGTCTCCGCTCTCAAGGCCTCGGGGAACGCCGCGTCCGGCAAGAGGACTCCCAGCACCCGGTCCTTTCCGAGGGCGTCCGCAGCGAGGCGGACCACGAGCGCACTGTCGATCCCTCCCGAGAGCCCGACGACGACTCCCTCGATCCCATCGCCGAGCACGTGCGAACGGAGGAACGAATGGATCGTCGCCGCGGCGTGGGCGGGTAGCTCCGGCACCCGAGCGTTCACGCCTCGACCCCGATCGGTTCGAGGGAGCGGACGGTCTCCCAGTTCGTTCGGCACGCGCAGTCGAGCTCGCGCAAGGGATCGAACTCCTGCGTGAGCGAGGCGCGCTGAATCGCCGCGAGCACCCGTCGATCGCATCGACCGCAGTTGTGGGGCCCGCGGGCGAGACCGCCCGCCGTCGGGAACGAAAGGAGACGGGCCACACCGCGCTGCGCCGCTCCCTCGGCCATCGACTCGACCACGCTCCACAGCCAAGGAGGCCGGTAGCGCCGGCGGTGGTAGAGCCACTCGACCACGGTGCCGTTCTGGATGTGGACCGGGTTGATGGACAGAGCGTCGAAATGCGCCTGGGCGGCCCCGACCGACGCGACCACATCGGCGATGGCTTCTCCTTCTCCGAGGTACGGCGGCTTGAGGAGCAGGTACGCCTTCGCCTTCATCCCCGCGATCCGCACGCGGTCCGCGGCGGCGAAGTACTCCTCGGGCGAGGAGCCCTTGTTGATGAGTCGGGAGAGGACGTCCGCGTTGGCGCTCTCCAGGCCGAGCGCCGCCTCGATCTCCCCGGGGAAGACCTCGGCGAGCGGGGCGAGCACCTCCGGGGTCGCGAACTCGGGGAGCGTCTCGAACAAGAACCGACGGGCCCGGCCCGCGAACGCGCCCACGATCCGGCGGCGGCTCTCGGGGTCGACCTCGCGATCGTCGAGGAAACTCCCCGAGGTGTAGACCTTGACGTACGGCTCGTCGCGATAGCGGCCGATCGCATCCTCGAGCTGATGGGCGAGCTCGTCCGGGGTGGCCGAGCGACCGAGCGTATCCTTCGCGTAGCCGCACATCGAGCAGCCCTTGACGTCCGCCCAGTAGCAGCCGCGCGTCCTCAGGATCAGCACGAACGCGCGGACCTCCTCCCCGGCGAGGGCCTCCGCCTCCGCCCATTGGTTGACGAATCGGCGCGCGGCATCGGGCTCGGCGGGTGCCGGCCGGCGCTCGTTGGCGACCGAGCGGGCGATCGATCGGGCGCTCACGATTCCTCGACCTCGACGCCGACATCCATCGCATCCACCAGGTGCAGCGTCTCTCGAAGGGAGTCGGGGGCGACGAATTCGACGACATCTTCGTAGTGGGTTCGATCCGGTCGGATGAGGTGGCAGGGATGGTCATTGAGCCGGGCCACGTAGCAGGTCGCCCCGCCGAAGGTACGGTCCCCCGCTTGGAAGCCATCGATCCGGATCCCGGCCCAGTGGCGCACGAGCCCGATCTGGCGGCGTGCCCCGGCCTCGATCCGAACGTTGAGGGTGCCGGGAAACGGGCCGTATCCGAGGCGGGAGGGGAACTGCTGAGCGTATCCGGGCTGTGAGAGATAGTAGCGCCCTTCGCCGAGACCGGAGGTGACGACTCCCCGGAAGGAGATGCGTGCCGGGCCGTCGAAGATGCGGTGGTACGTGTGATACTCCGCGCGCAGCGCGTCGATCCCCGTGGCCGTCAGCGCGAGCTTGGGGCGCCGGCCCACGAAAGTCCGGGTGAGATACCCCCTCTTCTCCAGCGCGACGAGGTAGCGGTCCGCGGCCTGCTGGCTCGCCCCGATCTTCTCGCCGACCTCACGCGAGGTCAATTCGAGCAGGGCGCGATCGGCGCCGGCGAGCGCGAGCTGCTTGAGGACGGCGAGCTCCTCTCCTTTCGAACGGAGACGAGCGCGGTCCCGATCGTTCGCGGGGGGTACCGCGCTCACGGTGCTTTCGCCGGCATTCGGCCCGGCGCGTACAGGCTCGTGACGCTGGAGCCGCGAACGATGAGGCGACCGAGGCGACGAGTCCGCTCGGGGGTCGTCTCCTCGGAGTGGTCGAGAACGAGGTTGAGGTGCTCGTCGATGCCGAGGAGCTCCCCGGAGATCGTGCGCCCGTCCTTCAGGACGAGCGAGACGCGCTGGTGGAGCGCCTGTTCGAGAACACGGGTCGGACCGGTCGCCATCGCTGACAGGAGTGGGGGCGCTTCCTTAACCTTTCCCGGAACGCGCCCCGGCAAAGCGATATCTCCGCGTTCCTCCGTCGCGCCGCATGCCCGAGAGCGTCACGGCAGCGAAGGGCCTCGCCGGAGTGGTCGTCGGCTCGAGCCGGATCAGCGACGTCGGTGGCGAAACGGGGACGCTCGTCTACCGCGGCTTCAACGTGCGGGAACTCGTGCCGGGAACGCCGTACGAGTCCGTCGTCCATCTTCTCTTGTTCGGCGATCCTCCCTCGGAGGACCCCTCGCGACGGATCTCGAGGGCGCTCGAGGCGGCCCGCACCCTGTCTCCGACGCTCGCCGAGGCGGCCGACGCGCTCCCGGCCGGCAAGCCCCCGCTCGAGGCGATGCGAACGCTCCTCTCGATGATGGGAGATGGGAGCTACGGGTACCCACCGACGCTCGAGCAAGGGTACGAGCTCATCGCCCGGCTTCCCGTCCTCCTCGCGCGATATCTACGCCGCTCGCGGGGCGCGGAGCCGATCGACCCTCGACCCGGACTCGGTCAGGTCGCGAACTACCTCGCCATGCTGCACGGAGGGGATCCGATTCCCTCCCACGTCCGCGCGCTGACCGGCTACTTCGATCTCCTCGCGGACCATGGGATGAACCCGTCGACGTTCGCGCTCACGATCGGGATATCGACCCAGACCGACCTCATCAGCGCCGCGACCGCCGCGCTCTCCGTCCTCAAGGGACCGCTGCACGGCGGCGCACCGAGCCTCGTCGTCGAGATGCTGGACGCCGCGGGCACGCCGGATCGCGCGGAAGCGTACGTCGCGGAGCAACTCGCGAACCGGCGCCTCCTGTACGGGTTCGGTCACCGTGTCTACAAAGTCGAGGACCCCCGGGCGGTACTGCTCCACCAGCTCGCTCGGGACGTCGCGGATCCGGCACGCCTCCGGCTCGCAGAGACGGTGGAGCGGTGTGCGCTCGAGGCGCTCCACCGGGCGAGGCCGGGGTCGCGCATCTACACGAACGTGGAGTACTACAGCGCAGTCGTGCTCGAGGCGGTCGGGATCCCGCGCGATTGCATGACCCCGACCTTCGGGCTCGCGCGAACGGCCGGTTGGGTCGCCCACGCGCTCGAACAGGCCTCGGACAACCGGGTGATCCGGCCCGACGTGCGATACGAGGGACCTGCGAGCGGCCGGACCTGGCCGCGCCCGCGGGAAACGGGCTAGCAGCCCCTGGCCCGGTCCTCTCGGCCTACGCGGAGCCCGGGCTGTTGCCCTTGTCGTCGTCGACGACCTTGAAGTCCGCATCTACGGGGCCGTTCGATGAGGGTTCTTCGGGCGGGGGGGGCGTCGCGCTCGGGCCGGCGGGCTCGGTCGGAGGTGGCGGGGGAGACGCGGCCTGGTACAGCTTCTGGGATACAGCGTGCAGCGCTCGTACGAGCTCCTCCGTCAGTTCCCGCACCCGCGCGACCGGGGTCTCCGTCGCTTTCAAGGCCCCGCGCAGGGCGGTGATCTTCCCGCGGAGCTCGGCGGCCTCGGGCTCGGGAACCTTCGCCTTCTGCTCTTCGAGAAGTCGCTCAGCCTCGTAGGCGAGCGATTCGGCACGGTTGCGCGCCTCGACGCTCTCCGCGCGTTCGCGGTCCTTGGTCGCGAACTGCTCGGCCTGTTTGACCATCTTTTCGATGTCGTCCTTGCTCAGCTTGTTCGCGGCGCTGATCGTGATCCCTTGCTGGCGGCCGCTCGCGAGGTCCTTCGCGGAGACGTTTACGAGTCCGTTCGCGTCGATGTCGAACGTGACCTCGACCTGAGGGACCCCCCGAGGCGCAGGTGGGATCCCCGTCAACAGGAATCGTCCGAGCGGGACGTTGTCCTCGCTCATCGGTCGCTCACCTTGGAAGACCTTGATCTCGACCGTCGACTGGTTATCGGCCGCCGTGCTGAACACCTGGGCTTTCCGGGTGGGGATCGTCGTGTTCCGCTCGATCAGTCGGGTGAACACACCCCCAAGGGTCTCCACGCCGAGCGAGAGCGGGGTCACGTCGAGCAGCAGCACATCCTTGACCTCGCCGGCGAGCACGCCGCCCTGGATCGCGGCACCCGTCGCGACGCACTCCATCGGGTCGACTCCCCGCTCGATCGGTCGGCCCAGCTCGGTTTCCAAGAACCTCTGGACCACCGGCATGCGGGTTGGACCGCCGACCAGGACGATGCGATCGATCTGATCCTTCGTCAGCTTCGCGTCCTTGAGTGCTTGTTCGACCGGGGGCTTGCATCGGGCGATGATGTTGCGCACGAGCTCTTCGAGCTTGGCGCGGGTCAACTGAAGGGCGAGGTGCTTCGGGCCCTCGTGGGTCGCGGTCAGGAAGGGCAGATTGATCTGGGTGTCCAACGTCGAAGAGAGCTCGATCTTGGCCTTCTCCGCCGCATCGCGTACCCGCTGGACCGCCATCTTGTCCGAGCGAATGTCGATCCCGCTCTCTTTGCGGAACTCCACCGCGATCCAGTCGGTGATCGCCGTGTCCATGTCGGTCCCACCGAGCTGGGTATCGCCGCTCGTGGAGACGACTTCGAAGACTCCATCTCCGAAGTCCATGATCGTGACATCGAGGGTCCCGCCGCCGAGGTCGAAGACGAGAATCTTCTGGCTCTTGCCGCTCTTGTCGAGTCCGTAGGCGAGGCTCGCGGCCGTAGGCTCGTTGATGATACGGACGACCTCGAGGCCGGCGATGGCACCGGCGTCCTTCGTCGCTTGGCGCTGGTTGTCGTTGAAGTAGGCCGGGACGGTGATGACCGCCTTGTCGACCTTCTCTCCGATGAAGGCCTCCGCGTCCCGCTTGATCTTTTGGAGCAGGAACCCGGAGAGCTGCTGCGGAGTGTACTCCTTCCCCTGGAGTCGGTACTTGAAATCGGTCCCCATCTTTCGCTTGAAAGCGGTGACCGTACCCTCGGGGTTCGAGATCGCCTGACGGCGCGCCGGCTCGCCGACGATCAGCTGACCGTCCTTGGCGAAGGCGACGTAGGAAGGGAATGCCTTCCCACCGCCGACGGTCGTGCCCTCGGCGCTCGGGATGATCGCGGGCCGCCCGCCTTCCAACATGGAGGCCGCCGAGTTGCTCGTCCCTAGATCGATTCCAATGATTTTTGACATAGTGTACCCCTTTGATGGCCCTCGGGAAGCGTCCCCAGGTTATCGGCAATAGAATGTTAGCGCTATTATATAAATCCAACCAGTCTCAGCGGTGCCCTTCAGGCCTCGATGGCACCGGGAGCCGCCGGTCGTGCTGGACCCGGAACAACCCCGCCTCGATCCCGACCGATTCCCGGATCTATGCGATGCCGACGGGCTTCCCAAGCACCGGTACCCACCGAGCACGCCCAACGTCGGGACGGCGTACCCGGCGACGTTCGCTCCTCGATTGGTGGCGCTGGAACGCCGAATGGGCACGGCAGGACCCTGAGCCTCCGGGCCGGGGCGCTCTGGATTCCATCGTACGAGGCGGACGGACTGTCCCAGCACAAGCCTATGGGGAGGCAGGGCTCCTCTTGCCTCGCAGATGGCCCAACGCTGGTTTCCTCAGTTCCTGAGCAGCACCGACGGCTCGGCCGAGGTCGCCTTCGCGGTGATCATGGTCGTGATCATCAACGGATACGTCGCGCTCGGGAACCTGAGCAGCGGATTCTGGTACATCGTCCGGGTCGACGTCCTCGCCTGCCTCGCTTGGGGCCTCATCGACGGGTTCATTTACGCCACGTCGAGCGCGATCGATCGTGGTCGGGACGCGCGAATCGTCGAGCAGCTCAAACAGGGGAAGGAACGGCCCGCGATCTCCTCCGAAGTCCGCGACCTATTGGACGACACCTTCCTCACGCACTTTTCCGCCGAGGCGAAGGCGACGATCACCGCGACCATTCTCGCGCACCCGCCCGAAGCCACCGTCATCCCGGCGCGGACTATCACCTACGAGGAAGGTCGTGGCTGGGTCGCGATCATCTTCATCTATCTGGTCGTCGCGGCGCTGCTTGCGCTCCCGTTCCTCGTGATCCCGGACAAGCTCGTAGCCTGGTACGTCTCGAACGCCCTCGGGATCGGCTGGCTGTTCTGGTACGGTGCACGGATCGGTCAGGCGGTCCAGGGCAACCGCTGGGCATGGGCCGTCGTCCCCGCCGCGGTCGGGATCGGCCTGCTGGCAGTATCCTACCTCACGTACGGCTGAGCGCCCACGGGGGAAAGCGGGCCCGCTCAATGCTAAATACGGGGGTCTCCGTGGGGAATTCGATGATCGGCCAGCGGAGCGGCGAAGAGCGAGCCGAGGTCCCGACGGGGACGGTCAGTATCTGGCTCTGGTGACCGGGAAGCGCTCGGACGGCGCGTCCCACTTTTGTTGAACCCGAGAGTGGTTCGGCCTCCGGAGCTTCCCTCACCACACCAAACGTTGGAGGAGGAAAAAGTGTACGGAAAAACGATCCGACTGCGCAGGATCTTCCCGAACAAACACCGGCACCTGTTCTCGGTCCCGCTCGACCACTCGGTCTCTATGGGCCCGATCGACGGGCTCGAGGACGCCCCGGCGCTCGTGCGGGAGCTCCAGGACTCCGGCGTCGACATGGTCGTGGTCACCAAAGGCGCCGTCGGACCCCTCGTCCCGGTGCTCGCGCCCCGCACTCTTCTTGGCATCCATATGTCGGCATCGACGAGCCTCGCCCCGAACTCGAATCTTAAGGTCCTCGTCGGCACCGCGGAAGAGGCGGTCGCGCTCGGTGCGGATCTCCTGTCGATCCAGGTGAATTTTGGGGTCGCGGAAGAGGGCGAGATGTTGCGCTCGCTCGGGATCGCGGCCGACCAGTGCCGAACGATCGGCTTGCCGCTAATGTGCATGACCTACGTCAAGAAACCCAACGGGGGGACGCCCGACGAGATCCGACATGCCTGTCGCGCGGCTGCCGATACCGGGGCCGACATTGTCAAGACGGGGTACCCCGGCTCGCTCGAGGAGTACAAGCGCCTCGTCCGAACGACCCCGGTACCGTTGCTCCTCGGTGGGGGGGCCCGTCTCGATAACGACTCGGAGTTCCTGCGCCTTGTCCACGAAACCGTGAGCGTCGGCGCCGCGGGAATCTGTATCGGCCGCAACCTGTTCCAGCGCAAGCCCGTCTCCGCCATCGCACGGCCGATCGCCGAGATCCTTCACGGTGCGGCGTAGATCCCATGACGATCGACCGGCTCGTCCTCTGCCCGACCGCGACCGAGGCTACGACGGTCCACGCGTTCGTCGAGCGGGCCGAGCGACGCGGATTCCACCGCTTCCTCGTTCCGACGGCCAGCGTTGCAATCGAGTTGGCGGCCGGTCGGCAGCTCTACTCACGGGTCGGGGATCGGATCGTCGGGCCCGCCCCGAGCCGCGAGGAGATTCCCATCGTCCCGGTGTCGGTCCCTGCCGATATGGACGCCGTCCTCGGCCCCCTGCGCATGGGGAAATCGGTGGCGGTGCGCTGGAGCCAGGAGCGCGTCATCCCTCTGGAGAATCTCGTGGCCGCACGTTCTCGACCGGGCACGCTCTGGGTCGTGACCCGGAGGACCGAGGAGATTCCCGGATTCTTGGGCGCGCTCGAACATGGGGCCGACTCCATCGTGGTCGAGCTCGATTCGCCCGAATCGATCGATGCGGTGGAAGCGGTGCTCGAGAGGCGAGGGATACCCCTGAGCCTCGAACGCGTCCCGATCCGTCGAATCATCCCCGTCGGAGGCGGCGATCGTGTCATCGTCGATACGACCTCGCTCCTCCGGCCGGAGGAGGGGCTTCTGGTGGGGAGCGCCGCCGCCTTCCTGCTTCACGTCGCGAGCGAGGCGATCGGATCCCGGTACACCCGACCGCGGCCCTTCCGCGTCAACGCCGGTGCGGCCCACTCCTACACCTTGCTCGCCAACGGAGAGACTCGGTACCTCAGCGAGCTCGTCGCGGGGGATGCGGTGCTCGTGGCGAGCCCGGACGGCTCGTCGCGTTCGGCCCGCGTCGGTCGCATCAAGATCGAACGCCGCCCTTTCGTGCTCATCGAGGTCGAGCGGGGCGGCCGAACGTTCACGATCTTCCTCCAAGAGGCGGAGACCGTTCGACTGACGACTCCGGAAGGACGGGTCGCTACGACCGACCTTCGGATCGGAACCGAGGTGTACGGCGTCTCGCTCGCCGCGGGCCGCCATCTCGGTGTGGCCGTATCGGAGACGATCGAGGAACGATGACGGAGAGCCTCCCGCTCGTGATCGTGACGATCCCCTCCCGAACCCTGGAGGCGACGCGCGCGGAGGTGGCCGAGCTCGTCCCGCACGGGGCCGGTGCGGTCGAGATCCGCTTCGATCGATGGGCCCGGGAGGATCTCCGACGTGCGGCCGAGCTGTTCCCCAGTCCGCTGCCCCTGCTCGCCACGTACCGTTCCACCGCGGAAGGAGGCGCAGGGCTCGATGATCTTCGCGATCGGACGAAGATCCTGAGCGCGCTGGCCGATCTGCCGTTCGCGTACCTCGACCTCGAGCTGCGACGCGACCGTGCCCTGATCGCGAGCGTTGGAGCACGACCGCAACGCCCGACCTTGATCCTCTCCTGCCATCTCCGGGCCAACGACACCGCCGAGAAGGTCTCCGAGCTCCTCTCCGGTCACCAGCCTCGGGGAGCTATCGTCAAAGTGGTACTACCCTGCGGAGTGGGCCGCTTCTACCGAGAGGTCCGTCCGCTTCTCCGCTCCGGAGGCAGCATCCGCCCGGAGATCGTCCTGACGACCGGCGCTTCGGGATCTCTGATCCGAGCATTGGCTCCGCGCTTTGGATTCGCGGCCGTGTTTGCGGCGCCTCCGAGCCGGGACCTGCGCCTTCGCGGAGAGTCCGCAGTGGAGCCGTCCCAGCTCCCCGTGGACCGACTTCGAAGGTTCTACGATGCGGGCGAGTTCGGTCGGCTGTTCGCGGTCGCGGGTCACCCGATCGGCCACTCCCTATCGCCCGCCGTGCATACGCTATGGATGTCGGAGGAAGGGAAGCCGGGCCTGTACCTTGCCCTCGACATCGAGTCCGAGGAAGAGCTGGCACACGTGCTCCGTCCGCTCGGGGAGGACGGGCTCCTCGGCATGAACGTCACCCATCCGTGGAAGGACGCCGCGCTGCGTCTCGCCGACCGATGCGGACCCGCGGCCGAGCGGGCCGGCTGCGCAAACGTCCTGGTGCGCACCGATCGGGTCTGGCGGGCGGAGAACTTCGATGTGAGCGCTACGGTCCGTCGCCTGGGCGAGCTGCGGGAATCCGGCGCCTGGAGCGACGACCGGCTCCTCGTGATCGGGACGGGAGGTGCGGCCCGCGCCACCCTCGTCGCCGCATCCGAGCTCGGGGCGAGTGCCGAGATCCTGGGCCGATCGGCCAGCCACGTCGCCCGCCTTGCGCGAGAGTTCGGCGTGGAAGTATCCCGAATCTCGTCGGCTCCGGCGTCGCTCATCGTTCATGCGACCCCCGCCGGGCGGTCCGGGGTTCCTTCGCTCGACGTCCCGTGGACCGAGCGATGCGGCTCGGGCACCTATGTCCTGGATTTTGTTTATCGGCCGGATCGGCCGTTCCTGGGAGAAATGACGACCCACTACGGCGGTCGCTACGAGGACGGCGCTCGGCTCCTCGTCTATCAGGCCGCCGAGAGCTTCGGAGCGTTCTGGGACGCGCGCCCTTCCCTCGCTCTCGAGGAGAAGGCCCTGCGGGAGGTTGTGTGCGCGGCATAGGCACGGCCTCGGGAGCGATCACGTTCGTGAACGCCCTGCCGACCGGGATCGGCGCCGCCGCGGCCGTCACGTTGGCGGTCGAGGCCGAGGTCGAGCTCGATCTCGAAGGGCGCCACGGATCCAGCGCGATCACGATCCTGCCACCCAGCGACACCCCGCTCGTGCGCGCCGCCGTCGCGGCCGGGGTGGAGCGATTCGCGCACGGCCGCTCGCCGTCGGCCCGTGTCCGGGTCCGGTCCTCGATCCCGTCGGCGTGCGGATTGAAGAGCTCCTCCGCGGTGAGCGGTGCGGTCCTCGCGGGTGTGGCTCGAGCCGCCGGCGTACCCGCGGAGCCCGCGACCCTCGCGCGGATGTCGGCCGACCTCTCTCAGAAGATCGGCCTCAGCGCGACGGGGGCGTTCGATGATGCATACGCGTCGCTCGCGGGGGGCGCGGTCATTACGGACAACGCGGCTCGCGCGGTGCTCTGGTCGGGGGAAGCTCCGTCCGGTCTCACCGTTCTCCTGTGGATCCCTTCCTCCACCCATCGCCCGTCCACCGGGTGGCACGAGCGATTCCGGGCGAGAGCCGCCGAGGCCCGGCCGGCGGTCGACGCGGCACTCGGCGGAGACCTCCTGGGAGCGATGGAACTCAACACCGAGCTCGTCGAATCCGTGCTGGGCTACGAGTACGGCGATCTTCGGCGACGTGTCGCCGAGCGAGGCGCGATCGCGAGCGGAGTGAGCGGACTGGGGCCGGCCGTCGCGGTGTTGGTACCGCCGGAATGCGCGGATCGCGTTCGAGCTGCCCTCGCTTCCGGTGGCGGAGAGATACGTGCGGTCGACTTCCGGCCCCGCGCTCGTACCGGGGCGACCCCGGAGGCCTCATGATCCGCACGGTGAATCCCGGCATCGTGCGAGGGCGGCTGTCCCCGCCCTCCTCGAAGAGCTACACCCACCGCGCGCTCGTCGCGGCCCACCTCTGCGGTCGCCCGTCCTTCATCCTTCGGCCGCTCGATTCGAACGACACGCGCGCCACCGCCTGCGGGCTCGCTGCTCTGGGCTCTCGCGTGCGGTTCGCCACGAACCGGTGGCAGATCCGCCCCGCCCGCGTCGCGCGCGGACGCCTCCGAACGATCCAGTGCGGGGAGTCGGGCACGACGCTGAGATTCCTGACGGCGCTCGCGGCCCTCTCCGATCGACCGATCCGGCTCACGGGTCAGGGACGACTCCCCTCCCGACCGATGTCGGACCTGTACGACGCGCTGCGCGCGCTCGGAGCGCGGATCTCCCCCGAACGCGAGGGCCGGGCCCTTCCATGCACGATCCACGGACCGATCTCCGCTGGCCGGATCGACGTGCGGGTCGACGAGACCTCCCAGTATCTCTCCGCCCTATTGCTGGCCCTACCGCGCGTCGAGGGACGATCGGAGATCCGGCTCCGAGGACCCTCGGTCTCGCGAACGTACATCGACGCGACCGCTGCGGTCCTGAGGGCCTACGGGGTCCGGATCGTTTCCCGACCCCGGGGCTATCGGATCGACGGGCCGCAGCCGTTTCGGGCCACTTCGTTCACCGTGCCGGGGGACGCTTCGTCGGCCGCCTATTTTTGGGCGGCGGCGGCTCTCACCGGTGGAGGTGTGACCGTGACCGGGATCGACCGGCGCTGGCCGCAGGCCGATCTCGCCCTACTCGACATCCTGAGCCGGATGGGGGCGTCCGTCCGCCGCACTCGATCCGAAATCGAAGTGAGCGGTCCGCTGCTCCGAGGGATCTCGGTCGACCTCACGAACTCCCCGGACCTCTATCCGCTCGTCGGGGTGCTCGCCGCAGGAGTCCCCGGTCGCCGAAGCCATCTTCGAGGGGCGGCGCACGTACGTCTGAAGGAGTCGGATCGGTTCGCCGAAACCGCGCGCATCGTGCGCGCGATGGGTGCCTGGGTCGGCACCGCGCGAGGAGAGCTGGGCATCCTGGGCACCGCGATTCCGCGGTCGCTCTCGCTCCGTGGGCTCGACGATCATCGCCTCGTCATGAGCGCGGCCGTCGGTGCCCTCACCGCCGGTTCGCCATCTCACCTGGGGGATGCGCGCGCGGTCCGAAAGTCGTTCCCCGGATTCTGGGACGCGCTCGCCGGCGTGGTGCACGGGCGAGGAGTCGCATCATGATGGAGTTCGGCCAGCGGTACCGGGTCACCCTGTTCGGGACCAGCCACGGCCCCGAGGTCGGTGTCGAGATCCACGGGGTCCCGCCCGGACACCCCATCGACGTGGCCGCGATCCAGCGCGAGCTCGACCGCCGAAAGCCGGTCGGCCGGCGCCTCGCCACGAAGCGCCAGGAGGAGGACCGGATGATCATCGAGCGAGGAGTGGTCGATGGCCGGACGGACGGAGGGTCGTTCCGAGCGCACGTCGCGAACGAGGATGTCCAGCGCGCGCCCTACGACCGGATGCGAGAGCTGCCGCGTCCGGGCCACGCGGACTACCCGGCGCGGGTCCGGTACGGACCCGAGGCGGATCTTTCCGGCGGAGGGATCTTCTCCGGCCGCATGACGGTCGGGCTCGTGATCGCCGGAGCGCTGGCCCGCCAGCTCCTGGCCCCGATCGGCGTGGATCTGGTCGGGTTCACCCGGAGCATCGGCACGACCGACGCTTCGATCGACGAGTCGCTGTCGCTCGAGGAGATCCGCGGGCGTGCGAGCGCCAACGAGGTCTCCTGCCCCGATCCTGCCGCGGCCCTTCGGATGGAAGAGGAGATCGCCACGGCCCGTCGCGCCGGGGACAGCGTCGGGGGTGTCGTCGAGGTCCGAATCGCGGGAGTGCCGGTCGGCCTCGGCGAGCCGTTCTTCGATTCGATCGAGGGCGAGATCGCGCACGCGGTCTTCGCCATCCCCGCCGTGAAAGCGATCGAGTTTGGCGCAGGGTTCCGGGCGGCGCGCATGCGAGGCAGCGAGCACAACGACGCGTTCCGCTACGAGGAGGGCCGAATCCGAACGACCTCGAACCATGCCGGCGGGATCCTCGGGGGTCTCGCCGACGGGATGCCGATCGTCTACCGGGCGGCCGTCAAGCCGACCTCCTCGATCGCCCGCCCGCAGCACACCGTCAACCTCACCACGCACGAGCCCGCCGAGCTCGTCGTCACGGGCCGCCACGATCCGTGCATCGTTCCGCGTGCGGTCGTCGTGGTCGAGGACGTCGGCGCGATGGTGCTTGCCGATCTCGCCTATCGCGGAGGGTTCCTATCGTGAGCGGGGACCCCGCGCCAATCCCGACCGCGATCCTCGGCGCGAGCGGGTACATCGGCCAACATTTCGCCCGCCTGCTCGACGATCACCCGTTCTTCGCTCCCCCCCTCCTCGTGGGATCGGATCGCTCCGCGGGCCGGCGCCTCGAGGAGCTCTGGCAGCTTCCCGAAGAGGTCCCGGGTGCGCTCGCCCGGCAACGGATTGCCCCTCTCACCCCTCGTGAGCTCCGCGCGCGCGGTGTGCGCGTGGTGTTCGGCGCCCTTCCTTCCGGCACGGCCGGCGTCCTGGAGTCCGAATGCCGCCGGAGGGGCATCCACGTCTTCAGCAACTCCTCCGACCACCGCATGGATCCCGACGTCCCCCTGCTCGTCCCCGAGGTGAATGCGGCCCACCTGCGCGCGCTCACCGCGCACCGCCGTCCGGGTGGGATCCTGGTCACGAACCCGAACTGCACGGCCGCCGGCCTCGTGCTGGGATTGGCTCCGATCTGGAGGCTCATGGCTCCCCGCGAGGTCCACGTCGCGAGCTACCAAGCCCTGTCGGGGGCGGGATTCCCAGGCGTCGCATCGCTCTCGATCGCCGACAACGTCGTCCCGTTCATCCGCGACGAGGAGGAGAAGGTCGCTGGGGAGACTCGCCGCATGCTGGGGACAGCCCGCGACGGTCGGATCCGCCCTCGGACGGAACCGGTGCTCGCCCACTGTGCCCGCGTCGCGGTTCGGGACGGTCACCTCGAGGCGATCACCGTCACCGCTCGACGGCGCCCGAGCCGAGCCGAGATCCTCGATGCTTGGCGTCGCTTCGACCCGCTCGCGGGAGCGGGTCTGCCCACGCTCCCCCACCCGCCAATCGTGCTGCGAAGTGAGCCCGACCGACCACAGCCCATTCGCGACCGCTGGGCCGGGAGCCCGCATCGCGCCCGTGGGATGGCGGTCTCCATCGGCCGGGTGCGCTGGGAAGCGCCGTACCTCCGATTCTACCTCCTCGTCCACAATGCGGTCCGGGGAGGCGCGGGCGGCTCGGTATCGAATGCGGAACTCGCGCATTCCTACGGGCTCCTGGACCCCTGGAGAAGGTCACCGTGACCGTTCGCCCCCGCCGTCCGCTCATCGTCAAGTTCGGAGGAGCGTCGCTCGCCCGGCCGGATGTGATCGTGACTCGGATCCGGGCGCTTCGCGACTCCCGTTCCCCCGTGGTCCTGATCGTCTCGGCCCGGGAGGGCGTGACCGACGAGCTTCGCGGATTGATCGATCGACCGCGCTCGACCCGGGCGCATCGGGAAGCCCTCGTCCGCATCGAAGAGCAACATCCGGACCTTTCCGCGATCGGTCGCGCGCATCTCGCCGACCTGCACCGTCTCGTCGGTCGCGTGGAGCGCCGTGGTCGGTGCGACCCTTCCACTGCCGACCTCATCCTGAGCTTCGGGGAGCGCGTCGCAGTGGATTGGCTCGTGACCGAGCTCAGGAGCGCGGATCTTCCGGCCGCTGGCGTCGAGGCCGATCGGCTCGGCCTCATCACGGACGGTCGGCACGGATCGGGGACCATCCGCATCGATCGCTCGGCCGCGGCCGTTCGTGCCGGGCTGGGAGCCCACCTGCGGGCGGGACGGATCCCGGTGGTCACGGGATTCTTCGGGCGGAGCCGGAGTGGACGGGTCGTCACGCTCGGCCGCGGCGGTTCCGATTACTCGGCGACCGCGATCGGGGCGATCCTCGGCGCCCGCCGGGTCGAGCTCATCAAACGCGGCGTCTCCGTGCTGACGGCCGACCCGCGGCTCGTGCCCCGCGCGCGCCCGATCCGACGCCTCTCCTACGAAGAGGCCGAGGAGCTTGCCCAGTTCGGGGCGAAGGTCCTCCACCCATTGACGGTCCAGCCGGCGCGAACCGCGAACCTGGAGATCGCGGTTCGCTCCCTCGACGACCCGCGGGAGGTGACGATCATCGGGCCTCCCCGGGGCCCGAACGGGATGCGGGCGCTCACGCTCCTCGAACCCCTCGGCCTGGTCCGGATTCGCGTGCCGGGAGGCCGCCAGCGACCGGGGGTCGTCGCGGAGGCATCGCAGCGGCTCGCGGATGCGCGCGTGAACATCGTGACTCTTTTCACATCTTCCTCGCTGCTGAGCATCGTCGTCGAGCGGGCCAAGGCTCGTGCCGCGGCCCGCGCGCTCGCCGTCCTCACCCGGGGAGGGGGCGCCAGTATCGAAGGTCCGTTCCCCGTCGGCCTGCTCACGGCGATCGGGGATGGAGTACTCGACGATCTCGGCCGCATCCCGCCGGCGATCCTCGCCGACGGGGAAGGGTTGAGCGCCACCCCCCGATCGCTCTCCTTCGCCGTCCCGATCCCCAAGGCTCGCGCAGCGCTCCGCGTGCTTCACCGCGCGCTGGTGGAGGAGGCCGGTCGATGAACGATCCATGGGAGGAGTTCGTCCGCCGCTCGCGGGACGGCGCCTGTGCGGGGTACATCGAGCGCGGCGATGCGCCCGGGATTCCCGGGCGATGGGCGACGTCGTTCGTGGAACCGCGAGCACGCTTCCCGATCGGGCCGCGCGACACGACCGCTTCGCTCGAGGACCGGACCGCGCGCACGCTGCGCGGCCGCAAGGACCGGGCGTTGATCGGTTACATCGGATTCGACGCGGTCTCGGCATTCGAGCCGCTGTTGAGGAAGGTCCCTCCGGGGACGCCGTTCCCGATCGGAGAATTCGCGGTCATCGACCGATTGCATCTGGAGCGCGTACCTCGACGGTCGATGCACCCCGTGGCCTCCCGAGAGAGCCGCCATCCCGGTCGGCCACTGCACGAGACGCTCCCCCAGCGGCGGTTCGAACGGGCGGTCCGGCGCGCACGCGCGGCGGTCGGGGACGGCGAGGCGTTCCAGGTCGTAGTCGCGACCCGCCGCAGCTGGCCACGGCCGGCGAACCTGCTCGAACGCGCCGGCCGGCTGCGCGCGGTCGAACGATTCGCCTACTTCTACTATCTGCGTTTCGACGATCGAGAGATCGTCGGCGCGAGTCCGGAGTCCGCCCTCGAAGTCCGGGGAGGGCGCGCGTACATCAGCCCGATCGCCGGGACCCTGCCGCGCGGACGGGCTCGCCGGGGCCGTCGCGCGCTCGAAAAGGACCCGAAGGAGCTCGCGGAGCACCGGATGCTCGTCGACCTCGCCCGCAACGATCTCGGGCGCATCTCCGAAGCCGGGACGGTGCGCATCCTATCGAGGGAGCGCCGCGAGCGGTTCGCCCGACTCGAGCATCTCATCAGCCGGGTCGGCGGCCGCCTGCGCCCCGAGGTCGGACCCTGGGAGGCGCTCGCCGCGACGTTCCCCGCGGGAACCGTGAGCGGCGCGCCGAAGATCCGCGCGACCCAGGTCCTCCGCCAGCAGGAGCGAACGTGGAGGGGCCCCTATGGAGGAGCGGTCGGCCTCCTTCGTGGGAACGGCGACGCGGCCTGGGCGCTCTCCATACGAACCGCGTTCGCGGCCGCCGGAACCCTGCACACGGCGGCGGGTGCCGGGATCGTCTGGCAGTCCCAGCCTCGGCGCGAGTACCGCGAGGTGCTCGCCAAACTGGCGCAGGTGGAGTCGACGCTGGTCGGAGACGCGCGATGAAGGTCCTGGTGATCGACCACGAGGACTCCTTCGTGTACAACGTGGATCAAGCGCTCCGCACCGCGGGAGCCGACGTACGCACGATCCGGTACACGGCTCCGTGGTCGGAGGTCACCGAGTACGCCCCCGACGGCTTCGTGTTCTCTCCCGGTCCGGGCCATCCTCGGGACCGGCGCGTCACAGGGCTCGCGCGCCGGGTGTTGACCGAATTCAGCCGTGAGCGTCCCGTGCTCGGCGTCTGTCTCGGCCACCAGCTCATCGGCGAGCACTTCGGAGGCCGGGTCATCCATGCCCGCTCGCCGGTGCACGGCGCGACGGCCGCCGTCCGGCACGGAGCCGACCCGCTCTTTCGGGGAGTGCCCTCTCCGTTCGACGCGGCGCGGTACCACTCGCTCGTGCTCGATGCTCACCGCGTACCCCCGGCCCTGGAAGTGACCGCCTCCACGGCCGATGGGACCGTCATGGCGGTGCGGCACCGTCAGCGGCCCGTGGTGGGGGTCCAGTTCCATCCGGAGTCCTACCTCACCGTCCGTGGGCCGACGATCCTCCGGAACTTCCTCAAGGAGGTTCATCGATGATCGGGTCGCTGCTCGAGCGGGCGGCCGACGGCCGACCGCTGCGTCCGACCGAGGTCCGCTCCGCGGTCGATCTTTTGGTTCGGAGCTCGACGCCCGACGTAGAACGCGCGGGACTCCTCGCCGCGCTCGCCACGCGCGGCGAAACCCCGGCCGAGATCGCGACCTTCGCGCGCGAGCTCCAACGCCGTTCGATCCCGTTCCCCGGGCCCCGCGCGAACCGGGCGATCGATCTGTGCGGATCCGGCGGTGCGCGACGTCCTGCGTTCAACGTGGGCACCGTCTCGTCGTTCGTGGTGCGCGCGGCGGGCGTCCCGGTGGCGAAGCACGGAAACCGGAGCCTTCGGGGGGCCCGCCTCGGCTACGCAGGGTCGAGCGATCTGATCGAGGCCCTCGGCCTTCCCTACCTTGCGTCGCGGGCCTTCGCACGGGAGAGCTATCGACGCGAGGGCATCACGTTTCTGCACGCACCGCTCTTCCATCCGGCGATCGGCGCGGTGGGGCCCGTCCGCCGCGCGCTCGGGATCCGCACCTTGTTCAACCAGCTCGGTCCGCTCACCAACCCGGCCCGCGTCTCCTATCAGGTCGTCGGCACCCCCGATCGTGCAACGGCCCAGAGCGTGGCGTCGATCCTTCCGCGGCTCGGGGTTCGTGCCGGTGCTACGATCGCCGCCTCGGACTCGACGGACGAGTTCTCCCCCACGAAGCCGTCCGAGCTGTTCCTATGGAACGGCCCCCGTCGGCATCGTTTCCGGGTGGACCCGCACCGCTACCTCGAGTCGGACGATCGGCGCGGGTCGAACGGTCCGCTGGCCGCTCGAGAGTCGGCGGCCGAGACCGAACGGATCCTGGCGGGTGGAGGCGGCGCCCGCCGGGGGAGCATCCTCCTGACGAGCGCGCTCGCACTGTGGGTGCGGGGCGCGGTACCGTCGCTGCGAGCCGGCGTCGCGCACGCCGCCGACGCGCTCGATTCCGGCGAGGCGGAAGCGCTGCTCGGTCGGCTCCGCGAACTCGGCGCCTCGCGCGTTTGGGCGCAGGAGGAGTAGCGATGGCATTCCTAGACGAGCTGCTTCCCGAGATCCGCCGAACGATCACCTCTCCCGGGTACGCGATCGGTCTATCGCCTTCCGCGCGACGACCTCCTCCGAGCTTGCGCGCATCGATCGGATCCGCGGCCCACGGCTGGGGGGTGCTGCTCGAGCACAAGCGTCGGTCCCCGGGCTCCCACGAACCGACGCTCCCGCGGTCCGAGATCGATTCATTCGTTCGCGTCGCCGAGGCGGGAGGCGCCGCGGGCCTGTCCTGCCTCGCGACGACCCCGGAGTTCGCGGGCGCGCCGGAGGATGTCGCGGCCCTCGCCGCACGCAGCCGTCTCCCGGTACTGTTCAAGGACTTCGTGATCGACCCGATCCAGATCGATGCCGCCCGGAGGGCGGGAGCCGCGGCGGTCCTCCTTCTCGCCCGGCTCGGGACGGACCGCCGGCTGTCGCACCCGCTCGCCGAGCTCGCCGAGCGGGCCCACGAGAGCGGGCTCGAGGTCCTGCTCGAGTTCCACGGCCCCGACGAGCTCGCGGTCGCCGACGACGTCTCCGCGGACCTGTACGGCATCAACCTGCGGGACCTGGACTCCCTGAGGTTCCGCCCCGAGATCGCGGCGCAGACGTTCGCCCATGCGCGAGGACTTCGTCCGATGATCGGGATGAGCGGCATCGAAGGGCCCGAGGACGCGGCGCGCTTCCGCACCTGGGGCGCGGATGGCGTTCTCGTCGGTTCGGCACTCGCTCGCGCACGCGACCCGGCCGAGTTCGTGGCGGGCCTCTGCCGGATCGGGAGCATGCCGCGAGGTGGATCGTGAGGACGTTCGTGAAGTTCTGCGGTTTGAGCGATGCCGCGACGATCGAGCTCGTGCCCGCGGGCGGAGCCGCGGGGTTCGTGATCGACGTTCCGGGCTCCCCGCGCACCGTCCCGCTGGAGCGGGCGGCCCGACTCGCCGAGGTCGTGCCGAGCGACCGCGAGATCTGGGCGGTGACGGTCGATCCGCCGGTGGAGCTCATTCACCGGATCTTCGAAGAGATGGGAACGGATCGAGTACAAGTGCACGGGAGGATCCCCGAAGGGCTCGACACGGTCGTCCGGCGCCACATCGTCCCGTCGCTCGCCATTCCCCGGCCGGGAAGCGGCGATCCCGTCCCCGAGCTTCCCGGAACGGATCTCGCGTCCCTCGTGCACCTGGACGCGGCCGGCGGGGCCCTACCGGGAGGAGGTGGCGTACTCCCGGATTGGGAGATCTGCGCCCGGATCATCACGAGCGCTCCTGGCCGAAAGATCGTCCTGGGCGGAGGCCTCGACCCGGCGAACGTGGAGAGCGCGCTGACGAGCGTCGCCCCGTGGGGCGTGGACGTCTCGAGCGGGATCGAATCGGCCCCGGGGATCAAGGATCCGAAGCGCATGGCCGCGTTCTTGGACGCTGTACGGCACTGGGAGGCGACCCATGCCTAGGCGGTTTGGCCCCTATGGGGGGGCCTTCGTACCGGAGACGCTCGTACCCGCGCTGTCCGAGCTCGAACGCGAGTGGCATGCCGCCCGCCGAGACCCGAAGTTCCGGGCCGAACTGCGTCGTCTCTCCCATACTCTCGCGGGACGGCCGACGCCTCTGTACTTCGCCCGGCGGCTGACCGCGCGCGCCCGAGGCGCAGAGATCTGGCTCAAGCGGGAGGACCTCGTGCACGGGGGCGCGCACAAGTTCAACAACGCGCTCGGCCAGGGCCTGCTCGCGCAGCGGATGGGCAAGCCGCGCCTGATCGCCGAGACCGGGGCGGGGCAACACGGGGTTGCGACCGCGATGATCGGGGCCGCGCTCGGGCTCGAGGCCGAGGTGTACATGGGCGAGGTCGACATGGAACGCCAGCGGACCAATGTGCTGCGCATGGAGCTGCTCGGCGCGAAGGTCCGGCCCGTGACGACCGGCCAGCGGACCCTCAAGGACGCGATCAATGCCGCGCTCCGGGACTGGATCTCGAGCGTACGGACGACCCACTACCTACTGGGCTCCGCGGTGGGACCGCACCCGTTCCCATCGATCGTCGCGGAGTTCCAGAGCGTGATCGGACGGGAGATCGCGATACAATCCCGCGCGGCGTTCGGTCGCCTTCCCGATCTCGCCGTCGCCTGCGTCGGCGGTGGATCGAACGCGATCGGCACGTTCCACCCCTTGCGACGCACGGACGTCGAATTCCTGGGCGTGGAGGCCGGGGGATCTCGACGCCACGGAGCCGGCGCGGCGTCCCTCGCCCACGGCCGGCCCGGGATCCTGCATGGCGCCTACTCCTACGTCTTGCAGGATCGGGACGGCCAGATCTCCGAGACGGAGAGCATCAGCGCGGGGCTCGACTACGCAGGCGTCGGCCCCGAGCACGCCTGGCTCAAGGACAGCGGTCGGGCCCGGTACATCGCCGTGCACGACGACCAAGCCCTGCGGGCGTTCCATTGGCTGGCCGAGGACGAAGGGATCCTCCCGGCGCTGGAATCCTCCCATGCCCTCTTCGCTGCGGTCGCGGAGGCGCGACGACGCCCCGCCCGGCAGAAGATCGTGGTCACCCTCTCGGGTCGCGGCGACAAGGACCTGGAGGTGGTCGGTCGTGCCGCGACTCGGTGACGCGCTCGCTCTCGCTCGTTCGCAAACACGCGCCACCCTCGTCCCGTACGTCATGGTCGACCGGGCCCGCACGCATCGACTTCGGCCGGTCGTAGAGGCGGCGCTCGAGTCGGGAGCCTCGGCGCTCGAGTTGGGATTCCCGTTCTCCGATCCGATCGCCGATGGACCGATCTTGCAGGCCACCGCGGACCGGGCCCTCGCGAACGGCACCGACTGGAGCGATCTCGTGGAGTCCCTCGAGATCGCGAGCGAGCTCCTTCCGACGGCGGTCATGGGCTACGCCAACCCGTTCTGGCGGCACGGGCTCGACCACTCCCTCGCGAGCATCGCGCGCGCGGGCGCGTCGGGGCTCGTCGTTCCGGATCTGCCGCTGGAAGAGACACCCCCGTGGATCGCCGCGGCCGGCCGCCATTCGATCGATCTCGTGCTTCTCGCGGCGCCGGGGGTCACAAAAACCCGCACGGTCCACCTCGCGCGGGCGACCCATGGATTCCTGTACCTCGTGGCGCGGTACGGGACCACGGGGACGACCCGCTCCGCCGAGCGGATCGATCTGACCCCGATCGTTCGGACGGCCCACCGGGCCGCGCCGGCGATGCCGGTCCTGATCGGGTTCGGGATCAAGGACCGCGCGACGGCCGCGCAGGCGCTCGCGTACGGCGCCGATGGGGTCATCGTCGCGAGCGCGCTCGAGGAACGCTTCGCCCGATCGTTCGGGGCCGCAACCGTGCGACGCGTGCTCGGACCGATCGCCCGGACGGTTCGCGCGTGAGCCCGCCGCGGCCTCCCTTATATCGCACGCTTCGCTCACCGGCCGATGGCTCGGGTCGCCGGCCGGTGGACGCGCTCGGCCCGACGCGTTCTGCCTCAGATGCGGGCCTGGCGGATTGCCTTTCACGAGGATCCTGAGCTCTCCAACGAAGAGACCCACACCCGCAATCGGGTGGTGGCGGCGCTCCGGACCTTGAGCCTGAAGCCGACCACGTACGACGACGGCTTTAACGGGGTTCTCGCGATAATCGCCGGAGGACGACCGGGTCCCGTCGTGGCTCTGCGGGCGGACATGGACGCCCTCCCCGTGACCGAGGAAACCGGCCTGGCCTTCCGTTCGCGCAACCCCGGCCGGATGCACGCGTGCGGACACGACGTTCACATGTCCGCGCTCCTCGGGGCCGGTGCGGTGCTCGCCGCGCACCGGGCCGAGCTCCGGGGCACCGTTAAGCTGCTCTTTCAGCCGGCGGAGGAGGAGGGAGAGGAGGGGGGCGCACGACCGTTCCTCGAGCGGGGTTGCTTCGAACGGCCGAGGGTTGATTACGTCGTAGGTCAGCACGTCGATCCGTCCGTACCCCTCGGATCGATCGGGACCCGGGTGGGGCCCGCCATGGCCGCGGCCGATCGCTTCCGCATCCGGATCCGGGGCCATGGAGGCCACGCGGCTGCGCCGCACCTCGGGCCCGACGCGGTGCTCGTCGCGTCCGAGATCGTGGTCGGACTCCAGGCGCTCGTGAGCCGGGTGCGTAGCCCAGTTGATCCGGTGGTCGTGAGCGTCGGGCAGATCCACGGCGGCACCCGACACAACATACTTCCGGAGGAGGTCGTCCTCGACGGCACGGTGCGCACGTTCCGGCCCGCGACCCGCGAGCGGATGGAGGTCGCGCTCCGCCGCCGAGCGCGGTCGATCGCCGCCAGCCTCGAAGCGAAGGTGCGGATCGAGTACTACCGGGGATACCCGGCCCTGTGGAATCCCGCCGCGGCGACGCGGGTCATCACCGAAGGGCTGCGGGCGGAGTTCGGCCCCAGCCGCGTCATCGAGCTCGACGAGCCGGTAATGGGGGCCGAGGACTTCGCACGGTACCTCGAGCGCGTGCCCGGGACGTTCTTCCAGCTCGGCGTGGGAGTTCCCGGTCGTTCGGCGGGACTCCACAGCGCGCGCTTCGCTCCGCCCGAAGCGCCGCTCGTCCACGGCGCCGCCGCCCTCTTGGCCGCGACCGAGGCCCTACAAAGGAACCCTCCATGAACATCGCACGCGCGCGGGCCGACTTCCCCGCCCTGCGTCCCCACCCGGGTCGACCTCCCGTCGCGTACCTCGATTCCGCGTGCATGTCGCTCGTCCCCGATTCGGTCCTGCGCGCGATGGAGGAGTACTACTCCGACTACCCCGGCTGCGCCGGACGCAGCCTGCACCGCTTTGCAGAAGAGGTCTCGCGACGCTACGACGCCGCGCGAGGGGCTTTCGCGAACTTCGTCGGGACGCGCCCGTCGGGAAACATCGTCTTCCTGCGGAACGCGACGGAAGCGATCAACCTCGTCGCGAGCGGCCTCGACTGGAAGAAGGGCGACCGGGTGCTCGTCTCCGATCAGGAACACAACTCCAACCTCGTCGTATGGCAACGGCTCCAGCGCGAGCGAGGGATCCGGCTCGAAATCCTCCCGTTGAGCGTCGACGGATCGTGGGATGGGGAAGTGCTCGAACGCGCCCTGTCCCGCAAGATCCGGCTCGTGAGCCTATTTCATACATCCAATCTCGATGGTCGTTCGCTGCCGATCCGCGAGATCGCGGAGCGGGCCCACGACCGGGGAGCCCGGACGTTGTTCGATGGTTGCCAGGCGGCGCCGCACCAATCCGTGAACTTCGATCGCGTGGGGACGGACTTCTACGCCATCTCCGCCCACAAGATGCTCGGACCGACCGGGACGGGGATCCTCGTGGGGACTCCCGAAGCGCTCTCCGGTTTGCGGCCCCTCGTAGTGGGCGGGGAGACGGTGGAATGGACCACGCTCGCGGACCACCGATTGCGTCCGCCGCCGTATCGGTTCGAGGCGGGGCTGCAGAACTACGGAGGGATCATCGGGGCCCACGCGGGGCTCCGGTACCTCGAACGGGTCGGGCTCGAGACCGTCGAGCGTACCCAGCGCGCGCTCAACCGTGAGGTGACGGAGGCGCTCTCCGAACTCGGACGGGTCCACGTCCTCGGCCCGCAGAACGTTCGGGACCGGCCGAGCATCTTCGGCTTCACGATCGACGGGATCGATCCGCACGACGCGGCGTTGTTCCTCGATGAGGGTTGGGGAGTGCTCGTCCGCTCCGGCATGCACTGCGTGCACTCCTGGTACGAGCGCCGCGGGCTCACGGGGAGCGTTCGCGCATCGTTCTACCTGTACAACAATCGACGCGATGTCGCCGCGCTCGTTCAAGGTGTCCGGGAACTGGTCCAGCGCGTGCCCCTCCGCACGAACGGAGCCCAGTCCAAACCGCGACGCGGCCGCGAGGCGCCGAGGGGAGCGGCCGCGGGAAGGAAATGTACATCGACTACACGGGGAATCCGAGATCGAAGCAACACCTCGAGCTGAACTGCGACCCACCCGGTTCGCAGTTCGCGACCCGGTTCGTCGTAGGCGAGGGCCTCGACCACATCGACGTTCGGGTCCGAGACCTGCCCGGCGTCGGTCGCCGATGGCGTCGGTACGGCGCCCGCCTCCGGACCCAGTTCAAGGACGGCCGACGCGTCGAGGTCGCGTAGGATCGCGGTCCGGACGATGTCTGGATCGAGCTCATTCAGCCGCAGCGGTCGGCGGATCAGAGCGACTGCTCGACGATGCCGCCGAGCTCACGGGTCAGGAGCTTCGCGATATCTTCCCGCAGCTTCTTGCGCACGGACTCGGGCAACGTCGAAAGGCCGAGCCGGGCGGTGCAGGTCCCGACCTGGAGCAACGCGGCGTACTCGAGCGCACGCGCCTCGAGCAACTGACGAACCGATTCGCGCAGGTCCCGGGCCAGTTCGGGATCCTCCTTGAGGGACTTTTCGATGTGGCGGCGGATCTCGTCTTTGATGATGTCGCGGGTCGCGTCGCGGACGATCTCCTCGGGGCGCAACAGGTCCCGAGTGCCCGCCAGGAGGACATCAATCGGCTCGCCGGAGGAGGAGCCTTCTGCCATCGAAAGGATGAACGGAGGTAGGCCCATAAGCGTTGTTGTGGGCCTCGATCCCGAGGCTTCGCGCCGAACGACCTCGGCCCAACTACGGTAGCCCCCTCCGAGCGAGGAAGGAGCGGGTCACCGCCCGGTCGCCTTACCCGCGTGTTCGCGCAATGGCCCCGGGTTCGGGGCGCAGCCGCGCGATTCGATCGGAGGCGGCCAGGGCGAGGAGGCTCTCGTCCCGATCGGCCCCGGCGATCACTCCGATCCCGATCGGGCATCCTCCGACCTCGGCGAGAGGGAGGGCGACTTCGGGCAGGCCGGAGTGACCTGCAACCGAATTGAGCGCGAGGGCCCGTGGATAGAACGCCCCCCGCGCGGCGAGAGATCGCCGGCGGGAGAGTGCGATGCATGGGCTCGCCGGGAGCACGAGCGCCCGCCCATGGCGGACGAGCTGACGCACTTGGAGCGCCACCCCTCGGCGGAATCTCGCTTGCTTCGTAACCTCGGCTCGGGTGATCCGACGCACGCCCTCGAACCGCTCGGCCGTTCGCGGTCCGAAGCGAGGATGCACCCGGCGGATCCACCCGGCGTAGTGCGACCAGATCTGAGCGCCTTGGAGCACGCGGTACGCCTCGTACCAGGCGGTGGGATTCCCCTCATAGATCCGGACCTCGTCGGTGATCCCTAGCTTCTCGGCGGCGGCGCGGACGGCGCGCGCCGATCGGGGTTCGACGAGATCCCACGCATCGGCTACCAGCACGTACTCGCGAGGCGGTCCCGCCTCCCCCATGGACAGCGCGCGGCCGAATCGTTGGAGCGCCGGGCCGTCCCTCGCGAACCATCCGACCGTGTCGTAGCTCGGCGCGAGCGGAGCCATGCCCCGGACGGGAACTCGGCCGTGGGTCGGACGGAAGCCGAAAATGCCGCAGAAACTCGCGGGGCTCCGGACCGACCCTCCGGTATCGGAACCCAGCGCACCGTCCACGAGCCCGGCCGCGACGGCGGCGGCCGATCCGCTCGAGGACCCGCCGGGGAGCCGATTCGGACATCGCGAGTTGACGGGAGTTCCGTAGTGGTAGTTCGCCCCCTCCAGGCTGAACGCAAGTTCATCGCAGATCGTCTTGCCGACCATGCGCGCTCCCTGGCGCAGCCAAAGTTCCACGACCGCCGCGGTCGATCGCGCCGGAGCGTGGGTGGCACGCCAATCGGGGTTCCCGCTCCCCGTCGGTTCGCCGCGGATATCGAGCACGTCCTTGACCGCGAAGGTGAGGCCGTTCAGGACCCCGCGTCCCGTCGGGGGTCGGACGACGCGCGGGCCGGGAACGAAGGCTCCGACCGGATCCGCTCGACGGTCGGGGCGGTTCGACGAGCGCATGGCGGTGGGGAGAGGGGCCGGAGGAGTTAATCCTCATCTCGGAGCCCGGGACATCTCGACCGGGAGCACCCACGCCCACGGAGTCTCCCTTCGGGCCCGCGCGAACGGGCCGACGGCGACGGGGAGGCGAAAGGTCATTATTCCGTAGCCTCCCCTCGCCTCGACGATGGGAACCGAAGACCCCGCAGGCAAAGGTCACGGCCTGTCTCGTCTCCTTTTCAAGAACCGTCGGCGCCGACTCGTACTGGTGGTGTGGATCATCATTCTGCTCGCCATCGTCCCGATGGCGGCGCTCTCTTCTCAGTACATCAACTACTCTTCCACGGGCAACGGGGTCGCGGGAAGCCAGTCACAGCAGGCCCAGAACCTCCTCGACCAGGTCCATCCTCAGAACTCGACGTTGTTCGTCGTGGTCGCGAACTCGAGCGTGCAGTACCCGACCCCCCAGGCGTTCTGCTCGCAGGTCCAGTCGTTCAGCGCGACGCTCGACCAGAAGAACTACTCCCACTACGACTACACGGGTTCGATCTGCTACTCGGAAGCGACCCTCCTCGACGAGATCTACGGATCCCATCGGAGCACGATCGTCGCGGCCCACTCTTCCTTCGTGAACTATTCCGCCGAGGTGTACACGTTCCCTCAGAAGTTCTACACCGAGTGGGGGAACCACAGCTACACGTTCGCTTCCATCAACACGACGTACATCGAGATCGGCGGACCGTATACGAACTACACCGAGGCGTTCAAGGCGAACCTCTTGGAAAACTACTCGACCTCGGCGGCACCGATCTCCCAGGTCAACACGGCCATCTTCTGGTCGGCGCCACCGAACATCCCATCGAACGGGGAGGTGAGTATCATCGTCCTCGTTTCCGTGCTCCAGAACTACACGACCGCCTACGACCTCGAGACCTCGATCGGGCTGTTGTTGAACCCCGCGGGACCCATCTTCATCGCGCCGAGCGTAGTCGCCTCCTTCCTCCTGCCCGGAGACGGGGGGTGGAACTACGTTCTCGACAACGGCTGGACGGACATCCCGTTCCCCTTCGAGGACCTCTTCACGGCGCTCCGCAGCCAGTACGTAAGCCCGGACGGGAGCACCCAGATCCTCCTCGTCGTCTTCAACGTCCCGGATTCCTACCGCGGCTCCGACAACAGCTACCCCGCGCAGCTCGCGACCCCGGGCGTCCGCAATCTCGCGAGCGAGTACTTCGGCCCGAGCGCCGGGGTCACGGGGAGCGGGGCGATCAGCTACGACACTCAGTCGCTGACGTCCTCCTCCGACTTCCTCTTCGCGCTGACCTTCGTCTTCCTCGCGATCGCCGTCCTCATCACGCTGCGGTCCTGGGTCGCGCCGCTCCTCACGATCCTGTTCGTGCTGATCGGCACGCTCTTCGGGGATGTCGCGATCTTCACGACGGGCCTCCTCTTCGGCCAGGTCGACTACCTCGTGACGTACACCCTCGAGGCGGTGACCCTCGGGATCGTCACCGACTATCTCGTGTTCCTCCTCTACCGCTACCGCGAGGAGATCCACCAGGGCATCGACCCGCAACTGGCGATCGAGCGGGCGACAGACACGGCCGGGTTCGCCGTGCTCACGAGCGCCATCATCGTCGCGGTGGGCCTCGGCGTGCTCAGCTTCATTCCGGGCCTGCCGAGCTGGGGGCCGGTGCTGTTCATCGCCGTGATGCTGATCGGCATCTGCGAGGCGACCCTGCTTCCCGCACTGACGAGCTACATCGGGCCCCGGATCTTCCTGAAGAAGGCCCGGACGCCCGGCCCGACGAAACCCATCGAAACGACCGGGTTCTACCGCGCGTCCAACTTCTCGGTCCGCCGACGCTATCTCGTGATCGTGCTCATCGCGGTGATCGCGATCCCCTCGATCGCGGTGGCGCTCACCGTCCCGACGACCTACGACGTAACCCAGGGGTTACCGTCCAGCCTGCCGAGCGTGCAGGCCCAGCAGCAGCTCGATTCGGCGTTCGGATCGAACCAGCTCTACCCGACGTACGTGCTCGTCCAGGATCCCTCGGGGTACCTCCTCCCCAACGGCGAGATCTCTGCCGCGGGCGCTGCGCAGTTAAACGCAACGGCGACGCACATCCTCACCTTCTCGGGAGTCAAGTCGGCCCTCGGCCCGTACGTCTCCGGGAACCAAACGACCACCACCACGAAATCGGCCGCCACGACGTTCCTCTTCGACAACGGCACCTGGGCGTACTGGGTCGTCTACACGGACTACAATCCGTTCACCAACCAGGCGATGGACCTCGTCAGCCAGATGCGGACGAACTCGAGCTGGGTCGTGGGCGGGGTCAGCGCCTCCTCGCTCGATCAGAAGAACCAGAACGACATCGTCTACCCCGAGATCGAAATCCTGATCGTCATCCTGATCGGGGTCGTCCTCGGCTTTGCGTTCCGATCGCTCTCCTATCCGATCATCTCCCTCACGGGAGTGTACATCAGCATCTCCGTGACAATCGTGCTCCTGTACTGGATCAGTACGTACCTTCTCGGTCAGTCGCTGATCTACCTCATCCCCCTGATCCTGTTCGTGATCCTCCTATCGCTCGGGAACGATTACACCGTGTTCATCCTCAGTCGGGTCGTCGAAGAGCGGAAGCATGCGGAGAAGAAGATCGCGATCCCGCGAGCGATCGCCCACTCCGGGGTCGTCGTCACGTCCCTCGGTCTGATCCTTGCCGTCTCGCTCGGCTCCCTCGGGCTCCAACCGATCAGCTTCCTCGAGCAGCTCGGGATCGCCTTCGCCATCTCGCTCGTGATCGACACGTTCATCATTCGGATGTTCTACTTCCCGGCGATGCTCGCGGTGTTCAGTCGCAAGTGAGCGCGGACGCACCCGACGCTGGCGGGAAAGGGCTTATGGCGCGCTCCGCTTCGGCGGGGTCCGTGGGCCGGTAGATCAGCGGAAGATCGCTACCTTGGCAAGGTAGAGGCCGCGAGTTCAAAGGGAGCGGGAACGAGCACCCGTTCCGGAAACTCTCGCCCGGTCCACTTCCCTCGACCGGGATCTCAGCGCGTTCGACACATGACGATGGGGTGGACGACAGCAGAGCTACCGATTTATACCTCGCCCGAGGTGGGCCGTGGAATGGACGCGGAGATCCGCGAGAAGATCGCCGGCGAGGTCGTCCTCTCCGCCCACCCGGGCCGCACCTTGCGCAAGTGGCGGGAGGATTTCTCGATCAGCCAGCGGGACCTCGCGCGCCATTTGGAAACCGTACCGTCGGTGATCAGTGACTACGAGTCCGAACGTCGGGCGAGCCCGGGGGCGGGGTTCATCCGACGGTACGTCCAGGGGCTCGTCGACCTGGACACTCTCCACGGCAGCCGGGTCGGGCGACGCCTCGGAGCCCGGCCCCATTCGGAAGGCATCCTCGGGATGCGGGAGTTCTCCGTCGCCGTACCGCTAAAGGCGTTCGCCGAACGCCTCGACGCGAAGGCCGTGGGAAGGGTCGGCCTCGCGCGCGACATCCACGGCTATACACTGCTCGATGCTCCTCGCGCGATCCTGTCGATCGACGCCGCCCACTACGTCGAGGTCTACGGCTGGACGACACAGCGCGCGCTCGTCTTCGCGAACGTGCGCTACGGGCGATCGCCGATGGTCGCCATCCGGGCCCACCCGCTCAAGCCGGCGGCGGTCGTCTTCGCCAGCCCCGGTCGCATCGACCCGCTCGCGATCCGCCTGAGCGAGGTCGAGAACATCCCTCTCCTCACCACCGCGCTCCCGACGTCCACGATCCTGGAGCGGCTGGAGGAGCTGTAAGACACGGAGGTCGAAACACATGGAAGCAGGCATAGTGAGTTACGGAGCGTACGTCCCGCGGTACCGGATCACGCCGACCGAGATCGGGAAGGTATGGGGGGTCGATGGCGCGGCCATGGGCCAGGGGCTCAACGTCCACCGCAAGAGCGTACCCGCGCCGGACGAGGACACGATCACGATCTCGACGGAGGCCTTGCGAACGGCGCTGATCCGCGGGGCGATCGATCCCCAGGAGATCGGGGCGCTCTATGTCGGTTCGGAATCGCATCCGTACGCGGTCAAGCCGAGCGCCACGGTCGTAGCGCAAGCGGTCGGAGCCACTCCGAACCTCACCGCGGCCGACTTCGAGTTTGCGTGCAAGGCCGGGACGGCCGCGATCCAGACCTGCCTCGGCCTGGTCGAGTCACGGATGGTGCGCTACGGCGTCGCGATCGGTTCGGACACCTCCCAGGGCGCGCCCGGCGACGCGCTCGAGTACAGCGCGAGCGCGGGCGGCGCCGCGTTCGTGATCGGGAGGGAACGGGTCATCTGCTCGCTGCGCAAGACCCTCTCCTACACGACGGACACTCCGGACTTCTGGCGCCGGGAGGGGGAGCGGTACCCGAGCCACGGGGGTCGATTCACGGGCGAGCCCGCATACTTCCGCCACGTCACCGAGTGCGGACGTCGCCTCATGGAAGAGGTCGGGAGCACACCACGGGACTACGCGCACGTCGTCTTCCACCAGCCCAACGGGAAGTTCCCGCAGCGGGTGGGCAAACAGATGGGGTTCACCGAGCAGCAGATGCGCCACGGGCTCGTCACGCCGTACATCGGTAACACCTACTCGGGCGCGGCCCTGATCGGGCTCGCCAATGTCCTCGACTACGCGAAGCCCCACGAGCGGATCCTCATGGTCGGATACGGCTCGGGCGCGGGAAGCGACGCGTTCGATCTCGAGACGACGGAGGAGCTCACCCGCCTCGACCGAGGCTACGGCCGCCCCGTCCAGGACTACCTCGACCACGGGATCGACCTACCCTACGCGGTCTACGCGAAGTTCCGTGGAAAGATCCACATGGGAGGCGACTGACGATGCGCGAGGTCGCCGTTCTCGGCGCTGGACAGACGAAGTTCGGAGAGCTGTGGGATCGATCGTTCCGGGAGATCGGCATCGAGGCCGGTCTCCAGGCGCTGGTCGATGCGAAGCTCGAGTCCGGCCAGCTCCAAGGCCTCTTCCTCGGCAACATGTCCGCCGGCCGCCTCATCGATCAGGAGCAGATCGCTCCCTTGATCCTCGACTACGCCGGACTCGGAAACCGCAATCTACCCGCCGTTCGGGTGGAAGGCGGAGGGGCCTCGGGTGCGCTCGCGCTGCACGCCGGCTACCTCGCGGTGGCGAGCGGGCAGTACGACTTCGTCGTGGTCGGAGGCGCTGAGAAGCTGACGGACGTACCGGACATCACCGGCAACCAGATCGCCGATTCGGCCGCGGACCACGAATGGGAGGTCGTCTTCGGCGCCACGCTTCCCGGCCTCTGGGCGCTCATCGCCCGACGCCACATGCACGACTACGGGACCAAGCGCGAAGAGTTCGCGGCGGTTCCCGTTCAGGACCACGAGATGGCGGGGAAGAACCCCAACGCGCACTACCGCAACAAGATCACGCTCGAGCAGGTCCTCGGTGCCACCCCGGTCGCGGAGCCCCTCGGCATGCTCGACTGCGCCCCCCTTTCCGACGGGGCCGCCGCGGTCGTGCTCGGCCCGTTGGAGGGCGCGCGCAAGTACACGGACACTCCGATCCACATTTCAGCGAGCCAGGTCGCCTGCGACACGATGGCGGTCCACCACCGGCGCGACATCACGACGCTCGACTCGACCGCCGTGGCGGCCCGTCGAGCGTTCCAGCAGGCCCGGCGGGCGCCGGAGGACGTACAGATCGCCGAGATCTTCGATGGCTTCTCGATCGGAGCGCTCGTCGCGCTCGAGGACATCGGGTTCGTGGCGAAGGGAGCCGCGGGCGCTGCGTTCGCGGCGGGCGAGTTCGGCCGCGGTGGCCGCGTGGTGGTGAACACTTCCGGAGGTTTCAAGGCGCAGGGACGCCCGTTCGGGGCCGCGGGGGTCGCCCAGGTCGTCGAATTGGTCCGCCAGCTCCGAGGCGACGCCAAGGACCGACAGGTCGCCGGAGCGACCCTCGGGCTCGCGCACGATGTCGGCGGGACGGGGGCTACGAGCGTGGTCCATCTGCTCGAGAGGACCAACTAGGAGGGGACCATGTCGATCGCACGATTCTGGCGCGAAACTCCTCGCCGGTACAATCTCGGCGGATCGAAGTGCTCGATCTGCAACACCGTGTACTTCCCGCCGCGCTCCGTATGTCCTACCTGCACGCACCACCGCCACTCGATCGGCAAGATGGTGCCGCTCCAGCTCTCCGGGGACGGCGAGGTCTTCTCGTTCTCGATCGTCCACGACGCAGCGGAGGGATTCGAGATGCAGGTCCCCTACGTGCTCGCGCTCGTGAAGACGGTGGAGGGGCCGATGCTCACCGGACAGGTCGTCGACGTCGATCCGGCCGAGGTCGAGATCGGAATGCCCGTCCACGCGATGTTCCGTAAACTCCGCGAGGAAGGACGGGCGGGCGTAATTCATTACGGGTACAAGTTCGCCCCGTCGACCGCCGGGGACCGCCGGCCCCCGCGCGGCGGTTCCAAGGGACCGGCGCCGGTGGCGGAGCCCCCCGGACGGAGCCGGGCCCCGGCGTGACGGATCGGACGAGCACCGGGGACGCGCGCGACAACGGCGATCCGCCGGCGGACGAGGAGCGTGCCCGGGCGTATGCCGAAGGGTTCGGCGAGGGGATCCGCACCGCGCTCAAGGATATCCTCCAGCACGTCTCCGAGGGGTACACCGCCTCCGAGCTCCGCCTCCTCGTGCAGGGCCGACTCGCGCGAGTCGAGGACGAGGTCGAGCTCCGACGACGGAGCATGCTCGGGCCCCCTCGAACGCGCGCCGATGTCCTCTTCGCGAACGGGCCCCCGCCTCCGCGCAGCTGGTCGCCCGGAGGCGGGACCGTCCACGTCGTCCCTCGCCAGAGCTACCTCGTCAACGAGCCGCATCCGTCCCGCGCTCTCGCGCTCGTCGCCGCGGTCCTGGCAGATTTTCCCCGGACGATCCTACTGTCCTTGCACCCTCCGGCACTGCCCGGGCTCCCCGCGGCGCGACGTGTCGAGCTGAGCTTGACCTCGGCGAGTGCGCCGGGGGAGGTGGCCCGCCCGATCCCGTTGGGCCAGATCGGGGGTCGGCTGCGCGAGGCGATGGCCGGAGGAGCCCTCGTCTACACCGACGCGCTCGACTTCCTTCTCGCCGAAGAGCCCACCGACACGATGGTCCAGTTCGCGGCCTGGCTCACCGACGAGGCGCGGAGCACCGGCTCGGCGGTCGTCGTGTCGATCGACGCCGCGGCGCTCGACCTCAAGCAGTTCACCCGGATTCAGCGGACGTTCTCGACCCAGGCGTAACCGCACGGAGATCGTACGGATGGAGATCGCATTCTTCACCGACTCCTACCTTCCGACGCGGGACGGTGTCGCCGTGACCGTCGACGGTCTGGCGCGATCGCTTGCCCGGCAGGGTCACCAGGTCCACGTGTACGCGCCTCACGCGGTGCGGGGAGAGCCGACTCGGGAGTCGATCGAGGGTGGGGTCCGGGTAGTGCGTTTCCGTTCGCTCCCGGTGCCGCTCTACACGCAGTACTCCCAGCCCCTGTTCTCCTCCGTCCTTCCGCTGTGGGCGCGTTCGAGCGAGCGGGTTCTGTCCAACGCCGATGTCGTCCACCTTCACTCCCCGGGGTTCATCGGCAGTATGGGCTTCCTGCTCGCCCGACATCTCCACGCCCCGCTCGTCGGCACGTTCCACACGAATCTCGGAGCGATGCAGGACAGCGTTCCGGCGAAGTGGCTGATCCCCACGTTCTTCCGGCTCGCGTGGTGGTACAATGTCGGCCTGTACTGGCGATGCAACATCACCACCGCGCCGACGCAGGCCGCACGGTCCGCGCTCCTCGCCCATGCCTCCAAGCCGTTCCGCCGGCCCGTCGAGGTCATCCCGAACGGCATCGATCTCGACAGTTTTCACCCCGGCCTGAGCGTCCCGGACTGGAGGACGCGCTGCGGACTTCCGACCGATCCCCTCGTTACGTACCTCGGACGGCTGACGGTAGACAAGGGCGTGCACCGCTTCCTGGACGCGATCGCGAACGCCGCCGATCACACCGACATGGTCGCGATCGTCGGCGGAACGGGGCCGGAAGAGGCTGCGGTACGCGAGCGCATCGCGCGCGATGCACGCCTCTCTGGTCGCGTGCGCTACGTCGGACCCGTCGCGGAGGCGGAGAAGGGCGCACTGCTCGCTCAATCCTCGATCTTCGTGCTCCCCTCGACGAGCGATACCGCCAGCATCGGGATGCTCGAGGCCATGGCATGCGGGACCCCATGCATCGGCCCCGAGGTCGGCGGTCCGGCGGAGATCATCGCGGACGGGGTCACCGGTCGGCGGGTCGCCGTGCAGGACCCCCAGGCGCTCGCCCGCGCGATCATCACCCTGGTCGATCGCCCGGAGGAGCGGCGACGCATGGGGGAGAACGCCCGCACGTTCGTCCGCACGACGGCGTCGATCGATGCGATGGCCACCCGAATATCCGAGATCTATCGGCGACTCATCGAGCAGGGCGCTTCACCGGACCGAATCTCGTCCGGGTAGCGTTCGGGCAGCGCTCGGGACGGGGCGGGCCTGTCGGGAGCTTCCGTCCCGGGCGGCGTGCGCCGCGGGACCTTTGAACCCGAGTTTGCTGGCTTAGAAGGCCAGTGCTTCATCCAAGCTAAGCTACAGGCCCGAAGGTCGGTACGAATCCTCGCCCCTTAATCCTTGGCTCGCGCCCGCAGGCTTCCCGCCGACGCGATGAGGTGAGCGAGGCGTAGCGGTTCCGGCCAGAATCCCCGAACGGTGGTCCGCCGGATCAACGCGAGGGCGTCGACCCGCCGGCACCCGACGGCGCTCGCGAAGATCGATCGGCCCGAGGTGGGGACCCGAAACAGGCGATGGGCCGTAAGGAGCGCGTAGCGTCGTCGCGCGTCCCGGGGGAACCATTTCACGAGGGCGGCCCGGATCCGCGCGAGGTCCGGAGCCCGACGCGTCAGGCTCACGACCGGTAGACGGAGCTCGCGCGTGAGCCGATCCAGATCGAGGACGTTGAAGCCGCCGAGGACGACCCCGTCCAGGAGGACCGCTCGTAGATCGGCGACGTGCCCGGTCCGGCGCACGAGCTCGACGACGCGCTCGGTCGAGTCGTGGCCATCGACCTCGACCGAGCCGACTTCCACCGACTCGATGTACTGGGGCACGGAGAGCACGACCGCAGCGATCGGGGCCCGGCGATCGGTGCGCTGGAAGGCGCCATCATCGATGCCCACGACCCGCACATGCGGTTTCACGAGTGCCCGACGCAACGATATGACCCTGCGCGGGGTCGTCGTCGTTGGATGTTGTCGGGCGCGCTCTCGGTCCGGTGTCCGCACTGCGGCACGACCTTTGCCGTCCTCCCCGGTTCGGGCCCCGCCACCCAATGGATCCCGTGCCCCCAATGTCGTGCGGCGGTGCCGATCGTCCTCCCGCGCGACCGGCCGCCCCTCTTCAGCTGGGAAATCTATCCCGGCCTATATCCCATCTACATTCCCCCCCGGCCGCCTCGGCTGCACCGTCGGCCGGCCACGATCTACGCCCTCTTCGCGTCGCTCGTGATCTGCGCCGGGCTCGTCGGCGCGTTCGGGTACGTCGGGGTCCTCGCCGAGCAACCGGCGACCTTCACGGTGAGCGGAACCGTCGTCGCACCGAACGGCTCACCGCTCGCGGGCGCTGAGGTGGAGCTGACGACCGAGGCGAACCAATCCTCGACGTTCACGACGGGCCTTGCGGGGACGTTCTCCTTCACGAACGTGCCGGGCGGCGGGATCCTGCTCAACACGACGAAGACGGCCTACGCCTACACCGCGGTCTACCTCTTCCTATCGCCGGTGTACGTATCCGGGGGATCGTCAACCGGGCTCTCGCTGACGTTGAACCCGTCCCCCTCGAACAGCACGACCATCTACGTCTCTCCGTTCCCGACGCTCGAGTCGCTCGTGGCGGAGCTGTGGGCGACCGCGGGTCTGCTCGCTCTCGTGGCGATCGTCGATGCGTTCGCGATCGTCCGCACGCGACGATCTTCGCGCCCGATCTTCGGTGTCGCCGCGGGATTCGGCTCGCTCCTCGCCCCTCTACCGATCGCCCTCCTCAGCATCGAAGTGGCCGCCCCGATCCCGTCGCTGATGACGATCCCGGTCGCCGTGCTCGGCGGTTTCGCCGTGGGGATCGGAT
Source organism: uncultured Thermoplasmata archaeon (assembly GCA_963838955.1). Classification (GTDB taxonomy): domain Archaea; phylum Thermoplasmatota; class Thermoplasmata; order Lutacidiplasmatales; family UBA184; genus Lutacidiplasma. The sequence goes on along the minus strand of CAWISZ010000003.1, from coordinate 353,993 downwards.
TGGTCGAGATGGCCCTCGCCGGACAGCCGTCGGAGACGGTTTAGTGCGAACCGCGTGGATCCACGGTCGCGCGGCGGGCGTTCTTCTCGATGGGGCGGCGGGTCCGATAGCCTCCCGAGAGCGGGTGGTAGTAGGCGATCTGGTCCTCTCCGCGCTGCCAACACAAGAACACGAGCTCCCCGTCGACCGTCCCGTAGAAGTCGATCAGGCCGCTGTCGAGGTCCTTGATCTCGATCCCTTCTTCGCGCAGGGCTCCGACCCGGTCCTCGATGCGCTGCGTGAGACGGCGCCATTCTTGGTCCAAGCGGTCTTTGTGCTCGCGATCCGGAAGATCCGGCGAGTCGATCTCCGGCCCCCAGAACGACGCGAGTCGGTGGACCTCCTCGTGCACCGCGCGCAGTCGGTCGACCATGACCCGGAGCTGGGGCAGCACCTCGTCGAGTTGGGGGAGGCGCGCATTGGCTTCGCCGACCGTCCATCGGCGAGCGACCGCCGGACGGGGTTCAGGAGTCTCGCGCGCCATGGTTCTCCGTACCCTACGATGCGCGTGCCGGTATTTACCCCTGTCAATTGCACTCGCTTCCGATGCTAACCTCGGGAGAGAGGGGAGGCCCGCGGACGGGTCCGGAGTTCCGTCGCTCAAGAGGTCAGGATGGGAACCCGCTCGATCGGCCACTGGGCCGCCCGGTATGCGTGCTCGACCTCGAGGCCGTGCGCGCCGTCCCGTACCTCGAGTTCGATCTCGACCGTCACTCGACCGGGAGGGAGATCCGGCGACTCGCGTTCGTGGTGGAGACGGCGCACGTTGGCGCCCGAATCGGAGGCGATCTTCAGGAACGCCGCGAGCTGGCCGGGAACGTCGCGCATCGCGGAACGCAACCGAAGCAGTCGCCCCTCCGCCGCGAGTCCGATGAAGAGCACGTGATCGAGCACGAACGGATCGAGGTTTCCGCCGCTGACAACGACGACCACGGGGCCGTCGCGGGCGAGCTCGGGGTGCTCGATGAGTCCGGCGAGCGCCGCGGCCCCGGCGCCTTCCGCGAGCACCTTGGCAAGCTCGAGGAGCAGGAAGGAGGCCCGTGCGATCGCGCGATCGTCGACGACGAACGCCCGGGCGTGGACCGCTCGGAGGATCTCGAGCGGGAGCCGACCGATGTGGCGCGTCGCGAGACCATCGGCGAACGTGTTCGGTGTCGCTCCCTCGACGACCCGGCCCGCGGCGAGCGACGCACGAAGCGTGTCTGCGCCCGACGGTTGGATCCCAACCACTTCGGCGGAGCTCCGCTGCGAATGGAGGCCGGCCGCGATCCCCGATAGGAGGCCGCCGCCCCCTACCCCCGCGAATACTCGGCGAACCGTCGGCAGGTCCTCGAGGATCTCGAGGCCGACCGTGCCTTGGCCCGAGATGACGTCGGGATCGTCGTACGGATGCACGTACGTCAGCCGTTCTTCGGCGGCGAGCTGGAGTGCGTACTCGTGCGCCTCGTCGTAGTTCGCGCCGTGCAGTACGACGCGTGCGCCGAGCGCGCGGGTCCGGGTGATTTTGAGCGGGGAAGCGGTTTCGGGCATCACGATCGTCGCGGGAATGCCCCGATCGCGCGCGGCCCACGCGACGCCCTGAGCGTGATTACCGGCGGAGGCCGCAGCGACGCCGCGCCGGGCGTCCTCCTCGGGTATCTGCGCGATCCGATTGATCGCGCCCCGGATCTTGAACGCTCCTGTGGTCTGGAAATTCTCGAGCTTCAGATATACGACGGCGTCGCCGAGTCCGGGAAACGAAGGAGCGCGCACGAGCGGAGTGCGGATGACGCGGCCGCGCAGGCGCGCGGCTGCGGCGAGGACGTCGACGGGATGGCCCGCGTCGCCAAACGCCTTCGGAGAGTTCCCCACGTCGTCGCGATTCGATCGCGGACCATAATGGTTGAGGCTCGGGCCGGCTCGGATCCGAGCCCCCTCCTCCTACGAAACTCGCTTCCCGGGAATGGCGGATCGGCGATCGCGCTCACGAGAAGTCCCTCCGTTCGCGCGACGCAGGCCGTTAACGAGTTCCGTGTCGATGCGATCGCCTTGGTCCCTCGGTGGACCGCCGGCTCGCAGTCCGTAGACGAGTACCCGGCTCGCGTTCCTCCCAAGTTCCGGGCCGCACTCCACAGTCTGCGCCATACGATCCGAGCCGCCGCTCCCGACGCCGAGGAGCTCATCAGCTCCCAGATACCCGCGTTCCGCCAGAACGGGATGCGCGTGTAGTTCGGCGGGTTCCACATTCACCGCAGCTTCTGTGCCGGGAGCGACCGCGTGCGACTCGAGTTCTCCGCCAAACTGAAGTCGTTCGAGCGGGGAAAAGGAACCGCTCACGTCACTCCATATCACCCCTGGCCCACCGATCTGGTCACCCGCATCGTGAAAGCGCGGGTGGTCGAAAACGCGCGTCGAAGTGCCAGGTAAACGCCCCTAGGGGACTCGATTGGGTACCGGGCCGGGACGCGGGTTCGGCCCACCTCGGGAAAAATTCCATTTTCTCTCGTGAGAAATCGCGATTTCGGATAAGGCGTTATATAGGGTACCTTTCTCCCCCGTCCTCACCGGAGGCAGGACCCCCTATCGACCTATGGCCCGACGTCATAAACCACGCCGAGGGTCTCTCGGCTTTTCACCCCGCAAACGCTCCGCCCGGGCGCTCCCCCGGGTCCGCACCTGGGCGCTCCCCCCGACGAAGGCCCCGGCGATCGAGGGGTTTGCCGGGTTCAAGGTCGGGATGACTCACGCCTTCCTCGTAGACTATCGAAAGCGATCCACGACCGCCGGCCAGGAATTGTCCGTCCCGGTCACGGTCGTGGAGGTCCCCCCCATGCGGGCGGTCGGGGCCCGGATTTACGCCCGGAACCCCTATGGTAAGCGGGTCGTCGCTGAGGTATGGGGTGAGAACCCGGTCGAGGAGATCGGGCGGCGTATCTCTCCGCACCCGCCGAGCTCGCCCGAGGCTCGCCAAGCGTTCGAGCATGCCGCAGGCGAGGAGGTTCGCCTGATCGTGCACACCCAGCCTCACCTCATCACGGGGGTCTCCTCGAAGACCCCGGAGATTTTCGAGGTCCGGGTGGCCGGCGACCAGTTCGCGGACCGGCGCGCGTTCGCGCTCACGGCCGTAGGGACCGAGGTCTCCGTCGACCAACTCACGGCCGAGGGCCAGTTCCTCGATGTCATCGGGGTCACCAAGGGTTTCGGTTTCCAGGGCCACATCCAACGCTGGGGGGTCAAGCTCCAACCGCGCAAGAATTCCAAGCACCGCCGCATGATCGGGACCCTCGGTCCCCACAATCCAAGCTTCGTCACCTATAGGGTCCCTCAAGCCGGGCAAACCGGGTACCATCGTCGTACCCAGCTCAACATGCGAGTCCTCAAGGTCGTCCGCGATCCGCGGACGGACCCGATCACTCCCGCGGGCGGCTTTCCCCACTACGGCGAGGTCCGGAGCGCCTGCATCGTTCTTCACGGGTCGCTACCGGGCCCGGCGAAACGCCTCCTGCGCTTCCGCACTCCGATGCGGGCGCGCGTGAGCACCGTCGAGAAGGTCGACCTACGCTACTTCAGTACCCGATCGAAGCAGGGCGCATGACGGCTTCCGAGCCGCCGGTGCGCTCCCCGGCTCCCTCCGCACCCCATCTTCCCCAGCATCGAGTTCACCTGTTCGGCCTGGACGGCACTCCGAAGGAGAAGTCGACGGTCCACCTACCGCTCGCCTTCTCGGTCCCGGTTCGGGTCGATCTCATCCGCCGCGCAGTGCTTGCGGCCCGCTCCCACCGGCGCCAGCCGTACGGGACGGGACTCACCTCGGGCCGGCGACACTCGGTGCGCTGGTCGGGTAAGGGCAAGGGGGTTTCGCGCTCGCCCCGACTGATGGATTCGATGACCGGCGCGCAGGCGCCGAACACGGTCGGAGGCGGACGCGCTCATCCACCGAAGGTCGAACGGATCTGGGCCCAGAAGATCAACGTCAAGGAGCGCAGGCTCGCGTTCGCGTCCGCGCTCGCCGCCACCCGGGTCGTCCCGCTCGCGGAAGCCCGGGGCCACAGCGTCCCGAAGGACACCCACCTCCCGTTCGTCCTCGAGGACCCGGTCGAGGCGGTCATGACCGCGGCGGCCGCCCGCGATGTGCTGGAGAAGCTGCACCTATGGGATGATATCGAACGGGCGCGCGACCACTCCCACCTTCGCGCAGGACGCGGCAAGCTCCGCGGTCGAGTCCGACGGACCCCCCGCAGCGTGCTCGTGGTCACGAGCGGCCCGGGGCAGGCCCGCGGCTTCCGCAACCTCGCGGGCGTCGAGGTGGTCTCGGTCCAACGGCTTGCGACGGAAGACCTCGCTCCGGGGGGCGACCCAGGCCGCATGACGCTCTTCTCCCTCGCGGCGGTCGAAGGGCTCCGTTCCCGACTCGGGGAGGCGGCCGCATGAGCGATCTGCGCCACCGCATCCTCCTGCACGCCTACGTGACCGAAAAATCCATGGACGAGATGGAACGCCAGAACAAGCTCGAGTTCAAGGTCGACCAGCGCGCCACGCGCGCCGAGGTCAAGCGCGCGGTCGAGCAGATCTACCAGTGCAAGGTCGCCAAGGTCAACGTCAAGATCGTGAAGGCCGGCAAGATCGCCACGGTCCGGTTCAAGAAGGAGTTCTCGGCCGAGGACATCGGCAGCCGAGCCGGGGTGTTCTAATGGGAAAGCGGATCATCTCCCGACGCCGCGGCGCGGGCACTCCGACGTACCGTTCCCCGAGCCACCGGCACCATGGCCCGATCTACCATCCCTCGCCCTCGATCGTCGGGGAGGGGAAGGTCATCGGAATCGTTCACGCTCCCGGCCGCACCGCCCCCGTCGCCGAGATCTCCACCCCGAGCGGGGAGGTCATCCGCACGATCGCGAGCGCGGGGATCGCCACGGGCGACGCGATCTCGCTCCATCGCGGTCCGGTCACCCACGGCGCACTCCTCTCCCTCGGGGAGATCCCCGACGGCACGCTCGTGTGCAACCTCGAGGTCAAACCGTTCGACGGAGGCCGCCTCGTGCGGGCCGCCGGGACGAGCGCTCTCGTCACGGCCCATGCGGGCAAGCTCGTGACGGTGCAGCTCCCTTCGGGAGCGTTCAAGCAGTTCCTAACCACCTGCCGCGCGCAGGTCGGAGCGGTGGCCGGAGGCGGCCGACTCGAACGCCCGATCATCAAGGCCGGAAAGAAGTTCCACGCGACACGCTCCCTCGCGCGCGCTCCCCTGAAGGTCCGTGGGGTCGCGATGAACCCCGTCAACCACCCCTTCGGCGGCGGCGCTCACCAGCACGTCGGCCGACCGAGCACGGTGTCGAGCGGCACGTGGCCCGGGGCGAAGGTCGGTCGGTTCAGCCGTTCCCAGCGCAAGAAGCGCCGGGTGCGCGGACGCGATACCGGGACGGTGTAAGCAACATGGCACGGTCCAAGAAGATCAAGAAGGTCGAGACGCGCCGCAAGCGCGAATTCACCTACCGCGGATTCACCCTGCCGCGTCTGAAAGAGATGAACCTCGAGGAGCTCGCGAAGGTCCTTCCGGCCCGCGCGCGCCGGTCGATCCGGCGTGGGTTCAATGTCGAGACGACCCGTTTCTTCGGTCGGATGCGTGAGACGCCCCCCGACAAGGTGCTCAAGACGCATTGTCGGGATGCCCTCGTGCTCCCCGAGCACATCGGCCGGCGGGTCGCGATCTACAACGGCAAGGAGTTCAAGGAAGTCGAATTGCGCCCGGAGATGATCGGGCACTACTTCGGCGAGTTCTCGCTGACCCGCCGGTTCGAGAAGCACTCCGGACCCGGAGTCGGCGCTACACGGTCGTCGAAGTTCATGCCACTGAAGTAGAGGAGGGAACGGGACGATGCGAGGCTACACCTACCGCGACGAGGCCGGCACGAGCGTCGCTCGCGCCCGCGGCGTCGAGCTCCCCATCTCTCCGAAGAAGACCTACGAGGTCCTCAACGCGATCCGCGGGCTCCCGCTCGAGCGCGCGCGCGCCGTGCTCGAGGATGCCGTCGAGCTCCGCCGTGCGATCCCGTTCCGGCGCTACAACCAGGAGACGAGCCACAAGCGCGGCGTGGGACCGGGCCGGTTCCCGAAGAAGGTCGCGAAGAACGTGCTGCAGATCCTGCGGAACGCGGAATCGAACGCGGAGTACGAAAGCCTGGACACCGACCGGCTCTACGTCAAGGTCGCCGCTTCGAGCCGCGGCCGGATCCTGAAGGCGTCGATGCCGCGCGCTCACGGTCGCGCAACGCCTTGGAACGAGCAGACGACCCACATCGAGATCGTTCTGGCCGAGCGCAAGGAGGTCTAGGGTGAGCGCCGAACGCAAGGTCATCGAGGAGGCGACGCGTCGGGTCCTGCTCAAGGACTATCTCGTCGGCGAGAGCGCGCGCGCCGGCTTCGGCGGGCTCGACATCCAGCGCACTCCGATGGGCACGCGCGTCACGCTGATCTGCGAACGCCCCGGCATCCTCATCGGGCGGCGCGGGGAGCTCATCAAGCGGCTGACCGAGGACATCCAGGCCCGGTTCAAGCTCGACAACCCTCAGATCGAGGTCCAGGAGGAACGCAACCCGTCCCTCAATGCCCAGCTCATGGCCGAGAAGCTCGCCTCGACGCTCGAGCGCGGCTGGCACTTCCGTCGCGCCGGACATTCGACCGTCCGCCGCATCATGGAATCCGGTGCGCGGGGCTGCCAGGTCATCCTCTCCGGGAAGTTGACGGGCGAGCGCCACCGTACCGAACGGTTCAAAGCCGGGACGATCAAATACTGCGGTGAGGCCGTGCACTTGTGGATGGGTAAGGGGTTCTACCAGGCCCGCCTCAAGCCCGGGGTCATCGGTGTCAACGTCTGGATCATGCGGGCGAACGCCAAGCTCCCCGACGAGATCAAGGTCAAGGGCGTGGAGACCCGACCGGTGCCCGCGCCGATCGAACTTCCGCCGATCGATGGCGCCGACCTGCCCCCCGGACCCGGCCCCGCGGTTGCGGCGGCCCAGGTAGGGCCGGAGGAACCCACGTGACGCTCCAGAGGATGAAGGACCTGCGGGCGCTCACGGACGACGAGCTGCGCCGCCGCATCTCCGATGCCGAAGGCGATCTCTTGCGCGAGCGCGGAATCGCCGCCATGGGAGGCGCCCCCCCGAGTCCGGGGAAGATGCGCGCGCTGCGGACCAACGTCGCCCGGGCCCTGACCGTGCTCCAGGAGCGCCACCTCGCTCCTACTTCCGCCGAACCGAACGCGAGCGGTTGAGTGCAATGACGATGATCGGCGAGGGAGAGCTCACGGGTGCCGACCGCGCCACGCTCGCCGGGGAGATCCTCGGGGCCGCCATCTCGGTCGATCGCGCGCCGGGAATCCACGCGCTCCCGCTGCGCGGCACGATCGTCGATGAGTCGATGCACACCTTCACGGTTCGGCTCGCCGACCATGGCCGCGTCGTCTGCCTGCCCAAGCCCGGGCTGCGCGGGACGATCTTCATCGGCGAACGCGAGTTACCGTTAATAGGCGACAACCTTCGCGTCCGACCCCAGGACCGCACCAAGCGCATCCTCGCCAGCGGTTCCCGGAGGATCCGATGAGCCCCACTCCAGTTTCCCGCACCCGACGCGCCCGGGACATCGGTCTCGACGTCCGCGCACCAAAGCAGAACTGCGACGATCAGCACTGTCCGTTCCACGGACGCCTGTCCATCCGCGGCCAGGTCCTGGAGGGGACCGTGGTCTCCACGGCGATGCAACGGACCGCGGTGGTCGAACGCACGCTGCTCACCCGCGTGCCGAAGTACGAACGCTACGAGAAGCGCCGCCGCCGCTACCTCGCGCACTCTCCTCCTTGCCTCGGGGTCGTGGTCGGACACAAGGTCCGGATCGCCGAGACCCGACCGCTCTCGAAGCTCGTCAGTTTCTGCATCGTCGAGGACCTGGGCCAGGCCGCCCAGCAGGTGAAGGGCGAGGAAGCCGTCGTGCCCGAGCCGAGCCCTCCGGTCAAGGAGGAAGCATGAAGGGCGTCGCCGGTCGTCGGGGACGCGGCCTCCCGAAGGGCGCGCGCCTGGACTGCGCGGACAATACCGGCGCAAAGATCGTCGAGATCATCGCCGTGCACAATTGGCACGGCACCCACCGCCGCTACCCGCGAGCGGGGATCGCCGACCTGGTGATCGTCTCCGTCAAGAAGGGGACGCCCGAGATGCGACGCCAGGTCCTGCACGCCGTCATCGTGCGCTCGCGTTCGCCGATCCGGCGGGCCGACGGGACGCGCGTGCAATTCGAGGACAACGCCGCCGTGATCACGACCGAGACCGGCGAGTTGAAGGGATCCCAGATCAAGGGGCCGGTGGCAAAGGAGGCCGCCGAACGCTGGTCGCGCGTGGCCGCGGCCTCGTCGATCATCGTCTAGGAGGGTTTCATGGCACATCAATCTTCCAGCGCACCCCGCCGACAGCGCAAGGCGCTGTACACCGCGGACTCCTTCCACCGCCGCCGGCGGATGTCGGTCCCGCTCTCGCGCGAGTTGCGGGCGCGCTTCCACTGCCGCTCGGTCCCCGTCCGCAAGGGCGACACCGTGCGCATTCTGTCGGGGAGCTACGTCGGGAGCGAGGAGCGCGTGGCGAAGGTCGATCGGCGCAGCTACTCCGTCATCCTCAACAACATCACGCTGAAGACGGGCGAGCAGAAGCAGAAGCCGCTCCCGATCCGGACCGGCCAGCTCCTGCTCACGAAGCTCAACCTTTCGGACGCGTGGCGACGTCGGATCCTGAGCGTCCGCGAAGAGGAACTGACCCCCGAGGAGCTCGGCACCGTTCCCGAGGCGCCGGCGGCGGCCGCCGAGGGCGGGGCGGCGGCGGCCCCCCCGGCTCACGCCCTCCCGGAGCCCGAGGAGGACATGCATCTCACCGAAGCCGAGCGCGAGTTCCTCGCGGATGCCGGAACGGAGGAAGAGGCGCCCGCGCGCAAGACCCCCGAGAAAGGAGCACCCGGCGCCCCGAGCGAGGGCTCCGGGCGCGGCGAGATGAAGCTCACACCGAAGGAGACGGCCTTCTTCGAGTCGGCCGAGAAGGAAGAGTACGGGCCCAACGCGAAGGCGGTCCGAACCCACAAGAAGGCGCCCAAGGACGAGGAAGAGAGGGAGATCGCCGGAGAGAGCCCGGGCGATGCGGCTTCCTCGGAGGAGAAACCCCGAGCGCCGGCCAAGACCCGAAGCAAGTCCCGCCCGCCGAAGGAGGGCGACGACGCATGACGCGCCGGATGAAGCGCCGGGCGGCCCCGCGGACCTGGCCGGTTCCCCGCAAGGGAACGAAGTGGATCCGGCGGCCGGCCCCGGGCCGCACGCTCAGGACCAGTCGATCCCGCTCGTGATCGTCCTTCGGGACCTCCGCCACCTGGTCCGCAACGAGCGCGAGGCTCGCATCCTCGTGAACTCGGGCGTCGTCAAGGTCGATGGGAAGGTCGTCCACGATCTCTCGCGCGGTCTCGGTCTCATGGACGTGCTCTCCCTCGCCGCGCCGCTCGATGCGCACGCGCGGGTCGTGAAGGACCGTCGGGGCAGGCTCACCCTCGTGACGATCCCACCCGCCGAGGCGTCCGTCAAGCTCGGACGCGTCCGGTTCAAGCACGCGATCCGGACCGGCAAAGTCGGGATGACCCTGCACGACGGCCGCACGATCGTGGTCCCCGCCAACTCTCCCTACCGGGTCGGAGACTCGCTCCAGATCGAGATCCCGAGCCAGACGATCGTCCGGCACCTCCCGCTCGCACCGGGGCAGCTCGCGTTCCTCGCTGGCGGTAGCCACGTCGGGGAGACCGCCCGCGTAGAGCGCGTCGAGGTCCGCAACTCTTCCCAGCCCAATCTCGTCCATTTCAAGGAAGGTTTCTCGACCATCAAAGACTACGTGTTTATCGTGGGCGAGACCTCGCCCCAAGTGACGATCGCGGAGGGCCTCGACCGATGAGCGCATCCTCCCCGACCGTCGCCGCGAAAGCCCCCACGATGGAGAACGTCAACCGGGCCGTCCGGATCATCAAGGTCGTGGTCAACGCCGGCGTCGGTCAATCCGGGGAGCCGCGCCAGAAGGCCGAGCGGGTCCTCCAGATGATCACGCACCAGAAGCCGATCGCCACCCGTTCGCATTCGACGAACCGCGACTTCGGCATCCGCGCCGGTCAGGAGATCGGGGCGAAGGTGACGCTCCGCGGTGCCTCGGCCTTCGACTTCCTGAACCGGGCCTTCGAGGCCCGCGACCGCCAGCTCGATCCGGACTCGATCGATCGCAATGGGAACTTCTCCTTCGGGATCGGCGACTACACCGACTTCACGGGGATGAAGTACGATCCCGAGATCGGCATCCACGGGATGGACATCGCGGTCGAGCTCGGCCGCTCCGGCTACGGGGTGCGAGAGCGCGCCGTCTCCGCCCGCCCGATCCCTAAGCGCCTGCGATCGACCAAGGCCGATACCCGAGCGTACCTCACGGCGACCTTCCAAGTGACGTTCGTGGAGTGAGAGCGATGTCGAAACCCAAGAAGGAGTTCGGGCGGAAGGAAGGCTGCCTGCGGTGCGACCGCAAGCGCGGCATCGTCCGGCGCTACGGCCTGCATGTCTGCCGTCAGTGCTTCCGCGAGGTCGCGGTCGACCTGGGGTTCCGGAAGTACCAGTGAGGTAGCCGATCATGCGTCACGATCTACTCAACGATGCGCTCGTCACCCTCCGCCATGCCGATCAGCATGGAAAGGGAGAGGTGGCGCTGGCGCCGGCCTCCCACCTCATCGGCGAGGTGCTGCGCATCCTGCGCGAGCACCACTACGTGGAGGAGTTCACGTTCGTGCCCACCGGCCGTGGCGGCAAGTACGACGTCAAGCTCTCCCGGCGCATCAACTCCTGCGGCGTCATCAAGCCGCGGATCTCGGTCCCGCACCGCGAGCTCGAGCGCTACGAGTCCCGCTTCCTGCCGGCCCAAGACTTCGGTCTCCTTGTCCTCTCCACGAACCGCGGAGTGATCACCCACCAGCAGGCCCGAGAGCTCAAGCTCGGGGGGAGGCTCATCGCGTATGTCTACTGAGACCACCGAGGCCGTAGTCGCGCTGCCCGCCGGGGTCCGGCTCGAGGTAGAGCGCGGCCTCCTGAAGGCGAAGGGCCCGCTCGGTCAGATCGAACGGCCGTTCCCGAGCGACGCGCTCGGCCTCGTAGTCGCCGACGGAAAGGCCACCCTCACACTCAAGCTGCCTCCCGGGCGCAAGCAGTCCCGCTCGCTGCTCGCGACGTGGGCGGCGCACCTGAAGAATCTCGCCGGGGGCCTCACGCTCGGGGTCGAAGCGAAGATGAAGGTCGTGGCCGCGCACTTCCCGATGAAGGTCGTGGTGAAGGGCCAGGAGCTCATCATCGAGAACTTCCTCGGCGAGAAGTACCCGCGCACCGCCCCGTTGCGCCCCGGCACGAAGGCGGCCGTCGAGGGGGACATCGTGATCCTCTCCGGCTACGACGTCGAGCAGGTCGGGCAGAGCGCCGCCAACATCGAGCGCGCGACGCACATCCGCAATTACGATCCCCGCGTCTTTCAGGACGGCATCTACCTCACCGAGCACGCCCATCTCAAGGGAGCGGAAGCGTGACGCCGGACGACCCCGTGACCGCGCCCGAGCCGGAAGAGGCGCCCGCGCCGAAGCGCCGGCGCCGCATCCGGGCGGCCCCGCCGGCCGAGGAGAAGAAGGAGATCGTACCCGCGGCCGCGATGGCCGTCACGAGCGGGGAGCCCGACACGCCGCGCGCCCCGAAGCGGGCGACGCTCGATCCGGAGTCGGCGAAGCTCCTCCGCCTGCGGCGGGAGCTCGACACGCACCGGCCGCTGTTCGTCCGCCAAGCCGCGCACCGGTACTACCGGATCGGCCGCGATGAGAGTTGGCGCCGCCCCCGGGGTCTCCAGTCCAAGCAGCGCCGCCACTACGGTTACCGTTCCAACATCGTCCGGGTCGGCTACCGCTCCCCGGCGAAGGTTCGTGGCCTGGTCCCGAGCGGCTTCCGCCCGATCATCATCCGGACGACCGGCGAGCTCGAGAAGCTCGACGCGACCAAGGATGCCGCCATCATCGCGCGGACCGTGGGCACGCGCCGGCGCCTGACGCTCGAAGAGACGGCCCGGCGCCTCGGCATCCACGTGCTCAACCCGATCGCCACTCCCGAAGGGGAGGAGTAGAGCGTTGCCCGATCTCTCGAACCAGCGCCGACTCGCCTCCATACTGCTCAAGTGCGGTAGCGGACGCGTCTGGATCGACCCCGCGCGCGAGCAGGAGGTCTCCGACTCGGTCACGCGCCAGGATATCCGGACGGCGATCAAATCCGGAGCGATCCGGCGCAGGGCGATCCAAGGCACCTCCCGGGCTCGGGCGCGCCGCTACGCGGCCGAGGTCGCGAAGGGACGCCACCAGGGCCCGGGTTCGCGCCGCGGAAGCCCGCTCTCCCGGTCGACCAAGAAGGAGCGCTGGATGCGCCGGATCCGACCGCAACGCGAGCTCCTCGCCACCCTACGGGCGGACCAGCGCATCACCCCGGCGATCTACCGCCGGTACTACCGGCAGGCGAAGGGCGGCATGTACCGAAGTCGCGCCCACCTCTTGTTGAACTTGCGGCTCGCCGGCCACCTCGCCGCGGAGGCGAAGTCATGAGCACGGGCCCTCGCTTCCGGGTCCGTTTCCGACGCCGCCGGGAGGGCCGCACCGATTATCGCACCCGGCTCAAGCTGTTGCGCTCGGGCCGTCCACGGGCCGTCGTCCGCATCACGGCCCAACGCGTCTACGTCACGATCATCACCTACGACCCGACCGGGGATCGGGTGGTCGCGGCGGCCGATAGCCGGGAGCTCGGCGGGGTCGGATTCCCCGGCGCCAGCCTCGCATCGACCCCGGCTGCGTACCTTACGGGTACCTCGCCGGACTTCGGTCGAAGGCGGCGGGAACGGACGCGGCCATCCTTGATGCGGGACTCCGGCACCCAACGGCGGGCGGCCGAGTGCTCGCCGCGCTCAAGGGTCTGCTCGACGCCGGCCTCGAAGTGCCCCACGGCGAGACGATCTTCCCCGGGAATGACCGGCTCAGCGGATCGCACCTGCCGAAGCCACTCCCCGAGCCTCTCGAGTCGTACAAGGGCAAGCTGCCGACGATCACCGAGCGCAAGGAGGCCACTGCATGAGCGGCGCGTCCACGTTCCCGCCCTCCGGCGGTCCATCGCAGGGCTCGCGCTACGGCGGCGGAGGCCCCTCCGGTCCGGCCCCACCGCCCCCGTGGGTGCCGAGGACGGAGCTCGGCCGCAAGGTCCACTCCGGCGAGATCACCACCATGAGCGACGCGCTGCGCAGCGGGCTCCCTCTGCGCGAACCGCAGATCGTGGACAAGCTCCTTCCCGGACTCCACGACGAGGTCCTCGACGTGAATATGGTCCAGCGCATGACCGATTCCGGTCGGCGCCTGAAGTTCGCGGTCACGGTCGTCGTAGGGAACGGCGACGGGTTCGTCGGCCTCGGACGCTCCAAGGGACGCGAGGTCGGTCCCACGATCCGGCGGGCGATCGACCGCGCGAAGCTCAAGCTCATCGAGATCCAGCGCGGCTGCGGTAGCTGGGAATGCGGTTGCGGGCGCTCGCACACGGTCCCCTTCCAGGTCCGGGGCCGCTCGGGCTCGGTCGTAGTCACGTTCAAGCCGGCGCCGCGCGGCGTCGGTCTCGCGGTCGGCGATGTCGCGAAGCCGATCCTTCGGTTCGCGGGCCTCACGGACACGTGGGGATACACCGACGGTCACACGAAGACCACCGTCAACTACGCCCAGGCAGCGTTCATCGCGCTCGCCGCGCTGTCGAGCCTGAAGATCCGTCCCGAGGATGCCGCTCGCTTGAAGATCGTGCGCGGCCCGATCGGCACGTCGATCCTCCCCCCGAAGGAGGAGGGCGCCCGCCCGATGGGCGGACGCGGCGGTCGGCGCCGGGGCGGACCGCCACCTCGCGGCGGAGGCGGACGGCCTCCGGGACCTGGTGGTGCGGGGGGTCCGGGGCGGCGACCCAGCGGACCGCCGCGGGGAGGTCGCTGAACATGGCGTGGCTGATCATCCGTGTCCGGGGCACGATCCACGCGCGGCACGATATCGTCGAGACGCTCCAGTTCCTCCACCTCAACCGGCCGCAGCACGTGACCGTGGTGCCCGAGAAGCCCGAGTTCCGTGGGATGCTCACGAAGATCCAAGGATACGTCACCTGGGGTGAAGCCGAGCCGGAGACGGTCGGCCTCTTGCTCAAGTCCCGCGGCGAAACGGTCGGGGGAGAACGCCTGACGGACGCAAACGTCGCCGAATCGACCCGCACGAAGGACCTCGCCGAGCTCACGCACCGCGTGGTCGTCGAGGGATTGCCGAGCGTCCCGGGGGTCCGGCCGCTCTTCCGGCTCGGGGCCCCCAGCGGCGGCTGGAAGTCCACGAAGAAGCCGTACGCGCTCGGAGGCGCGCTCGGCTACCGGGGCCGCGCGATCAACGAGCTCGCCCGCCGGATGATCCGGGAGTGAGGAAGATGCCGAGTCGAACAAAGAAGTTCCGGGGATCGCGCACCCACGGTCGAGGGATCAAGGCCGGCCGTGGCGCCGGCAAGCAGGGCGGACGCGGCAACGCGGGCCTGCACAAGTACAAGTTCAAGTCGATGCTCATCTACGCGCCGGATCACTTCGGGCGGCACGGCTTCAAACGCCCCGCCCAGATCCTCGCGCAGCCGACCTCGATCAACGTGGGGGAGCTGGAGGGCTTCGTTCCCTTGCTCCGGATCGCGCAGGCGTTCCGCCAGGACGGAGAGACCTACATCGCCGACCTATCGAAAGCGGGGATCGACCGCCTGCTCGGCGGCGGCCGCACCGGCCGGACGTGGAAGGTCTACGTCGAACACGCGACAAAACACGCCCAAGAGAAGGTCACGCTCCTGAAAGAACCCCCTACCGGAGCATAGGATTGCGCCCCCTAGATTATATAGCGAGAATACCCGCTCTGAGCGTTTCGAATGGCCGATGAGGAGATCCCGCGCGACCCGCGCTGGGCCCTCCCCCTCGCCGCGATCGGCATCGCCATCGTAGCGATCTTTTGGTACTGGGATTCTCCCACGCTCCTCGCGGTGGGCATGCTCTCGGCGGGCATGTTCGGCGTCTTCGGCCTGATGTACCTCGGCCTTTCCTACACGGGGCCGAAGTCGCGCCTCTACGGCCTCAAGCCGCTCACGACCCGGCTTCCAGCGATCTCGCAGCCGAAGGGCCACGTCCACTTCCGAACGAAGATGTTCTGGACGATCCTCATCGTCCTGCTCTACTTCCTGATGACGAACATCTACCTCTTCGGGGTAGATCAGGCGACCGTCATCGACCTGTTCGCGAGCTACCGCGCGATCCTCGCCGGCGCCCAGGGGACGCTGATGCACCTCGGCATCGGTCCCATCGTCACCGCGTCGATCATCATGCAGTTGTTCGTCGGCGCGAAGATCATCAACCTCGACCTCACGGACGACGAGGACAAGGGGACCTACCAGGGCTCGCAGAAGATCCTCGTCCTCGTCATGATCTTCGTCGAGGCGATCCCTCAGGTCTTCGGGTACCTGACCCCCTCGGCGTCGATCGTCACCGGTCTCAACACCTTCTCGCCCGGCAACGGGATGCTCCTCGCCGACACGATCATCGTGGCCCAGCTCGTCTTCGGATGCTACCTCGTCTTCCTCATGGACGAGGTCGTCTCGAAATGGGGGATCGGGAGCGGGATCTCGTTGTTCATCGCCGCCGGCGTCAGCCAGCAGATCGTCCAGGGGACCTTGAACTGGTTACCGTCCGCGGCGGGGCCGATCTCCGCAACGAACCCGCCGAGCGGAACGATCCCGAAGACGATCTGGTTCCTGACGAACCTCAACGCCTCCCAGATGGCCTCGGGAGGTTGGGAACAGGTCCTCCTCCATGCACCGAATCCCGTCATCGCGCTCGTCGGGACCGCCGTCATCTTCTTCATCGTGGCTTGGACGGAGTCCACACGCATCGAGCTGCCGCTCTCCCACGCGGAAGCGCGGGGGGCCCGGGGGCGGTACCCGCTGCGTCTGATCTACGCCTCGAACATACCGGTGATCTTGATGTCGGCGCTGCTCGCCAACGTCTCGGTCGTCACGATCCTCTTATGGACGAATCCGACGCTCGGACACTTCCCGTTGATCGGCCATCAGTGGTGGATCGGATCGTACCCCGCGAGCGCGGCCGCCGCCCAGGTGTTAGGGGTGAGCGCTACAACCCCATTAACGGGAGGCGCGTGGTACCTGGCCACGCCGAACGGGCTCGAGTCCTGGTTCCTACCGCTGCTCAACTCGGCGACGTACGGGGCCTTCCTCTTGGGCCATACGTGGTGGCAGTCGCTCATTCACGTCGCACTTTTCTTCGGCGTCCTCGTCGGAGGCTCGATCCTGTTCGCCAAGTTCTGGATCCAGACGACGAACATGGGCCCCGAGGCCGTCGCACGCCAGATCGAAGCGTCCGGAATGCAGATCCCCGGATTCCGTCGAGAACCGCGGGTGTTGCGTAGGGTGCTCGAGCGTTACATCCCGGTCATCACCGTCATCAGCGGTGCCACGGTCGGAGCCCTCGCTTCGGGGGCGGACCTTATCGGAACGGTGGGAAACGCGAGCGGCACGGGCGTGCTGCTGATGGTGGGCATCATCATTAATCTGTACGAGGCCATGGGTCGCGAACAGCTCATGGAGATGAACCCGCTACTCCGCCGGTTCATCGCGGGAGAGGAGTGATGGCCCAAGGGTCCGACACCCCCCTCGCGAGCAGCACGGCGATCGAGCCCCCCGCGGCGGCGCCCGCGCCTACGGCCGCCTCGCCCCCTCCACGGCGCGGCGGTGGGTTCCGCCTCTCGACGTTCATCCTCGTCTTCCTTGGCCTCCTCGGGCTGTGGATGGTCATCGACACCTCCTTCCGCAACTCGCTCGCGGGAGCCATGGGAACCGGCTCGAGCACCCCGGGATTCCTGTACGCGGCGATCGGGTTCAACAGCCAGTACCTGCTCCTGACGATGGCCATCGCCGGGGCGGTCGAGATGGCGATCACGGCGATCGCCTACAACTTCGTCACCGACTGGGTCAAGGCCGCCAAGGTCCAGAAGTGGTCGAGCGCGTTCCGCAAGGTCCAGATGGCCGCGATGCGATCCGGCAAGAAGGACCGGATCGATTCGCTCAAGCCCTACCAGCAGAAGCTCACGCGGATGTCCTCCGAGGTCTCGATCGCCCAGCTGAAGGGGATGGCGGTCACCTGGTTCCTCCTGATCCTCATCTACACCTGGGTCGGGCTCGTCATCGTCAACGCCCCGAACAGCTACGTGAACCTCGGCGGGTCGACGATCGGGCTGCTCAACCCCGTGGTCGGACCGATCCCGTACTGGTTCCTGATCTTCAGCCTGTACACCGTGCCGCTGTCGTTCATCTTCCGGCGGCTGCTCAAGGACGTCTGGCTCGCCCGCTACGAGCGGACCCACCATGTCCCCCCCCTCCCGACCCCGGCGAGCTAGGCCCCGGGGCTGGGCCGTGCTCGACGTCGTGGTCTGTATCGGCGGTCCGCCCGGGAGCGGTAAGTCCACGGCGGGACGCAAGGTCGCGGAACGTTTCGGTCTCGAGTACCGCTCCGCCGGCCAGGTGTTCCGGGCCGAGGCGGCAGGGCGCGGGCTCGATCTGGAAGCGTTCGGGAGATATGCCGAGACCCACCCCGAGATCGATCGGGCGCTCGACCGCGCGATGCAGGCGCTCGCGCAGCCGGGCCGAGTCCTGGACGGACGGATCCAAGGTCCCCTGTGCCGACGTCACGGGATCCCCGCGGTATCGATCGTGATCACGGCCCGACCCGAGGTGCGCGCGGCGCGCGTCGCCGAACGGGACTCCGAACCGCTCGAGCACGCGATCACCGAGATCGCGGACCGCGAAGCGAGCGAGCACCGGCGCTACCGAACGCTCTACGCGATCGATCTCGACACCGAACCGACCGACCTCACGGTCGATTCGAGCGAACGCTCCCCGAACGAGGTGGTGGAGGAGATCGCGCGGTTCCTTGAGAGGCGGAGGAAGGGCTCGTGAGCGGCGACCCCGTACCCTCGGCGCTCTCGCCCCGCCTCGCGACGGGCGCCTTCCTGCTCGTGGACAAGCCTCGGGGCCCCTCCTCGCACCAGGTCACGGCCTGGGTTCGCGACCTGCTCGGCATCGAACGGGCGGGTCACGCCGGGACCCTCGACCCGAACGTTTCGGGCCTCCTCTGGATCGGCGTAAGCCCGGCTCTCAAGCTCATCCCGCTCGTGCTCGAATTCCCGAAGCGGTACGTCGGCGCCATGGTCCTGCACGGGTCCCCGCCCCCGAAGGAGCTCGCACGGGTGCTCGCGGAGTTCGAGGGTCCGATCTACCAGACCCCTCCGGTCCGATCGGCGGTGAAGCGCGAGCGGCGCATCCGGACGATCCACCACCTCCGCCTCTTGGAATCCGACGGGCCCCGGCTCCTCCTGGACGTGACCGCGGACTCGGGCACCTACATCCGCTCCTTGGCGGTCGATATCGGGGAGGCTCTCGGTCTCGGCGGCAACCTGGTGGAGCTCCGGCGGATCGGTACGGGGCCGTTCGACGAGCGCCGCTCGATCACCCTCACCACGCTCGCCGACGCCGTGCAGGCAGCGCGCGCCGGTGCCCCTGCGGCGCTCGAAGCGGCCCTCCACCCGATGGAAGAGGTCTGGGAGGAATTCCCGCGACTCGTGCTGAAGGACAGCGCGGCGAGCGCGGTCGCCCACGGCTCCGATCTCGCGGTCGGAGGTATCCTCGGGGCGCCGTCCCGGGCGTTTTCTAAGGACGCTCGTGTCGTCCTCATCACGCGTTCGGGCGAGCTCGTCGCGACGGGAACGGCACTGTTCGACTCGAAGGAGTTCACCTCGGTACGGCACGGCTGGGTCGTCGACTCCGACCGCGTCTTCGCCGACGCGGCGAAGTTCCCCGTGCTCTGGCAGACTTCCCGAGCCCGTCCCCGAGCCGCGAATGCGCACCGCGCCGGCGGCGCTGACGTTATCTGACGCGCCCGCTCGAACCGGTCCGTGGCGGACCCGACGCTCCGTGGAAGGGGCCCGAGGATCTTCGCTGCCCTCGGCCGCTGGGTCGTCCGCCATCCGTGGTACCCGATCGCCTTCTGGGTCGTGCTGTTGATTGCGGCGGTACCGTTTCTCCCGCTCCTCGGATCGGTCACCACGAACTCGACGACCTCGCTGCCCTCGAGTGCCCCGAGCTCGATGGCCAACCAGGAGCTCGCCGAACTCTTCCCGAACGAGTCCGGCGGCGCCTCCACGTACCTCTTGTTCGCCGCCGGGAACATGACCGATTCCAACGCCCAGACCACGATCCTCGCGGTGAGCGCGGCTCTTCAAGCCGATCCGCAACTGACGTACCTCTCGGGGATCTCCAACGTCTACAGCGCGTACGCCGCCTACCTCGGTGGGCAGGCCCAGATCACGAGCGGAGTGGTCCAGCGCTCGATCCCGACGTTGCTGCCTGCCGTCAACTTCTCCGCCGCGCTCCTGTGGGGCCCGCCCGCCCTCTTCCTAGGTACGTGGCAGGAGTTGGTCGCGAACGGGACCGCGCCCGCTTCGGCCAGCCCGATCGCCTATGACGAGACGAGCGCCGCGTTCGCGAACCAGACCGCGGCTCTCGAGGTTCTGCGCGCGTTCTACTACGGCTACGGAGGCTCCGGGGCGGGATTCAACGGCACCGCGCGCTGCGCCCAGGACCCGGTCACGGTCGTGGCATGCACCGACCGGACCGTTCGCTCGAACGTTGCTCCGCTCGTTGTTCCGCTCTTCCCGGGCGATCGCGCGACCCAGAACGTAGCGAACGTCACGCTCGGAACGCTCGGCGTCGAGAACGTTACCGCCTACCCGAGCGTGCGAACGACCGCCGCGATCGTCCTCACCCCCACCCTCGGCCTGCCTCCGAGCTGGATCGTCACCGTCTGGGTGGAGTTCCCTCGGGGGATCTCCTCCCCGGCGGTCGCAACGGCGTGGGCGAACGCGACGGTCACGAACTCCTCGTACTACGCAGAGCCGCTCCCGATCCCGTACTCGATATCGGCGCCGTTCGTCGATCCGGCCCGGACCGCGAGCTTGATCGTCGTCTCCTTCTCCGTCGACGACGGCTTCTCGGTCGGCGGAGCGAAGCCCGTCTACGATGACATCAACGAGATCAATCGGGTCGTCCCGCCGACCCTCGCCGTGGCGGATCCCTCGCGGGCGATCTCCTTCGAGCAGACGGGGAGCTCCGCGCTCGATCTCGCGCAACAGACCATCCTGAACGAGTCGCTCGGCCTCGTGCTTCCGATCACCGTGATCCTGTTGATGGGGATCACGGCGCTGTACTTCCGCGCCCCGATTACCCCGCTCATGGCGTTCGTGGGGCTCGGCATCGCGCTCGTGCTCAGCCTCGGCAGCACGGTGCTGATCGGTACGTTCATCACGCACGTCGATACCTCGGCCCTGACGCTCGAAGAGGTCTTCGTCCTCGGGGTCGGGACCGATTACTCGATCTTCCTCATCGCCCGCTACCGAGAGGAGCTCGTCGGCGGCCGCACGTCCAAGGACGCGGTCGTGACGGCGCTGACGTGGGCGGGCCAGAGCGTGGCTACGAGCGGCTCGGCCGCGATCATCGCGACCCTCGCGCTGGCCTTCAGCGGGGTCGCCCTCCTCAGCCAGTGGGGTTCCGTGCTCTCGGTCGCGATCCTCATCACGATGATGGCGTCGCTCACGCTGACGCCGGCCCTCCTCGTGCTGATCGGACCGAGGGTCTTCTGGCCGGCGACCGGGAATCGGTTCCGCGTCGAGGCCGCCCAGCAGAACGCCCGGATCGCGGGGGAACGGACGTACTTCTACCGGGCCGGGAGGCTCACCCAGCGTCGCCCGTGGACGATCGTGGGGATCATCCTGCTCCTATCGATCCCGCTCGTCCTGGTCGCACTGTCCGTACCGTTATCGTACGACTACTACGATCAGCTGCCCTCGAGCCAGCCGGCCGTACAGGGACTCCAGACGCTCGGCGCGCACTACGGACCCGGATTCGCCTTCCCGTCGTACGCGCTCGTCACGTTCTCCGCCCCCTTGCTCCTGGGGAACCAGACGAACGCGGGTGAATTTGCCGAGATCGCGTCGTTAACGACGATCGCCCAATCGACGAGCGGGATCGCCCAGGTGCAATCCCCGGTGGGCGCCTGGGGGGCCCCGCTTTCCACGTGGGACAACTACTCGACCGTTCCGATCGCGACGCAGCAGAACCTGCACGCCCTCCTCGGTTCGTTCGTGGGCACCGACGGATGGACCGTCCTGCTCACGCTTCAGACCAGCGTGAGCGGATTGTCCTCGGACGCGATCTCGGCGATTCAGTCGGTCGAATCCTCCTTCGCGACGTACCAGAACACGCACTCCGACGTGACGAGGGTCGCCTTCGGGGGCGCGGCTCCCACGACGAGCGATCTCGCCGCCCAGACGGCGGTCGCGACCGAGCGCATGGTCATCGCGGTCGCGATCGGCCTGATCATCGTGCTGTTCGTCGTGCTGCGGTCCTGGATCATCCCCATCATGGCCGTTGCGACGATCGGATTGTCGATCATCTGGTCGTGGGCGATCACCTACCTCGTGCTCGGGCGGATCTTCGACATCGCGTTGTTCTTCTTCGTGCCGACGGTCCTGTTCATCCTGATCCTGGGACTCGGGATCGACTACAACATCTTCCTACTGACGCGCGTGCGCGAGGAACGTTTGCGCGGTCGTTCTTCGACCAACGCCGCGGTGGAGGGCGTGGCGCGCACCGGCGGGATCATCACCGCCGCGGCGATCATCCTCGCGGCCGCGTTCGCGACCCTGATGTTCGGGAGCTTCGCGCTCCTCGTGGCGATCGGGTTCTCCGTCGCGATCGCCGTCGTGCTCGACGCGATGGTGATCCGAACCTACCTCGTTCCGGCGGCGCTCCACATCCTCGGGGATCGCGTCTGGGAGATCCGCCGTCGCAAGCCCGAGGCACGGGCGCCACCGGGTCCGGCGCCGGTGATCCCGGATGCCGGCCGGACGGCCGAGCCCCCGGCGACCTAGAGGTAGCGGGCGCGGGCGCGCTCGACGTGCTGCTCGGCACCCGAGACGTCCACGACCTCGGCGATCGTGCCGTCGGGATTGATGAAGAACGTCACGCGCTTGGCGGTCCCCGTGGGCTTCAGCACCCCGTAGGCCGACGCCACCTTCTTCGCGTGGTCGGCCACGAGCGCGAAGGGCAGCCCGTACTTCGTCGCGAACGCTTGCTGGTCCGGGCAGTCGTCCGTGCTGACGCCCACGATCTGGACTCCCGCCTTCTGGAACTCGGCGTAGTGGTCGCGGAATCCCTTCGCCTCGATGGTGCATCCGGGGGTGTCGGCCTTCGGATAGAAGTAGAGCACGACCGGCTTTCCCCGGAGCGAGGAAAGCCGAAAGGACGAACCGTCCTGCAGTTTCTCTTGGAAGTCCGGAGCGGGGTGACCTACTTCGATCATGGTCCGGGCTCCCGGATCGCCGACCGGATATTTAGGGGGAGGGGCTCGCCGGGGCGGCTCACCCGGCGGAGACCGTCACCAGGGTCTCGGTGCCCTTGATGCCCGGGATGCGACGGATCTTGCCGATGACGACGTCCAGCGCCTCGTTGATGTGCTCGGCCTGGACCTTGGCAATGAGATCGAATGGGCCCGTGACCGCGTGGACCTCCACCACGTGCGGGATCGAGCGGAGGCGCTCCAGGACCTCCTCGAGGCGACCGACCTCGATCTCGATGAGCAGGTAGAGCGTTTCCATGGGCCCTCTCGTCTGTAGCCGGCAGGCTCGATACCGCTCTTCAAGCTAACGAGCCGACCGGCACGCCTCCACCCGTCCCAAAGCGCTATCTTCCCCCTCACGCCGGTCGCCTCGCGCATGGCGTTCGTGTACCCCGACACCCTCACCGAGCGAAACGTTCGGCTGCAGCCGCACGGACGGCCCTACGTCGCCGCGTACGTGTGCGGCCCGACCGTCTACGCTCCGGCCCACGTCGGTCATGGCCGCACGTACCTGGCGTTCGACCTCGTCCGCCGGTACCTTCACGATGCCGGGGTCCGGACCCGTCACGTGATGAACGTCACGGACGTCGAGGACAAGATCGACGAGCGCGCCCGCGAGCTCCGGATGACCCCCTT
This sequence comes from uncultured Thermoplasmata archaeon, assembly GCA_963838955.1. GTDB lineage: Archaea > Thermoplasmatota > Thermoplasmata > Lutacidiplasmatales > UBA184 > Lutacidiplasma. The sequence goes on along the minus strand of CAWISZ010000003.1, from coordinate 330,714 downwards.
CGGACTGGCGCGGCAGGAGGAGCGTCGGTTCTTCCGCGAGCTCGATGCCCTCCATATCCTTCGCCCCACCTTCGCCCCCCGCGCGAGCGCGTGGGTGCCGCGGATGGTCCGGATCGGTCGGCAGCTCGAGCGACGCGGCTTCGTGGAGCGCCGGGGCGACAGCTGGTGGTACTCCCCGCCGGCCCACCACACGCTCCGCAATTTCGACCTGGCCGCGGATGTGGCTCGCCACGCGGTCCGGGAGCCGAACGGGGGCGCGAGCCGCTCGCGCCCGGACCCCCGGGATTTCCTGATCTGGAAGCGTCAGGAAGCTCCCGTACCGACCTGGTCGAGTCCGTGGGGGCGGGGCGTGCCGGGCTGGCACCTCGAGTGCTACGCGATGGCCCAGCACTACCTGGGCGTACCCGTCGACTTCCAGGGAGGCGGGAAGGACCTCGTCTTTCCCCACCACTACGCGCAGAACGAGATCGCCCTCGCCTTGGAGGGAACTCCGTTCGCGCACGGATTCATGCACTTCGGATTCGTCCGCGACGGGGGTTCGAAGATGTCCAAATCAGTGGGGAACCTCGTCCCTCTCGGGCCGGCGTCGCGCGAATACGGTGCTTCGGCCCTCCGCTGGTACCTGCTCGGTCGACCGTATGCCGATCCGCTCGACTGGTCCGAGCGCGACGCGGGGAGGGCCCGAGCCGGGTTCCGGGCGGTGCGTGTCGCTCTGCGACGTTCCGTGGCCGGAGGCGCGGGCGGGTCGGTGTCGGCGGCGCAAGCCGCGGCGCTCGCGGGCGACGTGGCCCGGTCGATCGGGGCGAGCTTGCGGGTCGATCGCGCCTTCGAACGGATCCGTCGGTGGACCGATTCTCTCGGCCGATCCCCCCGGCCCTACGCGCGCGCGGGCGATCGACCCGCGGTGCGTGCGGCGTACGAGCGGGTGGAGCGCCTGACGGGGCTCGAGCTCCTGGGCCCCCGATGACGTTGCGCAACGACAGCACTCGTCGGACCGATCTCGATCGCTCGGGGGCGCTCTACGTGAGGGCCCGGGCCTCGTGGAAACGAGCCCAGGACCGATGAGCCACGGCGGGCGGTACGGTTCAGGTTGAGAACCCCGGGACCCGCAGGCTCTCGAACGGGGGTACCCACGGGCCGCCCGCATGCCACACCCCCGGTCTCGGTGGAAGGTCCGGACCGCCCAGCGCAGAAGCCGATGACCTCCGGACCCAGTGGGACCGACTCCTGCGGGTCGCGCCCCGGATGACGATGGCTCCCTGGGTCGAGGTCGGCCGGCTCGCGTCGTACCGGATCGGGTCCGTGACGGATCCGCTTGAACGATCGATCGAGGTCCAGGGCCCCCGACCCCGTGCTCCCGGCTATAGGCCGCGTCGATCGATGATCACGCTGAGGCCGTTTCCGCCGCCCATGCATAGGGTCGCGAGGCCGAGCGAGGTGTTCGAGCGGACCAGCTCGTGGACGAGAGTGACCACGATCCGGGCTCCGCTCATGCCGATCGGGTGCCCGAGCGCGATAGCGCCTCCGTGGACGTTGAACTGACGGTCGGTGAAGCCGAACGCGCGCATCACGGCGATCGAGGCCGACGCGAACGCTTCGTTGTGCTCGACACGATCGAACTCCTCGGGGGTAAAGCCGGTGGCCGCGAGGTGCTTGCCGACGGTGGGGATCGGGGACTCCATCACGTCGGACGGGTCGACTCCGGACACGCAAATCGAGTGGATCCATGCGAGCGGTTTCAGCCGCCGGTGCTCCACCTCGTGCGCGCTCGCGAGCACGAGCGCGGCCCCACCGTCCGCGAGGGAGGAGGAGCTGCCCGCCGTCAGGACCCCGTCGAGGCCGAACGCCGGCTTGAGGCGGGAGAGGGCGACCATCGACGTGTCCCCTCGGGGGCCTTCGTCGTGGTCGAGTCCCGCGGAGCGGGGGACGATCCCCGGAGGAACGGCGACGATCTCCGACGCGAACGTGCCGTCGCGGGTGGCGCGGAACGCTCGCTCGTGACTCCTCAGGCCGAAGGCGTCGATCTCGACACGCGAAAGTCCGAGCTTCCGTGCGATCCGCTCGCCGGTGAGGCCCATCTCTTCGTGCTCGCCGTACGCGTCGACGAGCGCGTCGTTGCGCATCGCGTCCACGAGCGGTCGGTTTCCGTACTTGATCCCCCAGCGGATGGCCCCGTCGACGAGGTACGGCGCGCGCGACATGCTTTCCATCCCGCCCACGAGGACCCGGGAGGCCGCCCCGGAGCGGATCTCGGAGAATCCGAGATGCAGGGCCTTCATCCCCGAACCGCAAACCATGTTGATCGTACTCGCGCCGGAACTGTCGGGGATCCGAGCCCCTCGCAGGACCTGGCGCGCGGGATTCTGACCCGCACCGGCCTCGATGCAGTGCCCGAAGAGAACCTCCTCGATGTCGGCGGGCGGAATGCCGCTCTTTCCGATCGCCGAATGGGCGGCTACGGTGCCGAGCTGGACCGCGGAGAGCTCGCGGAGCGACCCGCCGTACTTCCCGATCGGAGTGCGGATCGCGCTAACGACGGCGACCGTCCGCTCTACCGCGCTCGGCATGGGACCTCCGCCACTCGAACCGCAACTTAACGCCGTCGCGCGACGGGGCCGAGTACAGGTCTAGTCTTCCTCGACCCGGGGAGCGAGGAGGAATCGTCCGGAGCCCTTCCCGCCCGCGACGGTGAACTCGATCTTGAGCGGGTACTCGTTCCCGACATGGAGCGTGACCTCGTCGGCGGACGTGATGGACTTCATCATCGAGCTGAAGAAATCGAGTGGGTACATGCTCTTCACCGGCTCCTTGACCTCGAGCCGGGAGAGCCCCGGCCCGCCCTTGACGAGGTCGAGATCGACCCGGTCGGCCTCCGCTTCCGAGTAGAGGGTGAACTTCTCCGGGTCAACGGCGATGGTGACGTGATCGGAGATGCTCTCGCTTCCCCGGATCCCCTGGCGGATCTCTTCCATTCGGACCACCGCGATCGCCGGCGGGCTCACGTTGGGTACCTTCGGATCGGCGATCCCGGCCGGATCGATCACGGACATGTGCCGGGTGACCTTCCCGACCTTCACGACGAGGCGGCTCTTGCCTCCATCGTACTGGACGTCGATGATGTCGTTCGGCTTGGAGAGCCGTAGCACGTCCTTGAGCTTCTCGATGTCGACGCCGATCTCGGTCGGCTCGCCCGTGAACTCCTCGAAGGCGCCCTTGTCGAGCTTGAGTACGAGCATCGCCACGTGGGACGGATCGACCGCCTTGACTTCCAGACCATCCTTGGAGATCGTGAGCTTGACCTCCGAGACGAGGGTCGAAACGACCTCGACGAGCTCGCGGAGGACCTCGGTGCGGATGCGCGCCTTGAACATGGGAAAACCCTGGGCCGCGACTACGTGTATCCCCTCTTTATAGGTTGCCCACCGGCGAGGCGGCCGACGCGGTTTTTGCGCTTGCGCGTCTAGGACCGGCGTGACCGAACTCGCCTATTTGGACGGCCCGGACGCCGCCTACGTGCGCCGCTTCCGCGCGCGAATCCAGGCCCGCCCGCCCGGAGCGGTGGTGCTCGATCGCACCTACTTCTACGCCGTCGGGGGCGGTCAGCCTGCGGACCGCGGGATCCTCCGGGCCCCGTCCGGCCGGTCGGTCGATGTGGTCGACGTCAGCAAGAGCGGGACCGCCGTGCTCCACCGGACCCGGGGATCTCCCGAGGCGCTCGCCGATTTCGCCGTCGGGACCGAGGTGGAAGGGGTCCTCGACTTCGAACGCCGCTATCGTCACATGCGCCTGCACACCGGCCAGCACTTCCTCAGCGCCCGGATCTTTGCGCGGGCCGGCGTTCGGACCCAGAAGGCGAGGCTCGGCGGTCGGGGGGGATCCTCGATTTGGAACGGGCGATACCGGCCGATCTACTTCCAGAGCTCGCGCAGGACGCGGCCGAGATCCTTGCTCACCCCCGCCCGGTGCGGATCCGCCGAGTGCCCCGAGCCGAATGGAACCTGCATCCCTCGGCTCGATCCGCTCTGGTGGTCCTCGCGCCCCACGTCGATCCGGTTCGCGTGATCGAGATCGAGGAGATCGACGCCTGCCCGTGCGGAGGCACCCACGTTCGGTCCACCGCGGAGATCGGTCGGATCGCGATCCAGGAGCCGGTCGCTCTCGTGGGAGGTGGTTGCCGCCTCGCGTTCACGCTTTCGGAGGAGGTGGCCACTCCGAGCGCGTGACCCCGTATACGTAGACGTCGTGCCAGCGTGCATGGTGGAAGAGTGCGCTGCACAACGTCCCCTCGCGTCGGAACCCGATCCGGTCGAGGAGGCGGGCCGAGGGGACGTTCTCCACATCGCAGGTGGCCCCGATCCTCTGGACGGTCTGCGTCCGGAAGAGCTCGGTCACCAGAAGCTCCACGGCCTCACGTCCGAGCCCCTTTCCGCGCTGGGCCGGGTCCCCGAGCACATACCACACGTCGATGTACTCAAGGACCGGATGCGCTCGGTACCAGCCGACGCACCCTACGGTAGCTCCCGACGCTCGGAGGTCCACGGTGTACCGAGGATAGAGCGAGGCGGGATCCTCGGCCGCGACGGCGAGCCCGGCCGCGAACGCATCGAGCGTGTCGGGCTCGTACCGATCGAACGGGGCGACGAGCTCCGGATCCTGATACCATTCGAACAGGAGCGCCGAGTCCTTCGCGGTCGGGGGACGCAAGCGGACCTGAGACCCTTCGAGCACCCTTCCCTCGGTCCGGTCGGAACGGCGGTCCGTACCTGCCGGGCGCTCATCTGCGGCCCTCTTATATGTACACCCTCCTCGCCGATGAGTGCCATGGAGGCATCTCGAGGTCCGGTCGTCGTAACGGGGGGCGCCGGTGCGATCGGCCAGGTGCTCGTTCGCGCGCTGCTCGACCGCGGGCACGAGGTCCGGGTCATCGACAATCTCTCCTCCGGTCGACGAAGCGATCTGCCGGATCCCGCGTCGGAGCCCCGCCTCTCCATCCACCAAGCGGACCTGCGGGAGCCGACCACCTGGGAGCCGCAGTTCGACGGAGCCGAAGCCGTCTGGCACCTCGCGGCGAACCGGGACATTCGTCTGGGCACGAGTCACCCCGAGATCGATCTGGAGCACGGCACCATCGCTTCGTTCAATGTGATCGAGGCGGCTCGTCGCCATTCGGTTCCTCGGGCCTACCTCACGTCCTCGTGCGTGATCTACGGCTTACCGACCGTCTTCCCCACGCCCGAAAGCTACGGTCCCCTAGAGCCGCGGTCGCTCTACGGCGCGTCGAAGTTAGCGGCCGAAGGACTGTTCAGCGCGTACGCCCACTCCTACGGTCTGCGATCGTACATCTTCCGCCTCGCGAACATCATCGACGCCCGGATGAACCATGGCGTGATCTTCGACTTCTTCGAGAAACTGAAGAAGGACCCGACGCGTTTGGAGGTGCTCGGCGATGGACGGCAGGCGAAGAGCTACCTCCGCACCGAGGACTGCGTAACGGGGATGCTCCTCGTCGCCGACCGGGCCGACGCCACCGTGAACATCTTCAACCTCGGGACCCTGGATCGGATCTCGGTGCGGGAGATTGCTGAAAAGGTGGTACGGGCCCACGGTGGGAAGGCGCGGATCGAGTTCACCGGGGGGTCCCAGGGCTGGCCCGGCGACGTTCCTCAGTTGCTCCTCGGCATCGAGCGGGCCCGTGCCCTCGGTTGGCGCCCCTCGAACACTAGCGTCGCAGCGATCGATCGGACGATCGCCGAGGTCGCGCTCGCCCGGGGGTTCGGGCGCTAAGGATTCGCCGATGGCGGGACGCCTCCGCGCTCCGGGCGAGGTGACGGTCATCGTCACGGTCCTGAACGACCGTCGGGTCCGGCGGACGATCGAGAGCCTACGCTCCCAGCATCACGCCATCGCGGCCATCGTGGTCGACGACGGAGGCGGTCCCACCGGCGAGATCCAGCGGATCGCCCAAGAGATCGCCCGCTCCGATCCGCGCGTCCGGTGGTTGGATGCCCCGGGCTCGGTCGCGCAGAGCCGGAACACCGCGCTCGGCCGGGTCGATTCGGAGTTCGTGGCCTTCCTGGACGCGGACGAGATCGCCCCCACCGACTGGCTCACGCGACTGCTCGCGCCCTTCGCGGATCCTGCGGTCGGCTTCACGGGCGGCCCGACGCCCGCGCTCGACGGTTCGGTCCACGGGCGCGGGGTCCGATACTACGACGGGTACCTGCGCCGCTTCTACGACGTGATCGCTCGTCGCCACCCCCACGCGCTTCCGATGGGAAACTCGGCGTGGCGGATGGCAGTCTTCGACGGGTGCGGTGCGCTGGATACGACCCTCTTGCTCGGCGGGGGGAACGAGGACCACGACATGGCCGTTCGGGCCCTCGAGGCCGGCTGGAAGGGAGCGTACGTTCCCGAAGCGTTTGTCGAGCATGACTTCTCGGACCTGACCTCGTGGACGGTCCTCCGCAAGCAGTCTCGCTACGCGTTCGGTGGGTTCGCGGTGTGGAGGCGTCGAGGCAGCACGTACGAAGCGTCGGGGGCGCGTCTCGCGCCGTACGTGGTGCTCCCCGGGCTCGTCGTCCTCGGTGCGCTCCTCCTCATCCCCGAGTCGACCCGGACGATCGGGGCTATCGTGCTCGGCGTCGGGGCGATCGGGATGGGGGTCCTCGGGCTCGCGCTCACCGCCCAGGGGCTCACCTGGGATCGAACGTATCCCGGGATGCGATACCGAGCGTTCGAGATCCTCCGCCGCTGGGCGACCGTGTGGGGAGCCGCCCGTGGCTGGCTCCGATTCGGTTGGAGCGGAAGAAGGCCGGGTGCCGGGGCGAGCGGGGCCGATCCTCCCGCGTCGGGCAAACCTTAAACGGCATGCGCCCTCGGCGCGGAGATGTCCCCCCACGCGTCGGAATCCTCGGCCCCTACCAAGTCCGGAGAGCTCGTGCAGCTCGAGTACGAGCTGTGGGCCGAAGGCGGTGGCCGCACCGATCTCATCGATGCGACGAGCGAGGAGGTCGTCCAGAAGGCGACGGGAACGCTCCCGAGTGGCCGGACGTTCGGTCCCCGACCCCATCTTATCGGAGGAGAGTACTTCCCTGCCGGGATCGAAAAGGTCCTCGAGGGTAGCCGGATCGGCGAGGAGTTCGAGCGAGAGCTCGCTCCCGCGGACGCTTTCGGAGAGCGGGACCCGAACCTCATCGAACTGTTCTCGATGAGCGAGGTCCAGCGCCTTCCGGAGATGCGGCGCGAGGACGCCGAGCTCGACATCGGTACCGTGCTTACCCTCCGCGGCCGTCGGGGACGGGTCGTCACGCTGACGCAGGCGCGGGTCCGAGTCGACTTCAACCCGCCGTTCGCTGGGCGCAAGATTCGGGCCAAGTTCAAGGTCGTGGGCCGGATCGAAGGAGCCGTCGAACAGGTTCGCGCGCTGATCGAGCTCGAGTACGGACACTCCCAGGAGTTCCAGGTTGAAGTCCACGGTAAAGCGATCGCGCTCACGATCCCCGACCGCACGAAGTTCGATGTCGCCTGGTTCGGCGCGAAGCCTCGCGTCGTCGACCGGCTCCGCACCCAGCTCGAGGCCCATTCCATCAAGCTCATCGAGGAGTACGTGACCCCGAAGGCCCCGTCCGCCGAGAAGGCGGAACCCACGGTAGCGGCCGAACCCGCGGCCCCCGGGACCGAGACACCGGTCAAGGCGGCTCCGGCGCACGCTCACGCGCATCCGGCGAAATCTCCGTAGAGCCCGACCCACCAACGGCCTCCGGGCCCGGTGGCGCGATATAGCATCCGCCGCTGGAGGGGCTATCGCCCGAGGGGCGTACGAGGTCGAGGATGGCACCTAAGCGCAAGACGATGACCACCGCTGCGGGAATCCCCGTAGCGGACAACGAGAACAGCCTGACCGCGGGCCCGCGCGGCCCCGTCCTGATGGGCGACCACGAGCTGTTCGAGCGGATGGCCCATTTCAACCGGGAGCGGGTCCCGGAGCGGGTGGTCCACGCGAAGGGCGGCGGCGCCCACGGCACGCTCACGGTGACCCACTCTCTCGCGAAGTACACCCGGGCGAAGCTGTTTCAGAAGGCGGGAAACTCCTGCCCGGCGTTCGTGCGCTTCAGCACGGTTGCGGGAGAACAGGGCTCGGCGGATACGGCGCGGGACCCTCGCGGCTTCGCGATGAAGTTCTACACCGAAGAGGGGAACTGGGACCTCGTAGCGAACAACACCCCGGTCTTCTTCGTCCGGGACCCGCTGAAGTTCCAGGATTTCATCCACAGCCAGAAGCGTCACCCCGAGACCGGCCGGCGCGATGCCACGATGCAATGGGATTTCTGGTCGCTCTCCCCGGAATCGCTCCACCAAGTGACGATCCTGATGGGCGACCGGGGGATCCCGGCCACCTGGCGGAACATGAACGGTTACTCCTCCCACACCTACAGCCTCTGGAACGAGAAGGGCGAGCGGTTCTGGGTGAAGTGGCATTTCAAGACGATGCAGGGAAACCGCATCCTGACGGACGCCCAGGGCTTCGAGCTCGCGGGCTCGGCCCCGGACTTCCACCGGGCCGATCTCTACGATGCGATCGAGCGCAAGGAGTACCCCAAGTGGAGGGTCCAGATCCAGATCATGCCCGAGAAGGAGGCGGAGACCTACCACATCCACCCGTTCGACCTGACGAAGGTCTGGCCGCACAAGGACTACCCCGTCCAGGAGGTCGGGATCCTCGAGCTCAACCGGAACCCGGCGAACTACTTCGCCGAAGTGGAGCAGGCGGCCTTCGAGCCATCGAACCTTCTCCCCGGGATGGGCGCCTCTCCCGACAAGATGCTCCAGGCGCGGCTATTGTCGTACGCCGACGCGCATCGATACCGGATCGGCGTCAACTACGGCGCGCTCCCGATCAATCGACCGATAGCTCCGGTGAACTCCTACCACCGGGATGGTCAGACCCGCTTCGACGAGAACGGCGGCGGCTCTGTCAACTACGAACCCAACAGCTTCGGGGGCCCGGTGGGCGATCCGATGCTCAAAGAACCTCCGCTGCGCATCTCGGGCGACGCCGATCGCTACGATCATCACGTCGGCAACGAGGACTATTCTCAGGCCGGGGATCTCTTCCGTCTGATGGGCCCGGAGGAGCGCGAACGCTTGATCGGGACCATCGCCCGGTCGATGGCCACCGTGCCGAAGGAGATCCAGCTGCGGCAGATCGCGCAGTTCACGTGTGCCGATCCGGACTACGGCCTCGGCGTGGCGCGTGCCCTGGGTCTCGAAAAGCCCGCAAAGCGCTAGACCCCGAATCCCGCGGAGCGGAACGAACCGAGGGCGGAAAAACCCCCTCGGGTTGCTTCCGCCGTGGCCGAATCGGGCGAGGCGCACCCGGTCTCCCGCGCGTTCATCTACGGGACGTTCGCGGTGGGGATCATCACCGCGGTCCTGACCATCTATCTGGGCATCAACGGCTACATCGGGACGTGGATCCCGGGAAGCCCGTAGGGGTACCGATGGGCGGAACGATGGAGCCGGGCGACGAGTACGACTACAACCCGAATCTGGGGTGGATCGTCGCGGGCATCATCGTCGCGGCGGTCTTCGCGGTCGGCGCCGCATTTTGGTTCACCTTTCACCCGCTCTGAGCGGGAGCGGGGCCCGCGGAACGCGCCGGAATCCGGTAGAGATAGATCCGGTGCTCCCGGTCCACCGCATCCGGGATCCAGCCGATGAGCGGATGGTAATGGCTGACGACCCGGCTTCCCGGGGCGAGTTCGCGTTCGAGCTGCGGGCTCAGGCGCTTCATCGCCGACGGCCACAGGAAAGCCGTGACAACCGTAGCGCCCGTGAGATCCGTGCGAAAGAGGTTCCCGCAGCGCACCGTGATCCGTCGGCGCGCGGGGCTCCGCGCACGTCGCAGGGCGAGGATCCCGGCGCGCAGAGGATCGATCTCGATCGCCACGACACGCGCCCCTCGCTTCTCTGCGGCGCGCATCGCGATCGCCCCGGTGCCCGCCCCGAACTCGTAGACGGTGTCCGTGGGCCCGACCTCGGCCAGTTCGAGCATCGCGGCGACCCGCGCTTGTCCGGTGGGCTCGTATCCCGCCCCGAAGAGGAACGAGCCCAGGAAGAAGTACACGACCGAGCCGACCGCGATGGCGACGAAGATCGCAGTCCACTCGAGCGCGTCGACCATCGCGGCGATCGCTATCGAGGCCGGAAGCGCTCCGCGTACAGCTTGCGAGCGGCCGTTTCGGGATCGAGCGTGCGGGCGAGCACGCGATCGACCAGGCCGTGAAGCGTGGGATCCTCGAGGATCTGCGCGCCGACCCGGTCGCGCACCCGGCCGGCGATCTCCTTCGCGAGCCGGCGGCGCTCCTCCTCGCCCCGGCGGCCGCCCGCATCGAGGAATGCTTCGTGGGCGGTGATCGCCTCCCAGAGCCGGTCGATCCCGGTCGGCGGGGAGGTCGACGTCGCAACGATGCGGGTCGTCCATCCATCCCTCGAACGGCCGGTGCCCGCGAGGTCGGTGAGATACTTCTCGGCGCGCTCCGCTCCCGGTAGATCGGACTTGTTCACGCAGAAGACGTCGGCGATCTCGAACAGGCCGGCCTTCATCGTCTGGACCTCGTCCCCCAGGTGGGGGACGAGCACGACGACGCTCGTCGTCGCGACGTCCCGGATCTCCACGTCGACCTGGCCGCTGCCCACGGTCTCCACGAGGATGACCTCGAAGCCGGCCGCCTCGAGGAGGCGGACGCTCGCCCGGGTGGCGATCGCGACCCCGCCCGCGTGGCCCCGGCTCGCCATCGAACGGATGAAGACCCCGGAATCCTCCGGCGCGCGATCGAGACGGATCCGGTCCCCGAGGACGGAGCCACCCGAGAACGGGCTCGAGGGATCGACCGCGAGGACGGCTACCGTACGGCCGAGGCCCCGCAGACGCGCGATGAGCTCGTTGATCACCGAGGATTTTCCTACGCCCAGCGGGCCGGTGATGCCGATAACGTGGGCCCGGCCGGTGAACGGGTAGAGCGACCGCAGCGTCGGTTCGGCGCTCCGGTCGCCGTTCTCCACGGCGGTGATCAGGCGGGCGAGGGCCCGACGGTCCCCGCGACGAACGGCCTGGGCCGTCTTGGGAAGCCGCGGCGTGCCCTTCATGACGAACGGCCGGCGAGCATGCGGGCCGTCGTCACGATCTCTTCCAGCGATGCGCCGGGTCCGAAGATCGCCCGGACGCCGAGCTTCTTCAGCCGGCGGGCGTCCTCGTCGGGAATGATCCCGCCCGCGAACACTGGAATCTCTCCGGCCTTCTCCTTCTTCAGGAGCCGGAGGATCCGCGGGATGAGCGCCATGTGCGCTCCGGACAGGATCGAGACGCCGATGAGGTCCACATCCTCCTCGATCGCCGCCTGGACGATCGCTTCCGGGGTCTGCCGGAGCCCCGCGTAGATCACTTCCATGCCGGCGTCGCGTAGGGCCCGGGCGACGATCTTGGCCCCTCGGTCGTGCCCATCCAATCCGGGTTTGGCGATCAGTACGCGGATCGGTGGCTGTTTTGCGTGACGGACCATCTGCTCGCCTCCCTCGCGTGGGAGAGCCCCCCCATAAAAAGGGCTTGCCGCCCCGACGTTGGGTGGGTTCAGAGAAGGGCGACCAGATCCAGAAGGACATTCCCGAGGAGGAGAGCGAGGCCCGCGCCGAGTGCGAAGAACAAAACGAGCGGGATCTGCGGGGTGACCCAGACGCGCGCGATCCCGCGTGCGCGCAGTTCCGTGGCCTGCTCGACGCGCCGCTCGCGATCCTCGACCGCAGTGTCGAGTTCCGTCCGAGGCGCCGACCCATCGAGCTTCGGCTCGCTAAGCCAAACGAAGCGGGCGGGGAGCTCGTCCGTCCCGATGGACGTTCCCAGGAATCCTTTCGGGAAGGAGAACTCCGCCCGGCGCGCGTTGCGGATCGCGAGCCATATCGGGACCGCGAGCACGAGCACCGCCGCATCGACGAGGGCGGTCAGCGCGAACGGCGTCACCTGCAGTAGGGCACGGAGGGTCGACGTTTGCCCGAGGAGAGGCACCGACCAGAGCGGGAGGAGGACCGCTACGGTGATCACGGCCTTCGCGTCCGCGCCTCCGTAGAGCACTCGCGCCTCGAACAGGCCTCTCGTGAGCAGTACGGTCGCGTACACCGCGACCGCAGCGATCGGGACCGCGTCGGCCCCGAATCCATACGCCCACCCTGCCGCGAACAGGACGACGCCGATCCCGAGGTAGAGCACGACCTCGACGATGGCCGGTAGTCGGCTCGATCCACCATCCCAGCGCTCATCCCAGGGGAAAAGGTGCTGGAGCGCGAACCCCGCCACGAGCAGCCACAGGAGCACGGGACCGGCTCCCCCGTTCGCCAATAGAGCGGCTCCGATCGCCGCACCGAGTAAGCCGACGATCTGCCAGAGCCGATCCGGCACCTCTCGCGAGCGAGCGTCCCAGCCCGCCGCGAGTGCCAGCCCCATGACGAGGGTGAGGATTTGGACGCCGACGAGAAGGCTCGAACTGTCGGTCACCCCTTCCCCTGAGTTCCTCGACTTAGGAGCCGGCTCTTAAACAGCGGGACCCACCGGCACTTCGGTCGTGTCGGTTCGCTTTATCGTGAACCCGGTATCTATCGCTAAGGATCCATGCCCGCAGCGCCCACCGCACCTTTCCCGTCGCCTTCCGGAACGCCCGACCTGGACGCGCTCGGGCCCCCCGTTCCTCCTCCCAGTTCGTCGCGTCGACGTGCGCAGTGGACCGCCGTCGGGGCGGTGGTCGTCGTCGTTGTACTGGTCGTCGGCGGGTTGTTCTGGCTCGGAGTCTTCTCCTCCGGGAGCGCTTCCGGGATCTCGACGAATCCCCCGTACTCCTCCGCGCTCGGAGCGGCGTCCTCGACCGTGCACGGAGCCTCCGGCGGCCCCTGGACGATCGTGGCGGGTGTGGGGATCGCCCTGGCGTCGAACGTAACGGAGCCGGCGACCAACATCTCGAACGAGTTCGACACTTCGGGATGCATCTTTGCCTGGCAGGGCGCTCCTCCGACCTTGGTCACGTTCCCGGCGACACCGGCCCAGGCGACGCCCGGGACCGCCGGAGCCTGGGCCTTCGTCTCCACGAACCCGTCGCTCAGCGCGCTCGTGACCGTGGTGACCGACGCGGGCGCGGTCAACCTGTTCACGATCTCCGGGTCGTGTGCCGCAGACTTTGCGCTCCTGAGCTCCCTCCCGGGCAACGCCGTGGACTCGACGCACGCGGCGGCCTCGGCCAACACGGCCGGAGGGACCACGTTCCTGATCGCCCACCCCGAAGCCGCGCGCGTGTACGCGATCGCCGCCGCCGGTCCGCTCGCCTTCTGGGATGTGACGTACTCCACCTGTCCTTTGATCTCGAACCCCAACGCCACCGGCCTACAGTTCAACCTGACCGAGTACGCGTCCACGGGGACGCCGGTCACGCCCGGAAGCACGGGGACGGTCTCGTGCTCGGCCGGGCCGATCCCATAGGCGTTCCGGCGGCGGCAAGCTATTTAAAGCGCCTCCAGTTGGCGCGCGCACTTCGCGGTCGTTCATGGTCGAGTACAAGGTCGTCGTCTCCGAGGGGAACACGTCGTACGCCCGTACGGTGACCGACCCCCACTCCGCCGGTTTCCTCGGAAAGCGCATCGGCGAGACGATCGGAGGGGAGCTCGTGGGGGCCCCGGGGTACGCCTTCCGGCTCACGGGAGGGACGGATCGGAGCGGCTTTGCGCTCCGTTCGGACGTTCCTGGAGGCCGACAGTTGCGCCTCTACGTCGGTAACGGATTCGGCTTCCAAGCGCCCCGGCACGGGATGCACCGGCGGCGCACGTTCCGTGGGAACACGATCAGCGAGGAGACCGTCCAGGTCAACCTCGTGGTCGAGCAGAAGGGGCCGAAGCCGCTCTCGGAGCTGTTCGTTCCGGTGGCGGCCCCGACGTCATGAAGGTCCCTCGACAACCCGAAGTCAGCATCGGTCTGGTCGGCCACGTTGACCACGGGAAGACCACCCTCACTCAGACGCTGACCGGAGAGTGGACCGACCGTCACTCCGAGGAGCTCAAGCGCGGGATCTCCATCAAGCTCGGCTACGCGGACGCGGCATTCTACCGGTGCCCGAACTGTACCCCGCCCGCGGGGTTCTCGGTAAGCCCCGTATGCACCACCTGCGGCGGCGAGGCGAAGTTCCTGCGAGCGGTCTCCTTCGTGGACGCCCCGGGCCACGAGACCTTGATGGCGACGATGCTCTCCGGAGCCGCGCTGATGGACGGGGCGTTGCTCCTCGTCGCAGCGAACGAGCCGGTCCCCCAGCCCCAGACCCGCGAGCACCTCTACGCCCTCGATATCATCGGCGTGCACAAGGTGGTCGTCGTCCAGAACAAGATCGATCTCCTATCGTCGGAGAAGGCGTTGGAGAACTACCAGCAGATCCGCAAGTTCCTCGAAGGGACACCGCTCGCCTCCGCGCCCGTCGTCCCGATCAGCGCGAACCACCAGGTCAACATCGACGCGCTCATCGCGACGATCGAGGAAACGATCCCCACCCCTCCCCGCGACCTCGCCAAGCCTCCGTTGATGTACGTCGCGCGGTCCTTCGATGTCAACCGACCCGGCACGCTCCCCCAGGACCTCCGCGGTGGGATCCTCGGTGGATCGCTCGTTCAGGGGCACCTGAAGGTCGGAGAGGAGATCGAGATCCGGCCGGGGTTCTCGACCGCCCCGGGGGTTACGACCGAATCGCTCCACACCAAGATCACCTCGCTCATCTCCGGTGGCCAGGAATGGGACGAGTTGCGCCCGGGAGGGCTCGCGGCGATCGGAACGACCCTCGACCCTTCGCTGACGAAGGGAGATGGGCTCACCGGCCGCCTCGTGGGTGCAGCGGGCACGCTGCCTCCCGTCAGCCAGAAGATCCGTCTGAAGGCAACGCTCCTCGACCGCGTCCTCGGCACGGAACGCGAGACGAAGGTCGAGAAGATCCGGACCAACGAGACCCTCGCCGTGACCGTCGGCACCACCATCGCCCCGGGGAAGGTCACGAGCGCCCGTGGGGACGAAGTCGAGCTCAGCCTCAGCCGGGCCGTCACCGTCTTCCCGCACAGCCGCGTTGCCATCTCTCGGCGGATCAGCGCCTGGCGCCTGATCGGCTACGGGATCGTGGAGGGATCGGCGAAATGAAGCCGGACCTGATGCAGATCCTCTGCTGCCCTGTGTGCCGGGGAGAGCTCAGCCTGACCTCGCGTCGGACCGAGGGGGTCGAGATCATCGACGGCACGCTGACGTGCGCGAAGTGCCTCGTCGACTACCCCATCGAAGACGGGATCCCCGACCTGCTTCCTCCGGAAGATCGGGAGTGAACACTTCCCCGTCCGAGCCCCTCCGGCCTCGGGACGGGCCGTCCTGGGGGCTCACTCGCCCGGAAAGCTCGTCCCTCTGCGCCCCGCCCGCAAGATTCCGTTCGAAACGAAGGGTTATGCGCGGCTTGGCCGAAGCCGAGCGATGGCCCGGACTCCTGCCTCGTCCGATCTCGGCGAGGACGACCTGACGATCGACGACGAGGAGGAGGACGAGCCCAAGCGACCGCCCCGACACCCCCGTCCGACCAACGTCCAACGGACTCGGCCCCGGCCCATCCGCGGCTGGAGGGCGTCCGGCTCGAAGGGAGAACCCCCCGCCGACCGGGAGACGAAGGGGTACTATCGCACGGGAAAGCGGGGAAAGCCGTCCTCGACCTGGCGGGCTCGGGACTCGCTATACTTCGCACCCCTCGTCGCGCTCGCGATCATCATTATCCTCCTCGTCGGCGTTTACGGCTACGCCCAGAACTGGCCCCCGGTGTACGTCGTCGAATCGAGCAGCATGCAGCATGGAGGGTCCGAGCAGCTCGGACTGATCAACGCGGGAGATCTCGTGCTGGCCCAGAAGATCCCCGTATCCCAGGTCGTCACCTACATGGTCGGGATGGGCCGCGCTTACTCGACGTACGGCGAGTACGGAGACGTCATCCTGTACTCTCCCAACGGTCAAAGTGGCACGCCGGTCATTCATCGTCCGCTGGTCTATCTCGATTGGAACGCGACCAGCGCGACGTTCTCCATCCCCGAGCTCCAAGGGCTCGCGTGCGGTTCGAGCCCGAACGCGACGTGGTCCACCTCGGGAACGCTGGGCGGCTGCGCCTGGAACAATCTCCCGAACGGTACCGTGCTCAACCTGTACGGTGTCGGTTGGCAGTCTGCGATCGTCAGCGTCACCCTGGGTTCCGCGACCTCCGGGGCCCACTCCGGTTTCCTCACGATGGGGGACAACAACCTCGACTGTTCCGCCTCCCCCTGCCGGGGGGAGCCCGACCAAAGCCCTGCAGCGATCAGCCAGATCGTCGAGCCCGGCTGGGTGATCGGCGTTGCGCGTGGCATGCTTCCCTGGGTCGGGTCGGTCAAGCTCCTGATCGATGGGAATGCGGGATCGGTCGCCCCGCAGTCTTGGCAGTACCTCGGGATCACGATCGCCGTGCTCGTCGGGGCCGCGTTCGCTCTCCACTACGCCCGTCGTTACGTACGGCCGATGGACCCGCGGCGCGCGGCCGAGCAGGAGGCCCGGGACGATGCGGCCGAGGAAGAGGAGTCCGAGGACCGGAAAAAGCACTTCTGGAGCCGACTGTCGTTCCGTCACCCACCTCAAGACGCGGAAGAGGATATCGACGGGGCCGCCATCGGGCGCAAGCGGAAGGGAGGTGGGCGGCCGACGCCGACCGTCCGGCGCCCCCCCAGGACCCAGCCTCCCCGGCAGAAGCACGAACGACTGTAGAACCCCCGGGGGGCGGCCCCCGCCAAACCCTTTTGTCCCGGCCCCGGTCTCCGCCGGGCGGGAACCGTAGGGATGCACGTCATCGGAGGTACCGCATCGACCGATCTCGCCGAGAAGATCTCGCGTGAACTCGGCAATGCTCCGTTCGCGGTGCCGTTCACCAAACGGTTCCCGGACGGCGAGCTCTACCTGAGGGTCGGCGGCCGGTTCGACGGCGAGGACGTCGTCATCGTGCAGTCCACTCGGACGGACGAGGACCTCCTCGAACTCTTGCTGCTCCAGGATGCCGTTCGCGAGGGTGGAGCGCTCCGTACGTTCATCGTGATCCCCTACTTCGGTTACGCACGCCAGGACCGGCGGTTCTTCCCCGGCGAGCCCGTCAGCGCTCGGGCCCTCGCCCGGCATGTCGAGCTCGACGCCGATGCACTGGTGATGGTCGATCTCCATTCCCCCCAGACGCTCTCGCACTTCTCCAAGCCCGTGTACGAGGCAAGCGGCATCCCGGCGATCGCGCGCCTCCTGCGCGAACGCCCCGTGGATTACCTCGTTTCTCCGGACAAGGGCGGCATCGAGCGCGTCCGGCGGCTCGGGGAGATCCTCCAACTCCCGTGGTTCGCTCTAGAGAAGAAGCGGATCGACAGCGAACACGTCGAGCTGAGACTCCCCGCCCAGGCCCCGGCCGAGCTGGCGGGCAAGCATATCGCCATCCTCGACGACGTCATCTCGACCGGAGGTACGATCGTCGAAGCCGCGAAGCTCCTGCACCGGAACGACGTCGGGGCCATCACCGCCGCTTGCACCCATGGGCTGTTCCTTCGGGACGCTTTCGAACGCATCAAGGCCGTCACGAACGAGATCTACGCCACCGACACCCTGCAGAACGGCGCGGAGAAGGTCTCGGTCGCGCCCGACGTCGCCCAGATCCTCGTGCGCAGCATCGGCGCGACCTGACGCGCTCGGACCCACGACGATGGAGGAGCCGCGGCCTGCGACGTCGGCGCGCCGCGACGACCTGGTCGAGCTTGCGCACGCGCTGCGCCGGGAGCTCCGGGCCCGCGGGGAGTCCCCCACGGGCAACTGGGTCGAGGAGCTCGCGGAGAATCTTCACACCGGCCGGATCCAAGGATGGTACTACGGCGAGGGCGGAGCCGCGCTCGGCTTCCAATCGGCGCGCAGCAACCTCGCCTTCGGCCACGTCCATACGGAGGCCGGGCCGCTCGCCCTCGACCGCGCGGAGCGGCTCGTCGATATCCTGCGCGAGCACATGCCGACGAACGTTCGTGCGATCGACGTGGGACTGACGGGCCTTTCGGGGGAGGAGGAACATGGCCTGTGGGATCGGCTCCGGGGCCGCCCCGGAGCCCAGCTGATCGTGCGGTGCGCGATGGAGCGCGCCATCACCGCGGAGGATGCCGCGGTCGAACCCGAGGTTCCCGACGGGCTTCGCACGGTTCCGGTCCAGGAGGTCTCCCTGGAAGCGCTCGCCGATCTGGACTGGCGGGCCTTCCGCCACACGGTGGATTCCGAGCTGTTCGGGACGGACCCCGCCGACTACCGGCGCGTTCTGAACGAGCTGTTCGAGAGCCGCCTCGGCCGATTCTTGGAGGAGGCGTCGATCGCCGTGATCGACCAGGACGGGACGGCGGTCTACGCCGGTCTCGTCACCTCCGAACAATCGCCGCGGCAGGCCACTTACCTCGACCTGATGGTCGATCCGAACCGCCAGCGCGCCGGCCTCGGGACGTTCTTGGTCCGGTGGGGATTCCGAGCTCTGCGCGCGCTCGGGTACGACTCCGTCCGGCTCTGGGTCACGGCCGCCAACGCCCCAGCGCTCGCCCTCTACGAGAGGACCGGATTCCGGCGGACGGCCAGCGCCTCGATCTACCGCTGGAGCCGCCCGGATTCGGAAGGGCAACCGCACTCCGGTTGAAATCGGCAGTCGCGCGCCATCCACCCCGGGCACGGGCTCAGGCGGGACGGTGCTTGATCCTTCAGCGTTCGGGCGAGATCCCGTGCGCGCTCGCGCCACAGACGAGAGAACGGCGTGACCGGGTCGAAGGAGTACGATACGACGCGTAGGGGCACCGGCCCGGACCCCTCCGGTTGCCCCGCGAGGAACAGCCAGGCGCGGTTCTCCCCGAGGGAGGCGCATCGGAACCCGAGCTCGATCGCATACTGTGGCTGACGGGCTCGGATCTCCTCCGCCAACGGCAGGCTGCGGGTGCGCCAAACGCGCAGGAGATACGGCTGGCCCCGATACACGGGGACCGTCTCCTCGGGTTCCTCGGTCCGGGGCGCGTAGCGAGCGAGCTCCCCGGGGGGTCCGCTCTCCAACGCCTCCGAGAGGCGATTTCGGATCGGGTCCGAGCCGGCCTCGGGTTGATCGGCGCGCCCCTCCGGTGCTGCCGGCCGGGTCCGTTCGAAGTACGCGCGTCGGGGGTAGAGCAGGTCCCGGAAGCGCTGGACGACCGCCGGCGCTTGCCCCTCGCGGACCTGGGCTGCGGCCCGCCAGCGCTCGCCGGCTTCCCGGTCCTCGACGACCGCCGCCAACCCCGCGAGGATCGGCGAGGGCCCCTCCCCTTCGGTCCCGGTGCAGGAGCATACCTGCTCGCGTCGGAACTCGCATCCACGCTCGAACCAGGCACAGCGCGGTAGATCGGTCGGGCGCCCCTCCTTCCACGCCGTTCGCAGCGCCTGCGCCCGCCGGCGGGCCTCGGTCCATAGTGCGGCCGGATCGTGGAATGCGAGATCCGCCACGTGGGCGTCGACGAGCTCGTCGCCTCGGGTCTGGAGCACCGAGAGACGACCGGCCGTCCGCCCGAGGAGGCCGCAGTACATGCCCAGCTGCTCGACGTAATCTGGCCGTGCGCGAGCGAGGTCGTCCACGCGGACGGCTCCGCTCGTCGTCTTCAGCTCGATGGGAACCTCGGTGAGCGCATCGATCTGGCCGATGATCCCGTCGCGCCGTACCCGGACCTCGAGGGCGGTCCCGGGTCCCAGTTGCGCCCCGAGCCACAGATGCCAGCGAACGCCGGCATCGAGACGCGCCTGGACGATCGGAGGTTTCGGTAGCCGCGTCCGACGTCTCCAGTAGGCGGCACGGGGATTGGTCAGGTCGGTCACGCTGATGGGCCGCTGTCCGCTCGCCCCTTGGAGGCGAGGACCGAGCTCCTCCTCGAGGCCCGTATCCTCCTCGACCCGCACGGCACGTGCCCATTCTCCGGCGGCGGGGTCGGGTGGGTCGGCGTCCGGTCCCATGGACCTCCCACTCCCCGACCCTATGAGAAGGCAGGGGGCTCGGCCGAGGCAAGCCGCTATGTCCCGGATCTCGGTCGGGAGCCCGTGGTCGATCTCGCCCGGCGGCCTCTCATCGTCGGGAGCGGGATCGCGGGACTGTACGTGGCCCTCCGTTGCCACGAGCTCGGCCTGAAGCCGACGCTCGTCACCAAGGCACGGCTCGAAGAGTCGAACACCCGCTACGCTCAGGGTGGGATCGCGGCGGCGATCGGGTCGGACGATTCCATCGACCTTCACTTTGCCGACACCGTGCGCGCCGGAGCGGGACTCGTCGATCGGCCGGCGGCCCGGATGCTCGCGCACGACGCCCCGGAGCGGATCGCGGATCTCGTCCGGCTGGGGGTCCCCTTCGACACGGTGCACGGAGAGATCGCCCTGGGCCAGGAGGCCGCTCATTCCCGACGGCGCATCCTCCATGCCGGAGGCGACGCGACCGGGCTCTCGATCGAGGAAACCCTCAAGCGACGCGTCCTGGAGCTGGGCATCGATACCCGGGAGCGCACGGTGCTGCGGGAGTTACGCCCCTCCGCCACGCGCCGCGTCGTGGCGACGCTCTCCGACCCGGACGGTCGTGGGGTCGACCGGCTCGATGCACGGCCGGTGGTCCTCGCGACCGGCGGAGCCGGTAGCCTCTACCGGCAGAGCTCGAACCCCTCGATCGCCACGGGAGAGGGCGTGGCCATCGCCTTCCGTGCCGGCGCGCTCGTGTGCGACATGGAGTTCATCCAGTTCCACCCCACGGCGTTCTATCGTCGCGGCGCTCCCCGGTTTCTCATCTCGGAGGCGTTGCGGGGCGAGGGTGCATCGCTCGTCAACGCCGACGGGGAGAGGTTCCTCGTCTCCGAACATCGAGATGCCGAGCTCGCTCCGCGCGACGTGGTCAGTCGAGCGATCGACCGGGAGATCCAACGCTCCGGTCATCCGTGCGTGTACCTCGACGCCACCGCTACTCCTCGGGACCGCTTGTTCGCGCGCTTCCCGTCGATCTGTCACTTCCTCGCCGCGTACGACATCGATCCGTCTCGCGATCGGATCCCGGTCGCTCCCGTCGCGCACTACATGATCGGAGGCGTGCGGACCGATCTCGACGGACGGACGACGCTCCCCTCCGTCTACGCCTGCGGGGAAGTTGCGTCCACCGGCGTCCATGGCGCCAACCGCCTCGGGAGCAACTCGCTGATCGAGGGACTCGTCTTCGGCGAGCGCGTCGCGCGAACGCTGGCGAAGCCTCGGGCCGGAAAGCCGCTCCGCACCCGGCGGACGCTCGCCATCGATTGGCCGGTGACGCCCGCCGGGCCGCGAGAGGAGGGCACGTTCGAGGAAGTGCAGGAGCTCCTGTGGGAACGGGTCGGGATCATTCGCGAGGCGGTCGGGCTCGAGAGCGCGATGCGGGAGTTCGGACGGATCGGGGCTTCGGCCGAGCGCCGGACTGAAGGGTTCCCGAGCCACCTTGCCCACGCCGCGCTGACGGCCTATCTCATCGCCCGGGCCGCACTTTCTCGCACCGAGAGCCGGGGGGCCCACTACCGATCCGATCATCCCGACCCCCGCCCGGAGTGGCGGCTGCACCTTGGGCTCCAGTGGCGGGCGCCCTAAGGGGATCGGGGCCTCCCGTCAACCGTTATGTCCGCCGCGGTGTCCCCCCGGCATGGACCTCAGCCTCTCGGACGAGGAGCGGGATCTGCAGGAAGCGATCCGCCGCTTCGCCCGCAAGGAGATCGCACCGATCGCGGACAAGATGGACCGGGAGGACTACTTCCCGCGGGACGTCTTCCGACGCCTCGGCGATGCCGGGTTCCTCGGCGTTTCCGTGCCTCCCGAATTTGGCGGCCTGGGCCTCTCCTACCTATGTCAGGCACTGATCCTGGAAGAGATCGCGCGGGTGAGCCCGGCGCTCGCACTGAGCGTCGGCGCCCACTCCAACCTGTTCTGTGACAATCTCGCTCGCAACGGCTCGGAGGCTCAGCGCAGCACGTTCTTGCCTTCGCTCGCCCGCGGAGAGCACATCGGGGCGCTCGCCCTCACCGAACCCGACGCGGGCTCGGACGCAGTAGCCCTGCGAACCGTCGCCGTGCGTCGGGGCGATCGGTACGTGCTGAACGGCTCGAAGCAGTTCATCACGAACGGCCCCATCGCGGACACCCTGCTCGTCTACGCGAAGACTGCTCCGGAGAAGGGGCCGCACGGGATCAGCGCGTTCATCGTTCCGCGCTCCGCGCCCGGCTTCGTGGTCGCGCGAAGTCTCGATAAGATGGGCATGCGGGGCTCTCCGACCGGCGAGCTCGCGTTCCAGGACTGCGAGATCCCGGCCACCAACCTCGTCGGCCCGGAGAACGACGGCGTGCGGATCATGATGGGAGGCCTCAACGTCGAGCGGGCGGTCCTCGCCGGAATCTCCGTGGGGATCACGGCGGAGTGCCTCGAGCGCTCGCTCGAGTACGCGCGCCAGCGCGAGCAGTTCGGCCAGAAGATTGGGCGCTTCGAGCTCATCGCCGCGAAGATCGCGAACATGTGGATGGACCTGGAGGCCTCGCGTCAGCTCCTCTACGCGGCATTGGCGGCGGTGACGCGCGACAAGCGATCGGCGCGCGCGAGCGCGGCGGCGCTGACGTTCGCGAGCGAGGCATCGACGCGCGCCGCGCTCGAAGCGATCCAGATCTGGGGCGGGTACGGCTACATGCGGGACGTTCCCCTCGAACGCTTCGCTCGGGACGCGAAGCTCCTCGAGATCGGAGCGGGAACGAGCGAGATCCGACGCCTCCTGATCGCCCGCGAACTCCTGGGACCCGGGTTCGAGCACTAACGGGCCAGGCGGCGCGATGCGAATCTCTCCCCGACACCCCCGTGCTGCGAGCCTGCGCACGCGCGCCCACCTCGCCCAGGAGATGCGCGCGGGGGTCGTCGCGCCGGAGGGTCTGATCGCCCACGGTCGGGGCGAAGCATTCGACTACCTCCTCGGCGAGCGCAGCTCCGCGAGCGCCCGTCGGGCCGAGCGCGCGGCCGCCGCGTGGCTCCGAGCCGCCCGACACCCCGTGGTGAGCGTCAATGGCAACGTGGCGGCCCTCGCCGCGCAACCCTTGGCGCGCCTCGCTCGGGCCTATCCCCGCCTGAGCGTCGAAGTGAATCTCTTCCACCGCACCCCCGCGCGAGCCGCGAAGGTCGCCTCCCGGCTCCACGCCGCGGGCATCCGGACGGTGCTCGGAGTTCACCCGACCGCGCGGATCCCGAACCTTCCTTCCGATCGGGCGCTCGTCGACCGAGAGGGGATCGCGCGGGCGGACGTCTGCCTCATCCCTCTGGAGGACGGCGACCGGACGGACGCGCTCCGCGCGCTCGGCATCCGCGTGATCTCGATCGATCTGAACCCGCTCTCGCGGACGAGCCAGAGATCGGACCTCCCCATCATCGACGAGCTCACCCGCGCGCTCGAGCACATCGGCCAAGCGGCCCGGGCCCGGAGCATGCGGGTACGCCCCGGAGTCTTCCGGCCGTTCGATCGCTCTCGCGCGCTCGCCGACGCCTTCGCGACGATCGAACACCGACTCACGAGGGAAGCGGCGGTTCGAGCGCCGCGGCTTTCACGGCGACGCTGATCCGGTTCGCGATCTGTTCCAGGAACCGCGCATCGCTCTCATCGTAGGCCCCGACCGCGGTTCCGTCCACGTCGATCTCTCCGAGGAGCGAGTCTCCCTCTCGGATCGGGACGACGATCTCCGAACGGGTCTCGAGGAAGCAGGAGAGGTAATCGACATCTTGCCGTACGTCGGCGACGACGACCGTTCGGTTCTCCCGCGCGGCCCGTCCACAGATACCTCTCTCGATCGGGATGCGGGAGTGTTCGGTCGGCGCCTCGCCATTCCAGCCCTCGAGCACGAGCGTGCCTCCGTCCAGTCGGTACACGCCCGCCCAGCGGTAGTGGGGGAACTCCATCCTCAGGAAGCGGCAGACCTCGGAGAGCGCGGCCCGTCCTTTCAAGTGGCCGAGGATGGAATCCACGTGGAGGAGCGATGGCACGACCGCGCGCGGGTGCACGGTCATCGGGGACCGGCCGGTACGCGGCCGGAGAGGGAAGCGCCGAGGGGGAGATTTCCCCCCGGGACGGGTCGACCGCCCCCGGTGTTTGAACTCCCGAGGCGTATTCCGCCACGAGCTTTCCAGACTCGCGCCGTACCGGACTGAGCCACCTCGGCACGCCCCGAGACGAGGGACGGATGTTTGCCGATAAAGCTAGCGGGGAGGCGGGGTCAGGACGGGCTCGGCCGGGAACCACCCGCACGATGGGCATCCGAACGCCCGTCGGCTCCCGGGGATCTCGTAGTCACACTCCGGGCACGGAGCCGGTTCCGGGCCGAGCAACGGCAGGCAATCGAAGCACGAGCTGCCGCGTCGGTCGCCGGGCAGAACGACCAGATCCTTCCCGCAAAACACGCAGTGGGAGTAGCGATCGTCGGGCACCGAAAACGACCGGTGATCCGCGAACAATAGCATGGGAGCGGCACGACCAGTTCCCGGTACATAAGGAGTTGGTGTGCGCCGGTCCCGAACCCAACCCGGACCTCTTATCTAGGTCGGAGCGTGGCCCGAAAAGCGCTCGTCGGGCCCCTCGGCCCTACTCGCCGGTGGAGGTGCGCTCCCGGGAGATCGATCACGCCTCGCGCCAGCGGGCTTTGAAGCTCGCCAGGACGAACAGTCCAGCCGTGAAGGCGATGAGGACCCCCCAATCGAGCGCAGCGGTGGCCCAGGTGATGGGGATGAGGCCCATGGCGCTCTGGACGAGGCCGGCCGCGTAGGTCGTGGGCGAGACGAGGGCGACGTACTGGGCCCACTGCGGGAGCGCACTGATCGGATAGTACACCGGTGGGATCACCGTCAGTCCCAGGGAGATCAGCGGGCTGAACATGAACGTCTCTCGAACGTCCTCGAACCAGGTCGCGAGGGTGAAGGCGAGCGCGCTCGCGAACGCCCACACGAGCAGGAGCGCGCCCGCGAGGATGAAGGCGTGGAGCGCGGTCGCCGCGCCCGTGACGAACCACAGTCCGAGGAAGAGGACCATTCCGGGCGTGGAGTAGACGAGCTCGGAGAGCGCCATCCCGGCGACGTACGTCGGTGCCTCGACCGGGGATGCCACTACGATGTCCTGGAGCTTGAGATCGTGGCGGTAGTGCGTGAGGTCCGACTGGAGCCCGGTGCCGACGCTGAGCATCGTGAGGATCATCCCCCCGCCGATCCCGTACGCGAGCAGGAGGCCGCCGGAAGCGATCGTGATGAAGAACAGGAAGGCGAGGGGGGACGCGAGCAGATTGATGAGATAGAGCGGCTGGGTGCGGATCGGGATGAGGCCGTTGAGCTCGATCAGCGTTAGGACCGAGCGGAGGCGATGGCGCTCGCTCATGGAGCCTCCGGGACGTCGGCGAGAGGCTCATCCTGCTCGATCGGACGGCCCACGACCTCCAGGAAGACATCCTCCAGGGTCACGGGCCCCATCGAAACGCGGTAGCCCCGCTCGAGCGCCCAGCGCGCGAGCTCGCGCGCATCGGCCTCCCGCGCGAAGACGAGGAACCCGCCCTCGATCGCACTGACGCGTCCGTAGGGCTCGAGCTCGGAGAGGAGCGCCGAGCCCTGCACAGAGACCCGGTACGGCAGTCGGACCCGGGCGCGGAGCTCGGAGGCCGTTCCCTCGAGGAGCAGTTTGCCCTTGTCGATCAGCGCGATCCGCGAGGAGAGCGCCTCGGCCTCGTCCAGGTAGTGGGTCGTCAACAGGATCGTTCGGTGCTCGCGGCTCGCGCGTCGGATCGCCTCCCAGACCTGGCGCCGGGCGAGCGGATCGAGCCCGGTGGTCGGTTCGTCCAAGAAGAGGAGATCGGCATCGGAGGCGAGCACCATCGCGACGAGCGCGCGGCGTCGCAGACCTCCGGAGAGACGGGAGACCTGCCGCTTGCGATACTCCCAGAGCGAGAGCTCTTCGAGCGCCGCCTTGGTCCGCCGCCGCGCCTCGGAGGGATCGATCCCCCTCAGCTTCAGGTAGAGATACACGACCTCTTCGGTGTTCAGGAAGTACAGCGGTCGGGACTCCTGAGGTACGCAGGCGATGCGTGCACGGATCGCTCCCTCCTCTCGGACGATGGGGTGGCCGAGCAGGTACATCTCCCCGGAGGTCGGGGTGAGCTGCGTGGCGGCGATCCGAATGAATGTCGTCTTTCCGGCGCCGTTCTGTCCGATGAGACCGTAGATCTTACCGGACGGTACGGTCAGCGACAGATCGGCGAGCGCAGCGACCCCGGGAGGGGCCTTGGGGTAGCGCTTGCCGATCCCGATCGATCGGATGGCGGGTTCGGTGGACATGCACTCGCCCGCGCTGCCTCGAGTCCTTCGTCCGAGAGAGGGCTAGCTCAGGACCTCGGCGAGGCGGTGCTCTTCGATCGCGCGGCGGATCTCCTGGGCGATTCGGCGACCCGTGGATAGGCCCGGTTCGATCATCTCGGAGTACGGGCTCCCCGAGATGAACAGATTCGTCCCGGCAACGATGCGCGTCGAGATCTCGAAGACCTTGAACTGGAGGTCTTCCGTCATGATCCCCTCGACACAGAAGGGGCCGACCATCCCTCCGAACAGCTCGATCGACCGCTCCACGATCCGCGCCCCCACGTCGAAGATCTGGGGCAAGAGCGACTCGCGGAGCATCACCGGCACGTTGCCCGTGACGACGAACGTCGGTCGTATCCCCGCCCGCTGGAGCTCTTCCTGCGACCCGAGCTTGTACAGCTCGTCGATGTTCGCCTCGTCGCGTCGATCCATCCCGAGGAGCTCGAGCGACCCGGATCCCACGCGGTAGCCGCGGTCGGACAGCGGCGAGTAGAAGAAGTGGACGTAGTAGCGCGTTCCGAGCACGTACTCCTGGATGACGTACGGGCCCGTCGGGTGGAACGCTTTCGTGTCCGCTCGGTTCTTCGCGAGGAAGAACCCCTTACCGCCCTTCGCGCCGTGGTATTTGATGATCACCGGCCGGTCGATCTCGTGGAGCTCCTCGAAGCGCATCGGCATCAGCACGCCGGCGGACTCGAGCCATTCGCGTTCCTTGCGCCGGTCGGACTCCCAGCCGATCACCGCGCGATTGCCGAACACCGGAACGTCGAGCGCGACGAATCGCTCGGGTCCTGAGGTACTCCACGAACGATCCGTGGGGGATCAGGATCGCACCCTCCTCGCGGAGCGCCGAGGCCGAGTTCGGCAGCTCGGCGACCTTGGGGATCGAGAGGAAGCGATCCGGGCGGCCCAGCGGGAAGGCGTCGTAGAACTTCGGTGGATCTCCCGCGGTGATCCCGAGCGTCGGGAACCCTTCTCGGCGCGCGCCGTGGAAGATCTGGAGGGAGGAGTGCGAGCAGAGCGTGGCGATCGTGGGGGTGCGCCCTTCGATGGCGCGTAGGCGGGCCGGTGGGGCGAGGTGGATTCCCATAGGGAAGCCTACCGGGAAGCCCAAATATCCTTTGCGAGGACCCCGCGGGTCGGTTCAGTCGGCGCGCGGGCTCTCTTCGAGCTCCCAGTACCACTTCACGCGCCGGGTACCGGCATCCGCAATCCGTCGACGGGTCTCGGGATCGATCGAGGGGTCCCGAACGATCCGCCGGACCTCCTCCGGTCGACCCGAGGTAAGCCGATCACGGATCCCCGCGCGCTGGAGGATCGGCCCGATCCGTTCGGGCGGGTACTGCCAGCTCTCCTCTTTGTGCCGGATCGCGATCGTTCCGGAACCAGGAAGGCGGTGTACGCCGAGGTCGGCGGCCGATCGGTGGAGCTCCTCCGCGGTCTGCTCGAGCTCGCCCGCGACCCGCTGCTCCTCCGAGCGCAGCCGGACGAACCGATCGACGAGCGCCCGGAGCCGTTCCTGCTCCTCCGCCGGGACCGTGCGAAACTCCGGGCACCGGGACTGGAACTCGCATCGCGCGCACTGGCGACCCGGAGTGGGGTCGAACGCCTGGGCACGGATGCCGTCCGTCACGGACCCGAGCCGATCGTACAGCAGTTCGAGAGTCTCCTGCGGGCGTCGTGGCACCTTCAGAGGTGTGAGCGTCCGCAGATGGTACAAGGTCAGCTCCTCGACCGGGTCGGAGTAGTTCTTCTCGACGAGGACTTGGTAGAGCGAAAGTTGGTCGGATTCGCGTGCGTCCTCGGCGCGCAGCTCTCGGGAGGTCTTGTAGTCGACGACGGCGAGTCCGCCCCCGGGCGCCCGATCGATCCGATCGATGTAGCCGTGGATCGGGATCCCCCCCCAGGAGGTTTCCAGATGCTGCTCCACGGCCACGGGGTGAGGAGGCTCGCGGCGCATCTGTGCGAGGAAGCCACGGAGCATCTCTGCTCCGAGGGTCCGGTACCGCGCCTCCTCCTCTGGGGAAGTATATCCCTCGTTGAGCCACTCCCGATCGTAGATCGCCAGGAGTTCCTCCTCCGAGAGCCCGGCGGGACCGCTCACCGTCGGGGAAGATGGATGCCAGTCGTCGAGCGTGCGTTGGGATTCGGTCTCGCCGGATCGTCGCGCGCCGGGCACGACGAGCGGTCGCACGATCGTCTCCAGCACCGAGTGGATGGTCCGGCCGAACGAGAAGTAGCCGCGGGGAGCCTCAGCGAGCCGGTCGATGTAGAGGAACTTCCAGCGCAACGGGCACTCGAGGTACGCCCTCGAGGACGAATAGCTGAGCGTCGGAACTGTCGCCACCCTGGCCTCCGCCCCCGAGACGTTCATCTCGTTATCGGGCGACGCATGGCGGAAGGAGCCCTGCCGAGCCCGCGGACGGGCCTACGGGCCCTCGACGGTGGCGTTCCCTTCCACGGGGGGGAGGGTTCCCGGGAGCACCAGGTTCGCACGCGCCTGCGGGTTCGCGAGGTTCTTCGGGAGCCCCAGCAGGTCGAGGAGTTCTTTGTAGTGATTGCGGATCGTCACGGGGGTGACGTTCGCCACGGCCGCAATCCGGTCCTGGCTTCGCGGCTCGCCCATCAGGTTCGATGCGATATAGATGATCGTCGCGAGGATCCCGTTCGGGAGCACCCCGCTCGTCGAATACACCTGCTCCACCTGCTCGAGGAGCTCGAGCACCTTCGCCCGGACCTCCTTCGAAAGGTTGAGGTCCTGCGTAAAGCGGACGAGGTAATCGCGGGGCTCGACCGGCTTCAGACCGAGTTTGAGCTCGCGGGCGAGCAGCGTGTAGGCCCGGCCGACCTCAATCTTGGTCGCCTTGGAGTGCGCGATGATCTCCTTCATCGTGCGCGGAACGTGGCACTGGCGGCACGCGGCGTACACGCTCGCGGCCACGAGCGCGACGATTTTCTTGCCGCGCGTGGCCTTGTGTTCGAGCGCCCGTCGGTAGATGTACGTTGCGGACTCTTTCACCTCACGGGAGAGGCCGAGGACCCCCGCGAGCCGGTTGAGCTCGCCGAGCGCGACGACGAGATTGCGTTGGTGCGTGCGTGCGGCGCGCAGCCGGTGGTTGAGCTTGCGCAGGTGGTAGAACTTGAGGGACGTGTTCCGCGAAAGGCTGTTGCCTTGGAAGTCCCGGGTCGGCACGCCGATCTCACTGAAGAGACCCTTGTCCGGCATCAACGGGGAGATCACGGGCCCCCAGCCGCGGGCCTCGCGACCGGTGTCCTCCTTGCTGCCGCGCTGGCCGCGGTCACTGACGAGCGCGCTCTGGTCGACCACGAGGCCGCAATCCGCGCATACGATCTCGCCGCGGATCTCATCGCGGATGAGATGCGAGGAACCGCAGTTCGGGCACACCTCGGAGGCAGGAGGAGAGGCCACGCCCGGCGCATTGTGCCCCGAGGCGAGTGTCTTGGGCACAAGGGCCTTCGGAACCACGGCCTTCGAGGTTGCGACCTGGGCGGTGGAGGGCTTCGAAGGCGCAGTTCGGGAGGCCGTGGGGCGAGAGCGATGCGATGCTGAGCTAGATGCAGTAGCACTCATGGTTCCAGAATTGAGTAACGACGGACCGGTATAAATACGTTCAGACGATTTATGTAGCGCTTGTACACACACACCCTACACCATGTGGAATCATAGCACGGCTTTGAATTCTAAACCACTGTCCGGATCTGCGAGCGAACGGGATAGCGACCGCGGAAGCCGAGGTGTTCCTCCTACCTCCGCGAGGATCGCGCAGGGCGGCGAGGGCCTCTTCGGAGGTCTCGCTCCGGTCGCCCCAACTCTTCGATCGCGCCCCGGCGGAAGCAGCCCCCGGCGTGGCCGTTGACGATTCCCGTGGCTTGCATCCAAGCATAGACGATGACCGGACCCACGAACCTGAACCCACGCCTTTTCAACGCCGTGGATAGGCTCTCCGACAGGGGCGTCTTCGATGCCACCGGGCCGGTGTTCTGGATGGGTATGTCACCGACGACACGCCAGACGAAGCGGGCGAAGTCCTCTCCTGCATCGTGCATCGCGAGATAGCTGCGAGCGCCCTCGATCGTCGCGTCGATCTTCGCCCGGGATCGAACGATGGTCGGGTCGTCCATGAGCCGTCCCACCGTCGCCGGGGAAAAGCGCGCCACCTTCCCGGGATCGAACCCCGCGAACGCCCTGCGGAACGCCTCGCGTTTGCACAGGATGGTGGACCAGGAGAGTCCGGCTTGGAAGCCGTCCAGCATCAGCGCCTCCCAGAGCTTGCGGCTGTCGCGTTCCGGCACTCCCCACTCTTCGTCGTGATAGGCACGCATCAGCGGGTCCGTCTCCGCCCAGGAACAGCGGCGAACCGCCGGGGTCGGACGCGCGGTCAAACCGTCACCGAGGGGGTGGCCACTCCGGATCCCCCCGGAGGGGTTTCCCCTGGAGCGCTGCATCCCCACTCCTACGTCGGACCGGATGGAGTCGCCTCCCCCAATATGGCCCGCGCTCGACTCTCGACCGGCGCGGTACGGGATCCATGGCTCGGGCTCGCTGGGGGTCGCGAACTTCGTTCAGCGACCGAACTCCGTTCGGAGGAACGCCTGCACGCGCTTCCACGCATCTGCGGCCGCATCGGCACGGTAGACCTCGGTACGTGTATCGTTGAAGAACGCGTGCGGCGCACCCGGATAGATGTGGTAGGTCAGGCGCACGCCGGCATTCTTCGCCTCCGTCGCGAAGTTCGGGATCGTGTCGGTGATCCGATGATCCTCGGCGCCGTAGAGTCCCAGGACGGGGCACCGGATCCGGGGGATCTGATCGGAGGGAGGAGTGTTGCCATAGAAGATCACGGCCGCGGCGAGTTCCGGGTCGACGCAGGCGAGCCGCCCGGACATCGCGCCGCCGAAGCAGAACCCGACGCTCGCCACCTTCGTAGGTTCGACGTCGCTGCGTCTTCGGAGGTACCGGGCGACCGCCAGGAGGTCCTGCGCGAACTTCGAGTGCTGGGCGGGGTCTTGGATCTTCATCAGCGCGGCCAGCGAAGCCCGCTCCTCCGGGGGAAGCGCCGCGATGCGGGACTGGATCTGCGCCGGGTCGCGCTGGACCTCGGGCGGAAGTCCTCGCAAGAATCCGAAGCCGGTCGAGATCGCACCCGGTGTCAGGAGTCGCTGGATCTCGCCCGTAAAGAGGTTGGGCGCGATCGCGACGTACCCATCCCGGGCGAACCGACGTGCCACGTCTTGGATGTGCGGATCCGGGCCGAAGATCTCGTGGATGACGATGACCGCCGGTCGCCGCCCCGATCGATCCTCGGGCAACGCGAGGTGGGCTTCGAGGGTTCGATTCTCTCCGGGTACCGAAATCGGCGCATTCTGCATCGAAGGCCTCTACGGTGGGAAGGGCGGCTCCGAGGTATTACGACTCCTCCCGAGGTCGAGCTCGTGCCTTCCTCGACCCACATCGGGCTCGGACGGGGGGGTCGGAAGGGACCCACGGGGATCGCATCGAGGGCGAACCCGGAGGTAAAAGCATCGAGCGCCTTCGGGGTCGCGAGGAGCCGCAGCGACCTCGGGGGCCGTAGTGCACTCACGCACCATGCAGCTGCGGATCGGATGCTCCTCCTGGACCTCCTCCGCCTGGTGGGGTCGGGTCTACCCCGAGCACATCCAGGAGGGAGACCGGCTCGCGTGGTACGCGAAGCTGTTCGACATCGTCGAAGTGGACTCGACCTACTACCGAGCCCCGTCCGACTTCCTGGTACGTCGATGGGCGTCCGTCACGCCGGAGGAGTTCCTTTTCACGCTCAAGTTCCCGAGGGACCTGTTGGATCCCAAACGGCCCGTGGAGCGCTCCCAGGTCCACGACTTCCTTGCGAGCGCGCGCCGGCTCGGCCCGAAGCTCGGTCCGATCCTCCTGCAGTTCCCCCCGTGGGTCAAGCCGGGGAAGGCCACCGGGTTCCTCGACGACCTCTTGGCCGCCCTCGACCCAAGCCTGCGCTACGCCGTGGAGCTCCGGGACATCAGCTGGTATCGGGGCCCGCCGTGGGACCGGCTGCGCGGGAAGCTGCACGATCGCAATATCGCGCTCACCTGGTCGTTCCTGACCTACGTGGAGGTGCCCGCCGAGCTTACGTCGGATTTCGTGTACCTACGCTTCATCGGCGACCATACCTCGGTCCCGGAATCCGTCCACGGGGAGATCCGCATCGATCGGACGGTGGAAACCCACCGGTGGGCCGAACGGGTCAAGAAGGCTGCGCCCCGCGTTCGTTCCACGTTCGCTTTCTTCAACAACCACTACGCCGGATTCGCCCCGGAGTCGGCGAACCTCTTCCGCGCGGAGATGGGCCTTCCTCGAGTGGAATGGGACTCGGGGGCTCGTCAGAAGACCTTGGACACGGCCTAGATCGAGGAAGGAGGTCCTGCCCGCTCTCCCGGGGCGGTATCCCACCGGTGATCATCATCCCGCGGTGATCGCGAAGACGCAGCCGCGGGCCGCGTGCCGGGTGGGATCCGGCTTGGAGACCTCCCAGCGGCTGCCGAGCCGGGTCTCCATCACCGAGCGCAACAGACGCGGGCACATCACACGCCCGATCTCGGTCGAGCCGTTGGTGCAGGCAAAGCAGTTGGTCACGCGCACGGTGAGAGGACGCTCCTTGAGAATCTCGAGCCGGCTCGACGTGTGCGCCTGGTAGTAGGACTGGAGCGAGCGTGCCACCTCGGTCGGCGTTCCTCCCTCGACCTCGTCGGCGATCTGACGGCCGATCTGACGGGCGATGGTCTGGATGAGCTCGGGGACCTTGAGCTGCAGCTCGCGGATTCCCATCGCACGCATCCCGAGCCCGGTCATCTCTTTCAGGCGGCGGAACGGTTCGCGCTCGTGACCCTCGACCACGACGAGGGTCGCGGTGTCCGGCACTTCGATCTCCACAAGACGTTCCTCGGCCCGGACCGCGGGTATCCACAGCCGGCGGTGGTACTCTCGCGCGAGATCGATGAACGCCCGGGCGCTCGACCACAGAGCGACCTGCTCTTCTTCCGTCCGGCCTCCATCGTCCTCGCCGGAGAGGAAGAGCAACGTGCCCGAGCGGTCGATGACGGCCGCCTGGTTCGCGACCGTCGTCTCGACGTGCCGCAGCTCGGTGAATCCCGCGAAGTGCTTCGCCTCGCCGAGGTGCGCCCGATCGACCTCGGTCACGACCCGGACCTTGACGCCACGGGCGTGCGCCTCCCGCAGCGCTCGGTCGACTCCCGTGTCCATGAGACGGGCGAGGGCGCCGCCGCTTACGCTGACGAGGATCTGGCGCTCGGCCGATCCGATCCGCTTGATGAGGAATCGTCGGATCGCCTCCCGTCCCTCGATGACGGTGAACTTGCGGGGGTCGCTCTCGCCGATCTCCTCCAGGCTCTCCTGCCACCGGGCCAGGATCCGCTCGCGATCCTGCTCGAGGCGGTCGAGCCGTTCGGACGCGGTGCGGATCCACCGGTCCATGAGCGCCTCCGGTGGGAGGGCCGCGAACCGCATCGGACGGCCCCCGGTGGCTCTCAGGAGCCCCTCCCGGGTCAGCTGCTGGATGAAGCGATAGGCCTCGACCCGATGGAGCGTGGTCACGCGGGCGAGCTCGGCCGCGGTCTGCGGGCCGGTGCGGGTCGCCGCGAGGTAGATCCGGGCGCCCTTCTCGGGGATCCCGTGGTCCGTCAGGAGCCCGACCAGCTCCGCTCCCTGCCGCGACACCTCCCCACGAGCGGGCGGAGCGATAAAAGCACGTCGAA
The DNA here is from genome assembly GCA_963838955.1 of uncultured Thermoplasmata archaeon. Lineage (GTDB taxonomy): Archaea > Thermoplasmatota > Thermoplasmata > Lutacidiplasmatales > UBA184 > Lutacidiplasma. The sequence goes on along the minus strand of CAWISZ010000003.1, from coordinate 296,435 downwards.
ATCGGATCCCGGTGCGCCCGAGGCGTTTCAGAGCGCGGCCTGGAAGTCCTCGACCGATAGCGTGTACGGAACCTCGGCCCCGCCCGCCCGGCACTTCAGGACCTCGCGCGTGAGCAGCCAATAGACCGTCGCGAGCGAGACGCGGCCCTTGTTGTTGGCCGGGATCACGAGATCGACGTTTCGGGTTTCGTTGTTGACATCGCACAGCCCGACGACGGGGATACCGATCGAGACCGCCTCGCTCAACGCCTGCTGGTCCGTGGCCGGATCCGTGACGAGGAGCACCTGGGGCTCGAAGTACTCGGCGAGGTTCGGGTTGGTGAGGCAGCCGGGGACGAACCGCTCGGCGAACGACACCGCCCCGGTCGTCTGGGAGAAGATGCGGACCGGCTTCTGGCCGTACTGGCGCTGGGAGACCGCGAGGACGCGGCCGGCCGGGTATCGCGCGAGGAAGCGGGCCGCGGCGCGGATCCGGCGATCGGTCTCGCGGATATCGAGAACGTGGAGCCCATCGAAGCGGACCTTGTAGATGAATCGGCGCATGCTCGCCGATTTCTGCTGGGTCCCGATGTGGACGCCCGAGGTCAGGTACGTCTCCTCGGGGATCAGGAGCTCGGAGGGGGAGGTGTCCTGGCTGTCGCTCACGAACTGGCGACCGGCCGACGCCACGTCCTCCTCAGGTACCATCGATCGTCAAGCTCCGGTCGGGCGGGCGAGACGTAGGAGTTCATTTAGCTTTGCCACCCGCTCCCCGCCGAGAACCCCCGTCTTGATGCCCCGGGCCCCAATCCCGAGCGCCAGGTGCGCCAACCAGGAGTCCGGGGTCTCCCCGGACCGATGCGAGGCGATGAGGGCCGCTCCGCGAGAACGGGCGTAGTCGACCGTCGCGAAAGTGCCGGAGAGGGTGCCTACCTGATTGACCTTGATCAGGACAGCGTTCGTCGCGGCTTCCTCGAGTCCCCGGCGCACCCGCGCCTCCTGGGAGACGTAGACGTCGTCCCCCACCACGAGCGTCGAGTCGCCGACGCGCCGGGTAAGCTCGGCGAACTCCCCGAACGCTTCCTGGTCGAACGGATCCTCCACGAACCGAAGGCCGTAGCGCTGGACGAGCTTCTCGACGAAGGCGACCTGCCCCATTCCATCGAGGACTTGGTCGCGATAATGGTAGCGGCCGTTCGTACAGAACTCGCTCGCCGCAAGATCGATCCCGGGGTGTACCTCGACGTGGAGCTCGTCCCGAACGGCCGCGCAGGCCTCGGTAAGAAGTTCGATCGCCTCCACGTTTCCGACGGGCGCTACCCAACCTCCCTCATCCCCTCGGCCGAGGGCCGCTTTCGGGAATCGCTCGTGCAGCTTCGCCCCGATCCAGCGATGCACGCGGATCGCAGCGTCGATCGACTCTTCGATCCGCCGGCCCTCCGCGAAGGCAATGAACTCTTGGATGTCCGGCCCTCCGATCGCATGGCGCCCGCCGTTCAGGCAGTTGCCCACGACCGACGGGAAATGCGGCTCGTCGATCCCCGGACGCGCCAGCACGCGCCACAGCGGCTGGTTCGTGTCGCAGGCATAGGCGAGCGCGGCCGCCACCGATGCCGCCGTGGCCGAGTTGCCCCCGATCCGGGCGAAGTTCGATGTCCCATCGGCCTCGACCAGGGCCCCGTCGACCCCCGCCCGATCGGACGGATCGAGCCCGACCAGACGTGGGGCGACCCGGCTCGAAAAGGTGGAGATCGCTTCCGGCACGCCTCCGGTGGGAAAGGCGAGGACCTCGTGTGCGCCGGTGCTCGCTCCGCTCGGCGCCCCCGCGCGGGCCCGGGTCCCGGAGTCGAGCACGATCGTGGCCTCGACGGTCGGTCGTCCACGGCTATCGTAGATCATCGCGAGCTCGCTCGCGCGGATCCGGCTCATGGGCCCTCCACGAACTCGACGAGGACTCCGCCGAACGCTGAAGGGTGCGCGAAGCCGACCCGGCGGCCCCGCGCCCCGGGGCGGGCTCGGGTATCGACGAGCCGCCGGCCCGAGGCCGCGAGCCGGTCGAGCTCGGCGTTCACGCTCTCGACATGGAATGCCACGTGATGGAACCCTTCCCCCCGACTCTCCACGAACCGTGCGATCGGGGAGTCCGGTGAAGTCGGCTCGAGGAGTTCGATATGCGCTCCCCCCACCTCCGCGAAGACGACTCGAACACGCTGAGACGCGACCTCTTCGGGCTCCGAGATGGGCCCGGTCACGAGCGGCCGCCAGCGATCGATGGCCTCGGGGAGGCTGCGGACCGCGATGCCGAGGTGATCGACCTTCATCGAGGTGCCCTCTAGAACGCCGTCGACGGCCGGTGCTCTCCGAACACGCCGCGCCAGGTATCGGCGATCTCTCCGAGGGTGACCCCGGCACGGACGGCCGCGAGCACTCCGGCCATGACATTCTCCTCCGATCGGGCGGTCCGTTCGAGCTCCGCGAGCGCGGCGGAGGCGGCGCGCGGATCCCGCGCATGGCGCCACCGGGCGAGCCGCTCGGCCTGCCGGTGCTCCTCGGCCGGAGAGATCCGCTGCCCTCGAACCCCCCCGCGCTCCTCGCGGGGGAACAGCGTGAACCGTGGATTGCCCTCGGTATGGCCATTGACGCCGACGACGATCTCCTCCTTGGACTCGCGGGCGAGCGCGATGCGGTAGGCCTCTCGCGCGATCTCGGCCTGAAGGAACCCCTTCTCGATCGCTACGAGGGAGCCGCCCATCGCGTCGATCCGTTCGATGTACTCGCGCGCCTCGCGCTCGATCCGGTCGGTGAGCCACTCGATCTCGTAGGCTCCTCCGAGAGGATCCACCGTGTTCGGGATGCCGGACTCCTCCGCGATGATCTGCTGGGTCCGCATCGCGAGCCGGGCGGCCGGCTCGCTCGGGAGGCCGATCGCCTCGTCGAGCGCGTTCGTATGGAGCGACTGGGTCCCCCCCAGGACGGCCGCGAGCGCCTGCACGGTCGTCCGGACGACGTTGAGCTCGGGCTGTTGGGCGGTCAGGCTGGAACCCGCGGTCTGAGTGTGGAAGCGTAGCTGCATCGATCGGGCGCGGCGCGCGCCGAGCCTCTCCGCGACCAGAGAGCCCCAGAGCCGACGGGCCGCACGGAACTTCGCGATCTCCTCCAAGAACCCACGGTCCGAGGAGAAGAAGAAGGAGAGTCGCGGCAGGAACTCGTCGAGATCGAGCCCTCGGTCCTGGACCGCGCGGACGTAGGCGAGGGCGTTGGCGAGCGTGAAAGCGACCTCCTGAGAGGCGGTGGCCCCGGCTTCGCGCATGTGGTAGCCCGACACGGAGATGTAGTTCCACTGGGGCATCTCGCGCGTGGCGAACTCGATGAGATCGGTGGAGAGCCGCATCGAGGGCCCGGGCGGATAGATGTAGGTGCCACGCGCGACGTACTCCTTCAGGATGTCGTTCTGGACCGTCCCTCCCAGCCGCGCGCGCGGGATCCCACCCTCTTCGCCCACAGCGACCAGGAGGGCGAGCAGGATCGGAGCGGTAGCGTTGATGGTCATGGATACCGTGGCCCGGTCGAGCGGCAAGCCGCCGAGCAGCGTTCGCATATCGCCGAGGGAGGCGATGGCCACGCCGCAGCGACCGACCTCCCCCCGCGCGCGTGGGTGGTCGGAGTCGTATCCCGTTTGGGTCGGTAGATCGAACGCGACCGAGAGACCGGTCTGTCCTGCCTGGAGCAAGTACTGGAAGCGCCGATTGGTTTCCTTCGCGCTTCCGAACCCGGAATACTGACGAATGGTCCAGGGGCGGCCGCGGTACATCGTCGGCTGGATGCCACGGGTGAACGGCCGCTGGCCGGGGAATCCGATCCGCTCGAGGTACCCCGCCTCCCCGTCCTGGGGTGGCCCAGCAAGAAGGGGCACCGCTTCCGCCTTCGGCCGGGACGCGAGGACGTGCCGAGCGCGGGCGCGCCATCGCGCACCGGCCGCTGCATCCTCGACCCGAGGGACGGGCTTGCGTCGGTTCATCGGCCCTCGACCGATTAGCGATATTATAGCTTGTCTTCGAGGTCGTGCGGCTCGCCTAGAGCATTACCCGGTCGAGGACGACCGGTCGGGAAAAAGGGAAGGGGGAAAGGGTTGGTCTCGGGGTTACGAGCGCCCGATCTACTTGCTCGGGGGCGGCATGTTGCCACCCTGGGTCCCGCTACCGGACGACCAGCTGGGAGGTGGTGACGCGGGCGGCTTCGCCCGGCGCATGTAGTAGACCGTCGTGACCAGGAAGATCACCGTCAGTACGATGAACACCCCGATCAGTGCCCACGCGGTGTTGCTGATGCCGCTCGAGCTGCTGGTCGAACCAGTGCTGTTCGAGTTCATGGTCACCGGCACCGACGTCGTCGCTCCACCCAGCACGGACGCGTTGTTGTAGTAGGTGTAGTACCCGCCCGCCGTGAGCGTGATCGAGTACGTTCCTGCCGACACCGGGACGGTGACCGTCTGGCCCGCTGTGATCGTGGATCCCGTGGCGCCGTTGATGGACAGCGTCGCCGAGGACGGACCGCCTGCCTGCAGCGTGATTGCCAGGGTTCCCGGCGTCACGATTGCCGTGTAGACGACCGGCACGACCACAAGCGAGGCTGACGTGGACACCGCACCGCTCGCCGGGCTGGCCGTGTAGCCCGAGATCGAGCCGATGGTGTACGCGTACGACCCGTTGGTCTGGTAGAAGGTGATCGACGACTGGGTCGACGTCTGGGTGAGCCCGTTGAGCGTCACGCTCCAGCTCGCACCGGCCCCAAGGCCCGATTCCGTCACGACGACCGCGTAGGTCGCATGTGGGAAGTTCGGCACGAAGGGGATCGTGGCCGTGGCTCCGCTCGGTCCCGCCGTAACCGTTCCCGTCGGCGAGGCTACCGTGTAGCCCGCCGTCGGTTCCACCGTGTACGGGTAGGTCCCTGCCGGCACTTTGAGCGTTACGGACGTACTGGTAGTGTACCACGCACCGACTCCCGGAACGACCGCAGCCCAGCTGGCAGTACCGCTGACAATGCCCACCTGCGAGAACGTCACCGGGACGAGAGGCGTGCTCCCGTACGAGGTGAAGGTCGCGCTCACGCTGGTTGTGTTCCCCAACGTGATCTTGACCGTGCCGTTCGCGGGGCTGACCCCGTATCCGTTCGCTGGCCAGACGTAGTAGTTGTACGTCCCGGGCGCGAGGCTGAACGACAGAGAGGATCCCGTGCCGGTCTGGGTGCTGTACCCGACCGTCGCCGTCCACGCCGTTCCCGCGGGGAGACCGGACGATGTGACCGAGGCCGTGGAGACCGCCGAGGCGTACCCCACCGTGTACCAGGTGTTGTCGCCACCGCCGCCCTGCATGACGTTCGCGTTCAACGAGGCGCCGTTGATCCATGGGGCGTAGGACTCGGGGATCGAGGACTGGAAGTTCCAGATATACAGCGACAGCAGGAAGTCCAGCTGGTTCGCCATCTGGTAGTCGAGGGTCCGCTGAGCGCCCACTGAGAGGGGACCGGCCACAGTGTACCAGTACGTCGAGATCCCGTACGCAATACCCTGGCACTTGTTCGGAAGCTGCTGGAGGCTGTGGTAGTAGACCAGGGCCGCCCAGGCCGAGCTCGCGTCGGTGTAGTTCGCCGCGAACGGACACGAGGCCGAGTTGAACTGCGGGAGGGCGAGCTCTGGGGAAACCGAGTCTCCGTAAGTGTACGTCGAGTCGGGGAGGTACATCGGGACCACGTAGTCGGTCGGGTCCGGGTAATCTGGAGCCCACCCGAGGTTCCACAGCGGCAGCCCGTTCGATCCCGGGGCAGCGAACGCATAGCCGAGATACGCTGCGAAGGTGATGTCAAACGTGTACGGCGTCAGCCGGTTGCCCGTCAACGACTCGATCTCGCCGATGAGGTCGACGATCGCCGCGTCGTAGAACGTCGATCCCGTCTCGCTCGTGATCGGGAAGATGCACGGGTTCGCGGTCGTGCACGCGGCAAGTTCGGCATCGTAGTACGGCGAGCTCGCGTTGTTCGCCTGAGCCCACCACCACGCGGCGCCACCCACAACGCTCGGGTTCGTGCTCGGGTCGCTCTGAGGCCAGCTGATGTTGTACGCGTAGTAGTTACCCAGATACTTCGGGAGCGCACCACCGTAGCCGAATCCCGTGGAGATTCCGCCCGCTTGGATCAAGCTCGAGTTGATAGTCGCGTACGGGTAGGCGTTCGTGATGAACTGCCGCAGCCCGATCTGGCTGAAGAAGTCACCCGGGACGTTCGTCGGCTTCGGGTTCCCGGTCAGCGTGTTCGTAACCGTCACGTTGAAGTTCAGGTTGTACGGCATGAAGAAGACCGAGATCGTCGGGATGTACGTCAGGTCGACCTTCCCCGCGTTGAGCAGCGTCGTCAGCGTCGAAACGTGGGCCGGCAGCTGGATCCCGGCTAGGTCGGCTTGACCGGCCTGGTAGTTCGCGATCCCCTGCTGGTCCGTCTCCTCCCAGAAGACGTTGACGGTTCCCTGGTAGGCTCCGGCGAGAGGCTGGCATCCCGGCTGACCGGCGCAGCCCGTCGGGGCGTGGTAGGCCGGGTTGGCCTCGAGCACGTACCCGATGGCATTGTCGATCGCCTCGAGGTAGTATGGTCCGGATCCAACCATGCTCTCCTTGACCGCGGGCTGCGGGTTCAGCGGGCTGGTCGCAGCGAGAAGCTGGAGCGTGTCCCACGAGGTCGGGCTTACCGTTGCCACATAGTTCTGGAACGCCGGCTGGGTCGTGCTGGTCGCGCCACCGGGGAGCTTGCAGGGCCCGTCTCCGTTGGCTGCACCGGTGCCCGTGAAGCCGGGGACACCTGCGCCCACGTAGGTGAACCATCCGCACGGCTCGATGCCCGATCCGAGCGGGTCCGCCACGAGCTCGAGGAAGAACGGCCAGTCGGTGCCGCCTCCCGCCGCGTTGAAGGTGATGCAGCCGTTCTGGCTCATCGCCGCCGCCGGGCAGTAGGCAGAGTCGTTGACCAGCATCGAGGAGAGGACGTTGGCCGGGGTGTTGTTGTACGGGTAGTGGATCCCGCCGTCATACGAGGGGTTGCCGAACGGGACGAGGGCCTGGGTCTGGATCCATCCGTTCTGGGTTCCCACGCCCGGGAGCTCCGAGAAGCTCATCGTCCGGGACAGGGTGAACATAACATCCGAGGGGTAGACGCCCCAGTGGGCGCCCGTGCTCGGGTCATAGAACTGGGCGGAGGAGTCCAGTACGAAGGTGAAGTACTGGGGGTAGCCGGTCGTGGCATTGTTCTGGATCAGCGGGGATCCGTAGAGCGTCGTGCACTGGGCCGAGCCCGGCACGCACGTCGCGAGCTCGGGCACAAACTGGGTCGTGCTGGAACCGTTGTACGCCACGAGGGTCTGATAGACATTGATGATAGGCTCGTAACTCAAAGTATCATAGGCGACCGAGGGATCTTCCGTTTTGGCACCACCGGGAGCGACCTCATAGACGTCCAAGGTTCCCGGGTGAGGCCCGTCACTAGAGGGCGTCGAGATCGGGGCCGTAGAGGCGGTCGCTGGGGTCGCCGCGCCCACGGGAGTCAGTGGAGCGGTCGAGGCGGCGGTTCCATGGGACAAGCCCGTCACCGGCACAAAGGCGCTCCCCAACATGAGGGCGGCCACGATGATGGCGGTCAGTCCGGCGCTTCGGTAGACCATCGATGCGTTCATTTTTGACACCTTCCTAAATCACCCCGCGTCACGTTTGGGGGCAGGAGAACCCATCCGCCCATCCTACATATACTTTAGTTTGGCCTTAGATTGGAAGCGAATCCCCAGCAGCCTACCCGCAGATACGGGAGGATTCAAGGGGGAGCGAGAACCCACCTCGGGAGGCTAGGAACGCGGGGTTCGAGGCGGACCGGAGCGGCCCTCCCTCCGGGGGACCCGAGTCCTATGCCGAGGTGAGGGGCATGGCTGCGGAGGACGCCCCGGCCCGAGGGAGTCCCTCGGACTGGGACCCCGGCCGGACACGCGCCCGTCTGGCGGCAGGGGTGCAGGTTCGGATCTGTGGTTTCATCCTCCAGACGCCGTACGTTCGGGGGCGGCGGACCGTCGGGCTCCTTTCCCAGATCCTGAGCAGGAAGCACGACGGCCGCAGCTCGTCGCCTTCCCGCTACGTTGGTGGGGCGACTTCGGGCGAGCCGAACCGGCCGTCGCTGCGGGACACGCTCGACGCGCTACCTGATCTACGGAACGTGGAGATGCCCGAGGAGGGTTCGAGGCTCGCCCACCAGGGGTCCCGCCCCGCTCAGAGGAACTCGCGGGGGTCCGGGCCGCTGGACGGATCGTAGGCGGGGTGCCCCTGGGCCGCCAGGCGTCGCTCCGGGGTCCAACGCCCGAACTCGACGGGGCGATGCCAGTTCGGACGGAATCCGCCCTTCGGGGGCCGCTCCCTCGGTTCCGGACGATACCAGAGGTACTGGTAGAGGAGGAACTCGAGGTAGAGGGCGAAGGCGAGAGAGATCACGAGCCCGTAGGCGTTCGGAACCTCGATCCAGTACCCGACGATCCAGCCATCCACCGCGATCAGGGCGATTGCGAGCCACCATTTGAACGCCGAGAAGTACAGCCAGTCGTGCCAGGAAAGGCCCGGCTCGGCCAGGGCCTCCTTTTTCTCCTGAGCGACACGGTCGAGCTGGGCCCGGTAGGGGGCATCCATCCCGCTCTGGGGGGGAGGCGGGGACTCCGCGGGTCCCGGAGGGTCTAGAATCGGCGACAATGCCGCGGGTACCTCTAGGCCGGCGGAGCCGGGACTTCGGCCCCGGAGCTCGCTGCTCCGTCCGGCACGGTCGCGCTCTCTCCCCGGATCGAGGTCGGGTAGAGATGGCACGCGACCCAATGCTGGGGCCGGACCTCGAAGAGAGGAGGCTCGACCTTCGAGCAAACGGGCATCACGGCCGGACACCGCGTGTGGAAGCTGCAGCCGGGCGGCGGAGCGGCCGGGTTCGGAACGTCACCGGCGAGCACGATCCGCTCGCGCTTGAGGGTCGGGTCCGGGATCGGGATGGCCGACAGGAGGGCCTGGGTGTACGGGTGGAGCGGCTCGGAGAAGAGCCGCTCGGTCGAGGCCTGCTCGACGGTCTTGCCGAGGTACATCACGACGACGCGGTGGCTGATCGCACGTACGACGGACAGGTGATGGGAGATGAACAGGTAGGCGAGTCGGTGCTCCGACTGGAGCTTCTTCAGGATCCCCAGGATCTGGGCCTGGACGGAGACGTCGAGCGCGCTCGTCGGTTCGTCCAGGACAATGAACTCCGGGCGCAGCGCGAGGGCTCGGGCGATCCCGATGCGCTGACGCTGGCCCCCGGAGAACTCGTGCGGGAACCGCCACTCGTGCTCCGGGTTCAGGCCGACCTCGCCGAGGAGCTCGGTGACTCGTCGCTGGCGTTCGCGCCGGCTCCCCGAGTGATGGATCTCGAGCGGCTCGGCAATGATGTCGCGGACGAGCATGCGCGGGCTCAGCGAGCTGAACGGGTCCTGGAAGACGATCTGGAGCTTGCCGCGCAGCTCCCGAAGACGGGACGATCCCATCCGGTTGATCGAATACTGGTCCGCGAGCTCGTCGAGCTCTTCGAGCGCCGCCGCCACATCCGGCGTGAGCGTTCCTCGCTTCGCCCCAGCGTGCTCGCTCAGTTCGGAACTCGAGAGCCGCGCGTAGAGCGAGTCGAGCTGCGCGTCGATCGCGGGCGAAGGACGGTAGTACACGTGCCCGGAGGTCGCCTCGATCAAGCGGAGCAACAGGCGACCGACCGTCGTCTTGCCGCATCCGGACTCGCCGACGAGGCCAACCGTCTCGGCCTCACGGACATTCAGCGTGACTCCATCGACGGCCCGCACATCTCCGATGTGCGTCGAGAATAATCCCCCGCGGATCGGGAAGTACTTTCGGACCCTGCGAGCCGAGATGACGACCGGCGATTCGCTTCGATCGTGCCCGCTCGGCAGCAAAGGACTTCCCTAGTCCGCCGCGACTGGTCCCTCGTATAAAAAGCACGCGACGGTGTGACCCGGCCCTTCGACCGTGTTCGGGGGTCGCTTCTCCTTACAGATCGGCATCGCGTACGGGCACCGCGGGTGGAAGCGACAGCCCTCCGGCGGATGGATGAGGTTCGGGACCGAGCCGGGGATCGAGGCGAGCTCTTTGTCGGGCTGATCGAGACGGGGGATCGACGCGAGGAGACCTTGCGCATACGGATGCAGCGGGCGGCTGAAGATGTCGCGGACGGGGCCGGTCTCCACGATCTGGCCGGCGTACATGACGCAGACACGGTCGGCGACTTCCGCGATGATCGCGAGATCGTGGGTGATCAGCATGATCGCCGTACCGACGCGCTCCTTCAGGTCGCGCATGAGCTCGAGGATCTGGGCCTGGATCGTCACGTCGAGCGCGGTCGTCGGTTCGTCGGCGATGAGCAGGTCCGGCTCGGGGCACAGCGCCATCGCGATCATCACGCGCTGCAGCATCCCGCCCGAGAGCTCGTGCGGATAGCCTCGCGCAACCTGAACCGGGTTCGCGATCGTGACGCCCTCGAGATTCGTGACCACCCGCCAGAACACTTCGTTCTTGAGCGCGTGGCCGACCCGCGAGCGGAATCCCCAGAGCCCGTAGTAGAAGTGGGAGATGCGCTCCGCGCGGCGCCGGCGCAGGATCGCGGCACGCGGGGATGCGCGGAGCTCCTGCGTCTTCATCTCCGCCAGATACTCCCGGTTCCGCTCTCGATCGAGCACCATCAGCCGGCGGCGATGCGCGAGGTAGTTTCGCTCGAGGCGGGAGAGCCTTAGCCGACGGATCGAGTGCTCGATGTCCGTCGCGAGGTCGCCGGCCGATCCGGCCTCGGCCCCGCGAGCGAGATAGTAGGCCTGCGTCGCGATCGACGCGGACCCCACGATCTCGCCGAGTCGACGGGTCGTCTCGCGGAGTTCCCCCGGCGTCTTCGCCGCGTGGGCCGCCACAATCGCATCGATTGCCGGCGGGATCCCGCCGGCATCGGGGCGGGCGGCGAGCAGGCTATCGATGATCTCGACGCCGCGATGGAGAATGAGCGCCTCGCCGACCTGGTCCGCGACCGAGAAGATCGGGTTCATCGCCTGGCTCGGCTCCTGGAAGATCATGCCGATGCCGCTGCCGCGGACCGCGGCCATCCGCTCGTTCGCCGCTTTGATCCGACGGAACCGTCGTTTGATCTTGACCTGCTGGGTCCTTGGGTTGATCCGGTAACTGGCCTCCCGGTCGAGCCCCCACAGAAGATTTGCTCCGCGGTACCAGACCTCCCCCTCGAGGATCCGGCCCGGTGGGTCGGGAATGAGCCGCGTGATCGAGAACGCCGTCACGCTCTTGCCGCATCCGGTCTCGCCGACGAGTCCGAGGGTCTCCCCTCGACGGATCTTGAAGGCGACTCCGTCGATGGCCCGAACGACCCCATCGTACGTGAAGAAGAAGGTTCGCAGGTCCTTCAGTACCAGGACCTCCGCTTCATCGCGGGTCCCCGTGGGAGCGTTCGCGAGGGCCTCGGGAGCGGCCGTCGACATCGAAGGAGCTGGGGCGGGGGAGCCGCGCTCGGTGGGCTGCTAATGGCCGTCATCGTTCGCTTCCTATCTCCGCAGGCGGGGATCGAGCGCGTCGCGCAGACCGTCCGCGAAGAAGTTCACGCTGATGGCGAACATGAAGAGCATGAGGCCGGGGAAGAGTATCTGCCACCAGGGGAGCACGCACACCCCGACCGAGCACGCCCCGAAGACCGCGTCGAACTGGTTGACCGAGAATGCGGAGAGCGAGCCCCACTCGGGCAGGACATTGCTGGAGGAGATGCCGAACAGATTGAAACCGAGGAACGCGAGCGCCCCGACGAGCAACGGCACCGTGCCCACGTCCAACGACATCTGGATGAAGACCGGGTACACGCTGTTCGGGATCACATGACGCGCGACGATCCGGCCCTTCTTCGCGCCGCTCGCCCGGGCCGCCTCGACGTACTTCTGTTCCCGGACCACGAGAACTTGGCCGCGAACGATGCGCGCGTAGAACGGCCACCATACCACGATGAAAGCCAGGATCAGTAACACCATCCGAGAGCTGAACTCGGCCAACCCGGGAATGGTGAATGTGGAGAAGACCGAGACCGTGATGATGACGAATAAAATCTGGGGGATCGAAAGGAAGATGTCGACGAGCCGCATCAACGCCTCGTCCACCGCGCCTCCCCAGAAGCCGGCGATGGCTCCGACCAGGAGGCCGATCAGCGCACCCGACACGACGATCGAGACGGCGATGATGAGCGACCAATCTGCTCCTCGAAGGATCCCGCTGAGCGTGTTGTAGTAGATCTGGGAGTACGGGGTCTGCGCTAACGAACCGAGCGGTAACTGTCCCGCCGTAAGGGTGCCGCCCGCGGTCGAGATCGTCGGGGGGATGAACGACGGGAAGTTCTGGTTCACGGCGTAGCAGTTCGGCCCCGGAGGTGACGGGGGGCTGGTGCACACGTACGTGCAGCCGGGCAGGTGCACGCCGCAGTAACCCGTCATCTGGTTCCAGGGGAGCGGCAGCGTCAGCGCGTAGAGGGCCATGGCGATCAGGAAGATCAGGATCCCGAGGCCGATCAAAGCGAGCGTGTTGCGGCGCAGGAAGAACCACGTCCGCTTGTACTGCGCGATGCGGGGGCTCGGTCGCCGGCCCGCTGCGACCGCAGCGGATGGAGGAGGAGCGCTCGCCATCGATCCTCACCCCAGCCGTACCCGGGGGTCCAGGTAGGCGTACAGCACGTCGACGATGATGTTCGCCGCGACGACCAGGAACGTGAACAGTAACGTCGAGCCGAAGATGAGGGCGAAGTCCTCCGCGCCGGGGAGCACGGAGAGGGCGAGAATGTAGCCGACCCCCCAGAGCTGGAAGACGTCCTCGATGATGGGGAAGCCCCCGATGAAGAAGGCGAAGGTCAGGCCCAAGACGGTGATCGTGACATTGAGCGAGTTGCGTCCCGCGTGTCGCTTGACCACCGTCGACTCTGGGACCCCCTTCGCCCGGGCCGTGCGCACGAAGTCGAGGTTCATCACCTCGAGCATGCTGTTGCGCACGAACCGCAGAAGGATCGCGATCGAGCCGAAGGCGATCACGAGCGCCGGCAGGACCATCCGCAGGATCGAGTCGAACGCCAGCCACCACTGGCCGTGGATCATCGCGTCGACCGTCGGGAAGCCCGTCGGGTGGCTGATGATCCCGTAGGTGAGCCAGCTAGGGTAGTAAAAGTTCGAGATCGGCCCCCCTCCGCCGGGAGCTCCGCATGCTAACGGGGTCGGCCACGAGCCGGTGATCTCGGAGTAGGACGTCTCGCCCCCGGGGCACCAGGGGGTGTGCACCAGCGTACTGGTCCCTAAGACGAGAACCACGGCGAGTACGAGAAGCGTGGCTAACAGGAACGCGGGTAAGGCGAACCCCGAGAACGACATAACGCGGGACGCCTGATCGACCGGACGATTGCGATAGACGGCGGAGAGGTTCCCTAACGGCACGGCGACGGCCAGGATGATGATGAGCGAGAAGATCGCGAGCTCGAGGGTGTACGGGAGCAACTGGGCGAGCACCGTAGAGACCTGCTGTCCGTGGATGAACGCCGCGAGCGGCCCTTGCGTTTCGCTAAAATTCGATACGACACCCCACTGGAAAGTGAAACTTCGATAGATGTAGAGCCCCCATTGCACGAAGACCGGTTGGTTGAGCCCTAACTTGGGCGCGAGCTCGTTCCAGAGCGGGTTGGCGCACGTCCCGTTCGCGCCGGGCGTGATCTCGCTACAGGGGATCGTCGGGTCGTAGGTATGGATCGTCCCGTGGATCGGCGGTGGCCCGAAGGCCGAGTACAGCTGTTGCGTTGGACCCAGGGCGGTGACGAGGATGAAGGTGATCGTCATCACGCCGATGATGACCGGCACGAGGAGGGCAACGCGACGCACGACGTACACCCACATCCGCATCGGTGTCCGTTCCCTCCCGTGCCACGGGACAGCACTTAAACAGCGGTCCCGGTATTTATGTATTCGAGAAAATCCGCGCGTCCCCGGCCCGGAGTTCCGCACCACGATCGGGGGAGACGCGGCCACCCCGCCGGTCGACGGTTCTAGGGCCCGCTCTCGCCGGTAGGGAGGATCGGGCTCCCGCCTAGCGGGATCGTGGGTGGACCTGTCGACGCCGAGCGCGCTTCGGTCCCGCTCGTCCGGGGCCACCCCTCCGGGGCGCGGTTCCGGCCGTCTCCGAGCTGTTCCCGGTCGCGCGCGGGGCCTCGACGAGCGGCCAGAGGGCGGTCAGATCGAGTTCGATCCAAGCCGCCGGCACGACGACCCGGAGCTCCTCCAGGACCCGAGGGTGGAGCTCGCCCATCTGGGCGACCACGCCTCCCGCGACGTGGATCTCCGCGGCGCGCCCCGAGATCGTTCCCGCGACCTCGGCGCTCTCCCGTACGCCGATCACATCGACCGATCGGAGCAGATACTCCGCGAGCGCGGCGGCCGAGGCGAACCCCGCACCGTCGGCGGCGAGGATGGCCGCGACGTGGTAGGAGGTACGGGCGCCGGCTTCGGCCTGGGCATCGAACTCGAGCACCGGGCCCAGCTCGCATATCCGCTGGGGATAGCCGTGGCGAACGTTCGCTTCCAGCGCCTGGAGCAGGGAGACCAACAGGTTCGGCCGAAGGGATCCGAACTCGGCGGAAGGCGCGTTCGAGAGTTGGATCGCGCGGAGTTCGGGAAGCCGGTCGATCGACGATCGGGACGTGAGTACAGGGTGGTATAGGGGCTGATACCCCAGACCGAGCAAGAGGGGGATGAACCGCCGGCGGAAGAGCACCTCCGGGCGGCGGCCTCCCAGCGTTCGGCTTGGGGCGAGGAGCGCATCTTCGGGGCCGATGCCCCGCGCGAGCACGACTTCCTCGACCACGTCGATCGGTCCGAGTAGATCGGACCGCCACGGCGCCGCCTGGACCCGCCAGCCCCCGGGAACCGCCCGGGCGCTCATGCGGGCCTGCTCCGCGAAGCGAACGACGTCGCGACCCGGCAGCGGGGTCCCGAGGACGGCGTCGAGGAGAGCTCGAGGCAGAAAGAGCGCGCGGGGGGCGTAGATCGCGTGGCCATCCTGTCGGTACGTCCCCGGTCCGCGCGTGGCCACGCCGGAGATGGCGAACCCCCGCGCCGTGAACACGAGGAGCAAGAGGCTCAGGCTCTCCTGTACGCTCCGCGCTCGAGTCCCCGTGGCCTCCAACAGGAGCGCGCGATCTCCCGCGCGGGCCTCTCCCGCCCCCCGGGCGTTGAGTACCGGCGGGAGGCTCAGGATCGCTCCCTTCGCATCGCGTAGCGTCAGGCAGCGATCGCCGTCCCGCCCGAGGGCACCGTAGCGGCCCGCCATCGGATGGGTCCGGAAGAACGTTGCCGCGTCCACCGGGGTCTCCCCGTCGAGCGGTACGAACGACACCTGGGAGATCGGTTCCATCGCGTAGCGTATCGGGCCGGAGAATCCCTCCGCAGGGTAGATCCCGAGGCTGGCGGCCGCCCGATCTCGACCGATGCTCGCGTGAAGGATCTCCTGGAAGCGGATCGCCTCGGCCAAGGTCCCGGCATCCAGTCCGGAGGTTGTAGGAGCCGTTACGAGCACCCCGGCGATCCACGGACGCAGCTTGCGTACCGATCCATCCGCCTCGATCCGCAAGGCCCGGATTCGGCGGGCGATGGAGAGAGGAGGGAGGCCGGTCGCCGCACCGGTGGCTCCCGCGACGTGGAGTGCGAGCCCGCCCTCCGAGAGGAGGTCGAGACGGTCGGGCGTGACCGAAACGGTGAGCGCGTCGCCGTTGCGGAACTCGATCTCGGCCTTCGAACGGAACAGGATCTCCTGTAGTTCTGCCTCCGTTAGCTTCCGCGGAAGGAGCTCGAGGATGCGGGATTGCGAGAGCGTGCTCTGAGGCATGCTAGTGCGCTCCCCCTTCGAGCCGCCGAAGGTCGTCGTCGAAGAGCTCGCGCACGTCGTTGAGCCCGAGGGCGACGAGCGCGAGGCGCGCGATCCCGATCCCCCAGGCCGCGACGGGGACTTCGATCTGGAGGGGCCGGAGGACCTCGGGGCGGAACATTCCGCCCGGGAAGATCTCGAGCCATCCGAGGCGAGGGTGGCGGACGTACCCTTCGATGGACGGTTCGGTGAACGGAAAGTAGCTCGGACGGATCTTCATCTCGCGGATGCCGATCGCCTCCGCGCACGCCTCGAAGATCCCGACGAGATGGCGGATGCTGATGCCTTCCTCGCCGAGGATGCCTTCGCACTGCGTGAACTCGATGTGATGCCGGGCGTCGAGCGCCTCGAATCGGAAGTTCCGGTCGATCGAGAACATCCGGAACGGGGGCTTCGGCCTCGCGGCCATGAAGCGGCCGCTGACCGCCGTCGTCTGGGATCGTAGTACGGGGTGCGCCCCGATGCGGGGATCGTACGCCGCTCCCCACCCGGGGCCGAGGGGCCGTCGCTCTCCGGGGAGCGCGCGACCTTCGTGGACCGCGGCCACGCGTGCTCCCAGCTGCGCCGGGGGTGCCTTCCCCTCGAGTTGTTCGAGGTACAGCACATCGTGGATCGACCGCGCGGGATGGTCTTGGGGCATGAACAATAGATCGGAGTTCCAGAACTCGGTCTCGACCAGCGGCCCCTCGGCCTGTTGGAAGCCGAGACCGACCAGGATCTCTTCGAACTCCTCGAGCCACTCGGCGTACGGATGGGGGCGGGGACCCGTGAGATACGGCGCCGGCGCGCGAACGTCGTAGGGACGGAAGGCTCGTCCTTCCCAGGTGCGATGGCGCAGCATCTCCGAGGTCAGCGCGCCGATCCGGTCGGCCTCCGAACCTTCGAGCGAGATCCGCCCGCCCTCCTCGGAAGGGGACCAGCGCTTGAACGATACATGCTCGACCCGGACGAGGCCGCGGCGTTCGAGTCGGGAGAAGACCTCGGGATCGAGCGCTTCGGAATCGTCGGCCACGGCCCGAAGCGTCACCTCCTCCGGTAAGGGAGCTTGGGGCGGAGGGGCCTCGGGCCGAAGCCGGAACGGAGTTCCCTCGGCGAGATACCCTCGGCGACGAAGCACACCGATCGCCGCCGATCGTTCCTCCGGCTGGAGGGCTCCATCCGTCAAAGACCCCCCGGCCGCGAGCTGGTCGAGCAGCCGGCGCTCGGGAAGGCCGGCGTCGAGCGTAGCGCGGCCTCGGGCGGTGAGCCGGCGATGGGCCCGGTGCTCCTCTTCCACGAGCGCGAGGTGTTTCGAGCGCAGCCGCTGCAGACTTCCACGGACCGATTCGATGGGGGCCGCAAGCCTCTCGGCGATCGCCTCCTCGGTCGGGGGACTTTCGTGCTCGCGCAGGCAGCGAAGCACTGCGCGCTCGGGATCGGATAGATCCGTCGGAGTCGATCCGTCCGGGTCCTCGCTCATCGCAGCCGTCACGGTGGGCCCATTCGGCCGGCGCGTTAAGTCTTTCCGCGAAACGCGGCCGGGGAGACGTCGCCTTCGGGAGGACCTACACCCGAATCGGCTTCGTGTATCCGGTCGGGAGTGTGAACGGCGTCTCCCCTCCGAGAGGATCCGGCCGGGCCGAGGGCGCCTCTCCGCGCTTCGCGCACAGATACGCGTCAATCGCGACCGCGGCTTCGGTCGCTGCGCCCATCGCGTAGACGACCGAGCGACCGCCGGCCGCGAAGATCCCCGGGACTGCCGTCTGGAACCCGGAACCCTTCCCTTCGGGCCACCCCTGACTGGTCAGCTTGAGATCGAGGCCGCCGCCGAACCCCTCGAGGTCCGCCTTTTGACCGACCGCGACGATGACGGTGTCGCAGGGGATCGTCTCCTCCGAGCCGGGAACCGGGATCGGGCTCCTTCGCCCGCCCGCGTCCGGGGGACCGAGCTCCATCGTTTGGACGACCAGGCCTTCGACGCGGCCGCCGCCGATCATCTTCACGGGGGCCTTCAGGAACTGGAAGTGGATCCCTTCTTGCTCGGCGCCGTGAACCTCTTCCGGGTCCGCGGGCATCTCCGAGCGGCCCCGTCGATAGACGAGCGTGACATCGCCGCCTTCCGAGAGGCGCAGTGCGCTGCGGACCGAGTCCATCGCGACATCGCCGCCGCCGACGACCACGATCCTCTTACCGACGGAAACGCTCTCTCCGCGGTTCATCCGCTTGAGGAGCTCGAGCGCCGGTTGCACCCCGGGGAGGTCCTCGCCCGGGATGCCGAGCACGCGGTGCTGGGAGGTGCCGATCGAGACGAACACGGCTTGATATCCGTCCGTGAGGAGCTGCGCGATGGGGAACGCGCGCCCCACCTTCGTGCCGTCGACCCAGGTTACGTCGAGGTTGCGGTACCGCGCCTTATCCACCTGAACGTCGGCGTCGGTCATCCGGTAGGCCGGGATGGTTTGCATCAAGCCGCCGAGCCGGTGCTCCTGTTCGAAGACCGTGACGGAATAGCCCCGGATGCCGAGCTCCCAGGCCATCATCATGCCCGCCGGGCCCGCGCCGACGACGGCGACCCGCTGATTGCGGGGCTTGGACGCGACGTAGGCAAGGTCGCCCGCTCCGTAATCGAGGGCCGCCCGCTTCAGGTGCCGGATGGCGATCGGCACTCCCTTCTTCTTGACGACGCAGGAATCCTCGCAGTAGTGATAGCAGACCTTGCAGAGGCAGGTGGAGAGGGGATTGTCCTGAACCGTCACCCGCTTCGCGCCATCAAAATCCCCGTCCGCGATGAGCGTAATGTACTGCCGGCAATCCTGCGTGATGGGGCACGCCTCTACGCACCAGGGGCGCCGGCACTGGATGCAGCGCTTCGCCTCCAGGATGGCGTCCTCCTTCGAGTAGGCGTGGAGAACCTCGCGAAAGTCCTCCGCCCGGCTGGGCACAGATTCCTCCACGATCGTGACGCGTACCGGGTTGAGCTTCGGTGGGGTGACCTTCGCCGGCGCGGTCGCCGCGGGAGTCTCTGGATCCGCGCTCATGGCCTGCATCCCCACCTTCCGTCGTGACGTTAAGAATCTTGCTGGCAGCACGGAGGGCGCGCGTGCACGGCCTAGCGTGGGTTCATCGGCGCATGCGCCGGGTGGTGCCGGGCGTCGGATCGGTCGTCCCATCCTCGGGACGGGCGGTTTCCCCCGCCACGAAAGGGTAAGGAGGGGGGCTGCGTAGCCGAGCTCGGGCTGCCCGGCGAGGCCGCCCTGGGGGTAGGCATGGTGCTCGATTCGCTCGGCAAATCGCTGCGTGCGGTGCTCCAGAAGATCGCCCGCGGTTCGGCCGTCGACGACGCGCTCTTAGCCGAGGTCGTCCGCGACATCCAGCGCGCGCTCCTTCAAGCCGACGTCAACGTGGAGTTGACCCTCCAACTCACGGAGCGCGTCAAACACCGGGCGAAGGAGGAGAAGCCACCCGCGGGTTCGAGCCTGCGCGACTTTCTCATCCGGATCATCTACGAGGAGATCCGCGGCATCCTGGGGAAGGACCGCACGTTCGAGTTTCGACCTCGGCGGATCCTCCTCGCCGGTCTGTTCGGTCAGGGGAAGACGACCACGGCCGCGAAGCTTGCCCGGCAGTTCCAGAAGAAGGGAGTTCGGGTCGGATTGATCGCCGCCGATGTCCATCGCCCCGCCGCGATCGACCAGCTCGAACAGCTCGCCCAGAAGGTCGGATGCGAGTTCTATGCGAACCGCGCGCAGCCCCGGGCCGATGTGATCGTCCGGGAGGGTCTCGCCGCGTTCCCGCCGCATTTCGCGATCATTGTGGACACGGCCGGCCGGAGCGGCATTGACGCCGAGCTGATCTCGGAGCTGCGCCAGATCCACGAGATCGTGAAACCGGACGAGACGATCCTGGTGCTCGACGCGGCGATGGGACAGACGGCCGGCCGGAGCGCGAAGGCGTTCCAGGAAGCGGTAGGGCTGACGGGAGTGATCCTCACCAAGCTCGATGGTTCCGCCAAGGGTGGAGGAGCGCTCTCCGCCGTCGCCGCGAGCGGAGCGCCAATCCTGTTCATCGGAACGGGCGAGCACCTGGACGAGCTCGAACGGTTCGACCCGACCCGGTTCGTCTCCCGCTTGCTGGGGATGGGCGACCTGCAGACGCTCCTCGAACGGTTCGAGGACCTTCGCGGGAAGGAGGAGGCTCAGAAGGCGAGCGAACACCTCATCTCCGGGCGCTTCACTCTGCGCGACCTGCGGACCCAGCTCGACTCCCTCGGGCAGATGGGCTCGCTCTCCAAGCTCATGTCGTTCTTTCCGGGGCTCGGCCCGGCCAAGATCGATGATTCGAAGCTCAACGAGACCCAGGTCCAGTTGCGGAAGTTCCGCACGATGCTCGATTCGATGACGCCCGCCGAGCTCGACGACGTGAACCTCATCAAATCCGAACGGGCCCACCGCATCGCCCGCGGCAGCGGCAACAAGCCGCCGGAGGTCCGGGCGCTCATCAAGTACTACGAAACGACCAAGAAGGCCGCCCATGGCATCACCTCGAACCGGCGACTCCGACGCCAGATCGAGCGTCAAATGACCCAGGGCGGGGCGCCGCCGCCCTCGTGATCGCGCGCGGACCGGCGGCCGGGCCGGGCGGTGAAATCCTCAAGCGCCGAACCGCCGTGAGGTCGCGGAGCCGCGCATGCGATGACCGATTTCACGGGCCTTGAGATCGTCGCGGGGATCCTGCTCCTGTTCTTCGTTCCGGGATACTTCGTGACGAAGGCGACGTTCCCGGAGTGGCGCGTGCGCGGCGAGAACGCGCTCGTACGCGCGATCGAGATCGGTACCCTGTCCTTCGTCCTGAGCGTGGTGCTCACCGTCCTCGTCGGCTACTCGCTCTTGGTCGGCGGTCCCCAGGGATTCCAGTCGGCCTGGTCGGATCCCGAGCTCGAGGCGATCCTCTTCGCGATCGCGATCGTCGCCTTCGGCGTGGGAGCGGCGCGAGGCGCCTACCGATCGACCCCTCCCGTACGCGCTCCCGCGCCCGCCCCAGGTGAAGACCGTCCCTTCGAACTCGCCCGCGAACTGGCGCAGCTCGACCGCGAAGAGAAGCGACTGCGCCGCGAACTCGATCGGGCCGGCACGACGCAGCCGCGGGCGGAGCTGGAGCGCCAGCTCGGCACGGTGCGCGCGCGCCGCACCGAGCTGCAGCGCCGACGCGAGGCCGAATATGCCGCGTAGCCCGCGCGCTGCCCCGCGCGGCGAACGAAAGATGGCCCTCGTCCTGCGCGGGGAGCTCCGACTCTCGGCGGGCAAGGATGCTGTTCAGGCGGCCCACGCCGCTGTGATGCTGGTGGAGCAGGCACGCCGGCGGGACGAGCAGGGGTTGGCGGAGTGGCTCGCCCAGGGCCAGAAGAAGATCGCGCTCGCCGTGGAGACGCTCGACGAGATGGTCGACATCGAACGACGGGCGCGCGCACGGGGGATCGGGGTGGTTTGGGTCGAGGACGCCGGATTCACCGAGGTCCCTCCGGGAACTCGAACGTGCCTCGGGCTCGGTCCGGCTCTTGCCTCCGAACTCGACCCGATCACCGGATCGCTGCCGCTCTTGTGACGACCCCCGGGGGGACCCGACCGTAGTGCCGGCGGATCGGAGCGCGCGGTAAGATATACGCCGCGGGCATCGGCGCGCCTGTGGGCGCTCATCCCCGGAAGCTTCGCCTCGCTCCCTCCCTCCTGAGCGCGGACTTCGGCGCGCTCGGCGAAGCGATCCAGACGGCTGAGGAGGGAGGGGCCGACGCCTTCCATCTTGATGTGATGGACGGCCATTTCGTCCCGAACATCTCCTTCGGCCCGGCGCTCGTGCGCGCGGTGCGGGAGCGCACCCATCTGCCGCTCGATGTCCACCTCATGATCGAAGACCCGCTTCGCTATCTCGACGCGTTCCGAAAGGCGGGGGGCGACACGCTGGTCTTCCACCTGGAGTCGCGGTCGGATCCAGCCGAGGTGATCCGCGAAGGGCACCGGCTCGGCGCGGCCGTCGGCGCGGCGCTGCGCCCCGACACTCCGATCGAGGCGGTGGATCGATGGATCGATCGGGTCGATCAAGTGCTCGTAATGGGCGTGCACCCCGGGTTCTCCGGTCAGAAGTTCATCCCCGAGACCGTCCCCAAGATCCGGGCGGCCCGGGAGCGGCTCGATCGCCTCGGATCCGCGGCCGATCTTTCCGTAGACGGTGGGATCACGCCCGAGACGGCGATCGCGGCGGCGGGGGCCGGAGCGACGTTCTTCGTGTGCGGCCATTCCGTGTTCGCCGGAGGGAGCGTGGACGCCAATCTCCGACGCCTACGCGCCGCGGTCGACGAAGGAGCTCGACGTGAAGTACGTTGAGCTCGCGCGAGCGTACGAGGCGCTCGAAGCGACCACCAAGCGACTCGAGATGCGCTCGATTCTGGTCGCGCTGATCCGCGCGGTGAAGGACGAGGAGCTCGGTACCGTGCTCTACCTTTCCCAGGGGCTTCTCCGCCCCGAGTACGAGGGCGTCGAGCTCGGCGTCGCCGGATCGCTCGCCCTCAAGGCGCTCGCGCGGGCGACCGGCGAAGAGGAGGAGCGGCTCGCGCGCCAGACTCGGGCCTCCGGGGACCTCGGCACCACGGCCGCGGAGGTGCTCGCGCCCGCGCCCCGCCGCGAGGAGGCGGAACCTTTGAAAGTTCCTGAGGTCTACGCACGCCTGCTCGAGATCGCCCAGGCGAGCGGTGCGGGCTCGCAGGAAACGAAGATCGCGATCCTGGAGACGTTGCTGCGCCGAGCGACTCCGCTCGAAGGAAAGTATCTCCTCCGATTCGTACTCGGCACGCTGCGGGTCGGGGTGCGCGAGATGACCATCCTCGACGCGCTCGCGGAACGCTTCGCACCCGGAGAGAAGCGCGCCCGCCACGAGATCGAGGCCGCCTTCAACATGACCAGCGATCTCGGCCTGATCGCCGAGCGCCTCACCGCGGGCGGAATCCCTGCGCTCTCTCGGCTCGGTCTCACCGTCGGTCGCCCCGTCCGCTCGATGCTCGCCGAGCGCTCGAACAGCCTCTCGGAGATTCTCGAGAGAATGGGGGGGCGCGCCGCTCTCGAATACAAGTACGATGGGCTGCGGGTCCAGGCCCACATCGCGCGGAACGGTACGGTACGTCTCTTCTCGCGTCGCCTAGAGGAGATCGGGCCGCAGTTCCCCGATCTCATCGAGGCTCTGGGCAGCGCGATACCCCATCGCCCGGCGATCGTCGAGGGGGAATGCGTTCCCGTCGATCCCGTCACCGACGAGTTGCGGCCCTTTCAGGAAGTCTCGCGGCGACGCGGCCGCAAACGCGACCTCGACCGGGCCCAGGAGGAGACCCCCGTCGCGCTGTTCGTATTCGATGTCCTCCTGGACGCCGGGGAGGCGGTGTACGAGCTCGCCTACCCGGAACGCCGAAACCGCCTGGAAAAACTGCTCGTCCCCAACGAACGCATCCGCCTCGCGGAGAGCCGAGTCGTCACTTCGGTGGACGAAGCGACCCGCTTCTTCGACGAGGCCGTTGCCGGGGGCGCCGAGGGGGTGATGGCGAAATCCCTCCAGGAGGGGAGCTCCTACCAGGCAGGGGCCCGAGGCTACTGGTGGATCAAGTACAAGCGGGAGTACGTCACCGGGCTCGCCGATTCGATCGATGGCGTCATCGTCGGCGCGTTCTCCGGTCGCGGCCGCCGGGGGGGCCGCTTCGGGGCGTTCCTCCTCGCCGTCTACAACTCCCGCAAGGATCGGTACGAATCGTTCTGCAAGGTAGGGAGCGGCTTCGACGACCCAGCGCTGGAGGAGATGCCGCGGCGGTTGCATCCCCACGCGACCCCCGAGCGGCCCGCCAACGTCGACACGGGACTGGACGCGGACGCCTGGTTTTTTCCCGCGGTCGTGCTCGAGGTCCGGGGCGCGGAACTGACGCTCAGCCCGATCCACCGGGCGGGGATCGGCCGGGTCAAGCCGGACGCCGGCCTCGCCCTGCGCTTCCCGCGTTTCACGGGCCGCTACCGGGACGACAAAGGACCCACCGATGCGACGACCACCGACGAACTGCTAAAACTGTACGAGTCCCAGAGCCACGGCACTCCCCACGGCGGGCGCCCGGTTCGCCTCCGCCCAAAGGCATAAGAAGGGCCCCTACCGTCCGAGCGCCGTAGGATGCGGACATGCTCGTCGAGATGACCGAACTGTTGGGTCGCCAGATCTACTCGCCGGACGGACGCCTCGTCGGCGAGGTGGACAACCTCGTCGTCTCCGTGGAGGAGGCAAAGCTCGATGGGCTCTACGTGGTAGAGTCGAGCCCGATGTTAGTGGAGGACTCCCGTCCGATCAACGTGCCGTACCGTTGGGTCTCGGCCGTCAACGACGTCATCCTCCTCAAGTTCTTCCCGAAGCGGGTCTCCCTGAAGAAGGGCGCGCCCGCCGAAGAGGACGATGCCGGTGCCCCTGCCGAGACCCGCTAACGGAGCGGGGATAGCCAAGCCCGGGCAACGGCGCAGGACTTAAACGGAAGGTACGCGCGGATCTCCTCGCGAACCGGCCGAAGAGATCCTGCCGCGAAGGCGTTCGCCGGTTCAAATCCGGCTCCCCGCATCGTCTTTGAAGCGGTCGGGAGCTCGTGCGGTACCTACGATGCGGCATGCCACTCTCGTCGCGCGGCTCTCGTCGATCCGTCCCCTCGAGAGCCCGCGCGCGGACCTCGAACAGGTTCCCACGCCTCCGGAAGCCGCCGCCACCTTGCTCGAGGGCGCCCTTGCGGCGGGGGATCTCGCGGACCGCACGATCCTCGACCTGGGAACGGGAACCGGCGTGCTGGCCATCGGAGCGGCGCTTCTGGGAGCGAAGAGCGTCGTCGGGCTGGACATCGACCCCTCGGCGCTGACCCGCGCTCGCGAGGAGGCGACGCGCCTCGGGGTCGAGATCCGCTTCGTGGAGGCCGCGGTGGACACCTGGAAATCGAATGCCGATACGATCCTGATGAACCCGCCGTTCGGCGCTCAGCGACGGGGAGCCGACCGGCCGTTCTGGGACCGCGCGTTCGCCCTCGCCGATCGCGCGATCTACGCTTTCGCGCTCGCCGACTCCCGAACCTTTATAGCACGCCGAGCGCTCGCATCGAATACCTACGTCGAGTCGGTGCGACCGGTCCCGTGGGAACTCGTTCGGATGTTCCCGCACCATCGCCGCGCCCGGGTCCCGATCCCGGTCGACCTCTGGGTGATCCGAACGGACAACCAACCATGACGCCCAGCGAAGTGCCCAAGTTCGTCGTCCCCGGAGAGTACATCGGCGCCGCGGAGGAGTTCGTTCCCGGTCCGGGAACGTACGAGCACGGGGGACGCATCTACTCCAGTCTCGTGGGGATCCCGACGATCGATCCGTCGGACCGGACGGTCCGGGTGGCGGGGACGAACTCCGTGCCGACGCTCTCCGAAGGGGACGTCGTCTACGCGCGCGTAGACGAGTTGAAGAGCGCTATGGCGATCTGCACGATCCTCTCGACGACGGAGAGCCGCCGCGGGATCCCCGGCGAGCCGGAGGGTACGGTGCACATCTCCAAGGTCAAGGATGGCTACACGGAGTCGCTGTCGACCGAGCTCGCGGTCGGCGACATCCTCGTCGCGAAGGTCCTTCAGGCACATCCCTCGATCAAGCTCACGACCGCCCCGTCGACCCTTGGGGTCATTTCGGCGCGCTGCCAGGTTTGCCATGGGCTCATGATCATCGGCGACAAGGGCCTGAACTGTCCGCGCTGCGGCAACCGCGAGCAGCGCAAGCTCGCCCAAGGGCCCCGCCCGTCGGTCCTCCCTTCGTGAACGCGCTCTCTGGACCCAGCGGCAACGAGCGCACGCTCGCGCGGCTCGTCCGCGCCCACGATCGCTGGCGAGGCCGGGAGGTCCTGAACCTCTTGCCGAGCGAGAACGCCCTGTCGCCCACGGCACGCAAGTACCTTTCGAGCGATCTCGCGGGCCGGTACACCCTCCCCCTGGAAACGCAGTGGCACGGGGAATTGATCGACAACTCCTACACGGGGACCCGGTACACCGACGCGATCGAGCAGCTCGGGAACGCTTCGGCCGCCCGCCTCTTCCACGGCCGCTACGCGACCGTCCGGCCGCTCTCCGGCCACATCGCGGCCCTCTCCGCGCTCGTCCCGCTCCTGCCCGCGAAGTCCCGTATCCTGGCGATCGAGCCGAAGGAGGGGGGCTACGACGGGTACGCTCCGGGGTATATCCCCGCCCTCTTCGGCTACACGGTCCGACCTCTACCCGCCTCCGGACCCGGGTTCACGGTCGACGCCGCGCTCGCGGTCGAAACGATCGAACGCGAGCGACCCAACGCGGTCATCCTCGGCCAGAGCTTCTTCCTGTTCCCGTACCCGCTGCGCGAGATCGCCGAAGCGGCGCACGCCCACGACGCGCTCGTCTTCTACGACGCCGCCCACGTGCTCGGCCTCGTCGCGGGAGGAGAGTTCCAGGACCCGCTGCGGGAAGGAGCGGACGTCCTGTTCGGAAGCACGCACAAGTCGTTCCCGGGACCGCAGGGCGGGATCCTCGTCACCGATCGCGAGGATCTGTTCCGGCAGATGGACCCGGCGCTCGTCTGGCGGATCTTCGACAACGCGCACTGGAACCGCATTGCCGGAGTGACGCAGACGCTTCTCGAGATGGAGCGGGTGGGGCCCGAGTACGCTCGGACGATCGTCCAGAACAGCCAGGCGCTCGGACGCGCCCTCTCCGAACGGGGCATCCCGCTCGTCGCCGAGGAGCAAGGGTTCTCGCGCTCCCACCAGTTGCATATCCACCCGGAACGCCTGCGCGCGGCGCACGGCCTCGGACCCGCGGCCCTCGCCCGGCGCCTGGAGCGCCAGCGACTCCTCATCGATCTGGTCGGACGCATCGGCACCGCCGAGGCGACCCGCCTCGGGCTGACCCCGGAGGAGATGCCGCGGCTCGCCGAGCTCTTCGTCCGGGGCGGGATCCGCAAGGAGAAGATCGCGCCGGAGGTCCTCGCCTGGCGACGCACGTACCGCGAACTTCGGTTCGCGTAGCACGCCATGCCGCCCTCCCGCCGCACCCGCGCGAGGCGGGGTCCGGTCGCGTTGACCGGGACTCCCGGGACCGGCAAGAGCACGGTCGCGCGTCGCCTCGCACCACGGTTCCGTTCGATCGAGATCGGTGAGCTCGCGCTGCGGCTCGGCGTCGGGCGACGATCGGGCCGGCGCTCGAGCACGGTCGATCTCAGCCCGGCTCGCGCGGAAGCTCCGTCGAGCACCGCCCCCGGTCGACCTCGTTGTCGGGCACCTCGCTCATCTCCTTCCGATCCGCGACACGATCGTGCTGCGCTGCAACCCCCTCGAGCTCGAGCGGCGGCTCGCCCGCGCCCGCCGCGGCTCGGCCCGCGACCGGGCGGAGAACGTCATCGCCGAGGCGACGGACGCGATCCTCTTCGAGGCGATCCGTGCGGGCCGACGCGTCTGGGAGATCGACACGACCGGTCTCGACCCGGACGCGGTCGCCCGCCGGGTGGCCTGGCGCATCGCCCATCGGGGACGATCCGGGTACGGTCGAGTCGACTGGCTCGCCGATCCGGCCGTCACCGAGGAGCTTTTGCGCCTCGGCCCGTAACCAGCGCGTCATGGTCATCGAAGCGTATCGAGGCAAGGCGGACCAGTACCTCGAACGACTCGCGCGTCCATGGCTCCGGTGGACCCCGGCCGCGCTGAGCTGGCTCGCCTTCGGTCTCTGCATCGCGGCAGCCGTCCTCGCGGCGACCGTGCGCTGGACCACGCCCTATGTCTTCCTCGCGGTCTCGGCCCTGATCCTCTTCGGAGGACTCTTCGATGCGCTCGATGGGTACGTCGCCCGCCGCAACGGCACGACGAGCGTGCGCGGCGACGTGCTCGATCACGTCCTCGACCGGTACTCCGACGTGGCCCTCCTGATCGGGATCGCGATCTCCGGATACGCGAACCCCTTCCTCGCGCTCCTCGCGCTCGTGAGCCTGTTGCTCGTGAGCTACATGGGCACGCAGGCCCAGGCGGTCGGCCAGGGCCGGTTGTACACGGGCATCCTATCTCGTTCGGACCGGCTCGTGATCCTCGCGGCGGCGACGTTCTTGGAGTTCGATTGGTCGCTCCCGTGGCCGTGGGCCCCGAGCGCGCCCTGGTCGCACTTCGTGGTCGGTGGGATCGGCTTCACGGTGATCGACGTCGCGCTTGTGTGGTTCGTTATCGCGGGTCAGTGGACGGCGTACGCCCGGGCGCGGAGCCTGTACCGGAACCTGCCGCCGAACGGTTCGTAGCGCCCCCGGGCCCTTCTCGATCGGCCCCGCCCTCGAGGACGCGTCCTCCGCGGAGTCGATGGTCCTGCAACGGGTGGCGCAGGAACGTCTCGAAGCAGAGCGGATCGCGCGCACGGTCCACCGGCGTCGGGCCCGTGGGGTCGCCGTCCCGGATGCAGAGCCCGTGGGTGCGCAGGGTCGCGCATTCGGGAGGTTCGTATCCCTTCCCTCCGTCCCGTTGCGTGATGTGGTCGATCTGGTAGCGGGTGATCGATTCGTCGAAATCGGGCGCGCCCCGGTAGGCGTCGACGATCGTTTCGAGATCGGCGCCGGCCCGGTGCAGGAAGGCGGCGAGCGCGAAGCGCCCGGCGTGGGAGAGGTTCTCGCCGTGCTCGAGCGCCCTTCGCATCTTCCGGATGCACGGGGGAAAGCGCTCCGGCCTCAGCTCGGCGGTGTTCGCGCCGGGCCGAGCCACGGGGAGCGGCACCCGCCGGGAGATCTCCTCCAGAAGCACGGCCTCGCGGGTGCGGATGGCGGCGCGCGCCTGTTCCTCGATCGGCATCGGTCGGGCGAGCTCGCTCCGTACGGCCTCCTGGAGCAAGCGCGCGGCGCGCTCGCGCGAGACCTCGACCTGGCCGTGCCGAACGTCCTGGCTCCCGAGACGGAACTCCGCGTCGCGGATCGGCACCGCGAGGTGCACGTAGTCGGTGAGCGACAGGGCGACCTCTTGGGACGGCAATTCGGTGATGGGGTATCCGAGGCGGCGCGCGACCTCGCTGAGCTCCTCGATGGGGCTGGAGCGCAGGCGGGCATGGGCGCGTTTCGATTCGGCGACGGCCCACCGCCTCAGGGGTGCGGGTGAGCTCGCGGCCGACAGCACGAGCCGCGCGAACAGGAAGGAGAGGAACTGGACCTCGGGGGCCGCCCGGGAGAGCTCCTCGATCGTCGAGGTCCCTCGGGGGTCGTCGGCGGCCGCGAGGACCCGGGCGCGTCCGATCTCGCGGGAGACCTCGAACGCTCCGTCCTCCAAGAGGGCCCGGACCGAGATGGCCATCTCCTCGGCGAGCGCTTCCGCTCCGGGGAGGAAGGGGTACTCCCCGTACAGCGTCGATTCCGCTAGAGGCGGGGGATCACGAACTGCCATGCGAGCAAGATGAGTACGGCGAACGTCGAGATAATGGCCACCGTCCCGCCGAACTGTTCGGCGCGTTCGGCCGTCCAGGCCTTCTTCACGCGCGCGGCGAACGCGGCCACGAAGTCGCGGACGAGGAGCCCTCCGTCGAGCGGGATCAGCGGAAGGGCGTTCGAGGCCCCGAGCAGCAGGCTCATCCATGCGATCCAGTACAGGATGTTGAGGCCGATCCAGAACGAGTTCGGGCCGAACCCCGCGAGGGGCCCCGTCACGTGGAAGAAGCCCTGGGTCGCGCCGCTGACCGGTTCGAGGCCGGCGATCGGCAGCACGAGCCAGTTGATGGTGCCCTGGTAAGCTCCGTACGTGGTACCCGGGGGCCACACGAGCGTGCCCTGGAGCTGCGCCGGGGTGAGGAAGGAGATGTATACTCCGAGGAAGGCCGTCTTCGCGTCGGACGAGTGATTGGTGAACGCCGATAGCGGCGCGAGCGTGACGTTCGTCGTGACCGTCGTCCCCCGACTGCTCGAATAGTACCTGTAATGGGACCGTCTGGCCGGGATGCGCCCCGCTGAGCACCGACGACAGCTGTGCGTTCGTCGTGGTTACCGTGCCGTTCAACTCGGTGATGATGTCGCCCGCGGCGAGGCTCGCATTCTGGGCCGGTGAGTTCGGGAAGATCTGGACGACCCCGACCCCGTTCGCATTCGGCACGACCGACCCCGCGACGATCGCGGATACCAGCACGAAGAGCACCGCGGCCAGAATGAAGTTCGCGAGCACGCCTGCCGCCGCCACGCGGTCCCGGCGGATCCGCGGGGCGGACACCATCTCGGCCTCCTCCGGTTCGACGAAGGCTCCGATGGGGATGACGCACCAAAGGATGCCGAGACTCTTGACGGTGATCTTCTGGGAACGTGCGACGAACCCGTGGAACAGCTCGTGCAGTACGACCGCGATGATCAGCGCGACGATCCCGTACCCGAGCGGGATGATCGGGTTGATCCCGGGGATCCCCAGCGCTTCCTGAACGCTCGGGGCCTGAGCGGCGGTCTCGTGGAGCGCCAGGATCGCATCGATGAGGAGCAGGAGCACCATCCCGACCATCGCGATCGCCGCGAGGATGACGCCGATCGTGCTCACGACGGTCCAGAACCGGCGGGGTCGAGCGACCCAGTCGATGAAATCCCGTCCGCGTCGGGTCTTGATCATCAGCGCGGGGCCGAAGAGCGCGATCGTGCGGTCCTTTCCGATCCAGCCGGCGCGATACAGGCCGTAGACGGCGAACGCGTAGACGAGCACGACGAGGAGCGCGATCTCGTAGCCGTTGAACGAAAACGACGTCACGAACGCTCCGAGGCCTTCGGAGCGGGCCTCCGTTTATGAGCTCTCGCGAGGGATCGGTCGGAGCTCTCCGCGTTCATCCCTTCACGACCCCGAGCGGGACCAGTCGGGCAACGCGCCGGGTGAGGCCGGCGCCCTCGGCGACTCGGACGACGTTCTCGACGTCCTTGTACGCGCCGGGAGCCTCCTCGGTCACGCCTTCGTGGGTGGCCGCGCGGACCTGGATACCCTTCGCGCGCAACGCGCGCGTTACGTCCTCGTAGCGGAACATGCGGTTCGCCGCATGGCGGCTCAGGCGCCGACCTGCGCCGTGGCAGGAGGAACCGAACGAACGGTCCATCGACGTCGGGAGGCCGGCGAGAACGTAGCTCGCCGTACCCATGTCCCCTGGGATGAGCACCGGCTGGCCGAACGGGCGGTAGGCGCCCGGCACTTCCTCTCGTCCGGCGGGGAACGCGCGGGTCGCTCCCTTCCGATGGACGAGCACGCGCTTCGGCCCTTCCTCTAAGCGGTGGACCTCGGTCTTCGCGATGTTATGGGCGATATCGTAGATGACCGCGAGGTCCATGTCCTCGGCAGGGCGACCGAACGTCTCGGAGAAGGCACGACGCACCCCGTGGGTGATCGCCTGGCGGTTCGCCCAGGCGAAGTTCGCCCCGGCGGCCATCGCATGCAGGTAGCTCTGCCCGTCGTCGGAGGCGATCGGGGCGCAGGAGAGCTGCCGGTCGACGAGCTCGGTGCCCTCGCGGACGAGGCGCTCGTCCATCCGCTGAATAAACTCCGTCGCGACCTGGTGACCGAGACCGCGCGAGCCCGTGTGCAACATGACGGTGACCTGACCCGGCTTCAGGCCGAGCGCCTCCGCGCATTCCGGGTAGAACAGTTCGTCCACCGCCTGGACCTCGAGGAAATGGTTCCCGGACCCGAGGGTCCCGAGCTGCTTGGAGCCGCGCTTGCGGGCGCTGTCGCTGATCTCGGCGGGGTCCGCGTCCGCCATTCGACCCTCCTCCTCCTGGACCTCGAGATCCTCCGTCCGGCCGAGGCCGTGCTCGACCGCCCAGCGGGCCCCGCCCGCGAGCACCTCGTCGACCTCGCCCGGGTTGAGCGGCCGACCTCCCTTCGAACCGACTCCGGACGGCACGGCCCGGTAGAGGCGGTCCATGAGGTCGCCGAGGCGCGGCCGGACCTCCTCGGCGGTGAGCGAGGTCCGAAGCAATCGAACTCCGCAGTTGATGTCGTAGCCGATCCCCCCGGGGGAGACGACTCCCTCGTCGAGATCGAAGGCCGCGACCCCTCCGACCGGGAAGCCGTAACCGAAGTGGATGTCCGGCATCGCGAGCGCGTTGCGCCGGATGCCGGGAAGCGTGGCGACGTTCGCGAGTTGCATCAAGGACGGGTCGCCCTCGACCCCCGAAAGCAGCGCCTCGTTCGAGAAGAGCACTCCCGGGACGCGCATCCCGGGGACCTCGTCCATCGGAATCTCGTAGGTGAACTCGTCGCGGGCGATCAGCCGAGGAACCTTCGCCACGGCGCGGCGCGAGCGATGGCGGCTATTTAGGCCATCGAGGCGGTCACCGCGATGGGACAAAGACGGAAGTACGCCGGTGCGCCTAGTGTTTTGGAGCGCCCCGATGCACCTGCGCGCCGTTCTGACCATCGTCAACTTCGCGGTGGTTGCCGTCGCCCTCGCGATCTTCTTCCTCGTACCGTCGCTCGCGACCATCGCGGTCTACGCGGTCCTGATCTGGATGTTCTCGAGCCTCGTGATCTTCTACACGCCCTTCGGCCACCGTCAGATCCGCCCGACCGCTCCGCCGCTCGGACCCGCTTCGGGATCGGGCCCCTCCTCCGGCGCGTCCGCGGGTGCTCCACTCCCGTCGTCCGGGATTGGGTTCTGCATCTACTGTGGGACCCACCTGGCGGCCGGCGCGACCGTCTGCCCCACGTGCGGTCGGACGGTGCGGGTTGCGTGAGAAGGAAGTCGCCATGACTCGGTTGACGATCGGTCGGCTCCCCTACTGGGCGATGGCCGTCCTGCTCGCCGCGCTCACGTTCGGCTTGATTTACCTCGGCTTCGGCCTGGGGCTCGGGTTGTACTCCTTCGCCCTCCTCCTCCTCCCGGTGGGACTGGCGGTGTGGTACATGGCGGAGTACTCCGCCACCGCGATCGTCGCCCCGCCCGCGGCGATCGACCCGACCGCTCCCGCCCCTCCCCCGGAGTCGTTCGATGACCCGGTGATCGAGGCCGACCTTTTCGACTCCTTTACGGAGACCGCCCCGGAACCCGAGGCGGCCGAGAAGGCTCCGCCGGCCCCCTAGTCGGGGACCACGAAGAGCATCGGCTCTCGGGCCCGCACGCTCGAGCCGGGCCGGACCTGCAAGCGCTCCACACGACCGGCGCTCGGGCTGGCGATCTCGTTGCGCATCTTCATCGCTTCGAGGATCAAGAGGATCTGTCCCTTCGTGACGTGGTCTCCGTCTTGGACCCGCACCTCGATCGCCTTCCCGGGCATCGGGGGCAGGATCGGAATTCCCGGTCCTTGGGCCGCAACGGCCGCGGGCGGGGCGGGTGGGGCGGGTGGGGCGGACGCGTGCGCGACGGCGGCCGAACGAGCCTCGGAGGCCTCTACGGCCGACACGGTCCAGCGCTCCCCGTTCACGTCGACCGGCCCCGGTGGGATCGGCATGCCCTCCGGCCACTGTTCGACGACGAGCCGCTCGCCGGCGATCTCGAGCTCGACCTTCATCGGCGACGAGGCGACGACGACGAACGGGTGGCGCGCGCCCCCGATCTCCAGCGTCCCTCCAAGGAGATCGACGTCGATGGTCTCTTCTTTACCGTCGCGCACGACGCGTACTCGCATCGATCCACCTCCGCTGGGAATGGAGCCGACTGCGTCCCTCGTGCGCCCAAGCGCTCATCCCGCCTCGCTCCTCCCGATCCCGCGGGGAGGGCGGCAGGGGGAGGCTCGGGGGACGCGCCCGGAGCGCGCCGACGATTCCGAGCGCGGCGCTGGTGAGGGCCTCGTCGGTAAGGCCACGATCGCGGCTGGCACGGTAGGCCTTGTACACGGCCGGGAAGACGGCATAGGAAATCGCTTCGGCGTCGTCGGCCGCGGGGACGAGCGCCCGGACCTCCTTCAACGCGAGCTCGAACTCCGGAGCGAGCAGGTCCGCCGGTCGGCCTTGGATCGGCGCGGCGTCGGCGAGGACCTTGCGCCGTAGGTCGGCGTCGATCGGGCCCGGTGGGGTGCCGTAAAGCCCGCGGACGTAGTCGCGGACCTCGCGGGTGATCGTTTGGTAGCGCGTGCCGGCGAGAACGTTGAGGACGGCTTGGATCCCGACGATCTGGCTAGTCGGGGTCACGAGCGGAGGGTAGCCGAGATCGCGCCGGACCAGCGGGATCTCGATGAACACCTCGGGGAGCCGGGCGAGCGCGTCCTGCTCCTGGAGCTGCCCGAGGAGGTTCGAGAGCATTCCCCCCGGGACCTGGTGGAGCAGGATCTCTCCATCCGTCTGGAGGCTCCTCAAGTTCAGCAGCGGTCGGTAGTGATCGAGGACCTTGCGGAAGTACTCGGAAAGATCGGCGAGGGCTCCGAGGTCGAGCTTGGGATCGAGCGACGTGCCCCGCATGGCGCCGACGAGCGCCTCCGTGGGAGGTTGGGACGCTCCTCCGGAAAACGGGCCGAGCGCGCCGTCGACCGCCGTCGCGCCGGCCTCGGCGGCGGCGAGACACGTCAGCGTCGCCATTCCGCTCGAGGAATGCGTGTGGACCACCACCGGTAGACCCACCTCGTGGACGAGCGCTCGGACGAGCGTCGCCGCGTCGCCGGGCGGCATGAATCCGCCCATGTCCTTGACGCATAGCTCCTCCGCCCCGAGGCCAGCGAGCTCCTGGCCGAGCTGGACGAACGACGGGAGGGTGTGGACGGGCGATTGCGTGTAGCAGATCGCCCCCTGCGCCCGGCCTCCGGCCTTGCGGACGGCGTCAATCGCCACCCCCATGTTCCGCGGGTCGTTCAGCGCGTCGAAGATGCGGAAGATGTCAATCCCCTGGCGCGCGGATTCGGCGACGAACTTGCGTACGAGGTCGTCGGGGTAGTGGCGGTACCCGACGAGGTTCTGACCCCGCAGGAGCATCTGCAGCGGCGTGTTCGGCATCGCCCTCTTCAGGGTCCGTAGCCGCTCCCAGGGATCCTCGTGGAGGAAGCGCAGGCACACGTCGAACGTCGCGCCGCCCCAGACCTCGAGCGAGCGGTAACCGATCGCGTCGAGCCGCTCGCCCGCCGGAAGCATGTCGCGGGTGCGCATCCGGGTCGCGATCAGCGACTGGTGCCCATCGCGGAGCACGGTCTCGGTGATGCCGACCATCGGACGAACCTTCCCACGGACGGCTACAGCGGTCCGTTCCCGTGCTTCTTCGGTGGTCGGTCTTCACGCTTCGAGATGAGGAACTTGAGCCCTGCGATGAGCCGCGTTCGGGTCTCCGCCGGGTCGATCACGTCGTCGATGTATCCCCGATCCGCCGCGAGGTACGGGTTGAGGAACTCCTCCCGGTACTCCGCGACCTTCTCCGCGCGCAGCTTCTCTCGCGCGTCGGCGGGAGCGGCATCGAGCTGGCGCCGGAACAGGATGTTGACGGCGCCGTCGGCGCCCATCACCGCGATCTCGGCGGTGGGCCACGCGAGGTTCAGATCGCCCCCGAGATGCTTCGAGCACATGACGTCGTACGCCCCTCCGTAGGCCTTGCGCAGGATCACGGTCATCATTGGAACGGTCGCCTCGGCGTAGGCGTAGAGCAGCTTCGCCCCGTGACGGATGATCCCGCCGAACTCCTGGGCCGTTCCCGGGAGGAAGCCGGGGACGTCCACCAGGGTCAGGAGCGGAACGTTGAACGCATCGCAGAACCGCACGAATCGCGCCGCTTTGATCGATGCTTGGATATCGAGGGTCCCGGCGAGCTGGGCGGGGTTGTTGGCCACGAGGCCGATCGACCGGCCCGCGAGCCGACCGAAGCCGACCACGATGTTCGTCGCCCATTCCGGCTGGATCTCGAGGAACGAACCCGGATCGATGAGCCGGTCGATGACGGCATGGACGTGGTACGGCGCATTGGAATCGGCGGGCACCACCCCGACGAGCTCGCCGGCGGCGGTGGCGGGCGGATCGATCGGGGGCACGGCCGGTGGCTCTTCGAGATTGTTCAGCGGCAGGTAGGAGAGCAGATGCCGGGTCAGCGCGATCGCGTCCCGGTCGTTTGCCGCGGTGAGGTGGGAGACGCCGCTGAGGCGGGCGTGGGTCTCCGCACCGCCGAGCTCCTCCGCGGAGACCTCCTCGCCCGTTACCGCGCGGATGACGTCCGGACCGGTGATGAACATCTGTCCCATTCCCCGCGCCATGACGACAAAGTCGGTGATCGCGGGGGAGTAGACCGCTCCGCCGGCGCACGGGCCCAGGATCACGGAGATTTGGGGTACGACCCCCGAGAGCAGGACATTTCGGAAGAAGACCTCCCCGTACCCCGCGAGGCTCATCACACCCTCCTGGATACGCGCGCCGCCCGAGTCGTCGAGCCCGATGATCGGGACCCCCGCCTTGCGGGCGGTCTCCATGATCTTGACGATCTTCATCGCATGCGCCTCGCCCAGCGCTCCACCGAACACCGTCGCGTCCTGGGAGAAGGCGCAGGCGGGTCGGCCGTCGATCTCTCCCGAGCCGGTCACCACCCCGTCGCCGGGAACCATCCGCTCGCCCATGCCGAACCCCTGGACCCGGTGCGTGACGAAGGGGTCGATCTCGTTGAACGTCCCGGGGTCGAAGAGAGACTCGATCCGTTCGCGCGCGGTGAGCTTCCCCAACGCTCGATGCTTTGCGACCCGCTCCGTGCCGCCGCCCTCCCGGACCTGCCGCTTGAGCGCGTTCCACCGATCGTACGGCTCCGTCATGGTTCTTCCACCCGAAGGTCTCCGGCTCTTATCGCGAACTGGGCCGAGCCCTGGGAGACAAAGAGCTCTCCGTCCGCCCCGATTCCCCGGATGATGCCGGCGGGAACCCCGTCGACCCAGGCCCGGCGACCGACCCCATAGAGGTCGGCCCGGCACCGAGCGAGGGCCACCTCCGCGCCCGCGTCCGTGTCCAGCTCGCGGACGGAGCGCAGAGCGGCATCCACCACCATTTCCTCGACCTCCTCGATCGGCGGTGGTGGGTCGATGAAATCCCCGAGCGACGCGGTCGCCGCCCGCAACGGTGCCGAAAGTTGCTCGCGATCGAGCACGACGTTCACCCCGATCCCTGCGACATCGGCCCGCCCCAGGGTGGGAGAGGGGACCTCATCGACGACGATCCCCGAGAGCTTACGCGGGGCGCCGTCGGGCGTCGGGACGAGAAGATCGTTCGGCCATTTGAGGGACGTACGGACGCCGAATCGGGCGATGAGGGCCTCCCGAAGACCGGCGCCGATCGCGAGCGAAACCAACGAGCGGTGGATCTCCGGGGCACGGGCGATGAGCGAAAGGTACAGTCCACCGGGGGGCGACTCCCACGCATGGTCGAGCCGTCCGCGTCCGGCGCTCTGATGGCGAGCGACGACCCGGGTCCCCTCGGGGGCCCCGGCGCGCGCGAGCGCGAGCGCGCGATCCTGGGTCGAAGGGATCGTAGCGTACACCTCCCGAGGACCCACCGACGCCCTCCCGATCGCGTGAGAAAATGCGCGCGGCATAATGGTTGGGGTCCCGGTCGGCGTACGCCGTACGGTTCCGGTACGTCAGGGTCATCTCTATGAAGATGTCCGGGCCGTCCGACGCATGAGCCAACTGGTCCCGACCCTCCGACAGATCGCGCCCGGCCTCGAGGCGGAACTGAAGGGCCGGCTGGCGAGTTTCGCCGGAATGTTCATCGTAGGGTATCTTCCCCAGACCTGGGTGTTCCTTACCGACGATGGCTCCGCCGGTCTCATCGTCGACCAGAAGGGGAGCGTCACGGTCCAAGCGGGAGCCCCAACGGGTCCAGACGTGACGGTCGAGTGGGGACATGACGCCCTGATCGCCGCGCTGCTCCGCCAGAAGCGTCCGTCCGCGCCGGGGGATCTGCCGCTACGCGTGACCCCGCATACCCCGAAGGGAAGGACCGCCTACGAGTTCCTCCGCGGTCGCTTCGGCCTGTGATTCCGATCGCCCGAGGTATCGGGCCGTTGTGCGCCGTTTCTGCACGCGCGAGCGAACACCGTCCTCATCTCCACGGGTAAGTACCCTCCGGACCCCGTTCGAGTGAGTCGGATCGAGCATGATGGGTCCTGTCGAGCAGGCGGAGAGGTGGTCGTACGAACTAGAAGCGGCGGATCCCGCCGAGATCATCCGCTGGGCGGTGGAGCGTTTCGGCGATGGGCTCGTGATCGGTTCCAGCTTTGGAAGGGATGGGCTCGTGGTGATCGATATGGCACGACGGTGGCGTCCGGACATCCCGGTGCTGTTCTTGGAAACGGGGTACCACTTTCCCGAGACCCTGGCCTTCCGGGACCGGCTCCGAGAACAGTGGGGCGTCAACGTTATCGATGTACGTCCCGCGCGAACGGTGGCCGAGCAGGATGCCGCCTTCGGGCCGACCTTGTACGCTCGTGACCCCGACGCCTGCTGCACCATGCGCAAGGTAGAACCGCTCCAGCACGCCCTTTCGGGGCGGAGCGCTTGGTTGACGGGGGTCCGCAGAGATCAGCATGCCGGCCGAGGCACCACTCCCGTGGTGGAGTGGCAGGAGCTCGCCTCCGGGGGCCGTGGACTGTTCAAGATCAATCCGATGGTCGGTTGGACGCGCGAGCGCATCGATGCCTACTCGAGCGCGCACCACCTCCCCCAACATCCACTCTGGGCCCAGGGGTACCCCAGCGTCGGCTGCGCGCCGTGCACTCGGCCGGTCGGGCCCGGGGGAGCGGAGCGAGATGGGCGCTGGGCCGGGACGGCGAAGACCGAATGCGGGATCCATCTCGCCGGGATCCAACGATCGCATCCGCCCGCTCCCCCCGCAGAACCCAGGACCCGAGGGCCCGCCCGTGCTGCCTGATCCGCACGGCGGTCGACTGATCGATCGCGAACTCTCGCCGGAAAACCGAGCCCGCCGCGAAGCCGAACTGAAGGACCTGCCGAAGCTCTCGGCGCACGTCGATCAGATCTACGACGCCGAGAAGATCGCGATCGGGGCGTACAGCCCGCTGGAAGGGTTCATGGGCTCGGCCGTCCTCGATTCGGTGGTGCGCACCGGGCGCCTTCCCGAGGGCTTGCCGTGGCCGATCCCGGTGTTGTTCCCGGTCACGGGCCCGGGCAACGAACGCGTCGCTCGATCGGCGCGCCCCGGGGACGAGCTCGCGATCCTCGACGAGGCCGGCCGGTTCGTGGCCCTCCTCCATCTGGAGGAGAAGTTTCATTTCGACCGGGAGACCGTCGCGCGCGCGGCCTACGGCACGGACGAGCGGGCCCACCCGAACGTGGCCGACCTCTATGCGGCGGGCGACGAGGCGCTCGCCGGCCGGATCGAGCTCGTGCGGCGTCCGGAGCGGCCGGCCGGCTGGTTCGAGCTCACTCCGGCCGAGGCGCGAGCGGAGTTCGGCCGGAGAGGCTGGAAGCATGTAGCGGCCTACCAGTGCCGCAACCCGCCCCACACGGCGCATGAGTACATCCAGCGGCTGACCCTGGAGCGAGACGATGTCGATGGGTTGTTCGTGCACCCCGTCGTAGGACGTCTCAAGCGCGGAGACTATCGACCCGAGATCATCTTGCGCGCCTACGGAGCGCTGGTCCGCGACTACTATCCGGCCGATCGGGTGCTGTTGAGCGCGCTCACGATCACGATGCGGTACGGAGGACCGAAGGCCGCGCTCTTCCTGGCCCTCGTCCGCAAGAACTACGGCTGCGGCCTGTACATCGTGGGCCGCGACCAAGCCGGGATCGGTCGATACTACGATCCGTACGCCTGTCATCGCATCTTCGACGAGTTCGATATCGGTGTCCGAGCATTGCGCTACGACGAGTCGTTTCACTGCCGGGTCTGCGGCGGGATGGCAAGCGCCCGGGTCTGCCCCCACCCGGCGTCGGAACGCGTGGACACCAGCCAGACCCGGATCCGCGAGGCGCTCGCGAAGGGGAGCGTACTCCCTCCGGAGATCTTGCGACCCGAGGTCGCCGCGATCCTTCGGGAAAAGGACGTCCTGCTGCCGTGAAGGGAACCCCATGACCGCGCGAGCCCCGGGATTCTGTATCTGGCTGACGGGTCTTCCGAGCGCCGGCAAGACGACGATCGCCCGGGAGCTCTCGCCCCATCTCGTGGAGCGAGGGTGGTCCGTCGAGCTGCTCGACGGGGACGAGGTCCGACGCGGGCTGAGCGCCGACTTGGGGTTCGATCGGACCTCCCGAGAGAAACACGCGGGGCGGGTCTCGTTCGTCGCGAAGATCCTGGCCCGGAGCGGCGCGATCCCGGTCGTCGCTCTCATCTCCCCCTATCGAGCCTCCCGGGCTCAGGCTCGCGCCGAGATCGGACGGTTCGTAGAGGTCTACGTCAACACGCCTCTGGCCGTGTGCGAGCAGCGGGACGTGAAGGGGTTGTACCGACGCGCTCGTGCGGGCGAGATCAAGGAGATGACAGGGGTCGACGATCCGTACGAAGCGCCCGAGCACCCCGAGATCACGGTCGAAGCCGCAAGACTCTCTCCCTCGGCCTCCGCCGAGTACATCCTGGCAGAGCTCTCCCGCCAAGGCTGGCTGGCTCGTAGCCGTTCCGGCTGATCGGAACCGCTCGATATCCCGGCGGGCAGCGTGCGATACCGCCCCGCTGCAGCCTCCAGCCCCAGGGAGCCGCCGCGCGAGTTGATCAGGGCGGTCCCGTCCCAGTAGGAGGCGATCCGGATCCTCCGTGGGCGGGAGCATCGCCCGGGGGTTCGTCGAAGATCGACTCGGCCGGCCACCGTCGGAACGACGCCCAGGCGAGGACGCCAATCACAGCGAGCAGGCCCGCGAACACGAGGTAGCTGGTCTCGAGCGAGACCCACTTCAGAGTCGCCATGACCGCGGAGAGCCCGTAGGAGATGAAGATCGCGTCCACGAGCATGATGAATCGGCGGAAGAACTCGGGGGAGACCGATCGGAGCAAGTAGATCCCGAGCGGGACCCCGAGGATCGCCGGGATCAGCAGGTAGGGGATCAACGTGAGCGACGGGAGCGCGAAGAGCCCCGCGCCGAAGAAGCTCGTGGCGATCGCGTACGTTCCGAGCGTGAGCGTCGACTCGGCGACCCGAATCTGGGCGATCGTTGCCCGGAACTCGTCGTTCGAAAGTCCTTGGTTGCGCAGGAAGAGCGCGAGCGGCGGGCCCGAGATTGTGGTGAGCGCGTACAGAAACCCGATCCCGGGGCCGATCGAGGCTCCCCCACGCCGCTCGTTGCGAATCGGTCGGCTGAGACCGTAGAGCTGCAACGCGACGAGCGGGAGGAGCACGACGTACAGGATCAGTTTCACGTCGTTGACCGCGAGGTAGGAGAGGGCGATCGTCCCGAGGACGATCCCCGGAAACAGAGTGAGGACCACCGGACGGGCTCGGCTCCAGGTGGCGCGGGCGTACGCCCGCACGCGCAGGAGCATGACCACGTTCACGACCACTTCCACCGTGACGAGGGCCGGATTCAGGTACTTTGTTCGAGTACCACAGGATCGCGATCGGGGTGATCGTCGACGAGAACCCGTATCCAACGGCCCCGTTGACCACGGCCGCACCGAAGGTGAGGATCGCGAGCCAGATCTCGGAGAGGTCCATGGAGATCGCTCCGGGGCCCACTCGAGGTGGGGTATGTAACGCGCGGGATGTGCGCAGTCGACTAAACTAGCGGCCTGTCCTGCGTGTATGCGGCTGAAAGGGGCACATTCCTCGGAGCGACGCCCGCAGCTCCGGGGTCGGCTCCGGCCCGGCCCACGCACCCGCTCAGCCGAGCTCGCGCAACCGCTGCACCATCTTTACGACCGCCCGCACCGCGCTCGCGGCGTTCTCGATCCGCTCCTGCGCCTGCAGACGGGTCTCCCCGGGGCCGGTGATCCCGAGCCCGAGCGGCTTGCAATACTCCACGGAAAGGTCGGCAAGCTTGCGCGCCGCCTGGTTCATGACGACCTCGTCGTGCTGGGTCTCTCCCTCAATGACCGCCCCGAGCGCGACGACCGCGTCGACATCCTTTCGGGCGAAGAGGACCTTGACGGCGAGCGGCATGTCGTAGACCCCCGGGGTCTTGACGACCGGGCCGAGGGTCGCACCGAGGAACGAT
Source organism: uncultured Thermoplasmata archaeon (assembly GCA_963838955.1). GTDB lineage: Archaea > Thermoplasmatota > Thermoplasmata > Lutacidiplasmatales > UBA184 > Lutacidiplasma. Next base: position 254,364 of record CAWISZ010000003.1, on the reverse strand, counting down.
ATCTCCTCCTTCGCCCGTTCGACCATCGACGAGGTCACGTCGAAGTTGTACTCGCTCGCGACCACCGCCACGCGCACTCCGGTTCCGGCTCCTGCATTCTTCGCCATCGTTGTTTCCTCTCTTTGGTTCTTAGATCCTGGTGGATCGATCGAGTCAGTGGGTCGGTCGCGCCGGCCCCGCATCGGGGAAGCCCTGACGCAGGCCGGAGCCTGCGCGGCGGGCGAGGTCCTGCGGCCGGAACAGGAGCGCGTAGGCGTTGAGCGCGTGCTCCTCCGCGCGTCGCCGGGCGAGGGTCTCCAATTGACGATCGTCGACGGCCTCGGCTTCGAAGACAAAGCACTCCACGATCGGTTTCGCCTCGAGGACCCCCGCGAACATCAGGCCCAAGGACGCCTCGTGCGCGCAGGTCCGGTCGTACTCCGCCTTCCCCGGCATCCCGAGCGCGATGCACAGATCGACGTGGTCTTCGCGAAAGAGACGACGGCAGGCGACTGGGAGGTCCTTGATCCCGGGCACGGTCCGCCGCACGATCCGGAACCCCGTCCCGGAACCTTGGAGCGCCCGGACGGCGGCTGCGGCCATGTCCACTCGAGCGAACGTCGTGTCCGCGATGCCGATTCGCTTCACGCGCTCGCCTCCTTGGAGCTCCGCGCTCGCTCGAGGATTCGTTCGACGATCTTGCGGGTCGCGAGGTCATCGTGGGGGAGGAGTCCGATCCGGACGACCTTCGCGGGGACCCCCCGCCGGGCGCACTCCCGCTCGACCTCGGTCGCGTTGAAGATCTGGTCGTGACCGAGCGCGATCAGGTCCGGGCGGACCTCGACCACGGTTTGGTAGATGTCGGTCGCCGAGCCGAGGATCGCGCGGTCGACGGGCTTGAGCGCTTCGACCATTTCGCGGCGGATCATCTCCGGGACATACGGCTCGTGCTTGAGCCGGCGCGCCGTCTGGTCCCGCGCGACGACGACCACGAGCTCATCGCCGAGCTTGCGCGCCTCGTTCAGGAAGTACACGTGTCCGGGGTGTAGGAGGTCGAAGACCCCCGTGGCCATCACGCGGACCATCGCCGCCAGGCCTCGGTGAGGGTGGTTCCTTCGAGAAAAATCCAGCCGTGGTCGTCCGCGTACCCTCGCGCGGCGGCCGGGGAGCGCGCGCCGCCGGAGTCTCCGAGCATCTCGCAGACCGTCGCCGATTCGGAGAGACCGGCCATGCGGAGGAGCGAGATGGCCAATTCCGTATGGCCCTTTCGCTCGCGAAGGAGGCCCGCGGCCGCGTACAGCAACGGCACGTGCCCCGGGGAGATGAACGCCTCTCGGAACTGTTGACCAAGCTCCTCGGCCGATCGCCGCGGTGCGGCCGCCGCGATCTCGCCGACCGTCCGGATCGTGAGCGCCCGTTCGTTGTCGCTCACCCCTGTATAGTTCGCCCGGTGGTTGATCGTAATGCCGAAGGCGCTGCGGTGGTCGTACCGCGGGGCCTCGGCGAGCGACGCTAGGAGCGGATAACGGGCCTGCGCGTTCGCGAGGAGGTCGGAGAAGAAGGGGAGATCGAGCCGGTGCCGCAGCTCCTCGGAGATCGCCGTGCAGATGAGCCCGCCCGCGTCCCGACGGGCGAGGCGGATCAGCTCGGGAGTCGCCCGCTCGGACAGGAAGATGAGATCGGTCTCGCCCTCCCGCTCGGGAGCGTCGTAGACCAGGATCGGCTCGCCTCGGGCGAGCGCGGCGCCGGCGTCCACGGTCTCCTTCGAGAGACTGCGAGAGTACGGGGGAGCCATCACGACGACGGTCGTGGAGTGGTAGCTAATAAAGAATGCTTAGCTAACTCAAAATGGGTGATGGACCCTTTGGGAAGGGAGATCAGTAGCGCATCGGTCACGCAGGTTGCGATCATTCTCGAGCGACCTTCCGAAGAAGGCGTTCTAGGAGGTGATCCATCTGCAGGTTCCCCTACAGATACCTTGTTACGACTTACTCCCCCTTGCTGAACCGAAGTTCGAGCGCCCCGGATGAGGCACCCTCACTCCGACCCAACTCGGATGAGTTGACGGGCGGTGTGTGCAAAGAGCAGGGGCACATTCACCGCGGGATGTTGACCCGCGATTACTACGGAATCCATTTTCACGAGGGCGAGTTACAGCCCTCGATCCAGACTACGATGGGGTTTCAGGATTGCCTCCCCCTTTCGAGGTCGGGTCCCATTGTCCCCACCTTTGTAGCGCGCGTGTTGCCCGGAAGATTCGGGGCATACGGACCTACCGTAGACCTCTCCTTCCTCTGCCTTAACGGCAGCGATCCCGCTAGTGTGCTCCTACAATCGCTTGTAAGATTGCGACTAACGGCGAGGGTCTCGTTCGTTATCTGACTTAACAGAACGCCTTACGGTACGAACTGACGACGGCCATGCACCACCTCTCGGAGAATCGGGCAAGGTCTTCAGCCTGGCTTTCATCCCTCCGTCGCCTCCGGTGAGTTTTCCGGCGTTGAATCCAATTGAACCGCACGCTCCTCCCGTTGCGGTGCTCTCCCGCCAATTCCTTTAAGTTTCAGTCTTGCGACCGTACTCCCCAAGCGGCAGACTCAACACCTTCGCTCCGGCACTGGGAGCCCACGCAGGACCCCCAACACCAAGTCTGCAGCGTTTACACCCTAGACTACCGGGGTATCTAATCCCGTTTGCGCCCTAGGGCTTCGTCCCTCACTGTCGGATTCGTTCTAGGTGAACGCCTTCGCCACTGGTGGTCCCCCCAGGATTACAGGATTTTACCCCTACCCCGGGAGGTACCTTCACCCTCTCCCGATCCCAAGCCGAGCAGTGTCTCCGGAATTCGGACCGTTGAGCGGCCCGATTTACCCGGAGATTTGCCCGGCCAGCTACGGACGCTTTAGGCTCAATAATAATGAGCACCACTCGGGCCGCGGGTATTACCGCGGCGGCTGGCACCCGTCTTACCCGGCCCTTACTTCTCGAGCTTTTTAGGCTCGGGAACAGCTTACACAAAAGTGTAAGCACTTGGAGTTCCCCCATCGTGGTTGCCCACATTGTGGAGGTTTCGCGCCTGCTGCGTCCCGTAGGACCTGGATTCGTGTCTCAGAATCCATCTCCGGGCGACTTCTCCCAAAGCCCGTACCCGTCTTCGGCTAGGGGGTCCGTAAAACCCCCTACGACCTGATAGGCCGCAGACCCATCCTCGAGCCCCGGAAGATTTTGGCCAGGGAGCCTTCCATCATCCCAGACCTATCGGGTATTATCCCCAGTTTCCCGGGATTATCCCCGTCTCGAGGGCAGATTGTCCGCGTGTTACTGAGCAGTGCGCCGAGGGCTTACCCCTCTCGACTCGCATGGCTTAAGCGAACTCCAATAGCGGTGCCCGCCGGGAGGATCAACCGGATTTACGCACACTGAAGTGCGTGGGAATACACATTATTCTGGCTACTTGTCGCAACTACTGATCTCTCTACTGGCGGTCGTGTCTTTGCATTAGATGAGCTATTTTTCGCGTACGATACTTGCTAATCTCCCCTGTCAGTCCCGAGAGGTCACTCCCCGTCTCCAGGGAGGGGATCTCGGGGCTCCACGCCCCATCGGGCCATCGTGTGGCGCCGCCTTGGAATGAGCTCGGATCACAGATCCCCGGCTCGCCGTGGCGACGCCGCGCTCCACGCTCCCCGAAGGGTGCGTGGTGCGGCTTCGTAAGCCACTCGGGTGCGGTATTTAAAGGCCGCGCTCGGGGAATCGGTCGAGGCTCCGGTGGGAGCCGCCCGGCGAGAGCGCGACGGCCCCGTACTAAGGACCCTGGGGCCCGGCGGCGCCCGGGCTTCGCTGCTCGAGTTGGTGCACGACGATCGGGACCTCCAGGAGCGAGGTGATCTCCGGTGGATCATCCCCGAATCCGGTACCGTCGCGGTGCAACCACACGGAATGGAGGCCCGCGGCCGCGGCCGCCTTCGCGTCGGTGTAGGCGAGATTGCCTACGTAGAGGGCGTCCTCCGGACGCACGCCCATCCGGTGCACGGCCCGGTGGAACAGTTCCGGATTCGGCTTCGCTACCCGTTCGGTCCCGGAAGAGACGATGCAGGAGAAGTGGTGGAGGATCCCGGCGCTCGTCAGGATCTCGCGGACGCTCTCCTCGCTGCGCGAGTTCGACACGACACCCATCTCCCGGTGCTCCGCGGCGAGGAGCTCGAGGCAGCGCCGGGCATCGGAGAACAGTCGGAGCGGCCGCATGCTCCCGTCCAGCTTCGCTCCCCAGTCGCGCACGAACTTCTCGGCGACGGGGAGGATCACCTCGCGTCCGCTCGCGCGTTCGAGGGTACGTCGCCAGAACTCCACCAGCGTGACCCGCTCGGGAGTGTCCGTCTCTCGCTCGACCTCGGCGAACGCGTGAGCGAGATCCTCCGGATCGAACTCGACATACAGATGGCGCGCGAGCTCCGTCCAGCCGACGTAGTCGCGCTCGTCGATCAGGGTCCCCCCTAGATCGAAGAGCACGGCACGGATCGCATTGCGCTCGTCCGCCATGCGCGGGGTGGGACCTTGGGAGCCCATCAACTTGACGGATGCTCCGACCCCGGGGGCGCCCCTCGCCGGGCGCGAGGCGCCTACGCCACGGAGACGCTGACGATGTCGGTATGACGGACCAAGATCGCGCGCGCGATCTTGAGCTGCTTGCCCTGCTTGCCGATCGCGCGGGCTTTCCAGACCGGATCCACCGTCACCGTCACGTGCCGGCCCCGCTCCTTGGTGATGAATTCGACCTTGATCGGATGGTACGGATAGAACACGTTGAGCGCGAGCTGGGCGGGATCGGCCGAGTACTCGACGACGACGATCTCCTTCTTGAGCATCGTCTTCAGGCGCTCGACGAGCACCCCGCCGGGCCCGATCGCCCTGCGCAGATCCTCCGGCGGATCAGGAAGATCCGTTTCTCCTCGGCCTCGAGGCAGTCTTTGACCTGGGCGCCCGTCGCCTCTTCGAAGAGTCGGATGTAGGCGATCGTCTCGTTGTCGAGCGTGATCTCGGGCATGGGGGAATGGGTTCGGGGAGCGCGTCTAACCGGTTTCGAGGGTGAGGATCGCGCTCGATCCCGGATCGAGGATCGCCAACGCGCTGATCGGATGGGGTCGACCGCAGGCCTGGCCAAGGTCGACCGCGGTGCCTTCGTAGTGGTAGATGGGAGCGGAGCCGATCTTGCGTCCGGTCCGGAGTCCTTCGTCCGGGCAGCTGGTCGCTACGATCACGAGCCGGGCCTTCTTCGCTTCGGCCGCCGCACGGGATTCGGTGACCCCGATACGAACGGTGCCCGTCTCGAGCGCGACCTTGAGCGCGTGAGCGAGGTCCATGCTCAGGCCACCTCCTCCGTCCCGTGCGTGGGTGTGCCGGTCGCAGCCGCCGTCGCAGCAGGACTAGCGGGCGGAGGGACGACACCGGGGGGGAGTGCGGAGCGGATGGGCCGGTAGACGAGGTTCACGGCGCCGGTGCCGAGCGTGATCGGCTGGCCGACGATGATGTTCTCTGCCACCCCGCGCAGCTCGTCCGTCTCGCCGGTGATCGCGGCATGCAACAGATGCGCCGCAGTGATCTCGAAGGCGGCCCGAGCGAGTACGCTCGTCTTCTTGCCCGAGATCCCGTGGCGGCCGATCGCGCGAATATCGCCTTCATTGGTCATCATGTCGCTGACGAGCATCAGGTGGCGCACGTCGACCCCGAGACCTTGTTCTCCGAGCGTCCGGCCGGCCTCATGGATGAGCGCGGTGCGGGCGGCCTCGACCCCGAAGACGCGGTAGATCTCGAAGACGGAGTTGGTGGTTGTGCGAGCCGCGTCCACGCCGGGGATCTCAAGCACGCCATCGAGGTTCGATCCCTCGGTGTAGATGACATACTCCTCCTTCTCCTTGCGGATGAGGGCGCGCTTGATTCCTGTGACGCCCTTGATGCGGACCGATTTCGCCTCCTCGCTCGCGAGGAGGAGCTTCTTGAACGGCATCTCCTCGACGGCCTCTTCCTTCTTGGTCTTCGTGGCCGTCCCGCGATCGTGGAGATGGATCTCGAGGGCGCGCGTCTCTCCGCCGCCCGAGCCGGGCCGTATCTCGAACATCCGAGAATCGAGGTTCTCGGCGAGCGATGATTCGATGTCCGCCCGCTTGACGCCGCGCGTGTGCAGGAGCGAGCCTTGCGGAGAGATGACGACCTTCAGTTCCTCCACGACCGTACCGACCGACGCGACGTCGGGCAGCGTCGTAACCTCGATCCGCAGTGCGATTTCTTGCACCGCTTCGCGGTTGGATCGCAGCTTTGGATCGACGTAGACGGTCATCATCGGGGTGGAGGGCACGCGTCGCGCGTCGACGAGTTCGATCAGGCGCGGGAGTCCGAGCGTGACGTTCATCTCCGCGACTCCGGCGTAGTGGAAGGTACGCAGCGTCATCTGCGTTCCCGGCTCGCCGATCGACTGCGCGGCGACAATCCCGACGGACTCGTGCGGGTCGACGAGGGCCTTGTGGAACCGCTGGGCGACCTCGCGCACGATCTTCGTGGTCTCGCTGGTCGAGAGCTTCTGGCGCAGGAGCCGTTCCTTGAGCTCGACCACGAGCGACGGGGGAACTTGATCCCCTCCTTCCGCGCGATCTCATCGATCTTGTGGGTGAGCACGTCGCGCACGGATCCCTTCTCTTCCGCCATCTTCATTCGCCTCCGAACTCGGGTCCTTCTTCGGGCGCCCCGACCTCTTCGGTCTCCTCCTCTTCGTCCGACTCCTCGAGCTGAGCCTCGGCCTGGAGGTCCATCTCTTCCTCGGTCACCGGTGGGGTCCCGTCGGGGGAGTCGGGGCCTCCCTTGCCGCTCGATCGGACCCGGTGGCCGAGCACGCGTTCGACGATCTCATCGATCGCGACCGGGCGCCCCTGGTAGGATCGCGTCGGATCGATGCCGTCCTCCCCGTACGCGTACTGGATGATCGTGCCGGCGGTGTTGCGGACGGTTCCGTCCGCGGCGACCTTGAGGTCCTCGAGCGCGTTGATCAGGCGGCGTTGCATGTAGCCCGACCTGCTCGTTCGAACGGCGGTATCGACCAGCGACTCCCGGCCTCCCATCGAGTGGAAGAAGTACTCCGTCGGGGAGAGCCCGCTCTTGTAGTTGGAGCTGACGAACCCGCGGGCATCGGCCCCGAGGTCGCCCCGCTCGAAGTGCGGGAGCGTCCGGCGTACGTAGCCTCGCATCAATCGTTCCCCTCGGACCGACTGCTGTCCGACGGCGCCGGCCATTTGCGTTAGGTTGAGCATCGAACCGCGGGCTCCGGATTTGGCGAGGATCACGGCCGGGTTCTCGAGACCGAGGTAGCGACCCGCGATCTCACCGGCGGCGTCGCGCGCCTGTCCGAGCTCGCGTCGCACCATCACCTCGAGGGTCTCCTCCAGCGATCGCCCGGGCATCTGCTCGAGCTCTTCCTTGCGGTACTGCTCGACCAGCTCGCCGACCTTGTTCCGCGCGTTCTCGAGCGACCGGCGGATCTCCTTGCGTGCGTTCTCGGGCACGTCCTCGTCGTCGATCCCGGTCGAGAGTCCTTTGAGGCCCATCGCGGTGATCGACAGCCGGCTCATCTCGTCCAAGAACTGGCGCGCCCGCCCCATCCCGTAGTTGCGCGCGATCGCGTCCAGAACGGCTCCCTTTTCGTAGGCGATCGCCTTCTTGTCGATCGTCCCGGCTTTGAGGATACCGTTCTCGATGACGACGGTCGAATCCGGGTTGGACCCGGGGACCTGCCCATCGCCCTTCGACCAGATGTTCGATCGGAACTCGAGCGTGAGGTCGTTCGGGAGGGTCAGGCTGAACAGTTGCTTCCCGAGCCAGTACGGTACTCCGTTCTTGTCCTTCCCCGCGGGCGGGGGCATCGGGTAGTTGAGCTTCGAGAGCAGGTACGTGACCTCGTTCTCGTTGAACGACGGATTCTGGTAGGTCAACAGGAAGGCGGCCGTGATGTGGTCGTGCAGCATCCCGATGATTGGCCCGCCGTACCGGGGGGAGAGGATGTGCTCCTCCACCTTCATCAAGACCTTCGCTTCCGCCCGGGCCTCCTGGCTCTGGAGGACGTGAAGGTTCATCTCGTCGCCATCGAAATCGGCGTTGTACGGCGGGCAGTCGCACAGGTTGAAGCGGAACGTCTTGTGCGGCAGGATCCGGACCGTGTGGGCCATCATGCTCATCCGGTGCAGGCTCGGCTGCCGGTTGAACAGAACGATGTCGCCGTCGACCAACTGGCGCTCGACGACGCACCCGGGCGAGAGGAGCTCGGCGCACGCCTCCGCATTCTTTTCCATGACCTTGATCCGCTGGCCGTCCTCGCGAATGAGGTAGTTGACCCCGCAACGGTACCGCCCGTCCTCGGTCGGCGGCGGCGTCGGGCCGCGCTTGACGAGCTCGCGCGCGATCTCCTGGTTGTGCGCGGTGACCTCGAGCGGAACGGTAAGCCCGCGGGCGATCTCCGCCGGTACCCCGACCTCGTTGATCGAGAGCAATGGGTCCGGGCTGATGACCGTACGCGCGGAGAAGTTCACCCGCTTTCCCGATAGGTTCGACCGGAACCGTCCGTCCTTGCCCTTGAGGCGTTGGGCGAGGGTCTTGAGCGGTCGTCCGGACCGATGACGGGCGGGCGGGATCCCGCTCGTCTGGTTGTCGAAGTACGTGGTGACGTGGTACTGCAGGAGCTCCCACAGGTCCTCGACGACGAGCTGCGGCGCACCCATGTCTCGGTTCTCCCGCAGTCGCTGGTTGATCCGCAGCACGTCCACGAGCTTGTGGGTCAGATCGTCCTCGCTGCGCTCCCCGCTCTCGAGCGTGATTGACGGGCGAACCTGGACCGGCGGAACGGGCAGGACCGTGAGGACCATCCATTCCGGGCGCCCGAACTTCGGGTTCAGACCGAGGTGCAGGACGTCCGCATCGGGGATCCGCTCGAGGCGCGCGCGCACCTCCTTCGGCGTGATCTTGTGACCGTTCTCGCGGAAGGTGGTCGGCTTGTCGAGCAGGATCTTCTGCTGGATCTCGTGGCAGTTCGGACAGGCGCGCTCCTCCTTCGGCTCGCGCGTCCGAACGACCGGCTCCTCTCCGTCGCCCGCGGCACTCTCGGCGCGCGGCGAGGGGGCGTTCGGTAGGAGACGGCCGCAGGCCCGGCACGTGGACTGCAGGAGACGCTTGATCTCCTTCGAGTACCCGACATGGATGACGGGCATGGCGAGCTCGATGATCCCGAAGTGACCGGGGCATTCGTTGACCCGCCCTCCGCACGTGCGGCAGCGCAGGTTCGGCTCGATCACGCCGAGGTGGAGGTCCATCAGGCCCATTTCGATGGGGAACCCGTCGTCGTCGTAGGTGTCGGCGGTGATGATCTTCGCGCCGCTCATGCGCCGGATCTCGTCCGGTGACAGGAAGGCGAACTGGAGGCTCTTGATCCGCTTGGAGAGACCCTGCGCCATCGTGGAACCTCCTAGCGCATCTCCTCGAGCTCGAGTCGCATGATCACGCCGAGGCCGATCAATTCCTCGAGGAGGAGCTTGAACGAGTAGCTCATCTCGATGGGATAGATGGACGAGGTGTTGCCGCAGCTCGGGCAACGGAGCGAGCCGGCGCGGGCATCGGGGATCGCGATGTGGCCGCACTCCGGGTTGCCGCAGACGTATTGGATCGTGCCGTCGGACTGGTCGAGCAGTCGGTCCTTGATCACCATCGCGACTCCGTGGCCGATCAAGCAATCGCGTTCCATCTCCCCGAACCGGAGACCGCCCTGGCGAGAGCGACCCTCGGTCGGCTGGCGGGTGAGGATCTGGACGGGCCCGCGCGAGCGCATGTGCATCTTGCCCGCGACCATGTGGTGGAGCTTCTGGTAGTAGATGACGCCCATGAAAATCTCCGCCTCGAAGCGGCGACCGGTCATGCCGTCGTAGAGCGTCTCGCGGCCGGAGGGATGCAGCCCGAGAGCCTGGAGGCCCTCGCGCAATGCCTCCTCGCGCTCGCCGGAGAACGCCGTGCCGTCGATGGTCCGTCCCTCGAGGGCACCGACCTTTCCCCCCAGCATCTCGAGGACATGGGCGACGGTCATGCGCGAAGGGATGGCGTGCGGATTGATCAGCAGGTCCGGCGACATCCCGCCCATCGTGAACGGCATGTTCTCCTGCGGGACGATCAGTCCGATGACGCCCTTCTGCCCGTGTCGGCTCGCGAACTTGTCGCCGAGCTCGGGAACGCGCTGGTTGCGGACCTTGACCTTGACGAGCTTGGAGATGTTCTCTCCCTCGGTCAGGATCACGTTGTCGACCCAGCCGGACTCGCCAAAGCGAACGGTGACGCTCGTCTCGCGCCGCTTCTGAGGAGTCAGAAGATCGGTCTTTTCCTCGAGGAAGCGGGGCGGACTGGTCTTGCCGACGAGCACGTCGCCTTCGGCGACCTCGAGCTCGGGGAAGATGAGGCCATCCTCGGCGAGATTGCGATACGCGGTATCGACACGGGCTCCCGTGACGTCGGGCCGCGGGATCTCGAAGCGGTCCTCCTGACCCCCCGGATACTTGCGCTCCTCCCCACGGTACGTTCGGAAGAAGGACGAGCGTCCGAGTCCCCGCTCGATCGACCCCCGGGAGAAAACGAGTGCGTCCTGCATGTTGTAGCCCTCGAAGGAAAGGACCGCCACCACGAAGTTCTGGCCGGCGGGCCGCTCGGTGAAGTGGACGTAGCGCATCGTCTGCGTGCGCAACAGCGGGGATTGCGGATAGTGCAACAGGTGGCCGCGCGTGTCGGGGCGTCGGCGGTAGTTTACCGACTCGACCCCGAGGGCCTGCTTCGCCATCGCCGAACCCATCGTGTTCCGGGGGGCGGAGTTGTGTTCCGGGTAGGGGATCAGCCCGGTCGTGACGCCGAGCATCAGGTTCGGATCGATCTCGAGATGGGTCTGGCGCGGATCGAGCAGGGTCGGCGTCTCGAAGGTGGCGCGGCAGTGGCCGCACTCCACGGTCGCGCCCTGTCCCTTTCCGCCGGCGGAGAGCCACTTGACATCGGACCGGCTGAGCGCGTGTTCGCACTTCGGGCACCGGTCGGGAGGCACGAACGCCTCGACCGCGATGAGCGCGTCCTCTTCCTCTTCGGCATCCATCCATTCGACGGCGCCGGCGCGGATGAGGTCGGAGTACGTGCGCGTTCCCGTCGTGAGCTCTTCGAGGTCGGAGCGACTGACCTTCGGGATCGCGTTCTGAACGAAGACGAGCGGCCGGCGCAGCCGGCCGGAATCGGAGTGAACGATGACCTCGTTCATCGCCTCGTCATACCGGACGTTGATCTCGTAGGTCTTCTCCCCGAGGGTCGGGGAGAGGGTCCCCGCGCGTCGCCGCTCGCGAATCTCGCGCACGAGCTCGATCGGGTTCGAGTGGAGCCCGATGAGGTTCCCATTGACGTAGACCCGGGCCGCCCGCTTCCCTTTGGGGGCAGAGGATTCGCGGAAGACTTCCGGCCCAATCTCTCGGGTGTTGAGGTCGCGCAGGATCAGCGCCACCTCCTCCTCGTCCGCACCTTCGGAGACGTCGACGCACAGCGCGTAATTCTTGACGAGCCCACAGTTCTGCCCTTCGGGCGTCTCGTTCGGGCACAGGCGCCCCCACTGGGTGGGGTGTAGATCGCGCGCCTCGAAGTGTGGCTGGCTGCGCGTGAGCGGGCTCGTGACTCGGCGCAGGTGGCTGATCGTGGACATATGGCTGGTCCGGTCGAGGACCTGGCTGACCCCCGATCGACCGCCGACCCAGTTCCCCGTCGCGAGGGCGTGGACGAGACGCTGGGTGAGCAGGTCCGGCCGGATCGCGCTCGCGATCCGCAGGTCCTTCTTGCGCGCGAACGAGCGCTCGAGCTGGTACTTCAGGTCCTTGAGCAGAAGGCTGAAGGCGACCCGGAAGAGGTCCTCCATCAGATCGCCGGCGAGCTTGAGACGCTTGTTCGCGTAGTGATCCTTGTCGTCCTCGCCCCGCTCCTTGAGGTGAAGCTCGAGGACCGTCCGCGCCATGCGCGCGAGGTAGAGCGCCTTCTTCAGCCGGTCTTCGCGGGTATCTCCAAGGTGGGGGAGGAGCGAGCGGTCGAGGATGCCGTCGACCTTGCGCTGCCGGTACTCCTTCGCCTGCCCCGTCGCGAACTTTTTCTCGAGGAAGAGGAGCGCCTGTTCCGGGGTGAGGATCCCCTCGGGCGGGTAGTTCTTCTTCGAAAGGCACTCCTCGAGGTTGACGTTGAGGAGGTGCTTCATCGTCTGGACGAACGGTTCGTCCAGCGGCAGCAGCTCTCCGAGGACCGCCTGGAAGATCTCCTCGTCGTTGTTCATCCCGAGGGCCTTCATCAGGATCGTAAGCGGAATCTGCCCGCTCGCTGTCGGAACGCTGACCTGGAGAAGTCCGTCCTTCTTCTTCTCGACGACCGTGAGCGATCGGTAGCCGCCGCGTTGGCTGAACACCTTGGCGCTCTCGATGGGCGTGCCGTAGCGCTCGCTGTACTCGGCGAAGATTCGGTTCGGTGCGAGGTCTTCGAGGCTGATGATGACCCGTTCTGTTCCACCGATGATGAAGTATCCGCCGGGGTCCAGGGGATCCTCGCCGTACTCGACGAGCTTCGCGCGGTACTCCTCGTCCGAGATCGGGACGCCGGAGTCCCGTTCGATGTTGACGCGGTTGAGGTTGCACGGGCGGCTCTTGACCATGATCGGCATGTCGCCGATGTGCACGGTCTCCGGCGCGCGCTCGACGCCGTTCTCCACCACCGTGACGTTGAGGTAGATCGGGGCCTGGTACGTGAGGTTGCGGAGCCGGGCCTCCATCGGGGTCAGGGTGGGCTTCGATCCCACGGGTTCCTTGACGAACGGCTGACCGACGAAGATCGTCGGTTCGGCCGATGGGTTCACGAGATTCGTGCGAGTGTCGCGGCGCCGCCCGACACGCACATGGATCGAGCTCTTCGTTTTCTGGACGTCGAGGCGGACGACCCCACGCTCACCCGCGTCCTCGCTGACGCGGGCGTCATCGACGATCCGCTGCATCCGCGAGTTCGGGTTATCGTTCGTCGGTAGGAAGTCGTTGAAGCTCGCGAGGTGGTGGTTGACGATCGACCGCTCCCGGAAGAAAGCGTCTACGATTTCGCGCATGGAGTTTCAGTCCCCGCTCGATGGGACGATGAGCCGGTAGGCAATCGCTTCCCCCGCGGTATCCGACGCCCGGCGGATCCGAACGAGTCGCCCGGTGAGGTTTTCGCGCGCGTCGCGCGTTTTGACGTACGCGAGATCGGTCTTGAGGCCGGGATCGTTCGCGAAGATCTTCGGAAGGCGCTCCGGAGGAGTACCGAGCTCGTTCAGCACCTTCACGCTCTCGCTCTCGCTGAGGACCTCGTGGCGGGGCACCATGTGGTGAGCGACGAACGGTCGAGCCACGGCCGGGGCACTCGGCGCCTTCGCGCTCTTCTTGGAGCGTGTTCGTCTGGAGGTAGGAGTCATGGAGATCCTCGAGGAGCGTCACGGGCCCGGGGGGATGCTCGGAGGATTTCCGCGCGCCGCGCGGGAATCCGCGTTCGAACCCCCGACCAACTGGTTAAAAGCCAGTTGCTCTTTGCCGGGTCACCGAGGGCGTCGGCCGACCAACCGGACTGAGCTACGGGCCCGATCCCGCTCCGAGGGTCGGAAACCCGAGCCGTGTATTTCAGCCTATCTGCGCCGGAGATCACTGTACGCTCTCCAGGTTGGACATGATCGACCAGATCGCGGTCCGGCCATGGGTCGGAAGGCTCGGGCTGTTGGCCAGATCGTCGAGCACTCCGACCGCGCTCGCGATCCGCACGTCCTGCGGAGTACCGGGCTTGGCGAGTTCGTCCTTCGCCGACTGCGCCGCACGGCGAGCGCTCCGGGGAAGCGACGGGTCGTCGGCGAGCTGCGTCAACGACTCGAGCATACGACGGACAACGACGTTCGGGGACCCCTCGCACGCGGGCATCGGCGCGGCACTCTCGCCGGCGGCGCGGTACGAGAACGTCATGGGCGACGGGCCTCCCCGCCTTCCTTGTAGGCGGTGACGACGAGCAACGTCTTGGTCTCGCGGATTCCCGCGACGGCCGGCAGACGGTGGAGCACGAACTCCTTCAGTTCGTCGTAGTGGGGGAAGCGCACCTTGAGGAAGATGTCCGTGTCCCCGGTCACGAGGAAGACGTCCTCCGCCTCGGGAAACTTCGCAACCTCGCCGGCGACCGTGTCGGCCTCGCTGGTCTCGACCTTCAATGCGATGAGGGCGACGACGTGCTCGTCCCCCCATGCCTTCGTGAACGCGCTCTCGACCGCGTTGCTGACCGGCGGTTTCTGACTCGACTTCTCCATCGATTCGTACCTCCCAATCGACTACAGCGCCACCTTCTCCACGGTCTGCGAATGACCCCCCGATCCTGCCACTCAGCTGGATGGGGCCGATTCGAACTCCTCTTGGAGGTCGTTGATCACTTGATCGATCAGAGCGCCCGACGACGGCCCGCGGTATTCACGGACCCCTCCGGCTTCGCTCGACACTCGGGCGACCAGTTCCGAGCTGCCGCGGAGGAACTCTACGTTGCAAATGAGCTCCTCCATGATCGGCCGGACCCCCGAGCCTAAATGCCGAAAAAGGAGTGCTATATGAGTTTTCGCATCCGATTCGAAATCTAGAGGGTGTAGTGGTGGGCTCCGGCTTGGCCGTTTTAGCGACGACCGCGCGGGGGGCCTCGGTGATCCCCACCCCGATGCGATTCCGGGCGGTGTGCGCGGTATCCGCGATCCCCCCGGGCCTCCCGATTCCCCCCGGGCCGCCGGAACGGCCGTCCTCCTCCGCCCCCCGAGCGGGCAGGTGGGTGAGGGGTCGGCGTGGGAGGGGCCGAATAGTCGAATCCCGGGACCTGGGCTCGGAGGACCGGGGTTCCGAGGAGTCGCTCGATCCGCTCGAAATCGTGTGCTTCCTCCGGGCTGACAAGGGTGATGGCTTCGCCACGGCGCTGGGCGCGCGCCGTGCGGCCCACGCGGTGAATGTAGATTTCCGGATCGTGGGGAACGTCGTAGTTCACGACGTGCGTCACCCCCTCGACATCGATCCCGCGCGCGGCGATGTCGGTCGCGACGAGGACCCGCATCTCTCCGCTTCGGAACGCGTCGAGAGCTTGGACGCGCTGGCGCTGGCTACGGTTACCGTGGATGACCGCCGAGCGAATGCCCATAGTCGCCAACTGGTGGGCCACCCGGTCCGCACGGTGCTTCGTGCGGGTGAACACGAGCATGCTCGTGATGGTCTCGTCCCGAAGCACCTCCCGCAGCAAATCCGTCTTCTTGGCCATCGGAACGGGCAGAGCGAGGTGGGAGATCCCTTCGGCCGCGCGCGCGTTCTCGCCGATGCGTACGATGTGGGGATCGTGCAGGAACTCCCGAGCGAGCTTGGATACCTCGGGGGACATCGTCGCGGAGAAGAGCATCGTCTGGCGCTCCCGCGGGAGCTCCCGCAGGATCCGCCGGACGTCCGGCAGGAACCCCATGTCGAGCATCCGGTCGCCTTCGTCGAGGACCAAGATCCGCAACGAGCGGAAGTTGACGTAGCCGCGCTGCATGTGATCGAGCAGGCGGCCCGGCGTCGCGAGGATGATCTCCGCGCCGCCCCGCAAGGCCCGCTCCTGCTCCCCCATTCCGACGCCGCCGTAGACCACACCGCCCCGCAGATTCGTACGGCTGCCGAGCTTCCGGAGGAATTCATCGGCCTGGAGCGCGAGCTCGCGCGTCGGAGTGAGCACGAGGGCGTAGATCGATCCCCGACGCTCGTTCAGGAGGCGCTCGAGGATCGGGAGCAGGAACGCGGCGGTCTTCCCGGTCCCCGTCTGAGCGGAGCCGATGATGTCCCGCCCGACGACCGCGTACGGGATCGCCTCGCGCTGGATGGGGGTAGGCTCGCGATATCCCATCTCTCGGACCCCCTGGCGAAGGGACGGGCTGAGGGGAAGCTCGTCGAACGACGAGACGATAGGTGTCCTCGGAGCATGCGCGTGGTCGGTCATCGATGCGAGGTACGTTCTGATGCGTTCTATCCGCGACGGCGAGGGAAGGATTGCGACTTCGCACGCAGACGACGGAATAATACGTCTCCGTCCACCGGGGCTTTGAAAACGGATGGGCAGGAGTGAAATCAGATAGGTCAAAAAGGGCTATCCGTTTTCAAAGCCGTCCACCGGCGAGGCGGGCGCCTGGCCGACCTGCGGCTCGTGCCGTGGCGCCGGGAGCCGTTAAGAAGCGAGGGCGATTTGACGCGCGAGGCCCCTCGTGGACCCGGCGCAGCGTACGGTGCGGATCGAAGTTCGCGTGTCGCTCAAACCCGGCGTGATGGATGCCGAAGCGGAGAGCGTAGAGAAGGCGCTCGGCCTGCTCGCAATCTCACCGACACCGGTCGTACGAACCGCGCGCATCTACGATCTCGAGTTCTCAGGCGTCACGGTCGAAGAGGCCCGCCACCTCGCTCAAGAGGCGGTCGACCGCTTGCTCGCCAACCCCGTCGTTCATCGCGTCAGCCTGCGCGCCGAACCCGGGTGAGGCGATGCCGGCCGACGTCACCGACGCGCCCGAGCGGTGGGCTCCGAACGTCCGAACCATACCGGTGACCCGGGCGCGCGCGGGGGAGCTCACGAAGGTCTCGGTCGAACGAGGGCTCGGTTTCGACCGGGAAGAGCTGCGCCGGATCCAGGAGTACTTCCGTACCGAGGGACGAGAACCAACGGATGTCGAGCTCGCCGGTCTCGCACAGAGTTGGAGCGAGCACTGCAGCTACAAGAGTTCCCGAGTTTTCCTGCGCCGATCGTTTTCCCAGCTCCATCCTCAACCACGTGTGCTGGGCACGGGGGACGCCGGCGTCATGGCCTTCGAGCCGGGATGGGCCTATGCGCTCCGGATCGAGTCCCATAACCATCCGTCCGCGGTCGAACCGTATGGAGGCGCCGCGACCGGGATCGGCGGGATTCTCCGGGACGTGCTCGCCGTGGGAGCGAAGCCTATCGCGCTCGCCGATGCGATTTTTTTCGGACCGCTCGACCTCGACTCGGAACAGCTGCCTCCGGGAGTGAAGAGCCCGCGCTACCTGATGGATGGAGTCGTCAGCGGGATCCGTGACTACGGTAACCGCGTCGGCGTTCCCACGGTCAGCGGCGGCGTGTACTTCGATCCGTCGTTCGTGGTCAACCCCCTCGTCAACGTCGGATGCGTCGGCTGGCTACCGCGTTCCCGGCTTCTCCCGAATCGCGCACGACGCCCCGGCGACCGGCTCATCCTGACCGGCGGGCGCACGGGGCGGGACGGGATCGGCGGCGTCGCGTTCGCCTCCCGGGAACTGACCTCCCAGAGCGAAACGGATTCGCGCGGAGCGGTTCAGCTCGGCAACCCGATTCTCAAGGAGCCCCTGATGCACGCATGCCTCGAAGCGTTCGATCGGGGACTGGTGCAAGGGCTGAAGGATCTCGGAGGGGGCGGGATCGCGAGTGCCGTCGGCGAGCTCGTGCACGCGGGAGGTTTCGGCATGCGGATCGATCTCGCGCGCGTTCCACTCCGCGAGCCCGGGCTCGCCCCCTGGGAGGTCTGGATCTCCGAGTCGCAGGAGCGGATGGCGCTGGACATCGCCGCCGAGGACGTGGAGACGGCCGCCGCGATCTTTCGCCGGTACGACGTTCCCTTCACCGATCTCGGTCAGGTCACCCCCGGACCCCTCGAGGAGATCGATTGGGACGGTCGCCCGATTGCGCGACTGCGGCTCGGTTTCCGGGTCGATCCCAAGCCGCGCCGCCGCCCCTATCGAGTGCGACGGCGACGGTTCGGTCGCGCACCGCAGGTCCCTGACGCAGATCTCGACGCGTTGGTGGAGGAGCTGGTGCTCGCTCCGGATTCGCTCTCGCGCGAGTCCTTCCTGAGGGTCTACGATCACGAGGTCCAAGGTCGTACCGTGATCAAGCCGCTGCACGGGCGGGTCACGAGCCCCTCGCATGGAGATGCCACCGTCCTCCAACCCCGGCCCGAGAGCTGGAAGGGCCTCGCGATCGCGATCGCCGCCCAGCCCTGGACCTGCCGCGAGGATCCGTACACGGGGGGCGTCGCGGTCGTCGAGGAGGCGGCACGCAATCTCTACTCGGTCGGCGCGCGGCCGGACGCGTTCACCAACTGCCTGAACTTCGGAAACCCGGAGGATCCCCGCGTTCTCGGAGACTTTTCCGAGACCGTCCGTGGGCTCGCGGCCGGGGCGCGCGCCCTTCGCTTCGCGGTCCCTTCCGGAAATGTCAGCTTCTACAACGGAGGGATCGGGCATGAGATCCCGCCGACCCCCGTGCTCATGGCGACCGGGCTCGTTCCGGATCTCCGGCGAGCGATCACATCGGACCTGAAGGCGAACGGCGACGCGCTCTACCTCGTCGGGCGCTCGCTTCGAGAGCTTGGGGGTTCGCTCTGGGCTCGCCGGCACCCCGACCGCCCGCTTGCCCCACCGCGTCCCCGCCCTACGGAAACCCGCCGCGGGGGAGAGGCGCTCCTCGCGGCCGGTCGCAAGGGATGGCTCCGCGCCGTCCACGACATCTCGGACGGGGGGCTCGCCGTGTCCTTGTGCGAGATGGCGTTCGGGGCCGGGTTCGGATTCTCCGTCGACCTCCAGGCAACGGGCCTGGCCGCCCCGGGCCTCGCGCTCGCGAGCGAGGGCGCCTCGCGTTGGGTCGTCGAGGTGGCGGCCGGCCGCGAGCGTGCGTTCGAGCATGCAGTGCGACCGAACCAGGTGGCGCGCCTCGGCACCGTAGAGCCGGGTGCCGGACGGTGGCTCTGGGGTGGGATCTCTCGGGCGAGCACCGATCTCGAGCGTCTATACGAGCGCTGGCGGACCGGCTTCAGCTAGAGGGGGACCCGAGGAACATGACCGTCACCGCGCTCGTCTCAGGCGGGAAGGACTCGATCTTCTCGGCGTACCTCGCCGACACCCAGGGATGGACCGTCGACGAGCTTCTCGTCCTTCGGCCGGAAGACCCCGACTCCTGGATGTTCCACACTCCGAATCTCGCCCTCGTAGCGCTCCAGGCGGAAGCGTGGGGGAAGCGGTGCCGCTCCGAGCCGGTCGGGGGCCGCAGCGAAGCGGACGAGGACGATGCGCTCCGGTCTGCCCTTTCGGGCGCCGACGGACCCGTGGTGGCCGGGGCGATCGCCTCCTCCTACCAGTGGTCGCGTCTCCTACGCATCGCCGACGAGGTCGACCGACGGGTGTACACTCCCCTGTGGGGAAAGGATGGGTCGATCGTGGTCCGCGCCGAGATCGACGCGGGGATCGATATCCGGATGGTCCACCTCTCGGCCGAGCCCTTGACCGAGGAGCTCTTGGGCGTCCGACTCGATCTCGTCCTTCTGGCGGAGCTCGAGCGGCGGAGCCGCCACCACCGACGCTTCCACCCGGCTGGCGAAGGCGGAGAATTCGAGACGCTGGTCGTCGACGCTCCGTTCTTCGACCGGCGGATCGCGCTCGACGAAACGCACGTAGAAGGCCACGGTGGGACATGGCGACTCACCGTGGATCGCGCGCACCTCGAGGCAAAGCCGGGGGCCGGCGCACCGCGGAGCGGGGGACCGACCGCGTGACCGCTTCCCGCGCGTTCGCCCCTCCCGCGGAAGCCGAGGCGGCGCGTCGGCGGTTGGGCGATCCGCGCGCGCGAGCCAACGTGCGCTGGCTCTCCGCCCTCCTCGATCTCCCGCCGCGATCGGTGCAACGTACCCTGAGGGAGACCGGGGCATTCGTGCGCGTCGATCAGGAGATCCACGACCGGCTCCGGTCCGGCGGTCGGAGCAACTATGCGCAGTTCCGCGCTCCGCTCGAACTTTACACGATCGTGCGGACGCTTCGTCCCGAACACGTGATCGAGACCGGGGTCAGTAGCGGCGTCTCCTCGGCCCATGTCCTCCTCGCTCTGCGCCGGAACCGGCGCGGGACGCTGCATTCGATCGATTTTCCTGCCCGACAACGCGGGACCCGACTCGGCCCGAAGGAGTCCCCCGTTTCTCTACCGCCGGGCCGCGCGACCGGCTGGGCGATCCCGTCGCCCCTACGACGCGGATGGGATCTCCGGATCGGCCGAAGCGAACGCATCCTCCCCGAGCTCGTGGAGGAGCTCCCCTCGATCGGCCTCTTCCTGCACGACAGCCGGCATACCAGCACGCACCTCACCTTCGAACTCGAGACCGTGCGCCCCAAGCTCGTCCTGGGTGCGGTGGTGCTGGCCGATAACACGATCTGGACGGGGCAAGCGTTCCCTCGCTTCGCGCACCGGGTCGGCTCCCGTATGCATCGTCGAGGAGCGGGCGACCTAGTTGGTCTCCGATTCGACCCGGGAGGAGTTCGGAGGCCGTCGGGCCCCTAGCGAACACGACCGCGCGCCGGCGAGGTTATGGTCGCCGAGGACACTTACCTATCCATGGCGGAGAGCCGCTCCCGGCCCACCTCGGAGAGCCCGGGCCGTTCCCGCGCCTCGCGCTCCGGCCCCCTCGTCGAGGCCGAGAAGCGCTGGCGCGAGGAAGTGCTCGCCCCCGCACTCGCGAAAGGTCCCGAGCGGCGGTCGGAGTTCACCACGCTCGGCGGGATCCCCGTGGACCGCTTGTACACCCCTCGGTCGCCCAGGAGCTCGTTCGAGCGCATCGGCTACCCCGGCGACTTCCCGTTCACCCGAGGTATCCATCCAACGATGTACCGGGGTCGGCGCTGGTCGATGCGGATGTTCTCGGGCTTCGGCTCTCCCGAGGACACCAATCGGCGATTCCACTACCTGCTCGCCCACGGAGAGTCCGGACTCTCGATCGCCTTCGACGACCCTACACTCTACGGGATCGATGCCGATGATCCCGAGGCGCTCGGCGAGGTGGGAAAGTGCGGTGTCAACGTCAGCTCGCTCGACGACATGCAGCGTCTCCTCTCCGGGATCCCGCTCGCGAAGGTCACGACCAGCATGACGATCAACGCCCCCGCGAACATCGTCTGGGGCATGTACATCCTTGCGGCGGAACAGATGAAGATCGGCCCCGAAGAGCTCGGGGGCACGACACAGAACGACATCTTGAAGGAGTACATCGCCCAGAAGGAGTTTCTGTACCCGCCGCGCCCGGCGCTCCGACTGGTCACGGACACGATCGAGTACGCGACGCGGGAAATGCCCCGCTGGAACCCGGTCTCGATATCGGGCTACCATATTCGCGAGGCCGGATCGACCGCGGCGCAGGAGCTCGCCTTCACGCTCGCCGATGGGATGGCGTACGTGGAAGAGGCGATCCGCCGCGGGATCCCGGTGGACGAATTCGCGAGCCGCCTCTCGTTCTTCTTCAACGCCCATAACGACTTCTTCGAGGAGATCGCGAAGTTCCGTGCGGCCCGCCGCATCTGGGCCGAGACGATGCGGGACAAGTACGATGCGAAGAAGGAGCGCTCGTGGTGGATGCGCTTCCACACCCAGACCGCGGGCTGTTCCTGCACCGGGCAACAGCCCGAACTCAACATCGTGCGCACGACGATCCAAGCGCTCGCCGGCCTGCTCGGCGGCACCCAGTCGCTCCACACGAACTCCTACGACGAGGCGCTCCAATTGCCGAGCGAGGATGCGGTGCGGATCGCGCTCCGCACCCAACAGATCCTCTCGCATGAGAGCGGAGTCCCCGAGGCGATCGACGCGTTCGGTGGCAGCTACTACCTCGAGTGGCTCACCGATCGGCTCGAAGAGGAGGCCCACCGCTACTTCGACCGAATCGACGAGCTGGGAGGAGTGGTCGCGGCCATCGAGCGCGGATTCTTCCAACGCGAGATCCAGGAGTCGTCCTTCCGCTACCAGCGCCAGGTCGAGAGCGGAGACGCCAAGGTCGTCGGCGTCAATGCGTACGCGAGCACCGATCCGGTGAAGGTCCCCCGACTTAAGATCGGGGAGGAAGCGCGTGCACGGCAGTCCCGGCGGCTCCAGGCTCTGCGCGAGCGGCGCAATGTCTCGAAGCACGCGAGCGCGCTCGATCGCCTGCGCAAGGTCGCCGCGACCGAGGACGAGAACACGATGCCCGCGGTGCTCGACGCGCTGCGAGCCCGGGCGACGCTCGGCGAGATCGTGCGTGCCTTCCAGGACGTGTACGGCCCGTACCGCGAGCGCTCGATGTTCTGAGCGCGCGTCCCGCACCGGGGCGGTACCCCTTAAACAGGCTCGCTCCTCTCCCGCTCGATTTCTGTGAGCACCGATGCCTATCGGGCTACGCTCGGGGAGCTGTTCCGCCGCCGCCGCTTCGGGATCCGCCCCGGGCTCGAGGTGATCTCCGCGCTCCTGGAGGCCCTCGGGAATCCTCAGCGCTCCTTCCCCGCGGTCCACGTGACCGGGAGCAAGGGCAAGGGCTCGGTCTCCGCGATGACCCAGGCGATCCTCTCCGCCCACGGACTGCGCACGGGACTGTTCATCTCCCCGCACCTCGCGAGCTATCGCGAGCGGATCGAGATCGACGGGACGCTCATCCCACCGGCCGAAGTGGTTCACGGCCTCGACCGGATTCTCGAAGCCGAGCGTGCCCTCCACCGGGAGCGCCGCATCGAGCGCGACGCGACATTCTTCGAGTGCACGACGGCCCTCGCGCTGGAGCATTTCGCGCGGGCGCACGTGGATGCCGCCGTGATCGAAGTGGGGATCGGGGGCCGATGGGACGCAACGAACATCCTCGCGTCCCGCGTGGGGGTAATCACGACCCTCGAGCTCGAGCATACCGAGATCCTCGGCCCGACGATCAGCGCCATCGCGCGCGAGAAATCGGGGATCTTCCACGCGGGTATGACCGGGGTGCTCGGCGACCTCCCCGCCGAGGGCCGGACCGTCATCGAGTCCGCTGCCGCCGAAAAGGCGGTCGCGCTCTGGCACCTCGGTCGCGAGGTGCGAGTGGAGAACCGCGAGCTCCGCCCGGAAGGGCAGACGTTCGACGTGCACATCCCGGCTCGAACGTTCCCGGACGTGCGGATCCCGCTTCTCGGCCGGTTCCAACCCGCCAACGCCGCGCTCGCGATCGCCGCGGCGGCCCGGTTCCTGGAGGCGAGTTCGACCCCGATCGACTCGTCCTCCGTGCGAAAGGGGCTGGGGGCCATTCACTGGAGGGGCCGGATGGAACGGATCGCCCGCCGGCCGGACGTCTACCTTGACGTGGCCCACACTCCGGAAAGCATCCGGGCGGTGGCGCAGAGCCTCGGTGAGATCGATCCCACGATGGACGCGTTGGACAACGCGATCGTCTTTGGCTGCCTTCTCGGTAAGGATGCCGGTACCATGCTCTCCACGCTCTCCGATCTCGCGCGCACGCTGGTGCTCGTGCCGGTCGCGAGCGAACGGGGCATCGCGCCCGCGGCGTTGAAGGTCTTCGCAGCCGGCCGGTTCCCGATCGTTGTCGTCGCCCCCAGTGCGACGGAAGGCCTCCAACTCGCGCGCGCTGCGGCCAGCCGCGACGGGATCGTGCTCGTCACCGGCAGCGATTACCTCGTGGGCGAGGTGCTCCGGTCGCTCGAAGGCGGAGCATCGGAGGAACCCGATCTCTCCGATCCGGGACGAGGGCCGCCTCCCGCTCCGGAGCCCCACGCCTCCTCCACCCAGGCGAGCGGACGAGCACGATGAGCGAGGCGCCCACAATCGACTGGGAGCGGGTGATGGACCGCCTGTCCGCGTTCTACGGTCGGGGCGACTGGCGCGTGCCGTACCTTCGGGACCACGCCGAAGATCCGTTCCAGGTCCTGATCGGCACCGTGCTCAGCCAGCGGACCCGCGACGAGGCGACCGATATCGCCTCGGCCCGGTTGTTCGCGCAGTACCCCGACCCCCCCTCGCTCGCCCGCGCTCCTCGCGCACGCGTGGAACGACTCATCCACGGGACGGGGTTCTATCGTGTCAAGTCGCGCGTGATCCGCGCAATCTCGCGGGAGATCCGGGATCGGTTCCACAGCGAGGTGCCTCGGACGCTGGAAGAACTGACCTCGCTGCCCGGGGTCGGGCCGAAGACGGCCAACTGCGTCCTGGTGTTCGGGTACGGGATCCCGGCGATCCCGGTCGACACGCACGTCCATCGCATCGCCAACCGGCTCGGGATCGTGCGCACGCGCACGCCCGAGGAAACGGAGCAACGCTTGCGGCAGATCGTCGATCGTCGGTACTGGATCCCGCTCAATCCGCTCCTCGTGCAGCACGGGCAGAACATCTGCCGGCCGATCTCGCCGCGGTGCCCGGAGTGCCCAATCCGAGCCGACTGCGCTACGGGGCGCGCGCGGGCGGCAGGCCGGGCACCGCCCCGGCCCCAGGATCGCCTCCGTCGGGGACCTCGCTCCTCCGCGACGAGCGGCGGAGCGGCGGGATCGCGAGGAGCACCGCGAGCGGAACGACCGTCATCACCGCGAGCGCGGGCCAGGCGAATGAGTACGAGGTCGCCGCGAGGATCCAGCCGAACGCGGAAGCGATCACCGCCGACCCGGCGAGCTGGATCGAGTTGAACAGCCCGATCGCGAGGGGGATCTCCTCGCGCGGAAGATCCGGCATGTACTGAGGGACGACGTACATGACCGCGTAGATGAACCCGTACGAGAAGGAGAAGGCGATTCCGATCGCCACAGCTCCGGCGAGGCCGGACCAGGGGAGGACGAATAGAACCGCCGCCGCGGCGAGCGTCGCGAGGACGAACTGGGTCCGATGATTGGCTCGTCGTTCCGCGACGATCCCACCGTACGGGCCGCCCACGACGCTCGGTAACACGAAGGCGATTCCGACGGCCCCCGCAACCGCGGCCGTCCACCCTTGGGTCAGCGTTCCGTACGGAACCACGAACTGGCTCGTCGCGAACGCGGCGCCTTCCAGTCCGATGAACGCGATGCCAATGGCCCACAACGCGGGAATGTGGAACGCGCGCGGGACCCGCTCCGTGCGAGCGGAGCGAGGAGGAGGGGCACCGGCGCTCCGCGGGATGATGAACGTCGCGAAGGCCGTCAGGACGAGAAGGCCAATCCCTCCCAGTGCGAGATCCCATTGCCAGCCGATATCGGCGACCACGATCGCTGAGACGAACAGGCCGAGCGCGGCCCCGGCGCTGAAGGCCGAGCTGAACCCGCCGACCGCGAGACCGCGACGTCCTTCGGCATGGAGGGAGGAGACGAGCCCGATCGCGGGAGAGAAGAACAGGCCGGCTCCGATCCCGCCGACGATCCGTAGGGACACGAGGATGAGGAAGGACGGCGCGAGGGCACAGAGAATGCTCGCGACCCCGAGCAGGACCGCTCCGGCGAGCCCGACCGACCGGGGACCGTACCGTCGAGCCCACAACCCTGCCGGGACCTGCATCGCTCCGGCCCCCACGAGGAACGAGGCGACCAACACGCCCCATTCCCCCGGTCCGACAGAGAACGCGGCCCCGATCGCGGGAAGCGCCGGACCGATCGTGAACCAGTTGTACGCATATCCGGCTCGGACCGCGATGAGAATCCACGTGGAGCGGTTCGCTTCCCGGAGGGTGGGCATACCGAAGGACGACACCGGAGTGGAGGAGGCGCCGAAGGTCTTGAAGGTGGAGCGCGCGTGAACGCCCGCCCGGCGACCCTGCCGTTCGTCCGCCCGGTCGCGCGACCAAACGGCTTAAGGGCCGGGAACCGTCCGAGCGTGCGACGATGGACTCGAGCGAGTACGACCTGACCTACTTCCATCGGGAGGGGTTCCAACGCCGGACGTGCACCGAATGCGGCTCGGCATTCTGGACGCTCGGGGATCACACGCGCTGTCAGGAGGCGCCGTGCGCGCCGTACGCCTTCATCGGCCAGCCGGGGTTCCGTCGCCCGTACACGCCTCACGAGGCGCGCGAGGCCTACCTCGGTTACTTCGAACGCCAGGGGCATACCCGGGTGCGTCGCTACCCCACGGTCGCTCGGTGGCGCAACGACGTGTTCTTCACACAAGCGAGCATCTACGACTTTCAACCCTGGGTGACGAGCGGCGCGATCCCCCCGCCGGCCAACCCCCTCACGATCTCCCAGCCGTGTCTGAGGTTCATCGACATCGATGAGGTCGGCGTCTCGGGCCGTCACTTCACGGAGTTCGAGATGATGGCCCACCACGCCTTCAACCGACCGGACCACGAGGTCTACTTCAAAGACCGGTGCGTCGAGCTCTGCCACGGCGTGCTGGTGGGGGAGTTCGGCGCCGACGCCCGCGGGATCACCTACAAGGAGGAGACTTGGGAAGGCGGCGGGAATCTGGGCCCCTCGCTGAGCGTCGGCCTCGCCGGTCTCGAGCTGGGAACCCTGGTTTTCATGGAGTACGTCCGCGATGGAGCCGGCATCCGGCCGATGCCGCTGACGGTGGTCGATACGGGCTACGGGCTCGAGCGGTTCGTCTGGATGAGCCACGGCACGAAGACCGCGTACGAGCCGGTGATGGGAGCACCCTACGAGGAGCTCCGCCAGACCCTCGCGCCCCGGGATGCCGCGATCGTCATCGATCACGCCCGCGCGCTCTCGTTCATGCTGACGGACGGCATCGTGCCTTCCAACTCGAAGGAGGGATACTTCGCCCGGCTCCTGATCCGGCGCGCGCTGCGGCTGTTGGCGAAGGTGCCCGAGGCGCCCGACCTTGTCTCGGTCATCGAACGCGTGGCGCGGGAGATCGCCCGGGAGTATCCGGAGATCGGCGCCCACCGGGACGACCGCGATCGGATCCTCACGGCCGAGATCGAACGGTACTCGGAGGCGCTCGAACGGGCGCGTCCGATCCTCCAGCGGCAGGAAGAGAGGCTGGCCGCCTCCGGCGGTCACGTCACCGAGGAGAATCTCGTGGAATGGTACGACTCCCTCGGGGTTCCGCCGGAGGTGGCCGTCACCCTCCTCTCGAATCCCCCGAAGGTTCCCGACGACTTCTATTCGAAGGTCGCCACGCGGCACGAACAGGAAACCCCGACCGGCGATTACGTCGAACAGTCGGAGAGCCTCCCCGAGGTGCCCGCTACGGTGGCCCCGACCGAAGTGCTCTACTGCCTCGATCCGTACACGCTCGCCTTCGACGCTCACGTGCGATGGACCGAGGGACCGTTCGTGGTGCTCGATCGGACGTACTTCTATCCGACGGGGGGAGGCCAGATCCACGACACCGGCCACCTCGGCGATCTCGCGGTCACCGACGTCCACCGCAAGGGTCCGTGGGTGCTCCACCGTCTCGACGCGCCCTCGCCCTTCCATGCCGG
The DNA here is from genome assembly GCA_963838955.1 of uncultured Thermoplasmata archaeon. GTDB lineage: Archaea > Thermoplasmatota > Thermoplasmata > Lutacidiplasmatales > UBA184 > Lutacidiplasma. The sequence goes on along the minus strand of CAWISZ010000003.1, from coordinate 227,096 downwards.
CGACCGCGTCCACGGGAAGATCGATCGCGCGCGTCGCGTCCAGCTGATGCAGCACCACACCGCGACGCACCTCCTCAACGGAGCCCTGCGCGAAACGCTGGGCCCCCACGTCTGGCAGGCCGGTGCGTACAAAGGGACCGAGGCGGCCCGGATCGACATCACCCACTACCGGCCCCTCTCTCGGGACGAACTGCGCCGCGTCGAGCGTCGGGTGAACGAGATCGTGCGCGAGGATCGCCCGGTGAAGAGCTACTTCGAATCGCGCAACGAGGCCGAGCGGCGATTCGGTTTCACGCTCTACCAGGGAGGCGCGGTGCCCGGCAAGGAACTGCGGATCGTGGAGATCGGCGACTTTGACGTCGAGGCCTGCGGGGGTACCCACTGCACGCACACGAGTGAAGTGGGTGCGATCGCGCTCCTCGGTGTCGAGCGGATCCAGGATGGGATCGTGCGGCTGACGTACGCAAGCGGCGAACGAGCGCTCGACATTCGCGACGAGCACGAGGAGGTGCTGCGGGAAGCGGCGCGCCGTCTCCATGTTCCGCTCGAGAAAATCCCCGACGGGATCGATCGACTGCTTTCGGAGGTCGAAGCGTCACGCCGCGCCGAGAAGGGGCGACGCGGCGACGACCTGCGCGCCGTCGCCGACCGGCTCTCGACGGATCCCGGCAACTCGGAGACCGCCGGCAACCGGACGATCGTCCATGCTCGGATCGATCTCGATCGAAACGAATTAATGGAGCTCTCGCGCCTGCTCACCCGCCTTCCCGGCCGCGTAGCGCTCCTCGCGTCGGAGCGCGAGGACCGGGGCACACTCTTCGTCGGCTCTTCGGACCCGACCGTCGCGGCGGACGCGCTTCTACGTCTCGCGCTACCTTCCTTTGAGGGGAAGGGCGGAGGGAACCGTTCGGCCGCGACCGCGGTCGGTGAACCCGGGGCACCGCTCGAAGCCGCGCTCGAAGCCGCCCGTCGCGGGGCCCGCAGCGCCTAGTCGATGGGCCTCGGGCTCAGCGCACGAATCCCGGGGCGATCCACACGATCGCGTACACGACGAGCGCCGGGACCAGCGTCATCGCGAGATCGTCGTCGACCAGGATCCACTTGGGCCGCTCCACGAGGAGCGCGAGCAGGGCCGCGAGCGCCGCCAGGGAGAGCGCCGGCAACGGCGCCCAGGCCCCGAACCCGATGAACGCGACGTACGCGAGTCCGACGTACAGTGCGAACGGGATCCAGGGATAGGCGGCGCGGTACGGATTCGGTCGGCGGAGCTCGCCGATCAGCGGATCGATCAGGGACGTGCCCAGGACCACGGCCGCGGCGATCGGCGGGGGGAACAGGAGGATTGCGAGCACGAGCGCGATGGCGAAGTAGGCGTAGCTCGCGAGCCGGTGCTGCTCGTACGGCCGGATCGTAGGGATCTCGATCGTGCCATGGAGCCGCAGCGCCTCGAGGATGAAGATCGCCGACAGGGCGAGCAGGGGGATGACGAAATTGGGGACGATGAGGAGGAGGTTCGGTGGGAAGAGATAGTAGATCAGGATCGCCGCGCCGGAACAGTGCAGGATGCGCCGAAGCGCCCGGTCGCCGAGTTCCTGATCGCCCCCCAGCCGGACCCCGAGCCAGGCCCGGAATCGGCCGCCCCCGTGGAGCCGGTGGGTGGTCATCGGGGAGCGGATGGCCTCTGTGCTATGAGAGTATGGTGACGGGCGTCCCGAAGCCTTTTCTCCCGCGAATCCTCCTTGGTGGTGTGAAGGTCGCGGTGCTCGTGGGGAGCTCGTCCGATCTCGAACTCGCGGAGAAGGTCCGCTCCCGCCTGGTCGAGTTCGGCGTCACCTGCGACGTGCACGTAGCCTCGGCCCACCGCAACCCGGGGAAGGTCGACCGGTTGACCGCGGATCCCGCGACGGAGGTGTTCATCGCGATGGCGGGGCTTTCCGCCGCGCTACCCGGCGCGGTGGCGGCGCGCACGCTCAAACCGGTCATCGGCGTGCCGCTCCATCGGGGGCTCGGCCTCGACAGCCTGCTCTCGGTCGTCCAGATGCCCCCCGGTGTCCCCGTTGCCGCCGTCGGGCTGGACGCGACCGAGAACGCCGCTCTGCTCGCTACGCAGATCCTGGCCCTGAAGTATCCGGCCCTCGAAGAGAAGCTCCAGAAGTACCGGGCGAAGTGGCGGGAAGAACCGCCGGCGGGCCCGGGAGACCGGGCGTGACCGACCTCGCACGGTTCATCGAAGAAGCGCTTGCCCGGCTCCGCTCGGAGATCCCCGGTCGCGCCATCATCGCCGCTTCCGGCGGCATCGATAGCACCGCCGCGGCGATCCTCGCCCAGCGAGCGGTGGGCGACCGGGCGCGGGCGATCTTCGTCGACACGGGGCTCTTGCGGGACGGCGAGGTGGCCCGGGTCCGCGCGCTCTTCGAGGCGAGCGCACTGCGCTACGAGGTCCTCGACTCCTCGGCCCGATTCTTCGAGGCGCTCGATGGGATCGTCGATCCCGAGGAGAAGCGGCGCCGGATCGGTGCGACGTTCATCCGACTGTTCGAGATCGAGGCCGAGCGCTTCGGCACGGACCGACTGGTACAGGGGACCATCGCGCCGGACTGGATCGAGAGCGGCGGCTCGCTTCGGGACACGATCAAGACGCACCACAACGTCGGCGGGGTTCCTTCCGACAGCCGGCTCCAACTGATCGAACCTCTGCGCGATCTGTACAAGGACGAGGTCCGCGCCCTGGCCCGCGCGCTCGGGATCGCCGAACCGGATCGTCAGCCATTCCCCGGCCCGGGCCTTGCCGTCCGGGTCAACGGCCTCGTGACGCGCGAGCGGGTGCGCCGCGCCCGCGTGGCGAATCGCATTGTCGAGGAAGAGGTCGAACGGGCGTTCCGGGCGGGCACGATGCCGCGTCCTTGGCAGTACTTCGCGGTCCTCCTTCCGACGCGTACCGTCGGGGTGATGGGCGATAACCGGGTCCACGGCGAAGCGGTCAGCGTCCGGATCGTCGAATCGAGCGATGCGATGACGGCGACGGCCGCATCGCCCCCTCCCTCCGTTCTGAAGACGATCGCCGAACGGATCACGCGCGAGCTTTCCGGAGAGGTCGTGCGGGTGCTCTACGATGTCACCGACAAGCCACCCGCCACGATCGAATGGGAGTGACGCCCCCGCGTCAGTGCCCGCGCACCGTCGATTTCAGTTCGGACCAGGAGCCTTGCGGATAGTTGGCCAGAATGTCGCGCCGCAAGGCGACGTCGGCACGGCGCGTTCGGGTGAGCGTCGGTACCGCGACCTGCACGATCGAGTACGCGAACGGTCGCCACGACCACGGGTTCACGAGCGCCGAGGGGTTCCTCAGGGCGAAGCGGAGGTACTCGCGGGTGTACGGCGACACGGCGGAAGTGGGAGCGCCGTCGTGGACGGCACGCGTGAGGCGGTCGACGTGGAATCCGAGCCCGGCCTGGATCCGCTTCTGCCGGATCCAGCGGGCCACGCGCGCCTCGCGTTGCTCCACGGCCCGGCGCTCGAGTCGCCCGAGATCCTCCCAGCCGCGGGGCACGCGCTGCCCCGGGCGCACGCGGATGCGGCTGCTGTTCGTACGATGGAGACGATAGCGCGTGAGCCGACGGTCGTCCAGGTAGATCGCCCCCGGCGCGAGGTAGGCCTCTACGAAGTGTCCGAGATCGATGCGGGCCGCCATCTGCTGCAGTCGGGTCCCGGCGCCCCCGTCGACCATCTCTCGACGAAGGATCATAGAGCTGAGGTTGAACTCGGGGTACGACTCGAGCGCCTCCGTCCATCGAGCGCGTTTGGAACCGGCTTCGATGAGGAGCGCACCGGTGCGGTCGAGGCTCGAGCCGAGATACAGCCGGTCCCACTCACCCGGATCCGTAGGGTCTCCGGCTTCGTTGACCACCGAGACCCGGTTGCGGTAGAACGAGACCTCCGGATGGGCCCGGAACACGGCCAGCGCCTCGGCGAGCCGTTCCGGCTCGAACAGGTCGTCGTCGTCCAGATACGCGATGAGGGGCGCCCGGGCGGCGCGCGCCGCCCGGACCACGCGGCCCTGCGAACGGTCCGGATCCCAGAGGCTCTGGACGCCGTTCGCCCGAAGGTACCCCTCGACCGGGCTCGAAGCGAAATCTCGTGTGACGAGGATCTCGTACTGATGTCGGGGGAGGGTCTGGGCGAGCACCGACTCCACGGCCGAGTGGACGAACCTATCCCTCTCGACGGCGCCGATCACGACCGAGATCTGAGGGACCTGCCAACGGGGATCTACGGCGGCGGGTGCATCTTCGCGGGGAGGCGGAGTCCGGGAATCGGCCATCGGATGACGCGAGTACCCGTGGTTGGAGTATATACAAACCAGTGCAACGCCCCCACGGGCGTAGCGACGAACGCTAAGGGGGGCCGCCGGGTATCTGGGGCGTGCTGACCTGCCCGTTCTGCGGCGCCGCCGAGAGCGACCGGATCGATGTCGAAGGCCGGCGCTTCGTCGTCTTCCCGTGCATGTTCACTCCGGCGATCGACCCGAAGCTGCCCGAAGCGGCCCTCCAGGACTACCTCCGCATGGAGTACGGCCGTCAGGGACCACAGTACTTCCGCTCGATGTGCGACCGGCTCCACCTGGTCGTCGTCCGCGAGCCCGCGGCCGGGGATACGAGCGAGGGACGAGCCGACTAGGTGGGTAGGGTTCCCCCGGCCCTACGGGCCGGTCCCGATCCGGGCCAGTGCGGACTCGACCGGAACGAGGTGACGCGGAAGGCCGAGCTCCTCCGGCGAGGCGCCCAGGGCGAGCCCCACGAGCTGAGGGAGATGGAAGACCGGCATGTCCAGCTTCTGGCCCGCGGCGGCCGACGCTTTGTTCTGGAAGGAATCGAGCGAAATGTGGCAGAGCGGGCACGGCGTCGCCATCGCATGCGCCCCATGGTTGCGCGCGTCGGCGATCTGATGGGCCGCAATGCGGTTCGCGGTCTCGGGCTTTACGAACAGGATCGGGAACCCGCAGCACATCACCCGGCCGCGGTACATGACCGGGGTCGCGCCGATCGCGGCCAGAAGGTCCTCGAAGGAGTGCGGCTCCTCCGGGCTCTCCGAGCCGAGCTCGAGTGCGGGCCGCAGCAAGTGGCATCCGTAGAACGCGCCGACGTTCAACCCCGCGAGCGGCCGGCGCACCTTCGCGCGGATCGCCTCGATGCCGATGTCGTGAACGAGGACTTCGAGCAGGTGCTTGACCCGGACCTTTCCCGCGTAGGCGATCTGGAGCTTCGCGAGGACCGGGTCGATCCGGGCCCGCATCGCCGGGTCGGTCATCTTGACCTTCGCGAGCGAGAGCATGCCCTGGCAGGTCGAGCAGACGGTGAGAAGGTCGAGCCCCGCGCGCTCGGCGATGGCGAGGTTGCGGGCGTTGAGCGCCACGTTGAGGGTCATGTTCGCCTCGTCCATGAACCCGGAGCCGCAGCAGGAGAACGTAGGGAACTCGACGAGCTCGATGCCGAGCTCTCGGCAGACCCAGCGGGTGGCCAGGTCGAGCTCGCGGCCGGACTCCTGGGCAACGCAGCCGGGGTAGTACGCGATCTTCATCGGTCCCCCTTCGGTTTCGGATCGAGCTCCTCGTAGATCTGCTCGACCTCCTCGATCCCTTCGATGCGCCGCGGTTTCTTCGCGATCTCCGGCTTTTTCCGCCAGATCTTGTACCCTGTCCGGCCTGTCCGATCATTCCCAGGAGCCCGTCGGTCTGGAGGACCAGCTTCATCTCATGGAGCTGACCGCGCTCCCGGATGTTCTGCTTGAAGCCGATCGCATGACGCGATCCTCGTTCGGTGCCTCCTTGGGCGGCGATCGCCATCTCCTTCAGGTCGCGGATGCGCTCGGAAGGTCGTACGTCCTTGGGGCAGGCCTCGGTGCACAAGTGACAGCGCAGGCACAACCACAGTCCCTCGGTCTGGATTCGTAGGAGTCGGTCCTGGCGAGCTTGGTCGCGCGGGTCGACGACGAACCGGTAGAGCTTGGCGAGGGCCATCGGGCCCGGGAACGCCGCATCGGCCTCGACCGCTGGGCACGCCGAGTAACATGCCGCGCAGGCGATGCACCGCGGTGTTTCGTGGAACTGGTCGACCTGGGCCGGGGTCATCGAGGTCTCCCTACCCTCGGGCATCGGGTGCAGCGGATCCGTGATGAGGTAGGGCCGCATCCGATCGTACGCCTCCCAGAAGGACGTCTGGTCCACGACCAGGTCGCGAACGACCCCCTGGTTGCGCATCGGCTCGACGACGATTCGCCCGTGCTCGGCGATCTCTGGGCCGATCGGGGTCTGACAGGCGAGCCGGCTCTTCGAGTTGATCTGCATGGCGCACGAGCCGCAGATCGCGCTGCGGCAGGAGTATCGGAGCGTCAGCGACGGATCCTGTTCGGCGCGGATCCGCAAGAGCGCGGTCAGCACCGGTGTGTGGGGCGGAAGGTCAAGGGTGAAGCGCTGGTAACGCGGCGTGCCGCCGGTCGCGGGATCGTGACGGAAGACGTCAATCTGCGCCTTCACCACCTTGCCCTCCATCAGTACACACGCTCCTTCGCTTCCCATCGCGTGTAAGCGACCGGTGCATAGGTGAGGTTCGGTCCCTCCGCGGTCTTCCGCGCCAACGTATGCCGCATCCAATGGGCGTCGTCCCGCGACGGGAAATCGACTCGCGAGTGCGCCCCCCGGCTCTCGGTTCGTGCGAACGCTCCGACGATGATCACTTCCGCCAGCTCGAGCATGTGGCCGGTTTCTAGCGCGTCGGTGAGGTTTAGATTGAACACGTTCGAGCGGTCGACGACCCGCACCTGCTCGTATCGCTTTTGGATGGCGCGGATCTGACGCAGTCCCTCGAGAAGGTCCGCTTCGTTCCGATAGATCCCGACGTACCGGTCCATCGTCTCCTGCATCGCCGTCCGGATTGCTTGCGGATCCTCCCCATCGGTACGGGACATCATGCGCCGGACGGGCGCTTCGGCATCGGCAACGTCCGAGTCGAGGAGCTCCGTCGCGCCCGCGCTTTCGGCATGCGCCGCGGCCGCAAGGCCCGCTTGCTTGCCGAAGACGAGCGTTTCGAGCAGGGAGTTTCCCCCGAGGCGGTTCGCGCCGTGGATCGATACACAGGCGGCCTCTCCCGCGGCGTAGAGCCCCGCGATGTTCGTCTCGCCCCGGATGTTCGTCCCTACCCCGCCCATCATGTAGTGCTGAGCCGGGTACACGGGGATCGGATCGACCACGGGATCGACGCCGGCGAAGTTTCGGCAGAAATCGCAGATCTCCTGCAGACGCGTCTCGATGCGCTCCTTGCCCAGGTGCATCAACTCGAGGTGGACGAAATTCCCCGGGAACCCTCGACCCTCGCGCACCTCGGTCACAATCGCTCGCGAGACCACGTCCCGGGAGGCGAGGTCGAGTACGTGGGGCGCATACTTCGCCATGAACCGCTCCCCGAGAACGTTCTTCAGGATCCCGCCCTCGCCTCGAGCACCCTCCGTGATGAGGATCCCCGACTCGAGCAGGGCGGTCGGGTGGAACTGGACGAACTCAAGGTCCTTCAGCGACGCTCCGGCGGTGTACGCCGCGGCGACCCCGTCCCCCGTGCAGGTATGGGCGTTGGTGGTCCGCCCGTAGATTCGTCCGGCCGGTCCGGTCGCAACGACCACGCTCTTCGCAGCGATCCCCTCGAAGCGCCCGGTGCGTCGGTCGAACGCGACGATCCCTTGGACCCGTCCCTCCCGGACAACGATGCTCGTGAGGTCCCATTCCTGGTAGAGTGTGAAGTGCTCCGTGCCGAGACGCTCCCACAGCGCCTGCAACAGCGCGAGGCCGGTCCGATCCGCAGCGTAGATCGTGCGTGGGAATCCCTGACCCCCGAACGGTCGCCGAGCGAGTGATCCGTCCTCCGACCGGCTGAAGATCGTGCCGTAATGTTCCATCTCGACGACGGTCGGGCCGGCCTCGCGGCAGAAGAACTCGATCGCGTCCTGATCCCCGAGATAGTCCGAGCCCTTCACGGTGTCGTAGATGTGGGTGTCGACCGAGTCCTCCTTCCCGACAGCCGCGTTGATCCCACCCTGGGCCGCACCGGAATGCGAGCGGAGCGGGTGGAGCTTGGAGACGACGGCGACATCGCGCCCGGCCTCGACCGCGGCGAGCGCCGCGCGCTGTCCGGCGAGTCCTGCCCCGACTACGAGTACCTCGTGACGTCGCATGAATCTTCGGTGCCCCCGAGCAGTCCCGGAGATTAATGCTTCCCACCCTCCGATGCCGTCTCGTTCCGAGAAACCCGTACGCGTGCGAGCCGCGAGGACACACGTGCGCTTCCGTCGGTGGTGCGAGCGTAATTCGTTCGCGAGCGGTTATATACCGACCCCCGGTCCCCCGGTCGCATTCCCCACTCGGTGGGAGGTCGATCGATGCAGAACAGGGTCAGTGCGATGGATGAGGACCGCCTGCTCAAGGGCACGACCACGATCGGGCTCGTCTGCAAGGATGGGGTCGTCCTCGCAACGGAACGCCGCGCGACCGCCGGCACCATGATCGCGAACAAGCAGACCCAGAAGCTGTTCAAGATCGATCAAAACATTGGCCTCACGATCGCGGGCCTGGTCGGCGACGCCCAGACCCTCACGCGTTACCTCAGGGCCGAGGTCTCGCTCTACCGCCTGCGACGCAACGGCCAGCTCAGCGCCGAGGGCGCGGCGACGCTCCTCGCCAACATCCTCTCGGGGAACCGGATGTTTCCGTTCTACGCCTGGTTGATTCTGGGCGGCATCGACGCGAAGGGCGGTCACGTGTTCTCCGTCGACCCCGCCGGGGGTTCGATCGAAGACCGGTACGTATCGGTCGGCAGCGGCTCGACCTTCGCCTACGGGGTCTTCGAGGAGGCGTACACCCGCGAGCTCTCGGTCTCCGACGGCGTCGACGTGGCGCTGCGGGGGCTAACGGTCGCGATGAAGCGCGACAGCGCAAGCGGGGACGGCTACCTCGTTCACTCGATCACGAGCAAGGAATACCACGAATTCTCCGACGACGAAATCAATAAACGCCTCAAGGCGTTGAAGATCCCGTTGCCTCCGGTCCTCGCGTAACCTACGCGGCGGCTGGATCGCGGCCCAACCCCTTCTCTCCAACCCCTTCCGAAGTAGATGAGTTTCGACTCGCTCATAGAGCAAACGAAAGAGGCACTGCGAGAGGTGCTACCCGAATCGGTGGTCGTCACTGACATCGAGCTGGAAGGCCCGCACATCGTGCTGTACACGAAGCAGCTCGATTCCTTCCTCTCGGGCGGGGATCTCCTCCGCCAGATCGCCCAGCGCCTCCACCGTCGCGTCCTCGTCCGGAGCGACCCGGCGAGCCTGATCGACCCGAAGGAGGCGGAGAAGCTGATCCGCGAGACGATCCCGCCCGAGGCGGAGATTACCCAGCTGTTCTTCGAGCCCGAGACCGGCGAGGTCAGCATCGAGGCGTCGAACCCCGGGGCGGCGATCGGCCGGGGCGGCTCGACGCTCAACGATCTCAAGCGGAGGATCGGCTGGATCCCGACCGTCGTCCGCACGCCTCCGATCCCCTCGAAGACGGTCGAGGAGGTCCGCATCCACTTGAGAAACGTCTTTGACGAGCGGCGGGCCTTCCTGAAGAAGGTCGGGATGCGCATCGCGCGCGACCGGCTTCCCGAGAAGCTCTGGGTCCGGACCACCGCGCTCGGCGGCTACCGCGAGGTCGGTCGGAGCGCGCACCTGCTCTCGAGCCAGAATTCCAAGATCATGATCGACTGCGGGCTCGATCCCGGCTCGGACCGAACCCCGTACTTCAGCGCCCCGGAGCTCCTCCCGCTCGACTCCCTCGATGCGGTCGTGATCACCCACGCGCACCTCGACCACGTCGGGCTCGTCCCGGTGCTCCTGAAGTACGGGTACAAGGGGCCCATCTACTGCACGGCGCCGACCCGGGACCTGATGACGCTGATGCTCCTCGATGCGATCAAGGTCGTCAATCAAGAGGCCCGCAAGGGCCTCTACGATTCCTCCCACGTGCGCGAGCTCGTTCAGCGGGTGATCCCGCTCCGTTGGGGGGAGACCACGGACATCTCCTCCGATGTGCGGCTCACGCTGCACAACGCCGGACACATCCTCGGCTCGTCGATCTGCCACTTCCACATGGGCGACGGGGACCACAACCTCGCCTACTCCGGGGACATCAAGTTCGAACGGAGCTGGCTGTTCAACCCCGCTACGAACCGCTTCCCGCGCCTCGAAACGCTCGTGCTCGAATCGACGTACGGAGGCTTCCGGGACGTCCAGCCCACGCGCCAGCAGGCGACGGAGGACTTCACGCACCTCGTCAACAAAGTGCTCTCGCGGAAGGGTCACCTGATCGTCCCGGTGTTCGCGGTCGGCCGATCCCAGGAGGTCATGCTCGTCCTCGAGGAGAAGATGCGGGAGGGCAAGATCCCGCAGGTCCCCGTGTACCTCGACGGGATGATCTGGGAGGCGACGGCGATCCACACCGCGTACCCGGAGTTCCTCAACAGCCAGTTGCGCACCCAGATCTTCCAGCAGGGCGACAACCCGTTCCTCTCCGACATCTTCCACCGCGTGGATTCCTCCACGATGCGGATGGGGATCCTCGATTCCAAGGAGCCGTGCATCGTGCTCGCGACCTCGGGCATGATGAGCGGAGGGCCGGTGATGGAGTACTTCCGCGCTTGGGCCCACGACGAGAACAACGGGCTCCTGTTCGTCGGATACCAGGCCGATGGGACGTTCGGCCGACGCCTGCAACGCGGACTTTCGGAGGCGACGTTCATGGAAGGCCCCCGTCAGTCCGGCGTCGCGGTGCGGCTCGAGCTCGCCACGATCGAAGGATTCTCGGGCCACTCCGACCGAGTGCAGCTGATGAACTTCGTTGCGTCGCTGGATCCTCGGCCGCAGCGGATCATCCTCAACCACGGGGAGGAATCCAAATCGCTCGATCTCTCTTCGAGCCTGCACAAGCGCTTCAATCTCGAGAGTCGGGTACCGTACAACCTCGAAGCGATCCGACTGATGTGAACGTAGCGATGCTCAGCCGTCCGGTCCATCGTTCCGCGTGAGCTCCTCGATCGTGTACTCCTGAAAGCCTCGTCCGCCCGACGCGCGCCGCACCATCCTTCCGACACCTCCCCATCCCACGCCGGCGGGGATCTCCCCGCTCGCGAGCCGGTCGAGGACGGCACGAAAGGTCCGGCGCTCCTCCTCGTACGGGGCGCCCGGACCCGACCACGGTTGGCTCGCCCGCCGGACCTCGACCGTATCGCCCTGGACGAACCAGATGCCCACGCGGCGCGCGAGCGGCGTGGTCCGAAGCTGGACCAAGCGTTCGGCGCTGCGTTCGGACGCGACGGCGACCGCCACCCAGTCTCCCCAGGCGCGGCGACGCAGGGCTTGGGTGAACACGCGGGGTCCGTCCGCGAGCTTCAGCTCGACGAGCCCGACTTCCTCTTCCCGCCTTGCGACCACGTCGAAGTAGTCGCGCCCGTCCGGATCGATCCATACGCGGTAGCCGAGCTCTTCCAGGTGGCGCTGCACCGGTGCTGCGAGCGCATGCTCGGAGAGGGGGCGCGCCGGGCTCATGGCCCGCTTCGCAGGAACCACCGGTCCAGCCGCGAGCGGGGGATCTGGAGGAGGACCGGGCGACCGTGGGGACACGAATACACCGCCTCGGCGCCCTCGTACAGTGCATCGAGGACCCGGGCCATCTCCGCCGGGGCGACGGGGTCTCCCGCACGGATCGCCGAGTGGCACGCGATGGAGGCAGCCGTACGTTCCCTCGCCCCGTCGGGGATGGTGGGCCGGGCGCCCGCGGCGAGCTCGTCGAGCAAGGCGGCCAGCCCGTCGGCCCGGGCGCGTCCACCCCTCCACGAGGGCACCGAACGGAGCCGGTGGGCATCGCCTCCGAACGGCTCGACCGTGAAGCCGGCAGAGTGCACGGCCTCGGCGTGCGCGAGAAGAGCGGCGCGCTGGGTGCTCGTGAGGTGAACGGTCACCGGTTCGACGAGTTCCTGACGCGCGAGCTTTCCCTCGCGGAGGAGCGCGTCGTAGAGCGCCCGCTCGCTCGCGGCGTGCTGATCCACCAGCACGAGCCCGTCCTCGCTCTCGGCAATCCAGTAGAGCGCCCCTACGCACCCGAGAAGGGTGAGCTGCGGTCGTCCTCCGGCCGATCCCGCGAGGCGGCGGGGGGGCTCGAGCGAGGCCAGCCGGCGCTGCGACGACGAAGCCGTCGCAGGCATCGCGTCCAGACGCGGGGCCGGAGGGAGCCAGGAGAGATCGGCGCCCGACCCCTCGACCGGGAAGCGTAGGGCCCGGGGCGATGTCGGTCCGTCCGGCAGCTCCGCCAGCGGAGGTGCGCCAATCAGGGCGCGTCGGACGGCGAGCCGGACGGCATCGGCGATGTCGGTCTCGCGCGAGAATCGGATCTCCCGCTTGGTCGGGTGGACGTTGACGTCGAGACGCTCGGGCGGGAGCTCGAGATGGAGGACGCCGATGGGGTAGCGGGTCTTCGGGAGGTAGTCGTGGTAGGAGGCCCGAACGGCCTGGGTGATCGTCCGTGCCTGGATCGCCCGCCCGTTCGCCGAGAGGTACAGCCCGCGGGAATGACCGATCGCCGTCGCGGGGCGTCCGAGCACTCCGCGGACGCGCCCGCCCCCCGGGAGGTCGTCGTCGACGGGGAACGATTGGTGGAGGATCTCCGGCCCGAGCACGCGCGCGGCCGCGTCCCTCAGGTCGGAAGTGGCCGGATAGGCCCCCACCTCGCGTCCGTCGACCTCGATCCAGATGCCGACCGTAGGATGAGCGAGGTACAGATGGTCGATCGTCCGCAGGACTTCCATTTGCTCGGCCGCGGGCGCGTGCAAGAACTTGCGGCGGGCCGGCGTATTGAAGAACAGCTCCTCCACTTCGACCGTGGTGCCGACGGCCCGACCAGATTCGAAGCGTCCGACGGTCTCGCCTCCGGCCACGGTGATCCCGGAAGCCGCCGTCGCCCCGGCGGTCCGCGAGCGAATCCGAAACTTCGAAACGGCTGCGATCGCCGCGAGCGCCTCCCCGCGGAACCCGAGGGTGCGGATCCTTTCGATCGAGCCGTTCGTTCCGAGCTTACTGGTCGCGTGCCGCTCGACCGCGAGCTCGAGTTCGTCGGCGGGGATGCCTCCACCATCGTCGGCGACCTCGATCCGTCGTAGACCTCCTCCTTCGAGTCGAACGATGATCTCCGCGGCCCCAGCGTCGACGGCGTTCTCGACGAGCTCTTTCACGACGGACGCCGGCCGCTCGACCACCTCACCCGCCGCGATCCGACGCACGGTCTCCGCGTCGAGGCGGCGGATGGGAAGGCGCGGAGCGGGTGAGCTCATGGCGCGCGCTCCGGGGGTCCGCTCTCGAGCGCCTTGCGTCGGAGCTCGGCGAGCTTGGCGAGGGCCTGCATCGGAGTGAGGTGGTTGATGTCGAGATCTCGGAGCTCCTGGACGACCGGAGATTCCCGGGCCGGAGCCTCGGTGGAAAGGAGCACCGCCTGGGTGTACTTTCCCGGACGGCCCGCGCTCCCGCGCGAGCGACTCGGGAGCTCCACTCCTTCCGTCTCGAGCTGGCGGAGCAGGCGGTCCGCCTCGTCGATCACGTCCTTCGGCAGGCCGGCGAGCCGCGCAACGTGCACGCCGTAACTGCGATCCGTGCTGCCCGGCACGAGGTGGTGCAGGAAGACGATCCCCTCCGGGCGTTCCTGGACGGCGAGGTGGGCCTGACGGGCGGAGGAGAGTCCTTCGACGAGCTGGGTGAGCTGGTGGTAGTGGGTCGCGATCACGGCGCGACAGCGGGTGACGTCGTGAAGATGCCGTATCGTTGCCCACGCCACGGCGAGACCATCGAACGTGCTGGTTCCGCGGCCGACCTCATCGAGGAGGACCAGCGATCGTTCGTCCGCGTTCCGGAGGATCTCCGCGACCTCGGTCATCTCGACCATGAAGCTCGACTTCCCGCGGCCGATCTCGTCGGTGAATCCCATCCGGGTGAAGAGGCCCGACACGAGCCCGACCCGAGCGAACTGCGCCGGCACGAGCGAGCCGGCCTGAGCGAGCACGACGATGAGCCCGATCTGGCGCATGTACGTCGATTTGCCGGACATGTTCGGACCGGTCAGCACGAGCAGCCGAGCGCTCTCGGCGTCGAGCTCGGTGTCGTTGGGCACGAACCGCTCGCCGAGCATTCGGTCGAGGACCGGGTGGCGCCCGCCCCGGATCGTCACGGTCCAGGAAAGGTCCACCGTAGGGCGGACGCAACGACGTCGTTCGCCGACGCGCGCGAAGGAGAGCAGAGTGTCGAGTGTTCCCACGCCGCGCCCGACCCGGTGGATCGCGGGCACATCGGCGTCGATCTCCAGGAGGAATCGCTCCCACAGAGCGGCCTCTTCGGTACGCAGATGCTCCCGGGCATCGAGGATGCGGCGTTCGATCTCCTCGAGAGTTTCCGAGGTGAACCGCTCGGCCTGGGCGACGGTTTGGCGCCGTCGGAAGTGGCCCGGAACCCGCTCCAGATGGGACCGGGAGACCTCGAAGTAGTACCCGAACACTTGGTTGTACCCAATCTTGAGCGTCCGGATTCCGCTCGCCTCCCGCTCCTTCGCTTCGAGGTCCGCCATCTCCTCGGTGGCCGTGCGCTCGGTGGCAATCCACCGATCGATCTCGGGCGCGTGGCCGGATCGGAAGAGCCCGCCGGCGCTCTCGGTCGCGGGGGGTTCGTCCGGCAACGCCGAGCGGAGGCGCTCGAGGAGGCGGGCCGGGGGGGCCATCGACCGCACGACCGCTCCGAGGAGCGGAGGATCCGAAGCCTCGAGGAGGGAACCGGCGAGGGCCGCGGCCCGAGTGAGTCCATCGCGCAGCCCGGCCAGTTCGGGCGGTCGCACGCGCCGGCCCGCGAGACGCGAGGCGATGCGGGCGAGATCGGGGATCCCGGCCAAGCCCTGTCGGATCTCCTCGATCGCGGCCCCACGGCGACCGAGCGCCTCCACCGCGTCCTGGCGCGCGACGATCGCGTCGATGTCGGCGAGGGGGGCACGGAGCCAGAATCCCAGCGTCCGTCGGCCGGCGGCGGTCACGGTCTCGTCCCACGCCGCGATGAGCGTGGCTCCGTGGGGATCGTCTGGGTTCATCGGCCGGCTGATCTCGAGGTGACGGAGCGTCTTCGGGTCCAGGACGAGGCGGCGTCGTTCCCGAGCCCCGTCGACGACACTGACGAACGGCAAGAGTCGCGGTTGGGTCGAGCGTACGTACGCAGCGAGGATGCGGTCGGCAACGCCCGTGGATGCTCCGGGCTCGTCTTCGCCGCGAAGTCCCGGAGGGAGCTCCGCAACGTCCATGGGCGGCGGAGCAATCTCGAGCCGCGCGCCGGGGAACTCCTTTCGGAACACCGACGGGATTTCGGCCGGCCGGCCCGCGTGGGGAGGAGGAGCGTAGAGAATCTCGCGGGGTGAGAACGGCGCGAGGGCCGTCGCAAGCCCGTCGGCTCCCGGCCCATCCGCCGGCCCGTGATGCCATTCTCCGGTGCTGATGTCCACGAGCGCGTACGATCCGGGTCCGGAGTCCGGCTCGAGCACCACGGCCAGGAAGTTGTGGTCCGGACCGCCGAGGAGTCCGTCCTCGACGACCGTCCCGGGGGTCACGACGCGCGTGACCTCACGTCGCACGAGACCCTTCGCGAATTTCGCGTCCTCGACCTGATCGCACAGCGCGACCTTGTACCCTTTCTTGACGAGCCGTCCGAGATACGTCTCGACCGCGTGCTGGGGGACGCCGGCCATCGGCGTTCGCTTTCCTTGGGCGTCCGCCGACCGTGCGGTCAACACGACGTCGACCTCGCGCGAGAGGAGCTTCGCGTCCTCCCCGAAGGTCTCGTAGAAGTCGCCGACCCGAAAGAGGACGAGATGGCCGGGGTACCGGGCCTTGACGGCCTCGTACTGGTCGAGGAGCGGGGTGCTGCTGCTCGTCTCCGACATCCGAGGGTGGCGACGGGAGCTTGCGATATAACCCGTTGCGAGGGGGTAGCGAAACGGGAGGGGCGCTGAGGGGGAGATTTGAACTCCCGAGGCGAATCGCCACCAGTTTTCAAGACTGGCGCCTTCCCGGGCTAGGCTACCTCAGCGCGGCCATCGTGGATCCGATGCCGACGGCATAAACGTATGCTCGCAAGACCCCGGGGCCCGCGCTCGGGCCGCTAGATGCAGGTGCCGGGAGCTTCGCCGCGGATCGATCGCGATCCGCCGTTTCGAACCCGGGCGGTCAGCTTGGAAGGCTGACATCCTACCACTAGATTACACCTGCACGGCTTTGCGCGGGCGTCCCGAGGACGGGGTCGTGTCGTTAATGCTTTGCCTTCGGACCGGCAGCCGTCGAGGGAGCGCGTACGGGCCCCTTCGCCGGAGGGCTCGAGGGAGGCGGCTTGCGCCCGGCGGGAGAGTCGCTCGCCGTGCTCGCGTTCAGGTCCACCAACGCGACCCGTTCGAGGACGAGGCCCTCCCACGCGCTCGGCGCCACCGCCACGCGATCGAGCGCGCCGATCCCCAGCCGTTCGAGCACCGCCTCGGTCGGTCCAACAGGGTAGGCGTCCGCGTCGAAGACGAGACCGAAGCGCTCCAGCAGCGGGCCGGGTTCGAGCGGACGCTCGCCCACGAGCACGAACCGTTCGGTGTCCGCCGCCACGCCGACCTTCGCGAGCGCGCGACCGAGCTGATCCTCTCCTGCAACGTAGAGCGCGAACTCTGCTGCGCGGTCGCGCAAGCGCGGCTCGCCGTGTTCCCGCGATCGGCCGAGGTGCGCCCACGCCGAGAGGAGGTGGCGCTCACCCGCGATCGCGCGCGCGTCGAACAGCGCCACGAGCGCGTCCGATTCGAGCGCGAGCGCGCGCAAGATCCGGATCATCGCGTTCGCATCGGTCGTCGCGGCCTCGATCCGTCGGGCCCCGACCGCCCAGAGCTTGCGGTTCTCGGTCGAGGGCAGTGGTACCATGGAGTCGTGCCTCACTCCTGGAGGAATCGGAGGAACTCTTCGCGGGTCCGAGGCTTCAGCGTGTAGTTCTCCCGCTTCTCCTGGCCGATGGTGGAGGTCGGAGTGGGTCCATAGTCGTGGCCGGGCAGCACGACGAGCGCGTCGTCCAATCGGATCACGCGCCCGAGCAGGCTGTCGTACATCTGCGACGGGCTCCCTCCAGGCAGGTCCGTCCGACCGCATTCGCCCACGAACAGGGTGTCTCCCGTGGCGACGTTTCCCTCAAACAGATACAGGACCGAGTCCGCGGTATGCCCCGGAGTGTGGAGCACGTCGAAGCGGATCCGTCCGACCTCGATGTGGTCGCCGTCGTCGACGGATCGATCCTGCCCGATCGGCGCGGATCGGTGAGCAACCACCTTCGCGCCCGTGCGTTCGCGCACCTCCCCGTTCCCCGCGATGTGATCGGGGTGGCTGTGGGTATTGAGAATGTACCGCACCTGGACCCGATGCGCGTCGATCGACCGGAGGACCGGCTCGATGCTGTAGGAGGGATCGATGACGATCGCGTCCCCGGCCTCCCCGCTCGCCACCAGGTAGGTGAAGTTGAGGTAGGGGCCGACTCGGTGCTGTTCCAAGATCACGAGACGGCGCAGGGGAGCTGTGTATTTGACGCTCGGCGAGGCTGATGCCGCCTCAGGGAGGGCTCTCTTCGGTCGTTCGGCGACCCGTCACGGCGTCGAGCACGACCCGCCCGTCGTTCCCTTCGACGTACCAGAACGGGACATAGATCAGGACCTGGGGACCGATCTGGATGTCCCCGATCGCCGGAGGGAGACGGCGGGTCTCGATGATGATCGCCTCTCCGTGCTGTTCGGTGTGATCGACGTGCGCGGCGTGGTGACGTCGGATCGCCTGGAGCGCCAGGGCGAGTGCCTGGGCTTCCGTGATCTCCGGATGGAGGCGGGGGTTGGAACGGGAAGATCCTCGACAAGCTCGTGCTCCTGGGGTTCCCATATTTCGGCGCGGCGAGCCAGGGCGTTGACGGCCACCACGTGATCGGAGATCAGGCCCGCTCCACCGTGGGCGGAGGGGGCCCGCACTCGGTACGGTGCGAGAAAGTACGGAACGAGCCGCAAGGTATAGCGCACCCCGACTCCGCCGACCAGGGCTTCGACCTCCTCCCGGCCGATCCGCGGACGGACCGTGCTCGCCCCTTCCGGGATCAGGAGGGCCGGAGCGATCAGGACCGCGTGCTCGGATGAATTCCGACCGTCCTGCACCGCGAGGACCGGCCCCAGCAACAGCTCTCCGAGCGCCGGGCCGAGGGTCCCGGGATCGAGCACCTCGATGCCTCGATTCGCCGCGAGCCTTCGAGCGACCTCGCCGGGTTCTTCCGGGTAGTACAGGACACGATGGATCGAATCGGGCGGATACCACGGTTCGAACTCCGCCGGCGAGCTGAGCGCGGCGGCGGCGACGAAGGCCCGGCGGTCTCGGGCCCGGACGGAGATCCAGCCTTGGGAGTGATCCTCGATCTGGTAGCCGGCCGCCTCGAACAGGCGGCGCAGCTCCGCGGTCGTACCTGCCTCTGCTCCCATCGCCTCTCAACGATGGGAGCGGGACCTAATATCTTGCTTCGGGGAGTGGTGCCGGTCGGCCGAAGCCATTTAGAGCGACCCGAGCGTGGACGTTTTCGCCGATGGGGGAAAGTGCCCACCTCCGCGTTGCAGAGGTCTCCCAGCAGGACGTCGGCCTCGGCGCCGCTCGTCTCGACAACCAGACGCGGCAGCGCCTGAAGGTCGGTATCGGGGATATCGTCGAGATTCGAGGCCGCAAGACCACGCCCGCCGTGGTGAGCCGGGCACCGGCCGACGATGAGGGAAAAGCACTCGTCCGCGTCGAGGCGGTCGTTCGCCGCAACGCCGGCGTGAGCATCGGGGACCGGGTCCAGGTCACCCGCATCGACTGTCCGCTCGCCGACGCGATCACCATCGCTCCGATCTACGCGGGTTCTTCCCGCATGGACCTCGGACCAGGACTCGACGCCTTCGTGCAGAAAGCGCTCGCCCGGCGCCCGTTCGTTCGCGGGGACGTGTTCGTGATTCCCGGGGTCTTCCTCATGGGGGGCTCGCTACCGTTCATGGTCGTCTCGACGCAGCCGAAGGGAATCGTCCAGGTCGCGCCCTCGACGCTGATCACGATCAAGGAGGAGACGGTCAGCGAGACCGAGGTCGCCGCGCCCCGGATCTCCTACGAGGACATCGGAGGCCTCAAGGAGAAGCTTGGGCGAGTCCGGGAGATGATCGAACTTCCCCTCAAACACCCCGAACTGTTCGACCGGCTCGCAATCACCCCTCCGAAGGGCGTGCTGCTCTACGGGCCGCCGGGGACCGGGAAGACGCTGATCGCGAAGGCCGTCGCGAACGAGGCCGGGGCCCACTTCATCGGGATCCAAGGCCCCGAGATCATCTCGAAGTATTACGGGGAGAGCGAGAAGGAGCTCCGGGAGAAATTCGAGGAGGCGGAGAAGAACGCCCCGAGCGTGATCTTCATCGACGAGCTCGACTCCATCGCGCCGCGACGGGACGAGGTGGTCGGCGAGGTCGAGCGTCGGGTCGTCGCCCAGCTTCTCACGCTGATGGACGGGCTCTCCGGGCGAGGGAACGTCATCGTCATCGGAGCGACCAATCGGGAGGAAGCGATCGATCCGGCGCTGCGGCGCCCGGGACGGTTCGATCGCGAGATCGAGATCGGGGTCCCGACCCAGGCCGGCCGTCTCGAGATCCTCCAGATCCACACCCGCGGGATGCCCATCGAGGGGACCGAACGCGAGCGCGAGCGCACCCTGCGCGAACTCGCCGCTCTCTCGCACGGGTTCGTCGGCGCGGACCTCTCGGCGCTCGCCCGCGAGGCGGCGATGCGGGCCCTGCGCCGGTACCTTCCCGAGATCGATTTCGATCAGCCGATCCCCCTCTCGCTCCTCGAACGGATGAAGGTCACCGACAAGGACTTCCGCGAGGCGCTCAAGCAGATCGAACCCTCGAGCCTGCGCGACGTCACGGTCGAAATCCCATCCACCCGATGGGAGGAGGTCGGCGGGCTCGGGAGCGTCCGGCGGATTCTCGAAGAATCGGTCGAACTTCCGTTCAAGAATCCGCAGGTCTTCGAGCAGATGGGGATCGAACCGTCACGCGGGATCCTGTTCTACGGACCCCCCGGGGTCGGAAAGACCCTGCTCGCCAAGGCCGCGGCCACCGAGAGCCAGGCGAACTTCATCTCCGTGAAAGGGCCCGAAGTGATGAGCAAGTGGGTCGGGGAGAGCGAGAAGGCGATCCGGATGATCTTCAAGAAGGCCCGTCAGGCCTCACCCTCGATCGTCTTCATCGACGAGATCGACGCGATCGCGCCGAAGCGCGGCCTCCAGAGCTCCAGCGGCGTCACCGAGCGGATCGTCAACCAGCTCCTCACCTCGATCGACGGCCTGGAGTCGCTGGAGCGGGTGCTCGTGCTCGCCGCGACGAACCGGCCGGACATCATCGATGAGGCACTTCTGCGCACCGGTCGGTTCGATCACCTGCTCTACGTCGGTCCACCGGATGGGGCCGGGCGCCTCGAGATCCTCAAGGTGCACACCCGGAAGATGCCGCTCGCGCACGACGTCGATCTCGATCAGCTGGCCGCGCGCACGGACGGGTTCGTCGGGAGCGATCTCGCCGCCCTCTGCCGCGAGGCGGGACTCGAGGCGATCCGCGAGAACGTCAAGGCCACGAAGGTCGGGATGGCCCAGTTCGACGCCGCCCTGCGGCGCATGCACCCCTCCTGCGATGCCGAGAGCCTGCGATTCTACGAGGAGTTCTCGCGCCACCTCCTTCGCGAGCGGGCGACGCGCCGCAAGGAAGAGCCGATCCAGGCGATCTACCGATAGGAAACCCCCCGACCGGCGCCGCTCGGCGGCGAACGGCACCTTTTGTTGGGCAAGCTATATGTAGAGCGACTAGGTTCGCCGCCGAGTCCTCCGATAGGGGGCGCTAGAAACGGGAGTCGTGAAGTCGTTGCATCGAGCCGTGCCGCAGGTCGCCTTGGTGGGATTGGTTCTGGTCGTGCTCTTGGCCGCCATGGTGCCGGTCGGGGCCGCCCCGGCTACTACGACGACCACGTACACGCTGTACGGGTACGTCGAACAGCCGCCGACGGGTGCGCCGAACCCGGTTCCGGGCGGGGTCGCGGTCAGCGTCATCTCCCAGGCCACGAACCAGACCTACACGACCACCACGACAGGCTCGAGCGGTCAGTTCACGTTCTCGAGCACCACCAACGCCCCGGGGCTCACTCCGGGCTGGTGGGGCGTATGGGTCGCCCCGCAGGCGGGCCTGAAGCTCTCGGGTTGCAGCCCCTGTGCGGCCGTCCCGCAGAGCACGAGCCCCGCCTTTAGCTACTTCTCGGCCGCGAACCTCGGAGACGGCGGGACCGCGACGCCCGTGACGATCACGGGGGTCTCGATCCTTCCCTACACCTCGACCCTCAACGGGACCGTAACGTACGCGGGCCGCACGGTCATCTCGACCGTGGAGATCCTGGACCCGGCATACAACGCCTTCGTCCTGAGCTCGAACACCACGAGCTCGAACGGGTCGTACAGCGTGCGGGCCCCCGAAGGGACGTGGGTCGCTGAGACGATCGTTCCGGGTCCGACCACGCACTACAACTTCACCCAGGTCGTGATCAGCGCGGCCCACGAGTTCCGCAACATATCGGCCAACAACTACCTCATCTCGGGGTTCGAGAACATCGCGGGAACGAGCCCCGCGGTACACGTACCGAACGGAGGCAACGTCACCGTCTACGACCCGAACAACGGGTACATCTACTCCGGCGTGACCTCCCCCGGCGGATTCTACTCGTTCGGGACGTACCCCGCCGGCTTCGTAAGTGGGCCGCAGCCGTTCGACGTGTTCCTGTCGTCGGTCGGCTACTCCACCTCGTACTATACCCACACGGTGTCCGCGAACTCGCCGATCTTCTATCAGAACGTGGCCGTGACGGCGATGTCGCCACCGGCCGTCTACAACACCGTCCTGAACTTCTCCGGCCTTCCGTTGGGCACGACGGGCAACGGGACGCTCGCGGTCAGCACCACCGCGCAGCTCAGCTCGAACGCCGTGCTCCCGACCTTCGCGAACGCCTCGGTCGGTGATCTCTGGTCGCAGCTCGGGCTCGATTACAACTCCTCGGTGTACTTCCCGGCATCGTCGCTCGGAACCGCCGCGTCGGCGATCCAGTCCGCGGGACCGTTCTTCCCCGCCGTTCAGGCGGCGACCACGATCAATGGTACCGTCTTCAACGAGGCTGCCACGAACACCTTCACCTACTCGTTCACCTGCACCGCCGGTTCCTGCGGCCCGACGAGCACCGCGACACTGACCCTGAGCTACGCCCAGAACTACGCGCTGAGCTCTTCCCTACGGGCGAACAACAGCCAGTACACGCTCCAGTTCGACTACCGGTACCCCTCGCGCGCCCAAACGTTCGCCTACAACGTCGTCCTTCCGCAGGGCTACTCGCTCGCGGCGGGAACGACGGCTCCGGCGAACACCCAGTTGAGCGCAACCGGGAAGGGCAGCACCTGGACCTCGTTCTCGCTCACGCCGCTGTCGAGCGGGTCGGGATCCGGCACCGCGACCCTCACGATCGTCAAGTACGGAGGGGTTTCGGCCGTGGTCAACGCGACCGTCTCGAGCTTCACGTTCTCGCAAGACAACGTGCTCAACCAGAGCAAGGGGAACTACACCGTCGTGGTCGGAGAGGGACAGAGCGTCACGTTCAGCGCATTGAACAGCATCTATCCCGCGGGGACTAACGGCTCGCTCTTCGCGTGGAACTTCGGGGACGGCGGCTCGCCCGTATCGACCACGAGCTCGACGACGACCCACACGTACACCGCTCCCACTACCTCGACCCCGCTCACGGGCGAGCTTACGGTCACCAACTCGGGCGGCCTCACGAGCACGGTCGCCTTCCACGTCTGGGTCGTCCCGGCCGGCCTGACGAAGGCGAACATATCGTACAATGCGACCGGAACTCAGATCCGTCAGACCTCGCTCGGCACGACGTACCTCTACCTCAACTGGTCGACCACGATCCAGTTCAACGCGTCGGGCAGCTCCGGCAACGTTGGGGACCCCACGATCCCGAGCGTCCTATCGGTCGCCTCGTTCGTGGTCACCGCGAACGATTACAAGACCGTCGCGAACTTCTCGGTAGCGCAGGGAGCCCGGTTCCTCTCGAACTGGTCGCTCGCGTTCCTCGGGAACGGCCTGTACCTCACGAACGGGCTCGTCGGTACTATCTCCGTGCCGTTCCTGGGCTGGCAGTACAACATGACCCTTACCGTCTGGGACGGCGCGGGCCACTCCGCGACGGCGAAGCTCGTCATCCTGGTCGTGGACAAGCAAAAGCCGGTACCCGCCTTCGCGATCCAGAACTCCAAGGGCCAGACGGTCCCCGGTAGCGGGGTCGTCGAAGGAGCGAACGGGACGGCCCAGGTCCGATTCAACGCCGCGAACTCCACCGACCCGAACAACGGCTCGATCGTCCTGTACTCCTGGCACATCAACAACACCGGGAACAAGTCGATCCAGGTATGGTTCAACCAGACCGCGAACGCCCCCGGCTACGCCTACCCCGGCGCGTGGACGTACTGGCTGACCCCGCAATCCACGCCGTACACTATCAACCTGACCACCACCGACCGCAACTCCAACCTAGCGTGGACCACCCAGCCGCTGACGGTCTCCGTGAACACTACGCTGCGGCCGATCATGGCGGCCAACAATCTGAACGCGCCCGGATCGATGAACGCCGGTTCGTCGTATACGATCTGGGTGAACGTCACGGTCGGAGGGGGCACCAAGGCCGTGGCGACCGACGTTCAGGTCGCGTTCTACCTCATGGCCCCAAGCGGAACCGGCTCGCAGAACTTCATCGTGAACGCGGGCTCGACCTCGGTGGCCTTCTATAATTACACCAAGGGAATCGTCAACCCGACTCCTTGGGCCTTCGGAACGATCTCGAGCCTCCCGTACAACGCGACCGTGCGGGCGCAGATCTCCTGGACACCCGGCCCGGTAGGTAACTGGATCCTCTACGCGAATGCGACCGCATCGAACGAGTTCCCGGCCAACTACGTCAACGGCCCGAACCTCACGTCGACGCCGGTCACGATCAACCAGAACCCGACCAGCCTCTACATCGAGTACGCGATCATCGCGGCCGTCGCGGTGGTCATCATCGTGCTGCTGGTGTTCCTGTTCCGCCGCCGCGCCCGCCGTGCGAACCCCAAGATGGGCAAGCCCGGCCTCGAGCGCGGCGCGAAGAAGGACAACAAGCAGGCGTAGGCCGGCCGCTCGGCTCTACGGACCCCGTCGGGACCTCGCCGACCCCGCCGCCACCGATTGGGGGGCGTGCTCGGCGCTCACCTGCCGAGGAGAGTTCCGACGGGCGTCGTAGTGTTCGACGGCCCGGTCGAAGGGGACGCGGGGAGGGCGCCGAGCCGTGTCCCGGTGATCAGCCGTACGGGCCGACCTCGTCGAGCAGGTCGACGTGGGTGAGGAGCATCCGTCGGCAGCAGTACCGCTCGAGGCCGAGCGCGTCCAGGACGTCTCCGGCGTTCTCGCCGCGCGCCGTCCGGTCGAGGTACGGGTCCCAGAACTGGCCGATGACGGTTCCGCAGGTGAAGCAGCGGATCGGGATCATCATCGTCATGTTCGGCTTCTCTCCCCGCCACCGCTCAACGGTAGGACTTCTGCCGGCGCTTGCGGGCTCCACGCCCGCCGGGGCGCTTTGGCAACTTCCGTCGCGGGTCGTTCACGATCAACGAGCGATCGTAGCGTTTGAACATCTCGGCGAGCGCGGGGTCCTTGATCCAGCCAAGGAGGCCGCGAGCGACCGCCGTGCGGGCGGCCGAGGCCTGTCCCATGATACCCCCGCCCTCCACATGGACGGAGATGTCCACGGTCTTCCATTTGTCCCCGACCATGAGGAGCGGTTCCTGGATCTTCAGGCGAACGAGCTCGGGCTCGACGAATTCGAGCGGGGTGTCGTTGATGCGCACGCGCCCCGACCCCTTTCGGATCGAGGCGCGGGCGATCGCCTCCTTGCGTTTCCCGGTAGTGAGCACGACGGTCGGCGCCTTCATACGCGCGCTCCCAAGAGCTTCGATACCTCTCCGAGCGTGATTGCAGTGCGCAGGGTGGCCGGCGCCTTCGCGAGGTGGAGGGTCTCGCGGGGCTGGCTCTGGTACTCGGGTGGAACTCCCATGAAGACCTCGAGACGGTCGTAGGCTTCCTTCCCCCGGGTCTTCAGATGCGGCAGCATGCCGCGGACCGTGCGCCGGAAGATCCGGTCGGGATACCGCGGGAAATGGGGCCCAGAGCGCACGGATCCACGCGCTCGGGCCGCCGTGTAGTGCGCGATCACGCTCGCGCGCGGTCCGGTGACCACGCATTTCTCCGCATTCACTACGACGATATGCTCGCCGGCCAGCAGGCGCTGCGCAATGAGGCTGGAGGCTCGACCGAGGACGAGACCGGAGGCGTCCACCACCTTCGGCGACGCGGCGGGAAGGGCCGCTGGGGCTTCAGCCAAAAATCCGCACCCCCGCCCCGTCCGGCTTGGACTTGATCAGCTCGTGGATCGTCAACACCGTTCCGCCTGCCGCCTGGATCTTCGAGCGGGCCGCCGGGGAGCACTGGAACGCCGCGACCGTGATCGGCTTGGAGATCGAACCATCGGCGAGCAGTTTGCCCGGGACAACGACGACCTCCTCGCCCTGGACGAGCCGTTCGAGGTGTCCTACGTTGGCGGGGTTCGTCTGGTGGCGCGCTCGCGCGAGGCGATGGGCCACGGCCCCCCAGATCGCGGCATCGTTGGCCTTGGCCGCGATTTGGAGCTCCCGCACGGCGTGGGAGAGCTCGGGATTCTGTTTGTCCAAGATGGGGGGCATGGGCGGAACGGCTCCGACCAAGGTCGCCGATATAAGCGTTACCCGCCGCCGGTGGCGCACCGGCGTTTTCTCCCGGGTTTTCGGCTCTGCGGCCGCCGACCGGCGCGCGGGGTACGGTTGCGGTACGCTTCCCATCCAGCCAACGGTTAAATAGCGTGTCCCGACATGGCCGCCTGGGGCCACGATGCGCAAGTTTCTCACCGAGCTACGGGGAAAAACCGTAATGACGAACGACGGACAGATCCTCGGAATGATCGACAACTTCGTCGTCGATACGGTCACCGGCATCATCGCCCACGTCCTCATCACGCCGAACGAGGACATCGAGCCCCGCCTCTTCCAGAGCGACGCGTCCGGCCGCCTCGTGCTCCCCTTCAAGAGCATGCGTGCCGTCAAGGATGTCGTCGTGATGGACATTGGCAAGTGAAGCACCTTTTCGTCCACTGATCTCGATCGTCATCACCGTCCGGAACGAGGAACCCAACCTCCGGCGGCTGTTCGACGGCCTGCTCGTACAAGAGTCGCCGTTCGAAATCATCTTCGTTGACGCGCTGAGTCGAGATCGAAGTTTCGATATCGCCCAGGAGTACGCCCGACGCGTTCCGGGCTCGATGCTCGCCTTCCAGCGCTACGGCTCGCGCGGGGTCGGGCGGAACGCGGGCGTCGCATTCGCCCGCGGAGAGTTCGTCGCCTTCATCGATGGGGACTGCGTTCCGGACCCGGCGTGGCTCGCGGCCCTTCGCCGCGAGCTCCGCCAGGCGGACGTGGTCGCCGGACGCACGGAGCCGATCGGCCGAGTCCGGTACGGTGCGCTCGAGCGGATCGAACTCTACCAGAAGGGGAGCGACGTGACATACCCGTCCTGCAACCTCGCGTACCGGCGCGTCCTGTTCGAACAGCTCGGCGGGTTCGATCCGAGGTTCATCACCGCGGAGGACATCGACCTGAACCTGCGCGCCGTCCGCCGGGGCGCGACGATCCGGTATGCACCGGACGCCATCGTCTACCACCAGATGCGCACGACGGTCATTCGTTTCCTCTATCAGGCCTTCTGGAACGGCTACGGCCGCAAGCAGCTGACGGAAAAGCACGGATCGTTGTGGTCGGACTACCGGCCTCGGCGGCTGTTCCGACGACAGCGAGGAGCGATGGCTTGGCTCCGGCTCTCCGCGGCGGCGTTCGGATACTCGGCCCGGATCGTGGGCGGGAGGGGTTCTCGGCTCACGCCGGCCGCATCGACCCCGATCGGGATGAACTTCTAGGCGGATCGCCGAGCGCGCGACGACTACCCGCGTCCAGTCTTCTGCAGCTCGAGCAGGTCGGCGGTCGAGACCTTCTCGCCCTTCTTGAGCCGAGCGAGGAAGTCCTCCTCCTTCGGAGGTTCGACCTCTTCGCCCCATTCGGCGGGGGCGCGGCCGCCCCGGGTCGCGTAGAGCATCTTCTCGATGTCGCGCACCTCCTCGATCGCGGTGATGTGCGCGCGGTGGAGCTCGTCGGCGCGCGCCTTGACCTCGATGAGCCGCGTCTGCACCTCGTCGGCCTTCCGGCGGAGCTCGTCGACCGACTCGTACAGGGAGATCATCGCTTCGTGCGCTTTCTGGGCCGCCTCGGCGTTCTGACCGACGGCCGCATGGTGCTTCTCGGCCTCGACCCGGGCCTCGTTCATCGCCTGGAGCGCCTGATCGACCTCGGGATCGCGGCGCAGCTGCTCGTCCTGCTCCCGGATCGCCTGCTCGAGGCGCTTCATTTCCTCGATGAGGCGCTTCTCCTGCTCGGTGGTGTGCGCCGTCGTCATGTGACGGAACTCGAGCTCCTTGAGCTCCTTCTTCATCCGCCAGACGGGGACGGCTCCCGGGCGAGGCTGGCGGGAGCGTTTGAGCTCCTGGACCCGATCGCTGGTCTCCTGGAGCTTTCGGTTCCACTCCTCGCGGAGGGCCTTCTCCTCCCGGACCTGTTCGTTCAGTTCGTCCCGATGCCGTCGGTGGTCCTGCGCTTCGGCGCTCTTCGCGTGGAGCTCGTCGAGGAGGCGGGCGCGCTCGTCCGCGATCTGACGGGCCTCGGCGTTGAGCCGGTCGCGCGCCGCCCGGTGCTCGTCCGCCCGTTCATTGGATTCGATGCGCTTGCGTTCGAGATCTTGCGTGGCGTCGGCCAACCGACCACCTCCGACCGGCGCTCCCGATGGGGACCGGAGCATCGTTCGAGCGAGGCGGCCGATATAAGGGCTTCCCGTGAATCCGACAGCGACCCTCCGCTCGAAGGCGGAGGCACGCCCGATTGCTTCCTCGGTCGCGGCAGGCTAATATCGGACGGCCCGCTGAATTGGGGCGTGGAGGAGGTCGGCCGGATCTTCGGGGACGTCGGGCTCGGGCGCTTCCAGCTCAGTCTCACCCATCCGGTCGAGCGGGGCGACTACCTGTGTGTCGAGGACGATCTGCACGGCAGCGTGCTCTGCCAGCTCGATGATCTGCAGCGCAAGAGCGATCTGGACATCGAACGCGCGCGCACCCTCGTCTCCGCCGAGGAAGCCTCGATCCGCGAGAACCTGCTCGGCATCGCGCGGATCGTCGGGTTCCGGGATCCCCAAGGCCTGGTGAAGATCCCCACGATCCCGTTCCGTCCTGGCGCTCGAGTCTACCGTGCCGAGGACCCCCTCATCGCGAAGGTGTTGGGCCTGAGTCACCACACCAACTCCGGCGCCTACATCGGCCTATTGCGCAACCACGACCTCCGAGTCGAGCTGGACATCAACCAGCTCGTCCAGCGCCACGTCAGCGTACTCGCGAAGACCGGAGGCGGGAAGAGCTACCTCCTCGGCGTCCTCATCGAGGAGCTCCTGCGCCACAAGGTCACCTGCGTCATTATCGACCCCCACGGGGAGTACAAGTCGCTGCGGATTCCGGCCGACAAGAACGGCGCCCACCACCGCTTCGGGGTCGAGTCGCAAGGATTCTCCCGCCAGATCCAGGAGTACTCGCCCGACGCTTCCCTCAACCCGTCGGCGAAGCCGCTGACGTTCTCGCTGCACCATCTCGAGCCGCGCGAACTGCTCGTCTTCATGGGGCTGACGAACATCAAGACCTTCCTCCCCCCGCTCAAGCAACTGATCGAACGCGTCTCGACCGCGAACCCGGAGTACACCGTCGCCGACCTCGCCCGCGCCGCGGAGAGCGGCGAGGGAGCGATCGCCGAGACGCTCCACGAGCGCCTGCTCTATGTGGAGCAGACGAAGCTCCTGGGACCCCGGGGAACGAGCCTGAGCGATCTCGTGAAGAAGGGGGAGGCGACGCTGATCAATCTGCGCGGGGTCGCCCCCGACGTTCAAGAGCTGGTCGCCGCCCGGATCTCCTCGACCCTGTTCGAGAACCGCAAGAAGGGCAAGATCCCACCGCTCTTCCTCGTCATCGAGGAGGCCCACAACTTTGCCCCCCAGCAAGGTCAGGTAGTATGCTCGCGGATCCTGAAGACGATCGCAAGCGAGGGCCGCAAGTTCGGACTCGGTCTGTGCGTCGTCACCCAGCGCGCCGCGCGCATCGACAAGAACGTCCTGAGCCAGTGCAACACCCAGCTCATCCTCCAAGTCACGAACCCGCTCGACCTGCGGGCGATCAGCCAATCCATCGAGGGGCTCACCGCCGGGATGACGGAGATGATCCAATCGCTCCCGGTCGGGGTGGCGCTGATCACCGGCGGCGGCTACCACACGCCGCTGTTCTGCGAGATCCGACCCGGGCGACCCGCCACGGCGGCGAGAGCGTCCAGATCGTCGAAAACTGAAGGGCGATCGCCCCCTACCGCGCGTAGTCGATCAGGAACCGGGTGACGAGGCGCACGCCGAAGGCGGTGGCCCCGACGCCTTGGTACGCCGGTTGGAGCCGCCGCGTCGCGAGGGTCGTGTAGGCCGCTCCCGCGATGTCGAGATGGGCCCAGGGAGCCTTTCCGACAAAATGCTCGAGGAACGCTCCGGCCGTCAGCATCCCCGCGAGCGGGATCTCGATGGAGTTGCGCACGTCGGCGACCTCGCTCTTGACGAGTTCGCGGTGGTAATCCGTGATCGGCATCCGCCACACCGGTTCGCCCGTCGCCTTGGAAGCCGCGAGGATCCGCGTCGCGAGTCGATCGTCGTTCGAAAGCAGCCCGGCCGTATCGTCCCCCAGAGCGACCGTCTGGGCCCCGGTGAGGGTCGCGAGGTCCACCACGGCGTCCGGGTGGAACTGATCGGCGACGAACGCGAGCGCGTCGGCGAGGACCACGCGGCCCTCCGCGTCGGTGTTCGCGATCTCGATGGTCGAGCCTCCGTAGGCTTTCACCACGTCGCCCGGTCGGTAGGACGTCCCGCTCGGGACGTTCTCCGCGCACGCCATCACTCCGATCACCCGAGGGCGCACCCGGAGCTGGGCGGCGGCCCGGAGGATGCCGAGGACCGCGACCGCGCCGCTCTTGTCGAACTTCATGTCGCCCATCTTGAGCGACGGCTTGATCGAGATGCCTCCCGAGTCGAAGGTGATCCCCTTTCCGACGACCGCGATCGTCGGAACCTTCGCTCCGGCGCCGGCATACTCGAGCACGATCATCCGCGGCGGATGGGCGGATCCCCCTCCCACCGCGAGGTGGCCTCCGCAACCGAGGCGGGCGAGCTCCTTTTCGTCGTAGACGGTGACCTGGAGATGCTCCGCCCGCGCGAGGTCCTCGGCTTCGGCGGCGAGCCGAGCGGGATGGGCTTCGTTCGCCGGAAGGTTCGCGATCTCCCGGGTCCATCGGACCGTCTCGATGAGGCTGAGTTCTTGCGCGAAGGCCCGCCCGAGCGTGCGCGCCTGGGCGCGATGCTCCGGGCCAAGACAGATTGCTGCCTCTTCTAGGGGCGGCTCCTTGGGTGCTTTGTAACGCGTGAATTCGTAGCTCCCGAGCCCGATCCCATCGGTCAGGGCCCGCACCGCGGCCTCGGGACTGACGGACCGGCCGGAGAACGAGGCGAGATGGAAGGCGACGCGGCGCACACCCTTGCCGCGAACCCCTTTGACGGCGCTCGCCGAGGCTCGGCGGACTCGTTCGGCGTCGAGTCGGTCGCGCGGGCCGAGGCCGAGGATCGCGATGCGTCCGCTCCCTTCGGTCCGGTGGAACACGGTCAGTTCTTGGACCCGACCGCGGACCTCGCCCGATGCCCAGCCACGTTGGATCGCGCCTCCGACGGCGGCGTCGGCGGCCGCGAGCGGCGAAGGGAACGAGGGGTCCTTCCCCGTGGCCTCGGGTACCCCCACGATCGAAACGTCGGCGTCCGCCGCGAGCACCCCTCCGGGCTCGAGGCCCACCTTCACGGGCGCATCCACCTACAGGGTGGGCCGTAGCTTCTGCCGGTCGACCCGGACGCCCGCCGGGGTGATGCAGATCAGGTTCTTGGCGATCCCCGCGACATCACCGCCGATGTCCTTCGAGACGTTCTTGAGATCGAGGCTCATGCGGCGCATCGCTACCTGATCGTTGGCGATCGATGTGTAGTCCAGGATCACGATATCGCCCTGGTAGGCGAGCCTCGCGTACGTGCCGACGTCCTCGTAGCGGATGACCTCGGCCATCCGCACGGTGCCGCGGGAGCCGAGGGGAGAGTCCTCCCCGTCGAAGCCCATCGCTCCGAGATCGAGGTAGTTGCCTTCCTCCAATGTTTCCGCCCCGTGATGCCGTCTGAGGATCCCACTCTTCGCCATGGCGTATCGTCCCGTGCCTTCGAGAACAGGACGGTCGCTTCATAAGCATATGGTTCCACGACCTCGGCGGTCCGGCCGTCCCCGGCCCTCGCGCCGGCGCCTAGGGCGGAGCGGTTCCACTCTCGCGTCGTGCGGGAGGGATGCGCACGCAGATCGTGACCCGGTACAGATCCTGCCCATCCTTACGGCCGTACAGGGTCGCCGACTCCTTCATCTCCGCCGCGAGGCGGCGCTGGGCGAGCCGGGCGAGGGACCGGGCGGCCATGGTGTTCACGAGGTAGTAGTCCCAGCCCTCGGGCAGGGCCTCGCGCCAGGAGATCGCCTTGCGCCAGTCGGCACGGGCCTCGTGCATCAGCTCCTCCCACTGGGCATCCAGTCGGGCGCGCAGCGCTCCGGCCTTCTCGCGGGGTCCATCGAGCGTCCCGCGCAACTGGAGCTGCGCGGTATAGAAGTGGCCGCTCTTCCGGGAGCACTCCGGGCAGGTGTGGTGGTCGACCTTCACGGTGAGCGGGACCGCGATCTCCCGCTCGATCCCGCGGAAGCGCAGGCTCACTCGCCCGATGTACTGATGCAGGAGCGCGCTCGATCCGGTCTCCTCCCACCGGACCGTCCGGATCCCCACCTCAGGGTGGGCCTCCAGCGCCGGGGTCAGGTCCTCACCCGTCGGGAGCAAGGAAGAGCCCGAGCGCTCCCAATGCGATCCCACCTGCCTCGCTCCGCAGGTTGGGCAGAGCCCGACGTTGAACCGCTGCGGGGCCCGCACGAGGACCGTCCGGTCCATCGTGCACTCCGCGCAGATCCCGTCGACGAGCTCGACGTCCGTACGGCCGCAGGCCGCGCAGAACTCTCCCGTATCCATCTCGGCGCTCCCCTAGTGGACCATGCTGAAGATCATCGCATGCCGAACGCCGCCGAGCGTGCCGGTTCCGCCGACCTCGACATACCCGGCCTCCTCCGCGGCCCGCAGGACCCGGGGTCCGAGCAGGTTCGCGCTCGTTGCGTGCTCGAGCGCCCAGAGAAGCTCCTCGAGTGATACCGGGCGTTCTCCGTAGAACTGCGAGCTGACCGTGGTCGCGTGCCCCGGGCCGATGGGCAAGTCGCGGCCGAGGAGCTCGGAATCGCAGGCGGCGACGACGACCTCCCCTCGCACGCGGTGGACCCGCATGACGATCCCTTCTGCCGTGGCCATGGTCGATCCTCCCCCCTCTAGCAGGGGCGACGGTTATGAGCGGCGCGGTCGGCGTCGGCTCGACCTAGAAGCGGACCAGCTGGAGCGCTCCGGGCCGCGGCTCGAACAGCTCGCCGGAGTTCTTGAGATAAGAGACCAGCTGATCGACCCGGTCCTGGGGGATCCCCTGAGGTTCGGCCGCCGCCTTCAACTGCTCGATCGTGAAGGTCCGGCCGGGGTCGTTCGACTGGAGATCGCGCATGATCTTGAGCAGAACGTCCTGGCGCTCCCGCTGGCTGCGGCTCGTTCCGGTGGTGACGAGGTCGATGTCGAGTTTGCCGTCCGAGCTCGAGACGCGATGCAGGAAACTGTCCATGATGCGCGTCGCCCGCTGGGCGTCGTCGACCGTCACCACGTTCGACAGACGCGCCCGCGCTGACGCCTCGCTCATGCGGACCAGCGCCTCGAGCTGGCGCGCGGTGATCGGGACGGGGGCATCGGGCTCCTCGCCCTGCCGCCGGACGGTGACGTAGAAGTCCTCGAGCACGGTCAGCGACGCGTCGGACAGCGCCGGCCGGATCTTCCGGCGCGCGTAGGCCACGTACTTCTTGAGGAGTTCCGCCGAGAATGGGGCCGCGTGCGTGCCCGGGGTCCGGCCCGTCGCGTCGGGGATCTCGGGCAGCTCCGAATCCCGGTGCGAACCCAAGATCCCCCTCGCCAGGATCCGGTCCCGCTCCTGGTTGGGCCGGTCCTTGATCGAGTAGATCACGTCGAACCGGGAGAGCAACGTCGCCGGCAGGTCGATCTGCTCGGCGATGGTCCGGTGATCGTCGAAGCGCCCCCATTTCGGGTTCGCCGCCGCGAGTACGGGGCAGCGAGCGTTCAGGGTCGCGGTGATCCCGGCCTTGGAGATGGAAACGGTCTGCTGCTCGAGCGCCTCGTGCATCGCGGAGCGGTCCTCGCTCGTCATCTTATCGAGCTCGTCCACGACCGCCATCCCTCCGTCGGCGAGCACCAGCATTCCCGCCTCGAGGACCCAGCGCCCCCCGGCGAAGTCGTCCTTGACGGCCGCGGCCGTAAGGCCCGCCGCGGTCGCCCCCTTCCCGCTCGTGTAGATCCCGCGCGGAGCGACCTCGGCGATGTAGCGCAGTAGCTGGCTCTTCGCCGTCCCGGGATCCCCCACCAGGAGGACGTGCATGTCACCGCGGGTCCGGATGCCGTCCGGGTGGCGCTTCGCCACTCCTCCGAAGAGCTGGAGGGCGATCGCCTCCTTCTCCTCCTCCATCCCTTTGATCGTGGGAGCGAGGGAGAGCACGATCTTGTCGATCACCGTCGGATCGTCCTGGAACTGGAGGAAGAGCCGTTCCTCCTCCTCGGTGATCTCGATCTCGTCGTACTCGAGCTGCTTGGATTCGACCGAGTTGCCGATCAGCATGAGATCGGAGACGGTGTTGCGGACGAGGCCACCCCGCCCGCCTCCGCTCGTGCGCTGGACGCCCTTCAGGACCCCGTTCGCGACGATCCGGTTCCCGGGGATGACATGGCCGGCGAGGTCTTCCGTCAGGAGCACGGGGATCCCCTGAGGGTGGGCGCCCCGACGCAGCGACTCCGGGTTCTCCTGGACCTCGATCCGCTGGGAATCGACGTACGTGGACTTGTCGGCGAGGAAGCGGAACCGCGTCCGTCCTTGGGGCTTCCCGCACCCGCCCTGGGCCTCGGGGCACTCGAGCGGTTCGCGGAAGAGCATCGCGTCCGCCTCCTGCATCTCGTGGATCTCGGTCCGGCACGCGACGCACTCGAAGACCGCCTCCCGGACCTGGGGACGGACCTCGGTGACCTTGCGTACGATCCCGTCGAGCGCGAGGAATCGACCGAGGTCGGTCTCTCGTACGTCGCGGATCACCCGGTGCGCCGTAGCGGGAAGTCCCGTGATCCGAAGGCGCAACCCCGAGAGCTCGGGTCGGTCGAGTGGCAAGAGCTCGCGCAATCCTCGGACCCCGGC
The DNA here is from genome assembly GCA_963838955.1 of uncultured Thermoplasmata archaeon. Taxonomy (GTDB): domain Archaea; phylum Thermoplasmatota; class Thermoplasmata; order Lutacidiplasmatales; family UBA184; genus Lutacidiplasma. The sequence continues at coordinate 192,202 of CAWISZ010000003.1, read as the reverse complement.
CGGAAGCACATCCTCGGGTCGATCGAGCAAAAGGTCCCCGAGGGTCGTATCGATCCGATCCAGCGTCTGGAAGGGGATCTCGAGCGAACGCTCCTCCGGGAAGCGGTCGGCCAGCCCGAGGATGTCGGCCCTCAGCCCCGCTTCCTCGAAGACCGCCTGCCATCGAGCGTGGAGCTCGGTCGGCGCGGGCAGGGTCCGCTTCGCTGCGACCATCGATGGGTTCCCCTCACGGTTCGAGCCGGTAACGGTCGCGAGGAAATAAGCGCGCCTCCCGTATGTTCGGGAGGCGTGCGAGCGCCTGGACGAGGCGATCGATGCCCAGCCCCCATCCGCCGTGCGGGGGCATTCCGTAGCGGAACGCCTCGAGATAGCCGGAGAACGCTGCCGGATCGAGTCCGGCCTCTCGGATCTGCGCTTCGAGACGATCGAGGCGATGCTCGCGGGGGCCTCCGCTCGCGATCTCGAGGCCCTGGTAGTCGAGATCGAAGTAGCCCGTCAGCCCCGGGTCGTCATCCCGCCGACCGGCGTAGAACGTCCCGGCCTTGACCGCGGTCGGGTAATCGGTCAGGAAGTAGAACGGGTTCCCGAACCTCTCCACCGCGAGCTCCCCGATCGCGCGCTCCTCTTCGGAGCCGAAGTCGTGATCGAGATCGGTTCGGTCGAGCCATGCCGCGGCGGTCGTGAAGGGGATGCGCGGGAACGGCACCACGATCTCCGGCAGCCCGGCCGCGAGCGGGTTGCCCGTGCGGAGAAGCTCCTCTCGGCTGCTCCGGATCGCATCGGCGAGCACGCCCTCGAGCGCACCGCGAACGTCCTCGGGGCCGTCGATGTAGCCGATCTCGGCGTCGAGGCTCGTGAACTCCGTGATGTGACGCACGGTGTCGGAGGGTTCCGCCCGGAAGGCCGGCGCGATCTCGAAGACCCGTTCGAACCCTGCCCCGATGAGCATCTGCTTGTACAGCTGAGGGCTCTGCGCGAGAAAGGCGCGCGTCTCGAAGTACTGGACCGCAAAGAGCGTCGCGCCGCCTTCGGCACCCTGGCGCAAGAGCTTCGGGGTCTCGATCTCCGAGAACCCCTGCCCGATGAACGCGCGCCGGAACCCGTTGAGGAGGGCGGCCCGCAACTCGAAGATCGCACGCACCGCGGGTTTGCGCAGATCGAGGACGCGGTGGTTGAGTCGCGTGTCGAGCTCCGCCGGGACCTTGTCCACAACGCCGAGCGGGAGCGGAACCTCCGCCCGGGAGACGACCTTCACGCGCTCGGGGAGAACCTCGAATCCCCGGTTCGCGCGCTCCGATCGATGGACCGTCCCCTCGACCTCGATGATCGATTCGCGAGGAAGCTCGCCCAGGAGGGTGAACCAGGCGGGGTCGGTCTGGCCCTTCTTCAGGGTGACCTGGGTCGTACCCGAGCGGTCCCGTACGAGGGCGAACGCCACGCCTCCGAGCGCGCGGTACTCCTCGAGATGGCCGGCGATCCGGACGGACGTGCCGTCCAGTTCGCGCAGCTCACGGGACGATCGGCGGGGCGGCGGCAGGGGTCGGCACCTCCTTGCGTGCCAGAGCGGCCCGGACCAGGGCGAGGTAGAGCGGGTGCGGTGCCTCGGGCCGAGACAGGAACTCCGGATGGAACTGCACCCCTACGAAGAACGGGTGGTCCGCGAGTTCGAAGGACTCCACGCGGCCGTCCACCGCGTGCCCGGTGATGTTCAGACCGTGCGCCTGGAAGCGGTCGAGGTAGGCCGGGTTGATCTCGTAGCGGTGTCGGTGCCGCTCCCAGATCTCGGTGGCCCCATAGTACTGCGCGATCTTCGATCCCGGAGTCAACACTACGCGCTGGGTGCCCAGGCGCATCGTGCCTCCCATCTCCGAGAGTCCCTTCTGTTGCTCGAGCAGGCAGACGACCGGGTCGGGCGTTTCGGCATCGACCTCGGTTGTGTTGGCGCCGGGAAGCGAGAGGACGTTGCGCGCGAATTCGACCGCGGCCATCTGGAACCCGTAGCAGACTCCGAGGTACGGGATCCGGCGGGCTCGGGCGAGCTCGATCGCGAGGACCTTCCCTTCGACCCCGCGCGCGCCGAACCCGCCGGGCACGAGCAATCCGTCCGATCGTTCGATGCGGCTGAGGAGCGTCGGGTTCTTCGCGATGTCCTCGGCGTCGTACCATTGCAGACGGATGTCGCAACCGAGGTGCCCCTGGCAATGGTGGAATGCCTCCGAATGCGAGAGGTAGGCGTCGCGCAGCTCGGTGTACTTCCCGACCACCGCGATCTCGACGGACCCTTGCGCGCGCCGGTACGTCGCGAGGAACTCCTTCCAGCCGCTGTAGTCCGGGCGGCGCTCGGGCAGACCGAGAAGACGTTCGAGAAGAGGGCCGACGCCCTGGGCCTCGAGCACGAGGGGAACCTCGTACACGGTCGACATGTCCGGCACCGAGATCACGGCCTCGGGAGGGACGTCGCAGAACAGCGAGATCTTGGCCTTGATATCCGGCGAGAGAGGCAGCGGACCGCGAGCCACGATCAGGTTCGGCCGGATCCCGATCGCGCGGAGCTCGCGGACCGAGTGCTGCGTCGGTTTGGTCTTCGCCTCGCCGACGGGTCCCACGACGGGCACGAGCGTCGTGTGGACGAACACCATGTGGCCGTCCCCGAGCTCGTAGGAGAGCTCCCGCAGCGCTTCGAGGAACGGCATCGACTCGATATCGCCGACGGTTCCTCCGACCTCGACGAGGACGACCTCGGCACCGGCCGACTGTGCGACCTCCCGGATCGTCCGTTTGATCTCGCCGGTGACATGCGGGATGATCTGAACGGTGTTGCCGAGGTAGTCGCCCCGTCGCTCCTTCTCGATGACCGAGCGGTAGATCTTACCCGTGGTCAGGTTGTGCGTCCCCGACAGGCTCTGCCCCAGGAATCGTTCGTAGTTGCCGAGGTCGAGATCGGCCTCCGTCCCATCGTCCAGCACGAACACCTCGCCGTGCTGGTACGGGTTCATCGTTCCCGCGTCGACATTGAGGTAGGGGTCGATCTTGAGGATCGTGACCGGGATCCCGCGGGCCTTCAACAGGCGCCCGAGCGAAGAGGTGGTGATGCCCTTCCCGAGGCCCGAAATCACGCCCCCACTGACCACCAGAACCTTCACAAAATGCCTCGGCCGCGTGTAAGGAATCCCTCCCATAAGGTCTGTGGGCGAAGACTGGAATCTGCCCCGGCGCGACGTCCGTTGCGCCCTCTCGGGGAGCCCCTCAGTGATGCACACGCCGTCCGGCGGGGTCGCGCTTGAAGGCGCCGAACTCCGGAAGCTGGAGGAGCTCCTCGGTGGGGAAGACCGGTCCGTCTACGCAGACGTGGAACGGCCCGAGGGCGCAAGCGTCGCACATCCCGAGCGCGCACTTCATCTGGCGCTCGACCGACCCGTACGACGCGATCCCACGCGCTTGGGCGAGGAGGGCCACCTTGTGCATCATGATCTCCGGTCCGCAGCTCCACACCGCATCGAACGCGTGCGTGGCGAGGAGTCGCTCGACGACGAGCGTCACGTACCCCCGCGTACCCGTACTTCCATCGTCGGTCGAGGTCTCGACCGACGCGCCCATCGAGGCGAACCGTTCCCGGAACAAGAGCTCCGCCTCGGTCGTTGCCCCGAGAGCGACCGTGATCTCGGCGCCGCCCACGATCGCCCGCTCGGCTCCCGGAGCGAGCACCGCAGCTCCCGACCCCCCGGCTACGATCAGGATCCGTTTCGGCGATAGATCGAATCGGTTGCCATACGGTCCCCGGATGCCGAGGCGCGTTCCCGCCTCGATCCGCTGGACGTTGCGGCTCGTCGTGCCCAGCGCTTTGACCGTGATCCCCTTGGACGCGCCCTCGGTGTAGGAGAGCGACATCGGCAGTTCATCGTCTCCCGGGATCCAGACCATCACGAACTGTCCCGGCTCCGCCGGCGAGGTGTACGGAAAGCGAAGCGTGACGGTCGAAGGCGTCTCTTGGACCCGCTCCTCTACCGCGACTATCGTCCGCACGCTCTCGGACTACCCGGAGCGCGATATATCCCCTCGGTCGGGCGCGCCGTCGCCTCCTCGAGCTCGCCCGACCCTCAGTGCGTCGAGGGGTGGGCGGCCCCGGTGGCATCGCTCACCCGGGCGAACCCGAGCTTCTCGAGCAGCTCGGAGAGCTCCCGGCCGATCTGGCCGAACGCCCCGATCCCTTCGAAGGCGATCTGGGTGCCGATCTCCACCGCGCTCGCCCCGGCCATGAGATATTCGAGGGCGTCCCGGCCCGACGCGATTCCTCCGACCCCGATGATCGGGATGCGGACGCGCTCTCGGATCTGCCAGACGCACGCGAGCCCGATCGGCTTGATCGCCGGCCCACTCAGACCTCCGAGGCGGTGGGAGAGGATCGGCCGGCGCAACTCCACGTCGATCGCCAGCGCGCGCAGCGTGTTGATCGCACTGACCGCGGCCGCGCCCCCTCGTTCGGCCGCGGCCGCGAGGCCCGCTGGGTCGGCGGCGTTGGGGGTGATCTTCGCGATCACGGGGAGCCGAACGCCGCGCGTAACGGCCCGGACGACCTCCTCGACCTGGGAGGGATCGCTGCCGATCTCGCTGCCGTAGCCCTTCGCGTGCGGACAGCTCAGGTTCAGTTCGATCGCGCAGACGCCCGTCTTCGCCATCGCCTCCGCAAGGCTCGCGAACTCCTCGGCATCCCCTCCGAAGACGGACCCGATGACGGTGGCACCGGCGCCGAGCGCGATCGCGATCTCCTGGGGGTACTCCTCGATCCCGGGGTTCGGCAGGCCCATGGCGTTGAGCATGCCCCACCGGTCGTAGCTCTCGATGGTCGGGTTGGCGTATCCGGGCCGGGGGAGCGATCCGATCGACTTCGTGATCACCCCGCCGGCGCCGGCCTTCCACGCACCGACCAGCGATTCTCCGCTCTCTCCCCAGATCCCCGAAGCGAGCAGGAGGGGATTGCGCAGCGCGATCCCCGCGCAGCGCACCGAGAGCTCGGGCATGATGGAGGGGACTGGTGGTGCGCTTAAATCGGCTCGCAGAGATGTATCGGCTCCGATGCATCTCGACCGCCTGACCGATGCGGCGCGCGAAGCGCTCGAAGGTGCGTTCCGCCGCGCGTCCGACCTGCGCCATCCGGCCGTCGAGCCGGAACACCTATTCTCGGCGCTCCTGGAAGCCCCCCAGGGACCCACGAGCGTCCTGTTGCACGCGCTCCACGCCCCGGTCGACGCGATCCGAGCACAGTTGACCGAGCGATTGGGCGCGCTCCCGACCGCCGATCACGTCGCCCCCTCCGATCAGTACGTCTCGCGCGCGCTCACCCAGATCCTCGACGCGGCGGAAGCGGAAGCCGCGAAGCACAAGGATCGGTACACGAGCGTCGACCAGCTCCTCCTCGGGTTACTGTCGGTCGCCTCGCCGGCGCGGCAGATCCTCGAGGACGCCGGGGTCCACCGGGCGGGGGTCGAGGCCCAGCTCAAAGAGCTGCGCGGGGTCGACCGCCCGGTGACCAGCCGCTCGGAAGAGGCTCAGTATCAGACGCTCGAAAAGTACGGACGTGATCTGACCGCGCTCGCGCGCTCCCGAAAGCTCGACCCCGTGATCGGGCGTGACGAGGAGATCCGCCGGGTCATCCAGATCCTTTCCCGCCGGACGAAGAACAATCCGGTCCTGGTCGGAGATCCCGGAGTGGGCAAGACCGCCGTCGTCGAGGGGCTCGCCGTGCGGATCGCCCAGAACGATGTGCCGGAATCGCTTCGCGATCGCCGGGTCGTCGCGCTCGATCTGGGTAGCCTCCTCGCGGGGGCGAAGTTCCGGGGCGAGTTCGAAGAGCGGCTGAAGGCCGTCCTCCAGGAGGTCGAACGCTCCGAAGGTCGGGTAATCCTGTTCATCGATGAACTGCACACGGTCGTCCACGCCGGAGCGACGGAAGGCGGGGCGCTCGATGCATCGAATCTGCTCAAGCCGGCCCTCGCGCGCGGTGTGCTCCACTGCATCGGGGCCACGACCACCCAGGAGTACCGGAAGTACATCGAGAAGGACGCCGCCCTCGAGCGCCGGTTCCAGCCGGTTCCGATCCAGGAGCCGACCGTCGAGGACACGATCTCGATCCTTCGGGGCCTCCGGGAGCGCTACGAACTTCACCACGGGGTCAAGATCCACGACGCGGCCCTGGTTGCGGCCGCGACGCTCGCCGCGCGGTACATCGCCGACCGTCGCCTTCCGGACAAGGCGATCGATGCGGTCGACGAAGCCGCCTCGATGGTCCGTCTTGCGCTCGATTCTCGGCCGAGCGAGCTCGATCAACTGACGCGTCGCGTCCGCCAACTCGAGATCGAACGGGCGGCGCTCAAGCGGGAGAGGGACGTCGCGTCCCGTGACCGTCTCTCCAAGCTCGAGAAGGAGCTCGCGAACTTGAAGGAGTCGGAGAACGCGCTCCAGGCCCGTTGGAACCACGAGCGCGAGCGCGTGGCGGGCCTGCGCAAACTGCGCTCCGAATTGGACGCGGCCAGGGCTGCCGAGGAGGCCGCGGAGCGTGACGGCGATCTCGAAGCGGCCGCGCGGCTGCGCTACGGGACGATCCCGGAGCTCCAGAAGAAGGTCGTGACGCTCACCGCCGAGGTCGAGACGCCCTCCGGCGGAAGCCTCCTGCGAGAGGAGGTGTCCGAGGAGGACGTCGCCTACGTCGTCTCGAAGTGGAGCGGCATCCCGATCAGCCGGATGCTCGAGGGCGAGAAGGAGCGGCTGCTCCACATGGAGGACGAGCTTCGCCGGCGGGTCGTCGGGCAGGACGAGGCCGTGGAGGCGGTCTCGAAGGCCGTGCGCCGGGCCCGGAGCGGGCTCGCCGACCCGAACCGGCCGATGGGCACCTTCCTGTTCGTGGGCCCGACCGGCGTCGGAAAGACCGAGCTCGCGAAGGCGATCGCGTTGTTCCTGTTCCACTCCGAACGCGCGCTCGTGCGGATCGACATGAGCGAGTACATGGAGAAACACGCGGTCGCTCGGCTCATCGGCGCACCCCCGGGCTACGTCGGGTACGAGGAAGGGGGTCAACTGACCGAGGCCGTACGCAGCCATCCGTACACGGTCATCCTCTTCGACGAGATCGAGAAGGCCCATCCCGAAGTCGTCAACGTCCTCCTCCAGTTGATGGACGACGGGCGGCTGACGGACGGGCAGGGACGCACGGTCGACTTCCGCAATACGCTCGTCATCATGACCAGCAACCTCGGGTCCGGGCTCCTCACCGGGGCCACCTCCGATTCCGCCCGCCGGGCGCTCCTCGAGCCGGCGCTCCGGGAACATTTCCGCCCGGAGTTCCTCAACCGGCTGGACGAGATCGTCGTCTTCCACGCGCTCAGCGAGCGGGAGATCGCCGAGATCGTCGGGCTCCAGATCGCTCAGGTCGAGGGCCGCTTGAAGGACCGGCGCATCACGCTGAAGGTTACCCCGAGCGCGAAGAAGCTGCTCGCGCACACCGGCTTCGATCCGGTCTTCGGCGCCCGCCCCCTCAAGCGGACGATCCAGCGGCTCGTGGTCGACCCGCTCACGGAGAAGATCCTCTCCGGCGAGCTCAAGGACGGCACCGAGGTGACGGTCGACGTGCAGGACTCGAAGATCGTCCTCCGATCATCGAGCCCGCGCGCGGAGACCGCTCCGTAGGAGGTTCGATGGCAGGGATCTCGATCGCGATCATCGGCGCGCGGGACATCGCGAAGGAGTTCGGGAAGAAAGGCACGGCCTCCGACGTGACGCTGTTCAATCAGGTGACCGAAGGCCACGCGGTCACGTGCGTCGAACCCACCAACTTTCCCGAGAAGGCCCCCCCGCTCTTCATCGCGCTCGGGATGGCCGACCGCTGCCTGTTGGTGATCGTTCAGCTCTCTCGGCCAATCGCCGCGACGATCGCGGTGGCCGATCTCTACGACGTCCCGACCACCATCGTGCTCGGTCCGGCCGTGGGGGAGGAGGAGGTCCGCCGCCTGTTGAAGGGCACGCGCTTCGAGAGCGCACCGAGGTCCGCGCTCGACTTTCCGGCCCTCCGGCAGCTCCTCGATGGCTGGACGCCTCGAGTCGACGTCGGACCGGTCGCGGTCCCGATCGATCACGCCTTCCCGGTCAAGGGCGTCGGAGCCGTCGCGCTCGGCGTTGTCCGTGCCGGTACCCTTCATGCCCACGAGAAGCTCCGACTGTGGCCGACCCCCAAGCTCGTCGAGATCCGCTCGATCCAGGTCCACGATGTGGAAGTGCCCCAAGCGTCGTGCGGGGACCGGGTCGGCGTCGCGCTCAAGGGAGTGGATCCGGACGAGCTCGCTCGCGGTCAGATCCTCGCCCCGGAAGGATCGCTCCACGCGAGCGCCTCGCTCCGGGGAGTGGATCTCGTCCCGTGCCCGTATCACCGCACGCCGTGGGGCGAGGGTGCCCAGATGCATCTCGTCGCCGGACTTCAAGTAGTTCCGGTCTCGGTCGGAGCGCGCGACGAGCGGCAGGTGCTCTTCACCGCCGATCGCGACGTGGCCTTCCGTCCCGACCAGCGGGCGTACGTCCTCGATCTCTCCACGACCACCGGCCCTCGCATCGCGGCCCGGGTAACCCTCCAGGACCGGCCGGGCTGACGCGAGCGCTCCCCCCGGGCCCCGCGCGGGCCCCCGATCGCCCTTCCGCCTTAGGCGAACATCGTGACGGACTCCTTGCGGAGTTCCTCTTCACCGATGACCTTCTCGATCGCGCGGTCGAAGTCGACCGCCGTGACCTGGTCCCGCTCTTCACGGATCGCCCACATGCCGGCCTCGGTGCAGATCGCCTTGATGTCGGCCCCCGTGGCTCCCTCGCAGCGCGTCGCTAGCGCCTCGAAGTCGATCGGGTCGCGGATCGACATCGGGCGGGAGTGGATCTTGAAGATCTCGGCGCGTCCGGACGCGGCCGGGACCGGCACCTCGATGATACGATCGAACCGGCCCGGCCGCAGTAGCGCTTCGTCCAGGATGTCCGGCCGGTTGGTAGCAGCGATGATCTTCACGTTCGACAACGGCTCGAAGCCGTCCATCTCGGCGAGCAGTTGCATGAGCGTACGCTGGACCTCGCGGTCCCCGCTCGTGGCGACCTCGAGGCGTTTCGCTCCGATCGAGTCGACCTCGTCGATGAAGATGATCGTCGGCGCCTTCTCCCGGGCCATCTGGAACAGCTCGCGGACAAGGCGCGCTCCCTCACCGATGTACTTCTGAACGAGCTCGCTGCCCACCAGGCGCACGAACGTGGCGTTCGTATGGTGCGCGACCGCTTTTGCGATCATCGTCTTGCCGGTCCCCGGGGATCCGATGAGGAGCACGCCGCGCGGGGGATCGACTCCGACGCGCTTGTACAGTTCGGAACGCAGCAGGGGATACTCCACGGCTTCGCGGATCTCGCGGATCTGCTCGGAGAGTCCGCCGATGTCCTCGTAGGTGACGGTAGGCTTGTCGACGATCTCGCTCGCGGTCACGATCGGATCGAGCGACGCCGGAAGCACGCCCATCACGGCGAGGGTCTGCTTGTTCAATGCCACACGGCTACCGATCGTCATCTTCGTGTGCTCGACCGTCTCGGCGGAGTTCACCACGAAGTCCGGCCCGGTGGACGACTTGACGATCACCCGGCCGTCCGTAAGGACGTCCCGGACGCTTCCGACGATGAGCGGAGGGTAGCGCAGACGATCGAGCTCCGTCTTCATCCGCTTGACCTCACGCTGGAGTCGCAGGATCTCCGACTCCATGTAGTGGCGTTCGCTCTCGACCCGCTTGATCGCCTCGGCGAGCTGGGTGTTCCGCAGCTCGAGGAAGTTCACACGGTCGAACGCATCCGGCGGCGATGCAGAGGAGTCCGGTTCGCTCATGTCCGTAGAAGTGCGACGAACGTTGGCTCGTCCGGCGTTCGCATGACGCCTCGGTTTATAAGGAGTCGTCGGTCCCTGTCGGGAATCGGTTCCAGCGCATGCAAAGAGTCCGTACGGCGCGCGCGTTCGCTCCCGGTCACGTTACCGGGGTCTTCCGCCCCGCTTCGGCCGGCCGAGATCCGCGAGCGCGAGGGTCTCGGGGCGCGGGCGTGGTGCTCGAGCTCGGAGTGGTCGCCTCGGCCGCATGGCGGCCGGGGGCTCGGCGACGCCTCCGCGTTCTTGGAGGGGACCGGGATGCGTTCCCGATCTCCACCGACGTGGCTCGGCGGCTCGTCGGGAACCGCACCGGCTCGCTCACGGTGGAGCTCCATCACGATCTGCCGATCGGCCAAGGATTCGGAATGAGTGCCGCGGGGGCGCTGGCCACCGCGCTCGCGGTCTCGGGCGTGCTCGGACGTCCTCGGGCGAAGGCCATCGAGGTCGCGCACCTCAGCGACCTCTTCGGAGGCGGCGGCTTGGGCGGCGTGGCCGCGATCCTAGGGGGCGGGCTCGAGTTTCGCCGGACTCCCGGCGTACCCCCGTTCGGGAACGTCCGGCGCCTGCCGTGGGCTCCGTCCGTCTTCGTCGGCGTGGTGGGAGACCCCATGCCCTCTCCCCAGCGCTTGCAAAACGCGCGATTTCTCCAGAAGGTGGGCGCGCGTGCGGGAGAGCTGGACTCGTTGCTCGAGCACCCCGATCCGGCCCGGTTCTTCCGGACCTGCGAGCGGTTCACCGATCGGATGGGCGTCGCATCGACTCGGCTGCGCCGCACCCTCTGGGATCTGCGTGCCGACGGGGCCTGGGCGTTCCAAGCGATGTTCGGGGAGAGCTTCCTGGCCGCTCCTCGGACCGCACCGGCCCGGGGTCGGGTGATCCGCGGACTGCGCGCGAGGGGGATCCGGGCGGTCGAGGTCCGTGTGGCGGCCCACGGGGCGCGACGGCTCCCTTCTTCGCTCGTACCGAGAGCGGGGCATACGCAACCATTTTAACGGAATCCCCGTCTCGCCCGCGCCCATGACGCGCAAGCCGGCCCGTATGTACCGCAAGGTCGAGGGCCAAGTCTACACTCGTCAGGAGTACATGGGAGGCATCCCCGTCTGCCGAGTCACGCAGTTCGACACGGGCAACCTGCGGCAAAACTTCCCCGTGGAGCTCACGCTCGATACCGAGGAAGCAGCGCAGGTTCGCGACATAGCGCTGGAGGCCGCGCGCATCAGCGCGGTCCGGGTCCTCGAGAAGGGCGCACCGAACGAGTACCACCTCAAGGTCCGGCGCTTCCCTCACCAGATCCTCCGTGAGCACAAAATGGCCATGGGGGCCGGAGCCGACCGTATCTCCTCGGGGATGCGCGGGGCCTTCGGGAAGCCCGTCGGACACGCCGTCCGCGCTCAGATCGGCGTCGAGCTCATGTCCATCTATACGACGGCGGCCCACATCCCCGACGCCAAGGAAGCCCTGCGGAAGGCTTCCCACAAGCTCCCCTGCCCGACCCGCCTGCGGATCACGACGAAGGTGTCGTAGATCGCGGGTGAACGACGAGCACGGGGCACATCACGGCGTGCAGGATGGCCGTAGAGACGCTTCCCAAGAGGAATCTCTTGCCGCGGGAGAGACCGCGCGAACCGATGACCAACAGATCGGGCGGAGAGGCCTCGAGCTGAGCGAGGATCTCATCGACCACGACTCCTTCGACGCAGATCCCCTTCGCGCGGACCCCGGCGGCCTTCGCCTCTTCGACCGCGGCGTCCAGCAGCTGGCGATAGTACGGCGTATCCGCCTCGGGAGACGTCGCGGGCACCCAGGGTTCGGAGGAGGCCACGTACAATGGCACCAGGGGAGCGACCGTGAGGACCGTCAGCTCGGCGCCGTACTTCTTCGCGAGATCGATCGCGTACCCCAGCGCCTCCCGGGCGATCGGCGAGCCGTCGGCCGCCACGGTCACACGCTGGATGGTCGGTCCGCTCATCGCCCGTCTCGAGAGGTCCGAGCCTACAAGGTCGTTGCGCTGGGCCGCTGCGCGACCGAGCTCCGATCCCGAGCTACGTGCTCCGTGGGGACGGCGGATAGCGGGGCATGGATTTGAACCATGGATCTACGGGTTATGAGCCCGTCGGGATTTCAGGACGGCCGGCGAGGCCGACCGTTTTCCTGACTACCCTACCCCGCTGCGGGTCGGCCCAGTGAGTCGGTCTATATGAGTGGTGGGAACGGCCCCCGCGCCGAGGGGGGAAAAGGCATGAACCGGGCCCCGAAGGCGCGGGCGATGCGATGGGGGGCAAGCGGGCCCGGCTCACGAACGGCTACCGATCCGGTACGTCGTCTCGGAAGCGCGGCGGATCGTCGGAGCGGCAGGGCTCGCTCGCTCCGGACCGCCTCGAGACTTCCGGTCGGGAAGCGTACCCGTGCGGGAGCCGGGCCGCACCCTTTTCTCAGAAAGAGGCATCGGGTCGAACGGGCGTTCGAGATCCGGTTCCAGTAGGAGATGAGGTGAATTGAGTGCTTCGGGGGGATCTTCGTCCCGCGGAAGGCCGCTCCGTCGAGGTGTTCGCCGAACGAGCCGGTCTCCTCCCACGGCTCGGAGCGCAGGCGTGAAGCGTCCCACGTTCCGGGGAGGAGGGCGCCGGAAGCACTCGGTCCGCGACTCCGGTGTCGTGCCTACCTCATCGACCCCGCGTGCGCGTCGTGAGGGCGAGAAGAAGAGCGCGACTCCCCCCGGAGGGTCGAGCCGACCCGCCGGTCGAGCATCCCGAAGGACCGTTGGGGGAGCCTCCGCTCTCGTAGAACTCCGGGTCCGAGGCGGCCCCGTTCCACACTGGATGCAGGATCTCAGCAGCCGGTGGGGGGCCGGTGTCCGCCTTCACGTTTGTCGTCAGACCGAGGACCCGCCCCGTCGCCTCCTTCAGCTCCTCGAGATCAATGCGACCCCGTCGACCCTTCCGGAGATTACCGCCTTCCTCCAACGTCGGGCCGGTCCCGAGGACGTCTCGCTCACTCAGCTCGGGCCCCATCGACTCCTCGTTCGACTGGTCGGCCCGTTGCCGGCCCTGTGCCACAGCGTCTTCGAGATGGGCGCCATCTGCATGAGCTGCCCCTTCCTTCCTTCGGCCGGCACGCAGGATGGCGAGGCGCGGGAAGGGGAGTGGCGGGTGCTGGTCCAGCGGATCCGGGATGCCCATCCCCTCCTCGCCTCCTTCACGACTCCCGGCAACTCGCCGGCGTCGTTGGTCCGGATCGGATCGTACCGTGCGTCCCACGACCTGACGCCTCGCCAAGAGGTGGCTGTCGGGACCGCCTTCGCGCTGGGATACTACGACTACCCACGGCGCGCTCAGCTCAAGGACGTGGCGAAGCTTCTCGGCGTCAGCCGCGCGACCGCGATGGAGAGCCTGCGTCGGGGGATGCGCAAGCTGGCCTCTCAGCGCCGGGCCGAGATCGGCGCCGTTCGATCCGGCCCTCCCGAAGGGGTCGCAGCCGGGACTCCCGCCCCCCACCCGGATCCGCCCGAGAGGATCGGCAAGCCGCCCTCACGGGACGATCAGGGTTCGAAATCCCTTGCCGTTTCGTAGATCTTCGGCGGCCTCCCCGATGCGCTCCAGGGGGCGGGTGGCGCTCACCACGGCGTCGAGGCTCACCACGCCCCTGCGGACCATCTCGATGACGCGCGGGTAGTCCACCGGTCGGCAGCCGAGCGATCCGACGATTTCGTACTCGAAGAACATGAGCCGGTTCAGCGGGATCGGAACGACCGAATCGCTGTAGCCGACCACGCACAGCCGCCCTCCGCGCCGAAGGGTGGAGAGAGCGAGGCTCACGGTCTCGGGGGTGCCCACGACCTCGAGCGCCACGTCGGCTCCCCCTCCCGACCGTTTCCGAACCTCACGGCCGAGATCCGGGAACTCCGTGGGATCCAGGGTCTCGCAGGCCCCCAGCCGCCGGGCCATCTCGCGCTTCTCGGAACGGAGGTCCACGGCGATCACGTTCCCGCCCGCGGCCCGGGCGAACTGCACCGCGTTGATCCCGACCCCGCCGCACCCGACGACCACGACCCAGTCCCCGACCCGCACCCGAGCGCGGCGGACGACGGCATGGTACGGCGTCGTAAGAGCGTCCGCGATCACGGCACTTCGAGCCAGGTCGAGATCGTCGGGCAACGGAACGAGGTCCCGGGCCGGAATCCGTACGTATTCGGCGAACCCCCCATCGATATGGTTACCGGGCATCTGGAGATGCGGACAGATGTTCGAGCGCCCGCCTCGACAGTACTCGCAGTTCTCGCACGGAAGGACCGAGGGGACCAACACCCGGTCCCCCAGCGACCGGGCCGTATCGCCGGGTCCCAGTTCTTCCACCACACCGGAGATCTCGTGTCCCAAGATGATGGGAGGGGTCTTGGCCGTCGGGACCCCATGGTCGAGGTAGTGGAGGTCCGTGTGGCAGAACCCGCACGCGGCGACCTTCACGAGGGCGTCGCCCGGCCCAAGAACGGGGCGGGGTACCTCCTCCACGACCAGAGGACGCCCCGAGCCCGGAAGGACCGCCGCCCGCATAGAGCCGGAGGCTCACCCTTCCTTCCAGATCGGGGTGCGCTTTTCGAGGAACGCTCGGAGCCCCTCCTCCGATTGCTCGTGCATCATCAGTTCGTCGAGGTAGACATGCTCGGCGTACGCCAGACGGGACCATGGGTCCACCTCCGATCTGCGCAGGGCCCGCTTGAGCAGGCGCAGCGTTTCCCGGCGGTGGCTGCAGAGGGTCTGCGCGGTCAGTGCCACGGAAGCGTCCAGATCCTCCTCCGGGACCACGCGGTTCACGATGCCCGCAGAGACCGCTCGATCGGCATCGAAGGGAGTTCCTAAGTACAGAAGCTCGGCGGCCGGCCGTGCGCCGAGAAGATGGGCGTAGGTCGCCGCCCCGAACGGCGCGAAGACCCCCAGGCGGATCTCCGGTTGCCCGAACGTCGCCCCCTCGGAGGCGATGGCGAGGTCGCAGGCCATGAGCAGCTCCATGCCGCCTCCGAGGCATCTTCCGTGGACCTGAGCGATCGTCGGGACCGGTAAGTTCCAGAGGGTCATCAGCGCCTTGCGGAACGCCTCGAGCATCTCGGAGACCCGCGGCTTGAGGTGATCCTCTACGCTGAGGCCTCCGCTCCAGGACTTCCCTCCACCGCGGAGCACCGCGACATGGGCGCTCGTAACTTCCTCACGTTTCAAGGCCCGGGTGAACTCCTCCAGGAGCCCGAGGTCGAACACGTTCGCCGGAGGGCGCTCCCAGGTGACCGTCGCGCGCCCGTCGATGCGGGCGACGGATACGGTTCCGGGGGCCTTCGCGCTCATGGGGTTCCTCCGTCAATCGAAGAGGAGCGACTCTACGAACGTCTCGAGCTGCAGACGGGCCTGCTCGTAGGTGGTCGATTTCTCCTCGAACTCCATGTGCAGGTAGGGGATGCCCTTCCGCTCGAGCGCCCGTCGGTAGAGCACCACATCCTCGAGGGCGGGCTCGCAGAACTTCGCCGAGAGGAAGAGCACGCCCTGCGCTTTCGCGGCGGCGACCCGTGAGAGGATGGCGTCCGCCTTGGTGGTGGGGGTGCTCCGGACCCCGATGTCGACGGGCGTGCGGACGTAGGACGTCGCGAGGCTTTCGAGCGGATCCGCTCCCGGCTCGATCCGCGGGCACCAACGGTGCAGCATCTGGAACTCCTCCCCGACGACGTAGCACCCGACGTCCTCGATGAGCTGCAACAGCTCGAGGGTCGGTTGCTCGCAGAACGGGCCGATGACGATGACCCGGATCGCATCTTTGTTCTTCCGTTCCCTTCCTTCGAGCTCGGCGAGCGCCCGCTGGAGCAGCGGGATGTGGATCTCCCGGGGCAGGAGTCCGCCGAGCCGCAGCAATAGGTAGTACTCGACCAGGGGGACCTTCCAGGGCGTGTCGCACTGGAGCTTCGTGAGGCGGCCGACCAGCTCGCGTTGCTCGTTGAAGAGCTCGAGGGAGGCGCGCAGGTCCTCTTGGGAGAACGGTCGGCCGGCAACGCGTTCGAGCTTCTTGATGAGGCTGCGGTACTCGGCGACCAGGAACGGCACCGTCGCGGGGGAGGTGAAGTTCTGGGGGAGGTGGAGCATGTGTGACGGGCGCTCCGGAAGCACCCGGGCGAAGATCCCATCGAGGTTGCGACTCACGTCGCAGATGTACGGGAACACGAAGGCATCGAACGGGTCGAGGAGACCGGTGAGGGCCATCTCGAGGGTCGATTTGGAGATCGAGCAGAGGAAGGATCCGAGCGCTGCGTCGGCGCGGCTGATCTCCAGGTTTTCTCCCCCTCCCTGCATCGCGACCGGCAGCATGCCGAGGGAGTGAAAGATCTCCTGCGGGGTGTAGACGGGGAAACACCCGACGGCGCGGCCGCCCCCCTTTCGCCAGGCCCGAACGGTAGGGAACGTCGGGTCGGCCAGCACCTCCCGTGCGAGGCGCACCATCTCTTCCACGGATCGCGCCTCCGTGAACTCCCGGAAATCTGGCGAAATGTCGATGCCGGGCGGGGTCTCGCGGTCCACCGTGTCCCCGACCGGGAACTCCATATGCACGAGTTCGGACATCCTCAGGCTCCCAGCCGCTGCGGAGACTGGGTAAGCTTCACGAGGCGAGAATGCCCCAGGACCGCGCTGCCCAGGGCCGCCGCGTAGTACGCGTCGGGCGAGACGTTGATGTCCATTCCGACCGTGTCGTGGAGCGCTTTCACCATCCCGACGTTCCGAACGAGACCTCCGACCAGAGTGACCTCCGGCTGGATCCCCACGTACCGCATCAACGAGTACGCACGCTGGGAGAGCGAGAGGAACACGCCCATCAGGATGTCCGACAGTGGAACGCCCTCGGCCACGTTGTTGATGATCTCCGTCTCGGCGAGGACCGCGCAGACGCTCGAGATGAGCTTCGGGTGCTCGGACGCAAGGGCCTTGGGACCCATCTCGTCCAGGGGCACCTGGAGGTACTTGGAACACCGCTCGACGAAGCGGCCGGCTCCCGCGGCGCATTTCTCGTTCATCTTGAACTTGAGGACCTTTCCCGTCTCGGAGATGGACATGGTCCGCGAGGCCTGCGTCCCGACGTCGACGACGAGGCGGGTCTTGGGATAGAGGAAAACGGCACCGCGAGCGGAGGAGGTGAAATCGCTGACCTGCAGGTTCCGCTCGGGGATCGAGTACCGACCGAAGCCGGTGGTGCAGAGGTAGTCGACGTCCCCCGGTGCGATGTTCGCGATCTCTCCCAGCTCGTCCAGGACCTGGTGCGCGGCCTGGACCGGGATCCCCCGCGACGGGGCCGATGCGGTCGCAAGGACCCGCCGACCGTCCTCGACGAGCGCGCCCTTGACTACCCCCGCTCCGAGGTCCAGACCGCCGGTGATCACGAGGCACCTCCCGAGAGCCGTTCGCGACCGTGGAGCGCCGCCCCAGGGCCCCCAGGTACTGCGAGAGCGGGCTCACGTTGACGGGCGCGCCGACCCGCCGTTGGAGAGCTTGGACCATGCCCGGGTTCTGAGAGACCCCGCCCGTGAACGTGATCTCGGGCTCGACGCCGACCCGCTGCATCAGGGAGAGCGTGCGGTTCGCGATGCTGGCGTGCAACCCCGCGAGGATGTCCTTCGGGTCCTTGCCCCGCGAGACGTACGACGTGACCTCGGATTCCGCGAACACCGTACAGGTGCTCGTGACCTTCACCGCGTGCCGGGCCTGGAGGGAAAGCGGACCGATCTCCCCGACATCGTATCCCAGCGCGTTCGCACAGACATCGAGGAACCGGCCCGTCCCGGCGGCGCACTTGTCGTTCATGGCGAAGTCCACCACCTCTCCCTTGTCGTTGATCCGGATCGCCTTGGTGTCCTGGCCCCCGATATCGACCACGAGCCGCGTTGCGGGGAAGAGGAAGTTGGCCCCCCGTGCGTGGCAGGATATCTCGGTCACGACCAGCTGGCCAAAGTAGACCTTGTACCGACCGTACCCGGTCCCCGTGATGAACGATACGTCGGACCGCGAGAGGTGGGCGTCCGCGAGCGCCGCCTCGAGGGCACGCTCCGCGTCCTTGACGATGTCGACACCGACCACGCTCAACGACTTCCCGAGGATCGAGGCGTCCTCGCTGAGAATCACGCACTTCGCGGTCGTCGAACCAATGTCGACCCCCGCGACGATGACGCTCACGGGGGGCCTCCCTTCGCGGTGGCCGCCACGACCCGGCGCTGCTCGAGCGACTCGAAGAACGCATCCATGCGGTTCTTGATCTGGGCCGGAGCGAAGTAGCGTGGGTCCTCGTGGTCGGACTCGATGTACAGGGTCGGCACTCCCTGATCATGGATCAACCAGTCCCGGAGATCCCCCTGGCCGGCCGTGAATGACCGGCAGGACTTGATCCCGTGGATGATGGCCGCGTCGGCCTGGTACTCTTTGACGTAATCGGCGATGATCTTCCGGCGGAGGGGCCAGGACTGGTTCACATAGGCGCCGAGGCTGTACTCGGCGATGCTTTCGAACGGCCGGGACGGGTCGTGGCGGAACCCACGGTCGAAGAGCCCGCCGACCTTCGGGTAGGTCGCGACGACGGATACCGCTCCCCACTTGCGGAAGAAGTCCCAGAACGTACGGTAGTTGGTGTACGGCGGAACTCCCTCGACCAGCACGCGGTACTTCTCCTCGGGCAGGGGGTAGTTCCCCTCCCGCACTCGCGCTCGTATCTCCTCGTTCACCGCTCCGTAGAAGTCCGCGGCCGCCGAGGTTCCCCGGAGCACGTTGATCGGGAACATGTAGAAGATCGACTCGAAGTACGCCTCAATCGGGGACGGGCGCAACCGGCGGCCTGAAGAAATTCGACCCATCCGTCCTCGGCGCGACGGGATTCCGCGAGGACCCGCCGGAGTTCGTCCATGTCGAACGAGCGCCCGGTGCGCTTTTCGAGGAAGTGGACGAGCTCCCAGAGCTGGCTCACGAGGTAATCGATGTCCTCCTTGCGGGGAGCTTCCTCCCGCATGTACGGCACGTCGAACATGAACAGCGGGGCGCCGTACGACTCCGCGAGCGCCTCCCACCATTTCACGTAGATATAGCAGCCGGAGAAGCTGCACACGAGAAGGTCGGGACGCGGAATCTGGCCGAACGAGGTCTTCCCGCCGAGGTCCTGGAGCCCGATGTCGTTCTTGACGTAGCCACACACATCGAGGCCGTAGCCGAGCGACTCGGCGTGGAGGATGTTGTCCAGCGATTGGTGCTTGATCGCACAGTTGAGCGCGACGATCTCCGGGAAGACGACATCGTAGCCGAACGAGCGGACGATCTCCGTGAGGTTGCCTCCGACCAGCATGTAGGCTACGGGTCGACGCGGCGTCTCGGGCGACGCGAGATCGGTGTAGTACTGCTCCACGAGCTTCCGCTGGAGGCCCCGGGCGTCCCGGAGGAACGTCGGCGAGACCCCGCCCGAAGCCGCAGGTGCAGCGGAGGCGTCGCCCGACATCGGATCACTCCCGGGCCGCGGGCGACGAGGGGACGCGAGCCCCGCAGCGGCCGCAGAACTCGAAATCCTCGGGAAGACCCTGGGCCCCGCATTTCGGGCAGTGTCGCGTCGGGCGACCGAAGAGGAACTCCTCTCCCTTCCCTTGCGCGAGGCGGCGTCGGAGCCCCGCCACGTCCGGCGGGCGTTTCTCGACGAATGCCTTCATTCCTTCGTGCGGTTCTAGATTGGCGAAGTGGAGAGCGAGCCATTCCCGGCCGTGGCCGACAGTGGAATGCCACGACAGTTCCTTCCAGAAGTTCACCTGCTGTTTGGTGTATCGAAGGCATTCGGGGAACATTCCGAGGAGGCGGAGAGCGAGTTTGTCGACCGCGGCGTCCAGTGGCGCCAGGTCGATCTGGTAGCCCTTCAACCCCTCGCGTGCGAGCTGGAGCTGTTCCCTCGTGGGTTCTTCGACGAAGTGGGATCCCTGGCGAACCGACGGAGCGACCTCGCTGACGAGTCCCCAGTCGAGCGCCTGGCGGGCCGGGATCCGTTCGTTCAAGAACAGCATCGTCCGCGCCCGGCGGTCCCCGACCGCGAGCGGGAGCCACTGGGTGGCTCCGCCGCACGCCACCGAGCCGACGCCCACGCCCACCTGCCCGAGATACACGTGCGACGCTGCGACCGAAAGATCGCAGGCGAGATGGAGCTCGTTTCCGCCACCGACGGTGATCCCGTTGAGCCGCGCGATCGTCGGCTTTCCGCATCGTAGGAGGGCCTCGACCGCCCCTTCGAAGAGGCCCATGTACTTCCAGTAGTCTCGGGGACGCTGCGTATACCGTTCGGCATACTCTCGGACGTCCCCGCCCGTGCAGAATGCGATGGATCCCACCCCCGTAAGGACGATCACGCCGACCGCATCGTCCACGGATGCGTCCTCGACCGCACGGGAGAGTTCGCGCAGAGTGCCCGTGGCGTACGCGTTGTACACTTGAGGACGATTGAGCGTGATTCGCGCGACTCCCTTCCCCTTCTCGTAGAGGAGGTCGTGGAATTTGGCCCCCCCCGGGGCCATCGGAGCGAGGATGTCGGGCTCGTTCGTGGGAACGGCCCGCTTCGGCCGAGGTTTCGCCATTCTACGGTGACCGCGTCGTGAAGGGGAGCTGACGATGATGCGCCTTGTCCCTTACCGGTTAGGGGCCACTGGTCCGAGCCGGCCGGGTCCGGCCGCTAAATCCAAGAAGCCGGGCGACGTCTGGGGCTGATGCCGGTCCACTTCGAGACCCACGGGCACGTCGCTTGGATCACTCTCGATCGTCCCGAGGCGTTGAATGCCATCGACCCGGAGTCCCACCTCGCGCTCGTGTCCGCGTGGGAGCGCTTCCGAGATGACAAGCAGTTCCGCGTGGCGGTGCTCACCGGGGCGGGTACGAAGGCCTTCTGCGCTGGGGTCGACCTCAAACGGTTGGGAGAGTTCTATCGGAACGTACCGGCCGAACAGCGCGTGGAGGTCTGGAATCGGGAGCCCGGGATCGGGGGCATCACCCGTAATCTCGAGGTGGGGAAACCGGTCATCGCGGCGATCAACGGGATCTGCCTCGGAGGTGGGCTCGAGCTGGCCCTGGCCTGCGACATTCGCCTGGCGAGCGAGAACGCCTCCTTCGGCCTCCCCGAGGTTCGATGGGCGATCATCCCCGGGCAGGGCGGGACCCAGCGGCTCCCTCGGACGGTTCCCCCCGGAGTGGCGCTCGAGATGATGCTCACCGCTGAGCCGATCGATGCCGCGCGGGCCGCGGCCATCGGTCTCGTGAACCGAGTGTACCCCCCCTCCCGCTTGCGGGAAGAAGCTCGGACGATGGCGGAAACGATCGCCGCGCACCCTCCCCGGGCCGTTCAGGCGGCTCTCCTCGCGGTCCGCCAAGGGCTCTCCCTCCCGCTCGCCGATGGCCTGCGGCTCGAGCAGAAGCTCGCGGACCCTCTGAGGGATAGCCCCGATAACCGCGAAGCCCAGGCTGCGTTCCGAGAGAAGCGGGCCCCCCGCTGGCCCGGCGCCTGAACCCTTCCTATACCGGAACCCCGGGTGTGCGCGGAGACCCGGCGTGCGCGACGACCCCACACTCGTTGCGACGAGCGAGCTCACCATTCCGGGAGCGGAGCGAGCCGTCGTCCATCGGCTCGTCCCCGGCGGACGGCAGGTTGGCCCAGACCGGGTACTGCCGGTCTTTGCGGCCTAAGTCGCCTGGGTCGGTCCGGTCGACGTTGATGGTCTCGGGGAACGCGGACCGGCCGGGTCGTCGGCGTGGGCCACCGCATATCTGAACTCGAAGAGGGAAGCCGCGGGAGGGGTTCGAACCCTCGACCTGCTCCTTACCAAGGAGCCGCTCTGCCAGCTGAGCCACCGCGGCACCGTCCCGAGTCGAGCGATATCAGTTCTTCCGCTTTCCGCCTGCCCCGGCTCGTCGCGGGCCTTCACCGCTCCACGGAAACCCCCGGGACACCGTCTCCCAATCCTCTCGGGCGCCCGTCTGAAACGGTTGCTTCGAAAGGAAGGCTTGCATACCCGCCTTCTGGTCCGGAGTCCCGAACAGCTGCGCCCACAGATCGAGCTCGTAGGCGAGCCCCTCCTCGACCCCGGGGTCGATCGAGCGGAGGAGGGCGAACTTGGCCGCCGCGAGGGCGACCGGGGGTTTCTTTGCGAGCTCCCCCGCGAGCGTGAGGGCCGTGGAGAGGAGCTCCGCGCGCGGAACGACCTGATCGACCAGCCCCTGCGCCTCCGCATCATTCGCGGAGACCGGACGGCCGGTCAGGATCCAGCGACGGGCCGCCGCGGGCCCGATCCGGCGGGGGAGCCGACGAGTCCCGCCCCACCCGGGCATCACCCCGAGGTTGATCTCCGGCTGCCCAAAGCTGGCATCGTCACTGGCCACAATGAAGTCGCAGGCGAGGGCGATCTCGCAGCCTCCCCCGAGACAGACCCCGTTCACGGCGGCGATCACGGGAAGCGGGAGGCGTTCGATGCGCCGTGTGGTGCCTTGTCCGCGTTGCCCGTGGACGTACGCCTCGGCCGGATCCATCGAAGCCATCTCGCGGATATTCGCCCCCGCGGCGAAGGCCCGCTCGGAAGCGCTGGCCAGGACCACCACGCGGACCTTGGGATCGGCCTCGGCCTCGTCCAAACGGCGGACGAGCGCGTCGAGCAGGTCGCGGCCGAGCACGTTGACCGGGGGATGGTCGATCGTTACGAGGGCGATCGGCCCGCGTCGTTCGTAGCGAACGGGCCCGTCGGAGGGGGGATCGCTCACGTCCGGCGGAGCGGGGAGCCATAGTTAACGGTCGCCGGCGCGAGGCGACAACCCTTTTCGGGCCGGCACGTTCGCCCGTCGTGCGCACGTCCGCAGTGGAGACCTGGCCGTGGACGGGATGACCCGACCGATGGCCCGCGAAGCCGTCTCGACCTGGTTCGGCTCCTTCCTGCTCGAGCAGGGGAAGGTCGTCCGCGCGTATCCCTGCCCCACCGACATCCCGGCGGTCCACGAACGGATCGCACTTCGACGGGCCGGAGAGCTCACGCCGGAGGACGAGCATCTTGTGAAGGAAGCGGCGAGCGCCGACGTGGGAACACGCGACCGTCGGCTCGCCGAACGCGGTCTGCGGCTCGATCTTCGGCTCCGCGGCTCGGTCGATCCTGCGACCCTCGGCATCGATCCTCGCCTACTGCGGGATCCCCTGATGGAGGAGGCCGATCGAGCGTTGCATGCGGGCTGGGACCCGTCGATCCACGTCCAGGAGGCCGTGCGCGCGACGACCGACCTCGATCACATCCGCAATCTCCTCGGGGAGCGAATCGGTAGCTGGAGCTCCCGCGACGCCCCGGAGACCGATCCCGGCGATCACGCGGCCGCCGCGCGACTTCTTCTGGAGGATGCCGCATCGGCCCCCGGATTCTCCCCGCCGGATCCGAGCCTGGCCCGCGCTCGGCGACGGCTCGCCGAAACATACCGGTCCATCGAATCGGTGCGGTCGGACCTCGAGAAGGCGGTCGAAGAGACGGTTCCCAAACAGTGCCCGAACCTCTCGGCCCTGCTGGGCCCTGCCCTCGCCGCACGCATGCTCGCTCAAGCCGGTGGCCTCGATCGCATGAGCCGGATGCCGGCGAGTACGATCCAGGTCCTGGGAGCGGAGCGCGCGTTCTTCGAACACCTACGCGGACGGGCGTCCCCGCCCCGGCACGGCCTTCTGTTCCTGCATCCCCGGATCCAGTCGGCCGGCCGGGCCGAACGGGGCCGCCTCGCGCGGGCGCTCGCGGGGAAGACCGCGATCGCAGCGCGGCTCGACCGTAACGGTGCGCCGCTCGATCCCAATCTCGCGCGCCAGTTCGAGGCCCGTGCGACCGCGATCCGGGCGAACCCCCGGACACGCAGGGCCGGGAGTTCACGCCCGCCACTTCACCGAGCAGCCCAGCACCGGTAGCTCCGCCGGTGCGACGGGCCTCCCGGCGAGCGCGGCGTCCAGGGCCTCTTCCAGGTACCGGTGGTGGACCGCCTCGGGTTGTTCGTGGTTATCGTCGATGCGGCCCTGGAAGATGAGGCGGCGCTCGCGATCGAAGAGCATCGCGTGCGGGGTCACGAGCGCGCCGTAAGCGTGGGCGGTGTCTTGAGACTCGTCCCGCAAGTACGGGAACGGGTAGGCGTGCTCCTGGGCCCGGCGTGCCATCATCTCCATCCGGTCGTCGGGATAGGCGATCGCATCGTTCGCGTTGATGAGGACGATCCCGACGCCGCGGGGGCCGTACCTCCCTCCGATCTCGACCATCCGGCCCTCCCAAGCCCGAACGTACGGGCAGTGGTTGCACCACCACACTACGAGCAAGAGCCGGTCCTTCGCGAACTCCTCGATGCGGTGCACGCGGCCGTCGGTCCCCGGGAGCGCAAACCTCGGGGCCACGTCGCCGGGACGGAGCTTGAACTCGGAAAGCTCGGCCATAGGCGGCCCACCGATTCCGACTTCTTAGCGATTGGCCGTGAGGGATATCTTCCCCCGCGCTTCGCCCGGTCGGCGAGGGGATGGGCGAGGACGACGGGTCTCCGATCACGGCGGAGGAGAACGAGCGACGGGACGAAGCCGCGTTGCGTCGTGCGAGGGTGGCCTGGAGGGCCGCGACCCTATCGGATCGGTCCCTCTCGATCGGCGTCGGCGTGCCGGCTGACGGCCGCGTGGGTGGAGGAAGCGCTCCGTCGAGGCCTCCCGATCGTCCGGCGCCACACGGGCGGCACCGGGATGCTCCACGCGGCCGGGGATCTCGTCTGGTCGATCGTCCTTCCCCGAGACGATCCGCGCGTGGGCCGGGACTATGCTCGCGCATACGCGCGGTTCGGCGCCGGCGCGACCCGATTCCTCGCCGATCTCGGATTGGACGCTCGGTGGACGGCCGCCCCGTCGCTTTCGAGATCCTGCTGCACGCTCGGAGCGCGGGGCTGCGTGCTCACGGTCGACGATCGCGTGGTGGGAGGGGCCGCCCAGCACCTCACCCGGGAGGCCTTCCTCCATCATGGAACGATCTCCCTGACGGTGGATCGAACGGTCGTTCGGTCGTTGTTCGATCTGACCGATCCGTCCGACGCCGACCGCCTCGCGGGGATCACGGAGTTCGGCATCGAGCTCTCGGGCGCGCGTCTCGCCGGTCGGCTCTCCGCGTCGCTGCGGGCGCAGTTCGCGTAGCGAGGAGCCGCAGCTCACCGCGCGGGGCGGTCCTGCGGGCGCGCCTTCCATAGCGGATCGGCCTCGCGCTCCGCGTCGTGTCGGATCTGCTCCCACGAGGCGCGTGTGAGCGTCCGGCCCCGGACGACACACTCTCCTCCTACGTAGACCGAATCGATCGCTCCGTCCTCCGCCGAGTAGGCAAGGTGCGAGACGATCGCTTCCGGCCGAGCCGGCAGGAGCGTAGGATGATCGAGACGGAAGAGCGAGAAGTCGGCCCGCTTGCCGACCTCGAGCGAGCCGAGGTCCGGACCGCGCCCCAGGAGGTGGGCTCCTTCGATCGTCGCCATGTCCAGCAGAGCCTGGGCGGGCAGCGCGCCGGCGTCCCATCGGTGATGTTTCTGGAGAAGGCCGGCGACGTGCATCTCGCGCAGCATCGACAAGGAATTGTTGCTGGCGGCCGAGTCGGTGCCGAGACCGACGCGCACGCCGGCGCCTTGGAGCTCGACCACGGGGCAGACACCCCCCACCGCGAGCTTCAGGTTCGAGCTTGGGCAGTGGGCCACGCCCACACCGCGCGTCGCCAGGAGCTCGATCTCCCGCCGGGTCAGCCAGACCCCATGGGCCCCGATCATTCGCGGGCCGAGGAACCCGATCTCCTCGAGCCACATCACGGGCCTTCGGCCCGTCTTCGCCTCATGCTCGTGGACCTCGCGGCGCGTTTCGGCGAGGTGGAAGTGACAGAGCGTGCGAGTCTCCTCAACGAGGGCGCGGGCGCCGAGCCACGTATCCTTCGAGCAGACGTACACCCCCTGGGGCGCGGCGAGCGGGGTGACCCGGGGGTGATCCTTCCATCGACCGATGAATGCTCGGGCGTTGTCGAGAGGGTTGCCCGTCTGGGTGGTCATCTCCGGATCGAGGACGGCCCAGCCGAGGAATCCGCGGATGCCGAGGCGTTCGACGGCGCGCGCGACCGCGTCCTCGTGATAGTAGAGATCGAGGAAGGAGGTGGTCCCGCCGAGGAGCATCTCGGCGATCCCCGCGGTGGCGCCGACCTCCACGTCCTTCTCGCCGCGACGGGCGTCGACCGCGAACAGGGTCTCGAGGAACCCGGAAAGGTCGCGCTCGTCAGCGATCCCGCGCAGCAACGACATCGCGACGTGTCCGTGCGTGTTCACGAACCCCGGGACCGCTGCGAACGCCGTCGCATCGACGAGCTGAGCGCCCGCGCGCGGGGCGCCCGGGCCGACGTGCGTGAAACGACCGCCTTCGATGCGCAGATCCCCGCGCTCGACTCGGCGTCGGGCGTCCTGCGTGACGAGCAGCGCGCCCGTGAGCACGACCGGTTCGGTCTTCGCCTCGTCGCTCACGGGCGGGCTACGGAGCTCGGGGTAAAAGGGGTTCGGACGGGGTGGTGCTCGCCGCGGCGGTCGCCGAGATTTCGGGCAGATCCTGCAGGCCCTCGCGGCTGGTGCGCTCGAATCCTCGCAACCCCCGCATCAGGCTCAGGACCCAGGGACGCGAGAAGACGATCACGAGCGGGACGATGGCCGTGACGGCCACAATCACCACCACCCAGAACCCCGAGACCCAGCTCGCGCTGGGCATCCCGAGGATCGTCGCGGTCGTGTTCGGGATCAGGACGACCGCGCCGATGAGCGCGATCACGAGCGCGAGGTAGGCGATCCCCAACATGCGGATGTTGGAGGTGTTGGCAAGCGCGCTGATCTGATTGGATATCTTCCCCAGCTCGACCGCCGATTCGGAGATCCGGTTCCCGTCCTGGCTCGTCCGCAGCAGGACGAGGTCGCGCAGTACGCCCTGGATCTCGGTGCAGAGCGCTTCCTGACGGGCGGCCTCGCTGCGGATCTCCGGGAGGACCGCACCGATCTCCGGGAACGAGGCGCCGAGCGACTCTCCGAGTTGGCTGACGAGTGAGACCAGGCGGATCACCCGTCGCCGCGCCTCCGCCACCTCCCGGTAGGTGCCCTCCATTTCCGCGATCGGGATCGATGCGGCGGTCGTCGGCCACGACGCGATCCGCTCATCGAGCTCCACGAGGTGTTCGGTGTAGTTGGCCCAGGCGTACTCGATGAGATCGACCAGGAGCGCGGTCGGGCCGGAGAGCTGCGAGGTCGTCGAGCGGACGCTCCGCGGAGCGGGGCCGCCGAGCGGCTGCACATCGCCGCCGGCGATCCATAGCCCCTGCCAGTGAAGCGTCCCGCGCGGTCCGAAGATCCCGAGCGCGATCAGCGTCCCGTTCGGACCCCGAGTGACCACCGTTCGAGGTACCCCCGGCCCGTCGGGATGGATCGTGCGGAGGGCCTCCGCGACGGTCGTCACCGGAGTCATCCGCGAGCGCCTCCTTCTAGATGTCGAGGTTCGTGACCTCGACCGCGTGCTCCTGGATGTACAGGCGTCGGGGTTCGACCTCTTCCCCCATCAGGACCTTGCACAGATCGTTCGCCTTCTGGGCATCCTCGATCGTGACGCGCAGGAGCGAACGCGCGCCGCGCTGCATCGTAGTTTCGCGTAGCTGGTCGGCGTTCATCTCGCCGAGTCCCTTGTACCGCTGGATCGTGACGCCCTTCGGGCCCCCCATCGACTTCGCTTCGCGATCGCGCTCCTCATCGGAGTAGGCCCAGGCGACCTTCGCGCCCTTCTGGAGCCGGTAGAGCGGCGCCTGGGCGATGTACACGTGCCCTTCGTTGATCAGGTCGGGCATCTTGCGATAGAACAGCGTCAGGAGCAGCGTGCGGATGTGGGAGCCGTCCACATCGGCATCCGTCATCAGGATGATCTTGTGGTAGCGCAGCTTG
This sequence comes from uncultured Thermoplasmata archaeon, assembly GCA_963838955.1. Lineage (GTDB taxonomy): Archaea > Thermoplasmatota > Thermoplasmata > Lutacidiplasmatales > UBA184 > Lutacidiplasma. Next base: position 164,284 of record CAWISZ010000003.1, on the reverse strand, counting down.
GAAAGATCCTCCTCGTCCCCGATGCCGATCCCGATGGCGGTGATCAAGGAACGGATCGCGTCGTTCTGGAGCATCTTATCGAGCCGGGCCTTCTCGACGTTGAGGATCTTCCCCCTCAGCGGGAGGATCGCCTGGAACTCCCGGTCCCGGCCTTGCTTCGCGGTGCCTCCGGCGCTGTCGCCCTCCACGAGGAACAGTTCGCACTCGGTCGGGTCGCGGGAGTGACAGTCGGCGAGCTTCCCCGGGAGCCCGCCTCCTTCGAGGAGCCCTTTGCGACGCGTCAGCTCGCGCGCCTTGCGCGCCGCCTCGCGTGCTTGAGCGGCCTGCACCGCTTTCGAGATCAGCGCCTGCCCCACGGCGGGGTGCTCCTCGAGGTACTCGGCGAGCTTGTCGTTGACGGCGCTCTCGACCTGGCCCTTGACCTCGGAGTTCCCCAGCCGGGCCTTGGTTTGGCCCTCGAACTGGGGCTCGAGCACCTTGATCGACAGCACGCACGCGAGTCCTTCCCGGACGTCCTCGCCCGAGAGGCTCTCCTTGTCGCCCTTGATGAATCCGCGGGCACGCGCGTGCTCGTTGAGGGTGCGCGTGAGCGCGGCCCGCAGTCCGATGACGTGGGTTCCGCCATCGACCGTGTTGATGTCGTTGACGAACGCGAGCGTGGTCTCGTTGTAGCCGTCGTTGTACTGGAGCGCGACCTCGATCTCCGTCGTGTCGCGCTTTGCGTGCAGGTAGATGGGGGGCTTGAACAATGGATTGGTCGAGGTGTTGAGGTCCTCGACGAACTCGACGAGCCCTCCGGCGTGGTGAAACGTGACCTGGCTCGAGTCTCGCTCGTCCGCGAAGTAGATTGTGACGGCCGGGTTGAGGAACGAGAGCTCTTTCAGGCGCCGCTCGACGACATCGCGGTCGAAAACGAGGGTTTCGAAGACCTGCGGATCCGGCTTGAACCGCTGCTCGGTGCCGGTCCCGTCGGCCTTCCCCACGACCTCGAGGGGAGCGATGGGTACGCCGCGTTCGTACCGTTGGAAGTACTCCTTCCCGTCCCGTCGGACCCGGACTTCGAACCATTCGCTCAACGCGTTGACGACGTGCAGTCCGACTCCGTGCAGCCCCCCCGAGACCTTGTAGGCGGCCCGATCGAACTTCGAGCCGGCGTGCAGGACCGTCATCACGATCTCGAGCGCGGGGCGCTTGTACTTGGGATGAATCTCGACCGGGATCCCTCGTCCGTTGTCCCGGACGCTGCACGTCCCGTCCTTGTGCAGGGTGACCCAGATCTCGGTGCACGCACCGGCGAGCACCTCGTCGATCGAGTTGGCCACGACCTCGTTGATCAGGTGGTGGAGCCCCCGCGTGTCCGTCGAGCCGATGTACATGCCCGGGCGCCGACGCACGGCGGAAAGTCCTTCCAGAATCTGGATGGAACTCGCGTCGTATGCAGAGGTGGAAACCGACTCCGGAGGCATGGCGGAAGCGACGGGAATTGCCCGTCATTTCTACCGAGCCGGGCACGCATTATAAGCGTATGTCCTCGGCGGAAAATCGACCCCCCGGACTCCCTCGGTCCGGTACGCGCCGACGACCCGACGGAGCCCGCCGCCCGGAAGTTCGTCGGAGCCCTCGCGGTCGGCAATTGCCGATGCCGAGTTCGCCATGATAAAGGCCCAAATAGCCCGCGCTCGTGAGCGCCGCGATGGCCGATGTTGAGGAGGCCCCTCCACCGACGACCGCCCCCAAGGCGGCTCCTCCGGGGGCGAACGACGATTGGGCCACCCGCTACAAGTACCTCCTCGCCGATTTCGAGAACTATCGACGGCGGACCGAACGCGAGCGGGAGACGATCGCACGCCAGACCCGCGCGTCGGTGCTGCTCGAGCTCATTCCGCTCTACGAGGCTGTCCAGGGTGCGAGCGGCGCGCTCGCGGCCGGACATTCCGCCGATGACGTTCGACGTGGGCTCGATCTGCTCGACCGGGAGTGGCAACGGCTGATCCTGCGCGAAGGCGTCGAACCGGTCGCTCGGGTCGGAGCTCCGTTCCGCGCGGAGGAGGCCGAAGCCGTCGCCGAAGCCCCTCCGACCGGAGACCAGGTGGAAGGAACGGTCGTCGAGATCGTCCAGCAAGGGTACCGGTTTCCCGGGGGCCTGTTGCGACCCGCGAAGGTGGTCGTCGCTCGCAGCCCCGGACCGCCCGAGGCCCCCGCGTCGGCCTCTCCGCCGGAATTGCCCGAGTCCGCGGGGCGCGCCCCATGAGCGAACGGTCCTCGGAGATCTCGGGCCTGTATCGACGCACGATCGAAGAGCGGCGAGAGCTCATTCGCGAGTGGGCCGGGTTGACGGAGGCCGAGATCCGCTCGGTACGAGTTCCCCCCCGGGATCGATCCGGCGATGATCGACCGGATGATCGAGAACGTGATCGGGGTGTACCCGCTCCCGCTGGGGATCGCCACGAACTTCCGCGTCAACGGTCGTGATCGCCTCATACCGATGGCCATCGAGGAGCCGAGCGTAGTCGCGGCGGCATCGAACGCGGCGAAGGTCGCGCGTGCCATGGGCGGTTTTTCGGCGAGCTCGACCGCTCCCGTGATGATCGGGCAGGTCCAGATCCTGGACGTCCCGGATCCGGCGGCGGCACGGCTGCGGATCCTCGATGAACGCGATCGCCTCCTCGAGGCCGCGAACGCGAAGGACCCCGTGCTCGTGAAGTTCGGCGGCGGCGCCCGGGACCTCGAGGTCCGCCTGCTCCAGACTCCCCGTGGATCGATGTTGATCGTCCACCTATTGGTGGACACCCGCGACGCCGGCGGGATGAACGCCGTCAATACCATGTGCGAGGCGCTGGCGCCCGAGCTCGCGCGTCTCGCCGGCGGCCGCAGCGTGCTCCGCATCATCTCCAATCTCGCCGTCCATCGGCTCGCCCGGGCCCGGGCGACCTTCCGGGCCGACCTGCTCGCCACCGATCGGGCGACCGGCCCCGAGGTCGTCGAGGCGATCCTGGATGCGTTTGCGCTGGCCGTGGCGGATCCCTACCGCTGCGCGACGCACAACAAAGGGATCATGAACGGTATCTCGAGCGTGGTCATCGCGACGGGCAACGACTACCGAGCGCTCGAGAGCGGCGCTCATACCTACGCGGCGTGGTCCGCCGAGGAGGGGGCGATCATACGGCCCCTGACCACCTACGAGAAGGATGCCGACGGCAATCTGGTCGGATCCATCGAATTGCCCACCGCGCTCGGACTCATCGGCGGCGCGACCGCCGTCCATCCGACGGCGAAGGCGAACGTCAAACTCCTCGGTGTGAAGACCGCCCGGGAACTCGCCGAGATCGTCGCCGCGGTCGGTCTCGCGCAGAACTTCGCGGCGCTGCGCGCCCTCGCGACCGAGGGGATCCAGCGAGGCCACATGGAGCTGCATGCCCGCAATCTCGCGACCAGCGCCGGCGCGCGTCCCGAGGAGGTCGATCGCGTCGTCGCGCGCCTGGTCCAGGAACACGCGATCCGCTTCGATCGGGCGAAAGAGGTCATCGAGGAGCTGCGAGCGTCGGGTCCCCGATGAACGTCGGGGTCCTCGCCCTGCAAGGGGATGTCCCCGAACACTTCCACGCCGTGCGACGGATCGTTCCGGAGCGACGCGTCGTCTGGGTACGACGTCCGGAGGACCTGGTCGGGATCGACGCGCTCTTCCTTCCTGGAGGAGAGTCGACCACGATCGCTGATCTTCTCGTGAGGACGGGGCTCTGGGCCCCGATGAAGGAGCGCATCGAAGGAGGCATGGCGGTCCTGGCGACGTGCGCCGGCCTGATCGTGCTCGCGCGGGACCTGGAACCGAGCCCCGGCGGGAGGGATCCGCCCACGTTCGCCTGGCTCGATGTCCGCGTCCGTCGCAACGATTACGGCCGGCAGCGCGAATCGTTCGAAGGTCCGGTGCGGGTCGAGGACCTCGAGGGTCCGCCGTTTCCCGGCGTGTTCATCCGGGCGCCGCGGATCCTGTCGGTCGGACCGTCGGCCCGGGCGATCGCCTGGCGGGGCGAGGAGGTCGTCGGGGTGCGCCAGGGCGCCGTCTGGGGGTTCACCTTCCACCCGGAGCTCACGAGCGACATGCGCCTTCACCGTGCCTTTCTACAGTCGATCTCTACGCGCTCCTCCTGACCGGCCCTACCAACGGAACGGAAAGGCGAGGTAGAGTGCGCTGAGGAGCAAGGCGAGACCGATGAGCGCGATGCCCCAGCGTACCGGGGTCGAGGCGTCCTTCCACCGCCCGACGAGGACCGGCACCGGACCGATCACCACGATCCCTCCGAACCCCCCGGATGCGGGCGGATCCGCACCCTTCGCGCCTTCGGATCCGTCGAGCCCAGCTTCCTCTTCAGGAACCTCGCCCCCGTCCCAGAGCGTGAACGGCAGGATCCGAAAGCCGATCCCGAGGCAGAGAACTCCGAGGAGGAAGAGGGCCGTGCTTCCGGCGAAGAGCGGGAAGATCCAGCCGATCGATGCGCTCGCCGAACCGCGGAGGACCGCGCTCGCTACGAGGGCGGCCCCGGCGAGCAGCAGCATGGGCGCTAGGAACCGTGGGGCGCGCACCCGCGCTCTATCGGATGGAACGATATCCTCCTTGCCTCGAGTGCGTCCGCACCGGTCGACCCGGTCTCGGAGGGTACGATCTCCGCTCCGCGCGCGCCTCGAACGGGGCGGCTCGGCCTCCCCGGCGCTCAGTGGTAAGTATCGAACCGATACGGCTCGAGCGGGAGTTCGCCGATCGCCATCAGGAACTCCGGCGGGGTGAGCAGGGGTTTCGGGTAGAGCGCGCTATCGTCGAGCGCGATCCGCGGACACGCCGTGCTCACGTACGCCTCGACGTTGCGTCCTTCCAGATCCCGGGGATCGATCCGTGCGAAGGAGAGGATCTCGGCCTGGCGCCCGCGTGAGCGCGCGCGCTCCTGCAGCGTGAGGGCGGTGGCCGTCCGGTTCTGGCCGGCGAACGTGGAGACGAGGATCCCCCAGCGGTGGACGTTGCGCGCGGAAGCGACCAAGAGTTGGCGCCGACCCACGAGCGCCCTCCGATCGATGGGCTCCTCGAGCGTGTTCTGGAGCGGATCGAGCGACCAGACCGGTCGGTCGACCGCGAAGGCGAGCCCGATCGGATGGAATCGACCGGTTCCGAGGAATAGGAAGGCATCCACCTCTGCCGCCGTCGACTCGGCCCCGGTGTAGTTGCAGCCGAGCGCCTGGGCGGCGTACGCGAGTCGGCGATCCCCTCGCCCGACGTGGACCGCGTACCCCCGCGCTCGGAGCGCGTTCGAAAGGGCCTCCACGAGATCGAGGTGCTGGACGGAGGCCACGATGCCGAGCCGTCGGGGAACACCGGCCGCCTCCACCGTCCCGGCGAGTCGTTCGGGATCGCCCCCGGGCTCCCGCATCTCTACGAAGTACGTGGTCATCGGAAGGACGACGTTCGGGATCGGAGCGTGCCCGAGCACGACCGATACATCTGCGTTCGGCACTTCATCTCGGGACGGGACGTCACAGGCGCCGAAGCAGGCGCGTCCGGCGAGCACCACCGGGATCCCGGTCTCCTCCCGGATCCGCTCGGCGAGATCGGCCGCGTTGCGCACGAGTCCGGCCGGCACCTGGAGCGCGATGCGGTGAGGGCGATCCTCACGGAGCGCGTCGAAGAGCTCGGGGCCGAGCGTCGCGAACCGGCGCACGCGTGCGGAACCGCTCGGTGCGGCGTCGGTGGTCATGCTCGCACCCACTCGAGGAGACGCCCCACCGCCGCCCGGTTGTCCGCGTAATGCAGCTGCTCTACGGCTTGAGCCGGGGTCACCCAAGCGTAGAGATCGTGCTCCCCACTCAAGCGAGGGGTCCAGCCGGGGTCGACCTCGATCCCAAACGCGTGGAGCCTCCAGGTTCCTCCCTGCGGGCCTTCGAACGTCACGTGCCAGTCGAGAGCGAACAGCCGTTTGGGGGTTTCGAGCCCCGTCTCCTCCCGCAGCTCGCGGCGGATCGTCGCGTCCCAGTCGGCGTCGGCCGCGTCGACCTTGCCGCTGATCGGCACCCAGATCGATCCGCGGGCGGGTGGACGTCGGAATATCAACAGCCGCAGGGGCGGGCCGGCGAAGAGATACCCCTCGACGCACTCCTGTTGGATCGAACCGGCCGGTGCGCTCACCCGCTCCCTCGACGCGCGAGGAGGGCGAGGATCGCCTCGGCGGGCTGGCCGTGGGCCCGAAACAACGCTTCGGCTGCCTCCTCCCGCGAGACCCCCGCCTGCTCCATGACGAGTTGGACGTCCTCCTCCGGTGGACCGACGGCCGGCAACGCAGCAGTTCCTGCCGGGGACGCCGCTCCTCGGGGGCGGATCTCGGGGTGGCCGACGACCTGGTAGGTCCGGACCCCCTTCACCGTCAGGACCGTGACCTCGGGGGCCTTGAAGACGTGCTCCTTGGTCTTCGTCCGCACGACGACCTCCTCGACCCCGTCGATGGTCTCGGTGGTCATGCCGAGCCGGCGCATCATCGCCTGCATATCGCGTTCGCTGCGCGGACCGCCGGGCATCATCGCGCTCAATCCTCCCGGTCGCTGGTGGCCCGGCGGATGCGGGCCTCGAGCTCGGGCGGGGCCGGTTCGGAGTCCGCCGGGATGCCGCGCCGCTGGGTGCGCCGCTGGCGGCGTTGGGACTCTCGCGTGCGCTGGACCTGCTCCGTCAGCTCGTCCATGAGCGCCGCGATCCCGGCCAGGAAGTTCCACCCCGTGTGGGACGCGTAGAAGATCCCGCGATTGGTATGCAGTCGTGCCTCGACCGTCGCGTCGGCCGTGCGGTGGGTCGCGTGCGGCTCGAAGTGTAGGCTCAAGAGGGACGGTTGGACGTGGCGCGAGATCCGTCGAAGCCCCGCGGCGACCAAGCGGTCGATCTCGGTTAGGGTGGCCGGGTCGCTCGAACCGCGCAGGCCCGTGATCTGGACGTAGACGTCACCGAGTCGCTCGCCCTGCGCGCTCGCGGCCCCGACGGCAAGTCCGAGGAGATCGCTCTGGGCCACGACCGCGACCGGTCCCGTTGGGTCGACGACGAAGACGCTCGAAACGTCCTCCCGGGTCATACGGCGCGCCGCCTCGACCGCGGAGGTCCCGGCCGGGACCGTCACGGCCGGACTGTGCATGATCGTTCCGATCTCGACGTCGTAGACCGAGCCGCCCCTCGCGGCGTCGCGCTTTCCGCCCACCGTCGGCCGCCAGAGCACGCGCGCGAGATCGGACACACCGACGGCCCCGACGAGGTGGCCTTTGCGGTCGAGCACGGGGAACGGATGCTCTTCGAGCAGCCGGATCTGGGCGAGGAGCTGGCGGATCGGGTCGTTCTCGTGGAGGGGGTGCCCGATCGAGCGCGAGATCTCGTCGACCTGATGGTCGGGGATCTGGCGAAGGTCGGGAAACGCGCGCACGAGGTTCGTCCGACTGACGATGCCCAGGAGCTCTCCGCGGCGGCCGACGACCGGAGCGGCCCGTAGTCCCGTGGAAAGGAGCTGCTCGGCGAGCTCGGGGTAGGGCGTGGCGGGGGTCACCAGCGGCGGGATCAAGAGGAGATGCTCGACCTTGGTCGAGAAGGAGAGGTTGGCACGCCGAGCGATCGATTCGAACGTGATCATCCCGATCAGCTTCGACCCTCGAAGTACGGGGAGCTCGTGGAAGCCGCCGCTGCTCATCTTCCCCAGGGCGTGGGAGAGAAGTGCATCGTGCGCAACGGTCACCGGGTCCTTCGCCATGAGCGTCCCGGCGGTGGGCCATACAGCGGACATGGGCGCCTCAACTACAGGCGATGGTCATATGGCTGGCGGGAGGGGCCGGGGGTTGTTCGCGCGCTTCAGCCGACGTCCCGGGCCATTTGGTAGCCGTTCTCCCCGTCGGAGTAGTAGCCGCGCAACAGATCGACCACGGCGAAGCGGAATCGGGTGTAGAACCGGATCGCGGTGGCGTTGCTGACCCGCACCTCAAGGGTGACCCGCCGCAGCTGCTTCGCTCGGCAATGAGCCAAGAACTCGTTCATGAGGAGGGTTCCCAGCCCCTGCCCTCGGTGATCGCGATCGACCGCGAACATCAGGACCCGCCCTTCCCCTTCGACCTGATGGACCCCGAGCAGGAAGGCGATGGGAACGTCGCTCGGATCGGTGGCGACGAGAAAGCCTTCCGGCCAGTTCGCGCTCAGCGACGGATAGAGCGCCGGGTCGTAGTGCTCGCGGAGCGCGTCGGCCACGATCGGGATGATGTACGGCACATCGCTCACTCGGAACCCGCGCAGGGTCGCCGAGGAACGCGGGGTGCCGGCGCCGGCCCGTTCGCGGGTCGCAGAGGCGGGCTCAGCGATACATCTCACCCGGCCCGACAGGCTCCCCCGTTCGTGAGGTGAGGGATGCCGCCTGCTGTTCGTCGAGATGGCGACGAACCTCCGCCTCGATCTCCTTCGCCTTCTGTCGGAGGGGGCGGGTGTTCAGGACCATGAGCGGTACGAGAGGGTTCACGGCCTCGATCACCTTGGCCGCCGCGCGTGCATCGGGGTAATCCTTGTGCGCCTGCGCGATCACGCACAGCACCGGTAACGCGCGGCCGAGCGCGTTCAACAGGAGGCCTCCGGCGAACCCGGTCACGACGCCGCTCGCCGTGGTGAAGTGGTACTTCCCGAGGAGGGGCGCCGCGGCCCGGTTGGCCATCGCGACCACCCGGGCGTTCCCCTGGTCGTCCTTGTCGATCGGCTGGCCCTCGACCGCGATCACGAGCTTGATCCCTTTCGCCTCGGCCCAGTCCAATAGCGCGCGGCCGAGGCGCGAGAGCAGTCCGGCCGGAGGTTGGATGTCGGAGATCACGACCACGAGCTGTTGGCAAGAGCGGTCGGGGCCGCAAACGAGCTTGCTCGCATAGAAGCGGATCGGAGCGTTGACGACCCCCTCGTCCATGACCACGGTCGGAGGGAACTCCTCGCCGACCATGTAGGCGACCTGGGACATGTCGAGGGTGTGGACGAGATACGAGGCGGCCACCGACCCGACCAGACCGTGGGTCGGGAACCCCACGACCATCATCGCGCCCCGGAGCGAGTCGCCCCGAGTATCCACCACCTCGAGATCCACGTTTGCCTCCCTCGAATGGCTCGGGGCGTTCAACCACCCGGCGGAAGGCGACAGCGCTTATGCGGTTTCGCTCCCCACCGAAGCGCGCCGAGCCGGCTCGGGGGAGGGCTCGGCCCCTGCGGGAAGCTCCCCGGAGCCATTAAGCGGCGGTTCGCATCGGAGCGCGTCGAGAGGGACGCATGAAGGTCCTCATCACTGGGATCGACGGCTACTCCGGCTGGCCGCTCGCGCTGCATCTACTGTCCCGGGGACACGAGGTCGTCGGCGTCGACAACTTCGTCACCCGCCGCCGGGTGCGGGAGGTCGGCAGCTGGTCGGCCACCCCCATCCCGTCCTTCATCCAGCGTCAGAGGCTCGTGCACCAGCTTCTCGGTAAGGAGCTCGTCTTCCACCGAGGCGACCTCGGGCGGTACGACTTCGTCGCCCGCGTGCTCGAGGAGGAGCACCCCGACGCGATCGTCCACCTCGCAGAGCAGCGCAGCGCCCCGTACTCGATGATCGACGTCCACCACGCGGTCGCCACGCAGGCGGACAACGTGGTCGGCACGCTTCACCTCGTCTACGCGATGCGCGATCACTGCCCCGATGCCCACCTCGTCAAGATGGGAACGATGGGGGAGTACGGGACTCCGAATGTCGATATCCCCGAGGGGTTCTTCGAGATCGAGTACCGGGGCCGCAAGGACCGCTTGCCCTTTCCCCGCCAGGCGGGGTCGTGGTACCACTGGAGCAAGGTCTTCGACTCCGGGGACGTCATGTTCGCGTCGAAGATCTTCAACCTGCGCGCGACCGACGTGATGCAGGGGGTCATCTACGGGATCCGCACCGCCGAGATGACCGACCGACGCCTGTTGACCCGCTTCGACTTCGATGAAACGTGGGGGACCGCCCTCAACCGATTCATCGCGCAGGCGGTGCTCGGCCTCCCGATCACCCCCTACGGCAAGGGCGAGCAGATCCGCGGGTTCATCGCGCTGGAGGACTCTGTTCAATCCCTCCGGCTCGCCGTCGAGCATCCCGCGGACCGGGGCGAGTACCGCGTGTTCAACCAGTTCGACGCGGCGTACTCGGTCAACCAGCTCGCGAACAAGACGCACGAGATCGCGACCGAGCTCGGGCTCTCCCCCCGGATCGAGCATCCCGCGGATCCCCGGATCGAGGCCGAACAGCACTACTACGCCCCGATCCACGAACACCTCTACGCGCTCGGATACCAGCGCACGCGCGAGCTCTCGGAGGTGATGCGCGAGATCTTCGCGGACCTGCTTCTCTACCGCCGTCGTTTGGAGGCCCGCCGTCACGTGGTGATGCCGACCGTCGACTGGCGTCGCGCGGACAATCCCGCCGCCCTGAGCGCTCGGACCCCCTCTTCCTCGGCACCGCCGTCCTCCGCGGAACCCCAGCCTCCCGTCCGGGACCGGTGAGTGCGTGCGCGGCGTCGTGACCCTCGCCGGCGATGGGAGCCGGATGCTTCCCTGGACGCACGGATTGCGCAAGGAGTTCCTTCCGCTGTTCGACCGAGCCACCGTCCGGGGTGGCCCGCCGGTGCTGAAGCCGGTCGCACTGCTCGCCGTAGAGACGCTGGCGAGCGCCGGGATCGAAGACGTCACCCTGGTCGTCCGGCGGGAGGACCTCGCATTCGTACGGGGCTACTTCGGGGTCGATCACGCGCTCCTGCGCCGCCACGCCCACCAGCCGGAGCGCCTGCGCGAGACCCGCCGGCTCTACCGGACGCTCGAGCGGCTGACCCTCCGGTTCACGGTCCAACCCCAGCCTCGTGGGTTCGGAGATGCGGTACTGCGCGCGGCGGGATCCGTGCGCGGTCGGCCGTTCGTCCTCCACGCGGGGGATGCCGCGCTCCTCGAGCCGGAGCGCGGGGCCGTCGTCCGGACGATGGCCCGGCTGCGGGAACGCGAAGACCTAGATGCGGTCCTCCTGGTCCGCCGCGTCGCGGATCCACGACGGTACGGAGTGATCGCGGGGAGCGCGAGCCGGCCCTTCGCGGGCGTGCGCCGGATCGACGTGCGCGCGATGGTCGAGAAGCCGGCGCGTCCCCGCTCGCACTGGGCGGCGACCGCGGTCTACGCCTTCGGACCCGCAATCTGGAGGGTGCTGCGTGAACGCACGCGCCACCGGGACTCCGGCGAGCTCGAGGTGACGGATGGGATCGCCGCCCTCCTCGCCTCGGGCGGGCGGATCTCGGCCCTCGTGCTCGACCCGGGGATGGGGCTGTGGAAGTCCGTCGGGTCACCGGAGGGATACGCCGCCGCGCTCCAAGCGACCCGAAGGCTCGCGCTCCACTCCCATCCGAATTCCCGAGAGGAGAGAGATTAAGCTCCGCCGAGCGGTGGGGGAGGACGGTCCGACCGCGCGCGCGGAGTCTACCCGCGCCGAGAGGCCAGGTGGCTCATTCCCCATGAAACGTCAGATGGTCGACATGCTCGCCGAGCTCGTTAAGATCCCGAGCGATCCATTTTCCGACAAACAAGAGGTCCTCGACTACGTCCAATCGTTCACCGATCAGATCCACATGCGCAACACCCTGTTCGGGGACGCGCAGTACCCGGCGCTGCTCGCGGAGTACGGGCAGGGCGGGGTGGTCCTCTCCGGCCATCTCGACACCCCCCCCATCGGGGATTACTGGAGCTTTTCGCAGAGCCAGGTCGCCTCGGGGAGGCTCTACGGCCGGGGCGCGGCCGACATGAAGGGAACGGTCGTCGCGATGCTGCAGGCTGCGGCGGATCTCGTTCTGAGGAAGGTGCCGGTGGTGCTCGCGTTCACCACCGACGAGGAGACGACGATGCAGGGTGCGGCCGCGCTCTCCAAGACGTTGCCGATGCGCCGGGCGAAGGCGATCGTGGTCGGGGAGCCGACCGGCCTCAGGGTGGCCCACGCGGAGAAGGGAGTCCTCGATATCGCGATCGAGACGCGCGGGAAGGCCGCGCACGGCGCGATGCCGCACCTCGGCGAGAACGCGATCACCAAGATGATGCGGATCGTTCGAGGACTCGAATCGTTCAAGGGGCGGATCGCGCACCCCGAGCTCGGGGCGGTGACGATGAACCTCGGGACGTTCCACGGAGGCAACCGGCTCAACGTGGTGCCGAACAAGGCCACCGCCGAGGTCGACATCCGCTTCCCGCCGCCGTACTCTCCCGATCAGCTCTACCGCGAGATCGAAGAGCACCTGCGCCGGATCAAGACCCCGTTCACGCTGCGCCGTATCGTCTCGCTTCCCGCGATCCAGATCGATCCGAACGCTCCCCACGTTCGACTCCTGAGGGAGGTCTCGGGAGCGGAGACGACGGTCCTCGTGCACGCGTCCGAGGCGGTGCACTATACGCAGGTCAATCCGCGCGTGGTCATCTACGGAGCCGGCGAGGAGGAGCTCTCCCACCAGGCGAACGAGTACGTCAAGATCGAGTCCGTCGCGCGGGCCACCGAGGTGTACAAGAAGTACGCCCAGCGGTTGATCTCCCCCGGGCCGCCTCGTAGTTCGCACGTGAAGCTCGCGCAGCTGTCCACGCGCTACCCTCCGGGGCTCGGGGGAGTCGAGCGGCACGTGGCCGAGATCAGCGCGGAGCTGGGCGCGCGCGGACATGCCGTGCGCGTCCTGACGAGCGATCTCTACCGCGAGTACCCATGGGAGCGACTCCCGGAAAGCGTACCGCGGCAGGAACGGACCGCGTTCGGCACCGTCCAACGGATCCCCGTCTGGTCGTTGCCCGGCGGACTGCACTACCCCTTCTTCCGGGGGCTCGAGCGCGCGCTCGGCGCCGACCCGGTCGAGGTCGTCCACGCTCACACTTACGGCACGAACCAGGTCGCGGTGGCGCATCGGTACCACCGGCGGACCGGGACTCCCTTCGTGCTCACCGCTCACTTCCACCCAATCAGTTCCATCGAGGGCGGATGGTTTCGCCACCGCCTGCGTGGATGGTACGATCGTCGGATCGCCGCACCGATCGTCGCCGACGCGGCGCGCCTGATCGTCCAGAGCCAGGAAGAGGAGCGACTGCTCGGCGCGCTCTCTCTTCCGCTGCCGCCCGTGCGGATCGTACCGCCGGGGTACACCCCGTTCCCCGCACCCGGGAACGGCGCGCAGTTCCGGGCCCGGTACAGGGTCCCCGGCCCCTACGCGTTGTTCGTGGGGCGGCTCGCATCGAACAAGGGGCTCGGGGTGCTGCTCGAGGCGTTCGCGCCGCTCGCCCACCGCGAGCCGACCGCGTCGCTCGTGCTCGTCGGGCCGGACGGGGGCGTGCAGGGCCTCGTGGAGGCCCGCGCGCGACAGCTCGATATCGCAGGGCAGGTGAAGATCCTCGGCTGGGTCGCCGACGAGGCGATGCTCGCGGCCGCGTTCCGGGAGGCACGGTTCTTCGTTCTCCCCAGCGACTACGAGGCGTTCGGTCTCGTGCTGCTCGAAGCGATGGGGCAGGGGACGGCCGTCATCGCGACGCGCGTGGGTGGGATCCCGGAGTTCGTGGAAGACGGCCGCGCGGGTCTTCTCGTCCCCCCCGGAGACTCCGAGCTCTTACGCGAGGCGATCGAACGGCTGTGGGCGGACCCTACGGGAACGGCGGCGCTGGGTGCCTACGGACGCGATTGCATCGTCCCTCGGTACCGTTGGAGCCTCGTCGCCGAACGGCTCGAAGCGATCTACACGGAGGCGCGGAACGCGTGAAGATCGCCCAGGTGACGTTCCGTTTCGACGCCCCGGGAGGGGTGGAGACCTGCGTACGCGAGGTCGGCCGGCGCTGCGTCGCCCGGGGGGACCCGGTGAGCATCTTTGCGAGCGATCTCTACGACGAAGGGCGTTGGGAGCGCCGGACCGAGTGGGCGCCCGTTGTCGAGGGGATGCCGGTCCAGCGCTTCCGGCTGCGTCGGTACCCGGTCCCCGGTGTCAGCATGCCCTCGATGATCGGCCTGATCGATGCGCTTGCGAGCAGCGATGCGGACGTGATCCACGCGCATTCGCACCGCTACGGACACGTCCTGCAGAGCGCGCTCGTCGCGCGGGAGCGCCAGGTTCCGCTCGTCGTGTCCACCCACTACCACCCGGCCGACGCGACCGAGAACGCACTGCGTCGGGGCCTGTTGCGAGTACAGGACGTCGGCTTCGGGGCGAGCGCGTATCGGGTCGCACGCGCGCTCGTGGTCGAGACCGAGCTCGAAGCGAGGCTCGTCGGGGAGTTCGCCCCCACCGATCGCATCCACATCATCCCGCCCGGGATCGATCTGTCCCTGTGGGCGGCGACTCCGGCGCGGACGGTCGACGATCTGCCGGACGGCTACTTCCTCTTCGTCGGCCGGATCGCGCCGAACAAGGGGCTTCCGCTCCTCGTGGACGCGCTGGCCCGGCTCCCCCCCAGCGAGCGGCGCCCGCTCGTCCTGATGGGATCGGACTGGGGCGAACGCGCGACGGTGGAGGCCCGGGCTCGCGAGCGTGGCGTCTCCGATCTCGTGCGATTCCTCGGGCATGTCGACGACGAGGAACGGTACCGCGCGATCGTCCGGGGCGCCTCCGTGTTCGTACTGCCGTCCGAGTGGGAGGCCTTCGGGCTTGTCCTATTGGAGGCGATGGCCGCGGGGGTGCCGATCGTCGCGACCTCCGTCGGCGGGGTCCCCGAGGTCCTCGACGGGGGACGCGCGGGCTGCCTCGTGCCGTACGGGCAGGTGGAGCGGCTTGCCGAAGGGCTCCGAGAGGCGTTCGTGGGATCGGAGGAGACCCGCCGACGCACGGCCGTCGCCTCCGAACGGGTACGGGCGTACGACTGGAACGTCACGGCGGAGCGCCATCTCGCGCTCTACCGGTCACTGACGAACTGATCGCGGGCCCATCCGGTCGAGTCGCTCGAGTTCGCCCGCGATGTGGTCGATGTCCCGACGCACCGCCTCCGGGCGGACGATCGCGAGGGTCCTCAGCCCGAAGGCGATGAAGCGGGGGATCATGCGACGCTCGCCTCCTGGGCGTAGGTTCGGAGGATCGCGAGCCCGCGCGCGAGATCCGTACGCGAGGCCGCGAAGGAGATGCGCAGATGCTTCGCTCCCCGGGATCCGAAGGCATCGCCCGGGGTCGTGATGAGGCCCCGGGCGAGGAGCGCCTGCGCGGCTTCGGTCGCGGTCTGGGGCCAGGAGAATCGGGGGAACGCGTAGAACGCGCCGGCCGGCGGTACGCACGCCATCCCCGGGCAACGCGCGAGCTCGCGGAGCACGATCGTCCGTCGCGCCTGGAACTCCCGGGTCATCGCGCGTGTCGAGCTCAATCCGCCTTCGAGCCCGGCGAGGACGGCGCTCTGGGCCGGGGTGGAAGCGCAGGCCATGATGTGGTAATGCATCTTGTTGATCTCGACCGCCAGCGCACGCGGGGCGACGAGGAAACCGACCCGCCATCCGGTCGCGGCGAGCGTCTTGCTGAACGAGTTCACCACGACGGCTCGATCGGTACGGCCCCAGAACGAGGTCGCCCGACCATCGAAGACGATCTGGTCGTACACCTCGTCGGAGACGATGTGAAGATCGTTCCGCTCGGCGAGCGCGATGATCTCCTCGACCATCCTCTCCGGGAGGACCGCCCCGGTCGGGTTCGAGGGGCTGTTGACCACGATCGCCCGGGTGCGGGCGGTCACGAGGCGCTCGATCGACGCGATCTCCGGAAGGAAGCCGCGCTTCTCGTCAAGCGCGTACGGCACCGGCTGCGCTCCGAGGAGCCGGGCGTGCGGAGCGTACAGAACGAAGCCCGGATCCGGAATGAGGATCTCGTCGCCGGGATCGTAGAGCGCAAAGGCCGTGGCCATCAGCGCCTCCGATCCACCGGCCGTGATGATCACATTGTCCCGGCTCGTCTCGGGAGCCCCGGTGCGATATCGCTCCGCAATCTTTTGCCGCAGGGCCGGAAGGCCGGCGGAAGGACCGTAGTGGTTCCCCCCGTTGCGGATGGCGTGGCAGTAGGCATCGAGCACGGCGCCGGGGGGCTCGAAGTTCGGTTCCCCGAGGCCGAGGTTGATCGCCGTCGGGGGAGCCGCCTCGAAGATCCGTCGGATGCCCGAGATGTCGACCTCACGCGCGCGATGCGCGACCATTCTCGCACGACGGTCGGCCTACCATTTACCCTTTGGCAGGACCTTGCGAGGGTTCACTCGCCCTGGTACCCGTACGGCGCTACGGAGCTGTCGGAGCGAGGGTATATGGCACGCACCGCGCGTTGGAGCGGGCCGGTATGACGGGGCCGAACGCGACGGAACGATCCTCCGCGGTCCCGTTGATCAGCGTCATCGTCGGCGCGTACTCGCGCCGGACCTACGTCGCATCGGCCGTCCGTTCGGTCCTGGACCAGCGTCTCCCCCGAGAGGCCTTCGAGGTCCTCGTGCTGAAGAACTTCGAAGATCCGGCGCTCGACCGTTGGCTGGAGGACGAGGGGGTCCGGCGCCGGTTCGATCCGCAACAACACATCGGGCGCTGGGTGCTCGGAGCGATCCGAGACGCCCGCGCGCCGATCGTCACGTTCCTGGACGACGACGATCTGTACGCTCCGCGGCGCCTCGAACGCCTGATCGAGGTCTACCGAGCGCACCCGGACCTCGGCTTCTACCACAACCGAACCGTGGTGATCGACCGGGAGGGGATCCCCGTGCCTCCGGAGCTGTGGAGAACCCACGAGGCCGCGCTAGATGTTCCGGAGGAGGGCTGGTACATCGCTTCGGCGGACAAGGTCGAGCGGCTCCCCCAGTTGATCCAGGCCCAGATGGATTTCAACCTCAGCTCGATGGCGCTGCGGCGGGAAGATGCGGTGGGCGAGCTCGCGTCGATCCTCGAGGCCGCGCAGTACGTCCCGGACCTACCCGTGTTCCTGATCGGGCTGCTCTCTCCGCGCGGGGTCTTCGTGGACGGGCAACGGCTGACCTGCTACCGCCACCACGGCCGGAACCGCACGATGGACCTCGGTTGGTTGCGAGATGCTGAGGAGGACCGACGGCGCCTCGCGGCCATCGCCCGCCGCCGGGGCCCGTCCGCGTACGCCGACTGGATCGAGGGCCTTGCCGATCGTTTCGAAAAGCTCGTACGGATCGACAGCATCGGAGCGGGGATTCGCGGCCGCGCACCGCGCCGCGTGATCGCCGAACGCGCCCTCGAGTACCTCCGCTTCCTCGGTCGGCACCCCGAGGAACGGGATCTCGAAGCCATTACATGGGGGATCGAAGTGTTCGCCGGGGCGTACCTCGTCTCGCCCGACGTCACGCGGCGGGTCCGTCAGGCCCGGGACGGACAGGTCGAACGCGCGCGGCGGGCCCAAGGGTTCGGTTAAACGGGCCCCCGAGCCGGCCGGGGGCACAAGGGCCATCTACCTTCTCCCCTCCCGACCCGGTGGGTCCGAGTTCCATGCCGGTCACCATCGTGGTGGGTGCCCAGTTCGGCGACGAAGCGAAAGGCAAGATCACGGACTATCTCGCGGCCGACGCCCAATACGTCGTGCGCACCGGCGGTGGTCCTAACGCGGGGCACTCCATCCACCTGCCCGAGGGCGTGGTCGTCCTGCATCAGCTCGCCTGCGGGGTCCTCCGACGCGGAGTGACCGGCATCAGCGGGCCCGGGATGGTCGTTCAGCCGATGAAGCTCGAAGAGGAGCTTCTCGCCCTCCAGGAGCGCGGCCTGTTCCGCGGAGAGCTCCTCCTCTCCGATCGGGCCCACGTGCTGCTGCCGCTGCACGAGATCGAAGACGCATGGGAGGACGAGCTTCGCACCCGGCAGTCCCCGGCGGCCGGTCTTGGGACGACGGGACGCGGCATCGGACCGGCGTATTCCGATCGGTACGGCCGATGGGGGATCCGACTCGGAGATCTCGACCGCCCGGCGACCTTGCGCCAGCGCCTCGAGCTGCTCTACGCCCGCAAGGCCCAGCTCCCGAACCTTCCGCCTCGCGAACAGTTGGCGTCGACCCTGATCGAGGTCGGAAGCCGTCTCGCTCCGTACATCCAGCCGACCGAACCGATCCTCTGGGACGCGATCGGCCGGGGCGATCGGATCCTGTTGGAAGGGGCCCAGAGCGCCCTCCTCGACATCGACTTCGGCACGTATCCGTACGTCACGAGCTCCCACCCTACGAGCGCCGGCGCTCTCGTGGGAAGCGGGATTCCCCCGCAAGCCATCGACCAAATCGTGGGCGTCGCAAAGGCGTACTCGACCCGGGTCGGAGCCGGCCCGTTCCCGACGTGGGTCGAGGGGGAGCTCGGAGAATACCTGCAGCGGGTCGGCGGCGAGCGGGGCGCCACGACCGGTCGGCCCCGCGAGTGCGGCTGGCTCGATTTGGTCCTCTTGCGCTACGCAGCCCGGCTGAACGGGTTCACCGCCCTCGCGATCACGAAGGTCGATGTGCTCGGGGGCCTCGAGGAGGTGCCGGTCTGCGTGCGGTACGAGCTGCCCGACGGCTCGTCGCTCACCGACCGCCCCCCGACCTCCGCGGACGAGCTCGCCCAGGTCCGCCCCGTCTACGAGCGGCTACCCGGGTGGGGGGAGTTCCACCCGCGCCTGCTCGAGCGCATCCGCGAGGAAGGCGCCGAAGCGCTACCGGCGGAGCTGCGTGCCTATCTCTCCTTCGTGACCGCGGAGACGGGAGTTCCCATCGAGTTCGTGAGTTTCGGCGCCGCGCGAGACGCCACCGTCCGTCTCGGTCGCGGCGCCTCCGGGACGCGGGCGTCCTCGAGCGTCCGTCGATGGAAGGGCTGAGCCGACGGTGGAGTTCGATCCGTTCCTCTACGTCGCATTCGGCGCGGGCTACCTCGTAGGATGGCGCTGGCGCCCGACCACTCCCTGGATCCTGCGCGCCACGATCGCTACCATCATCGCGCTCGTCTTTCTCCTCGGCGCCTCGTTGACGGACGTCAGTCCCGCCACGCTCGCTCCGAGCGTGGCACTCGCGATCGGGTTCGCCGCGCTCATCCTGGTGTGCACCCTCGCGGTGTACGCGGCCTTGCCGCATCGTCCGACCGCTGTTCCTCCGCGCGTAGTACCGCGGGCGCCGGAGCGCATCCCGCTCTCGGTCCTCCTGATCGGGGCCCTGTTCGCCGGGTACGGCGTGGCCCTCGCCGTCCCGATCCCGGCGGCCGCCGCAATCCCCTATGCGCTGTACGTCCTCCTCGCGTTGGTCGGCCTAGGGATCCAACTGCAGTGGGAGACGTTGCGTCGGGTGTGGGTGCCGGTGGTCGCGGCTCTCGCCGGCGCGCTCGGAGCCGGGTTGATCTATGCCTTCGCCACCGGCACGAGCGCCGCGGCGAGCTGGGCCATCTCCTCCGGGTTCGGTTGGTACACGCTCGACGGCCCGCTCGTCTCGGCGCGCCTCGGCGCGAGCCTGGGGCTCGTCGCCTTCCTTGCCAACTTCCTGCGCGAGAACCTGACGATGGTGCTGGCTCCCGTGGTCGGGCGGCGCGCGAAAGGCGAGGGGCTGGCCGCGATGGGAGGCGCGACCTCGATGGATACGACCCTGTACTTCGTGGTGCGCTACGGCGACCCCGACGCCGGAAGCCTGGCACTCGGGACGGGGCTCATCCTCACGGTGGCGGCGAGCCTCCTCGTCCCCGCGTTCCTCCTCCTTCCGGTCTAGTGTAGCCTTAAAGGTCGGACGACGCTCGCGTCGGCGCGCGGGCTCGTAGTCCAGCGGTTAAGACGTCGCTCTCACACAGCGAAGATCGCCGGTTCGAATCCGGCCGAGCCCATCGATCCCCGGCGGCGGCCCGCGGTCCCCCGTACGGGCCGGTTACGCCCCGAGAACCCCTTCCACCGCCGGGACCGGAGGACGGTCGGCCGAGGCCAGGAACTCGCGGGTCTTCGATCGATGGCACGGTCGGCAGATCGTCTGAAGATTCGAGTACTCCAGCGCGGCGCCCCCGCGGGCGATCTCGACGATGTGGTCGACCTCGAGCTCCCGGGCGCGTCGGCGCGCGTGGCAGACCGCACACGTGTACCGGTCTCGCCGCATGACGTAGATGCGAGCGGCGTCCCAGAAGTAGTGCCCGTGGAACTTCCACCGACAGATCCGGGAGCAGTATGGAGTGCGCGAAGTTGGGAGGGCGGCGTGGCACTCTACGCAGAGGCGCGCCCGCCGTGCCTCGCGCCGGCGCTCGGCTCCATCGGAGTACCACGCAGCGGAGAGAGCGAGGATCCGCCCGCCCGGACCGACCGTGACCGAGGGAGCAATTGGAGTGCGGCGGCGCATCGGCGCGCGAGGGGACTTTCGCGGTTCATGAGCCCTTGGTTCCATCGGTCGCGGTCCGATCGAAAGCCGGGCGTTCGTGCGACGTCTGCGACGGGACCTGCAGCGAACGATCTCGCGGCCGCGATCTCGGGCGATATCCACCGCAATCGTGGGACGCTCGCAGCTCGGTCGCGGACGTCCCGTGAGGCCTTCGCTCTCCGCGCTCCGAGAACGAGAGCGGGGAGCTCAGGCCTCGCCGATCGGGACTCCCGCACGGTCGGGGGCCGCTGCCCACGACCGCGAAGGCTATACCCCACGGGCGAACTAAGCCGCCCGGTGCGTTCATGAGCGAAAGCCGGGCGTCCCCCACGACCTCTCTCCCACCGCACGACCCGTCGAAGCCCCCCCATCGCGGAGTGCTGATCCGCGTTCCGATCCCGGGACCGAACGCGCAGCGCATCATCCAGGCCGACGAGACGTATCTCGCGACCACCACCAAGACCTCCCCGATCGTGGCCGAGAGCGCCCTCGGTGTGTGGGTGACCGACGTGGACGGAAACCGCCTGCTCGATTTTGCCGCGGGAATCTCGGTCCTGAACGTCGGACATTCCCATCCCGCGGTCGTCCAAGCGGTCCGGGAACAGGCCGGAAGGCTCTCCCATTTCGCGGGGACGGATTTCTACTATGAGAACCAAACTCGGCTCGCCGAACGCCTCGCCGCGATCACGCCGGGGATCCACGCGAAGAAGGTCTTCTTCACGAACAGCGGGACCGAGAGCGCCGAGGCGGCCCTGAAGCTCGCGCGGTGGAACCGCCAGCGACCGCTGACGGTGGGCCTCCTCGGGGCGTTCCACGGGCGCACGATGGGCGCGCTCACGATGACGGCGTCCAAACCGGTCCAGCGCTCGCGGTTCGATGCGTACGCCGGGGGCGGACAGCACATCCCCCCGCCCTACTGCTACCGATGCCCGTACAAGCTCGAGTATCCGAGCTGCGATCTGTACTGTGCCAAGATCCTGAAGGAGCTCTACTTCGAGACCTCGATCCCGCCGGACGACGTCGCGGCGTTCATCGCGGAGCCGGTGATGGGGGAAGGCGGGTACATCGTTCCCCCGAAGGGCTGGCACGCGGCGATCAAGTCGATCCTGGACGAGTATGGGATCCTCTTCATCGATGACGAGGTGCAGGCCGGCATGGGACGCACTGGACACTGGTTCGCGATCGAGCACCACGGGGTCGTCCCGGACATCGTGACGACCGCGAAAGCGCTCGGAAGCGGGCTCCCGATCGGCGCGATGATCTTTCGTAAGGATCTCGATTACACGAAGTCCGGTGCCCACTCCAACACCTTCGGTGGGAACCTGGTCGCGGTCGCGGGAGCCCTCGCGACGCTCGACGTGATCGAGCGCGAACACGTGCTCGAGAACACCCGGACCCAGGGCGCGTACCTTCGGGCGCGCCTACGGGAGCTGCAGTCCAAGTACGAGGAGATCGGGGACGTCCGGGGCCTCGGACTCATGGTCGCGACCGAGTTCGTGACGAGCCGCGCGACCAAGGAGCCCGCGGTCCGCCTCCGGGACCGGGTCCTCCAGGAGTCCTACCAACGCGGCCTGATCCTATTGCCGTGCGGACGCTCCTCGATCCGCTACATCCCTCCCCTCATCATTCAGCGCGAGGAGATCGACGAGGGCGTCGAGATCCTCGATGCCGCCATCCAGGCCGCCCGGGCACGATGAAGTACGCTCGGCTTGAGGCTCCGGGACGGGTCCGCCTCGCCGACGCTCCTCGGCCCACCGCGGGTCCCGGTGAGATCGTCGTCCGGATGGCCGAGTGCGGTCTGTGCGGCACGGATCTCGAGAAGCTGCGCGGCGGCTACACCGCGAGCGCGATCTTGGGTCACGAACCGGTTGGAACCGTGGAAGAGGTCGGCACCGGCGTGGAGGGCCACGACGCCGGCGAGCGGGTGTTCGTCCACCACCACGTTCCGTGCGGTTCCTGCGTGGTGTGCGCCCGGGGAGATCCCATGTTCTGTCCGACGTACTCCAAGACGAATCTCGATCCGTGCGGATTCGCGGAGGCGTTCCGGGTCTCCGCCGAACACGTGCGCCAAGGAGCCGTCCTCACGCTCGATTGGCGCGTGGGGTGGGATGCCGGCACTCTGCTTGAGCCGGCCGGCTGCGTGGCGACGGCACTCCGCCGGATCGGCCTTCCCACGGAAGCGTCCGTGTTCGTCGTCGGCCTCGGACCCGCGGGACTCCTGTACGCACGCCTGTGTCGCGCCCAGGGCGCGGCCTGGGTCGGTGGGGCCGAAATCGCTCCGCTGCGGCGGCTCGCGGCCGAGCGAGGAGGGATCGATGCCGCGATCGATCCGACCGACGGGAGCGCCGTCCGCGACCTCGTCGATCGGGCGACCGATGGCCGCGGGGTCGATCTCGCGGTCGTGGCGACCGGCGCCCCTGCGGCCGTGACCCTCGCCACGACGCTCGCCCGCCGAGGGGGTACCGTGAACCTCTTCGGGGTCCCTCGGCCGGGAGCCGCCTCGACGTCGACCTTCAGGAGCTCTATCTGCGAGGGATCCGGCTCGTGCCGTCCTACGCCACGACCGAGGCCGATATCGCCGCCGTCCAGCAGCTCGTCGTGGCCGATCGGCTGGCGCTCGATGACCTCGTTTCCCACCGTGTCCCGCTCGCGGAGATCGAGGAAGCGTTCCGCCTCGCCCAACGGCCCCAGGAGTCGCTGAAGGTCGTGGTGACCGGCGCGGCGACCTAGGCTTCGCCGCCGGCGCCGAGGACCTGGTCGGCGACCCGATGCCCGGCCGCCACGTGCGCGCGCGGACCCAGGATCGAGCCGATCACGGTGGCGGCGGAATCGATCCGGGCCCCGTCCATCACAATCGAGTTGGAGACGCGAGCCCCTTCCCCGACCACGACGCCCGCTCCGAGGGTGACGAGCGGACCGAACGTCGCGCCGACCGCGCTTGCGCCCGGACCGACCGAGACGGGGCCCGTCCCGGATGCGCCGGACGGGAGATGCACGTCGATCCCCCTTCCGGCTTCGAAGAGGAGCCGCTGGGCGTACAGCACGCGCTCCGGGGTGCCCGCATCCTGCCAGTACGACTCGAGGCGAGCTCCGTAGACCCCGCGGTCCAACAGGGCCGGAAGAATCTCACGTTCGAAACTGACCTCGCGGCCGACCGGGATCCGGTCGAGCACCTCGCGCTGCCACACCGAGATGCCGGCGTTGATCCATTGGGAGGGGGCCTCTCCGGGCGGGGGTTTCTCCACGAACTGCGTGATCCGGTCGTTCTCGCCGAGCCCGACCACGCCGAACGTTTGGGTCTCCTCGACGCGCGCGAGGAGAAGGGTCCCGATGCCGCCCCGGGCGTGGTGCACCCGAAGGACCTCGGCCGCGGACGCCCCCGAGATGATATCGGAGTTAATCACGTAAAAGGGATCGGACATCCCGTCGGCGACGTTGCGCATCCCGCCTCCGGTTCCGAGCGGCTGCGTCTCGGGGACCGTACGGACCCGGAGCCGGTAGGGGTGCTCGTGCACGTACGCTGCGATCTGGTCGGCCTTGTACCCGGTCGCGAGGACCACTTCCTCGAGGTCGTCCGGGAGGACATCGAGCGCTCGATAGAGCATCGAGCGCCCCGCCATCGGGATCAGTTGCTTGGGGAGATCGTAGGTGATCGGGCGGAGGCGGGTCCCCAGACCCCCCACGAGCGCAATCGCCTTCATCGTTCCCCCCGACTGGCGATTCGGTGCCCGCGATTAAGGCTTCGTGCGCGCTCCGCCGCGATAGGATCCGGCTGCTTTCTCCCAGCTCCAGCGCGTTCCCGCTGTCGGCGGACGATCGACCCGTACCGAGGAGGACGGGTCGCCGCGGGGGAATCGCGGGCGCATCGACCGCCCGGGGGCTCGGAGAGAACGGTCCTGCGGGGTATCATCGGTTCTCCGGGGAGCCCGCGGCATCAGCCCGGACCCACGGCGAGGACCCGATTTCCGCTGAGTCCTCGGGTCGCGATTGCGTCCATATCGGCGAGCAGGGCCATCGCCTCCCGCCCGCGAGGCGTGATCCGATAGTCGTCCCCCGAATGGACCAAGAGCCCGTCCTCCTCCAAGCGATGCAAGTGGAAGGAGACCTTCGGAGTCTCATCGATCCCGGCCGCGCTCATCGCCTCGGTGAACGAGCACGGGCCCAGGGACGCTCGGCGCAGGATCGAGCGCCGCAGCGGGTTCGAGAGCGCTTCGAGGGTCGCCCGCGTCGTCTCCGCGAGAATTCGTGCCCGCAGGTCCACCATGTCCGCGGCTGCGATCGCGCTCGGGTCGAACGTCACCATCAACGGACCCCGACCCTCGAGCTCCTCTTTCAGCCGTTCGATGAACTGAAGGACCTCGAGACGCCGGTGGGCTTGGAAGAGGCGATCCGCGCGTTCGAGGATCACGCCGGCATGAGGTCGGCTCACCAGGAAGCTGTCGAGGTGGGCCTGGATCTCCGCGGGCTGGTCGAGTCCGGTCGATACGACGGTCACCCGGGGACGCGGGCGGACGGCCCGGTCCGTTAGGTGGAGCACGTCCAGGCCGTCCGCGGTCGTCCATGCCTCGAGCGTGCGGTCGATGTCCTGAGCGCGGCCTCCATCCCCGTGGAACTGGATCGCCTGGGCGGCGAGGTCCAGCATCGAGCGCACCTGCTCGAAGCGGAACGGCTTGCGCACGTAATCGAACGCTCCGAGCTTCATCGCCTCGACCGCGGTCTCGACCGTCGCGTAGCCCGTCACGACCACGACGAGGACGTCCGGCCACCGGCGACGTACCTCCGCCAGGAGCTCGAGCCCACCGTGCCTCGGCATCTTGAGATCCGTGAGGACGAGGTCGATCGCCTCCTTCTCGAGGATCTCGATCGCTTTGGGTACCGAAGGTGCGTCTCGGACCTCGTGGCCGTCATCCCGGAGGAGCTCGCCGAGTTCCTCTCGGATCACCGCGTCGTCGTCCACCAGCAACAGGCGCATGCCACCGCCAGGAGTCTCCACCGACAAAGCCGTTCTGGGTCCAACGCGCGTCGCCGCTCTCGCCGGTTCCGGTCTGGCCGGCCCGCTCAGGCAGCCGACGGAAGAGGGGGCGCGAGGGGCAACTGCACTACGAAGCTCGCTCCTCCCTCGGGTCGGTTCCGCGCCGTGAGCTGACCGTGATGCGCCTGGATGAGCCCGTCGCAGATCGCGAGGCCGAGCCCGGTGCCCCGTCCCTCCGGCTTTGTTGTAAAGAACGGCTCGAACAGGTGGTCGATCGCGTCGGGAGAGATCCCCGGCCCCGAATCCGTCACCTCGACCTCGGCCAGCCGATCCACCGCTCGGACTTCGATCCGCAGACGGCCGCCGGGAGCTCCGTCCATGGCCTCGTAGCCGTTGTTGAGGATGTTCGTGAGCACCTGGATGAGCTGGCCCCGATCCCCGGCGACCGGTACCGGGGTCGCAGGGTAGACCTCCTCGAGCTCGATGTTCGCCGACTGCTTCCCTCGGAGGAAGTCGACCGCCGCGCGGCTCACGTCCACGAGATCGAGGGCGGCGATCTGGGGCTCGGATCTACGGGCGAAGTCGAGCAGTCCTCGCACGATCTTCGCCGCGATGTCGACCTGACCGGTGATGGCATCGACCCGGGCGAGGACCCACGGATCCTTGGTGCGCCGTCGGACGGACTCCGCGACGAGCATCACGTTCGTCAGTGGGGTGTTGATCTCGTGGGCGACCCCGGCCGCGAGCTGCCCGATCGATGCCAGGCGGTCGGCGTGGGCCGCGCTCCGCTGCCAGATCCGCTGCTCGGTCAGATCCACCGCGACCCCGAGGTAGTGGGTCGTGATCCCTCGATCGTCGCGGACCGCACTGATCGTGAGCAGTACGAGCCGCTCGTGACCCCAGCGGTCTCGGTTCATGATCTCCCCCGACCAGTACCCGCGAGAGGGATCGAGAAGGTCGGCCCAGAGCCGGGTGTAGACCCCCGCCGGGGTCGAACTGCTGCGGACCAGGCTCGGCTTCTGCCCGATGCACTCGGCCCGAGAGTACCCGTAGATCCGCTCGAACGCGGGGTTCACATCGACGATGACCCCTTGGTCGTCGGTGATTTCGATCGCATTCGTGGACGTCAGGAACGATTCGTAGAACAGGCGCGCCCGGTCGTGGTCGATTGTCCGATCGGTCACGTCGTGGATGATGATCAACCGATCCGAGTCCGGTGCGATCGGTGGGACGAGGCGAACCTCGAGGTCCGCATACGTCACCTCGGCCGAACCCGCTCGCGTGAACGGGACCGAGCGGAGCACCCCCGCCGTGCCGTCCCGGATCCAGCGGAGGAAGGTCTCCCGATTTTGGGCGCCTGCGACTCCGAGCACATCGTCCACGCGGCTCGCCGGGCGGTGGGCATCGAGGCGCGTGAGCATGTGCCACGTTCGATTCGTCCACCGCAGCTGGCCGTCCGGCCCGACCGTGGCGAGACCGAGCGGGAGCGCCCCGACGAGCGTTTCGAACCAGGGGCCGGGGTGGGGAAGGTCGGGCATCGTGTTGAGGGAGGTGGAGGGCTCTATTGACGCTGCCGGGCCGGAAGCCTAGAACCCCCCTCGGTCGGACTCCCGGCGTTCGGGGGACCGCCTCCGGACGGGCCTCACTTGAACTCGATAAGGGGCTTGATGATCCCGTCGGACTTGGACGCCATCATCCCGAATGCCCGCTCGATCTCGTCGAACCGAAATCGATGCGTCGTCATGGGCGTGGGATCGACCCTCCCGCGTTCGAGCATGCGCAAGAGACGGCCCATCCGCTCGCGCCCACCGGGGCATAGGCCGGTACGGATCGTCTGGTTGCTCATCCCGACCCCCCATGCGAGCCGAGGGATCCCGACATACTCTCCCTCTCCGTGGTACCCTACGTTCGAGATTGTTCCGCCCGGGCGCGTGACCCGAACGCAGTTCGCGAACGTCGTGGGGGACCCCAAGGCCTCGATCGCGGAGTCGACCCCGGCTCCTCGCGTCAGGCGATGGATCTCCATGACCGTGTCGACCGTGCGAAAATCGACGAGCGCGTCCGCCCCGAAGTATCGTGCCAGCTCCTGTCGCTTCGGCACCGTCTCGACCGCGATGATCGAGCCCGCACCGAGCATCCGCGCCCCGGCGATGGCCATCAGGCCGACCGGACCCGCGCCGAAGACCGCGACGTCCCCGCCGATTGGGATCGCCGCATGCTCGGCGGCCATGAACCCGGTCGACATCATGTCGCAGGCGTAGACCGCCTTGTCGTCGGGGAGCCCCGCCGGGATCGGGGCGAGGTTCGCCTCCGCGTCGTTCACCCGGAAGTACTCGGCCAGGCCACCGTCCACGGTGTTGGCGAACTTCCACCCGCCGAGCATCTCGGTGCATTGCGATGGGAACCCGCGCAGGCAGTTGTCG
This sequence comes from uncultured Thermoplasmata archaeon, assembly GCA_963838955.1. GTDB lineage: Archaea > Thermoplasmatota > Thermoplasmata > Lutacidiplasmatales > UBA184 > Lutacidiplasma. The sequence goes on along the minus strand of CAWISZ010000003.1, from coordinate 136,546 downwards.
CACCGGAAGCACGGCGTGATCGCGTTTACTGCCACACGGTCACCGATCCGATGACCCTGGACCGCCGACCCGAGCTGGTGGATCACCCCGACCGACTCATGACCCATGGTGAGGTTCGAGCGCTCGCCGATCGCCCCGCGCACGGTATGCGTGTCGGACGTGCAGACCGTCGCCGCCGTCGTTCGAACCACGGCATCGTTCGGTCCCGGCTGGGGGATCGGCTTGTCGATGATCGCCACCTCTCCGATCTTCCGCATCACGAAGGCTCGCATGAACAGGTACTCGCTCGCCGTCCATCCGAGGCAGCGCAGATAGTCCCCCCGTCAAACCGGCTTGACCCGGAGCCCATGCCCACCCCCGTACGGCCGAGCGCGAGCGGATCGACCGTCGCGAGGCTGTCGAGACCGCAGGATCTCCCCCGGCCTCCGCGGACCGTCGAACGTCCGAAAGTCAACTCCAGTGAACGGACCGTGGAAATACCCCCCGTGTAATCGAGCGCCCAGTTGCGGTAGGGAGCGAAACCATGAACCGAGGTCGAACCGATCCGGCTGTGGGGTATGCCCTCGAACCGCATGAGGAGTGAACAAAAATGGCGTTTATCGACGAGCTAACCTTTGTGATGATCACGCTGATCTTGGTGGCGGTTTCGGTCGCCTACATCGTGGTAGCCGAATCGATCGCCTACCGACGCCGAGGGCCCAAAGGGCTCGGTGTAGCGCTACGGGAGACCGCGATTCCGGTGATCGCCCTCGGGCTGGTAGCACTGGTCGCCGGATTCTGGGGAATGTTCAACTGGCCACTCCCCGGCTCGTACAACATTCTGTTCTACGATGTCTACACCCTGTTCGGGATCATCGTCCTCACGTTCGGGGTCTCGCAGATTCTGAACTTCCGCCTGCAGTACGCCGGGGTGCTCAGCCTCGTCGCGGGGTTCACGGTGATCGCCTATGGATGGAGGGCGTACCAACTCAACCTGACGTCGACCCCTTGGGCCATGTTCCTCATGTACATCGGCTTTGGTGTGACCGCGATCCTCGCGTTCCCGGTTGCCATCATCGCGGACAAGTGGCTCCACGCGCGGACTGAGAACGTACCCGAACCCCCGAAGGACAAGATGGGGCGACCGATGTACCCGGTGTCCTACTTCGAGGCTGCGGTCGTGCTCGTCTTCGTGATCGTCATCCTGCTCAGCGCCGTTGCAGTGGAAGGGACGCTCGCGAACTCGATCATCTCCCATCTCTTCTCGGCGCCGTAGAGGGAGGAGAACAGATCCAACGAGCCACGGTTCGACACGCGGAGCACGGCGGCAGTCCCTCGCACGGGGACCGATGGGAGGTCGGTCCGCGCCCGAGGGGGCCGGGGGGAGTCGTCCCCCGGCCGACCAACGGAGGACGTGCGACAGCACAATCAATCCACACCGCCGCGCCGAAGGCGCTCCGGGGCCGCTCGGGATCGGAGCAGTCTCAGAGCGGAGATCCCTTTCGGGGGCCGGCCAACGATGAGCATCGTACGCGAGTTCTGGACGCCTCTTCCCCGGCCTCCTGAGAATGCGGCGCGCTCCCGCCGCATTGTGTGTTGGCCATGACTCACGGAGGAGCTGAGGCCGGGCCTGTGGGATGCCCCATGGTGCGAACGGTGGGTCTTCCCCGCAGGTCCGCACCGCGCGAACCTCGGCGCGGGGAAAGCGCCTCGCTCCGAGGTCGGAACTATGGCGCTCCCCTGCGGCGACGCCGAGTTGGGGAACGACGGCGGAACTCCAGGCGGACCGGGTCAGCCCCCCACTCGCCGTTCGGACCCTGAGGGAGCCGCGCGTTGTCCTCGGACACGGACCTCACACGGTTGCTACCGGCCGGCGTAGGAACAGAGCACGTTCAGCGAGATGGACCATTCCTGCAAGGGCCAGGGCCATGATCGCCGTGGCCACCCCAAATGCCTGCTCGTTGCCGGCGCCCACGTAGGACTGCTGGTCCAGAATGAATCCGAGGGGTACGAGTAGACCGGCCAAGGTCATCACGACCATGGCGGTGGATCCATCCCAGAACTCCGGCGAGGGCCGGGATGGCCGGGGTGCCCGTCGTGGCTCGTCGGTCCCCCGCGCCCCGATCGTGGGCGTCGGCACCGGATGGGGCTGCCTCGCCGCCAGTAAGCGCGCACGGTACGTCTGCCGATACCGTAGATAGAAGAACGAAATGACCAGTCCGTTCAGAAGGGCGAGCGTGCCCAGGTAGGCCACATACATCTGCACGGGAATCGCGACTCCCGGCATCACCCCGCCCCAGATGGTCATCAGGGCAAAGAACGAGAGCAGGTAGGTGGCCGTGAAGAGAACGACCGGTCGGTCACGGGGATGCGTCCGCATGTTCCTCAACCGGGGAATGACAAGACCGACGATCCTCTCGATCCACGGAAGGAGGAGGATGAACGCCGCAAGGAGGCTGACGAAGAGGACGGCGACGGTGGGAGTGACGTACTGGAAGTCCGCGACCTTGTACAGCCACAGGAAATACCAGTCCGGCTCCGGCGACGCACCGCCTTGATTCTGCGACCCGAAGGCCGGCTGCAGAGTGATCAGGAAGGTGGAAGAGATAAGCAGCAGTGCGCCGACGTAGATGAAGCCCCACTTGAGCATGTAGAGGAAGACCCTCGGGAACCAGCTCCCGAGCTTCCGGTCGTCGGCCGCGGTCAGCACCCGCTTCGCACGGGGATCGCTGCTGGCCTGGGGACCGATCCCATGCGATTCGAACAACGTGACGTGAGCGTAGAGGAGGGCCAGCAGGGTGACGGGTATCAGAACGACGTGGAGCGCGAACATTCGCGACAAGAGCCCCTGGTACGTGCCGTTACCCTGGATGAGAGGGGCCATGATCGGGCCGAGGATCGGCACGGAGTTGACGAGCGCGAGCCCCACGTCCGTGGCTCCCACCGAGAGCGCGGTGTAGGGGAGAAGGTAGCCGGTGAATCCCATTCCTAGCATGCAGAACAGAAGGAGCGCCCCGAGCATCCACGACAGTTCTCGAGGCCGCTTGTAGACCCCAGTGTAAAAACCTCGGAAGAAATGGACGAAAGCGAGCATGATCACGGCGTACGCTCCGTAGAGGTGGCTGCTCAGGAGAAGCCAGCCGAACGGTGCCGTCTGAATGATGTACTGGGTGGACGCCCAGGCCTGGGGCGGAGCGCCGGTCGTGGCGGCGGTCACCGAGGGATCGTAGTAGAAGAGCAGCAGGAGCCCGGTGAGGACCTGGATGATGAACCCGAGCGCGACGAGCGCGCCCGTCCAGTAGGACGGGTTGAAGCTGAACTCGGGCTGAGGGCGGTAGGGCCACTTGGAGATATGGGTCCGGTTTTCGATGAAATTCCAGATCGAATCCAGCGGGCGGTTGAAGAGCGACGACCAGACCCCCCTCTTCGGTGGAACCCCGGCCGCCGGACCACCCTCGTTCTCAGCCATCGGGGCCCCTCTCTAGCTAGGACACTGCTGGGACGGTGTCTGGGGAGCCTCGGTCTGGACCGGAGTAGCGACGACGTTCCCCCCCACGAGGGTGTTGGAGTGACCCTTCACGGGCGGACCGATCTCGCCTACCGCGTACACTTGGTCGGTGGGTTGATCCCATTCGAGGACGACCTGCGGGAGCGGCGACTGGGTGGGACCGGTGATGATCGATGCCCCCCCGCCGGACGCTGAAACGGCCGGATTGTACGTGGAACCGTGACAGATGCAGTGGATGAACGCCGCACCGCCGTTGAAGGTTCCGCACGCCCCCGGCGGATAGTACGAGATGAACGGCGGGGTGCAGCCGAGATGCTGGCAGACCGCAGAGAAGGCAACGAGGGATTGGTTCGGGCCGATCCCTCCCGGAACCGCGGAGGGGAGGTTCAGCAACAGATTGGGCTCGTTGTCCAACGGATAGTTGAACACGATCAGGGCTATGGATGAGGAGCCGTAGCGATAGCTGGAAGCGAGGACGGGCGTCCCGTCACTGTATAGGAGCTGGACTTTGGGATACGCCGCGGCCCCCGCCTGAGGGGGAACAGCGAACCGAAGGAAGCTCGCGACCCCCGCCCCGCTGAGGGCCAGACCGCCCGCAATCAACGCGAGCTTGAGCATGTTGCGCCTCGCTTCGTCGACCTCTTCCGGGCCGGGCGGAGGAATCGCATCGATTCGACGAACGATCCCCGGTGGAAACCGGGTCGGACCGTAGTCCGTCAGACGGTGGAACGTCGGGGAGGACGCCGGACACAGCGCGCAATCCGGGCCCCCCGAAGGTGCGTGCGCAAACTCCGTCACCTCTCCCCATCCCCACCCGGCGGCTCCGGCCGATCGTCCGGGATTCCCTGCTTCCTCGCCCTTCGGTACTCCTCCCATTCCTCGAGCGTGACCGGCACCTCCGCGGAGTCGCCCGGCAGCTCGGCTCGGTCCGCGTCTTTGAACACGTAGGCAACGATACCGATACTGGCCAGGATGAGAGCGAGTTCGGTCAGGTTCAGGACCGCCACGCAGTTCCATTCGATCCCTATGATGACGGGCCCCGCAGAGGGGCAGAGGGCGCCGGATCCTGAAGGGTCACCGCTGCTCGAATCGTTCTGGGCCGATGGGAGGGAGACGATGGCCCTGGAGCCCGAGATACCGCCGACGGGAGAGGACCAGGCGGCGGAGGCGATGCCGAGGATCGCCAGCGCGCAGAGGATGAGCGTGAGCGCCCGGAGGACACGGGCCCCGTGCGAGAGCGCTCGGTGCTCGGATCGGGACCCCATGGATCACGGCGGCAGGACGACGGTCATGGTTCCCCCCATGAATCCCTCGGTGAGCATGGACCACGGATCGCACGGAGCCTCGCAGTGCCAGTAAAACGTACCGGTCTCGTTGAAGTACGCGAAGAAGGTCACGCTCGCCCCGATGCCCCCCTCCGGCGAGTCGATGGCGGAGGGTAGAGGTACATTGAACCCAGCATACGTTCCGTTCGCGAAGGAGAACGTGTGGGCGATGAACCCGTTGGGCACCGAATGCACGCACGGCCCGAGGTTCGTAGGAGTCGAGTTCAGGTAGATGCAGTTCCCGACCGTTCCGTTCACCGCTCCCTGGTACCCCGGCGTGATACTCGGATTCTGCCCGGTGTCGTAGTTGATGAGCGTGAACTCCAGGAGGGTGTGCGCCGGTACGGTGAAGTTGGCAGGGGAGAACTGGTCGGCCGTCAAATTGTTCGCCGTGTCGAACGGATTGTTGATCGTCAAGATGACGCCAGTTGCCGGGGTTCCCGATGAACCCCCGCTCGGCGATGGACCCAGACCCACCGGAAGGCCCGTGATGGTCGCGAAAACGAACCACGTGACGAAGAATGTGACAACGATCAGCACGGCGTACGGAAGGAGGCTCCTCCGAGGGAAGCGCCTTCGAGTCGAAGGCGAAGCGCTCTCCCGGCTCGCTTCCCGTTGTTGAGCTCGATCGCCGCCAGGCGAACCATCGGTTGCCCCGGCCATCGAGATTGGGACCGGAAGCGGCTTCTTATGTCTAGCGTTGTTGTGCGTCGACCGCGGCGCGGTACCCCGTGGAAACCTCCCTGTTCCCTGCCGGAGGCCCGTCCCAAGCCGGGCGGCATATGGGACCGCGAGTTCCCTTCGGATCTCGTGGCAACTGCGGATGCTTGACTCTCGGCCTTTCTCGGTCGATCTCGACTATCGTCCAAGATCTTCGATGCTCCATCGGCGGGGACCGCGGCCGATCCCATCGACCCCGGTCCTCGTGCGTCCGAGACGAGGGTGGGATCGCTTGCCCGTAAGCTCCGGCTATGTCCGTACCGCGACTGTATAAATCGAGGGCCACCTCGCCCCACGATCCGATGCTATTCCCCCGGAGGTCATCCCGGGTCTGGTCGCTCCTGACGTTGCAAGGGACGCGGGCGCTCCTTTCGGGCCCGCGCTACCGTATCCTGGTCGGGCTGACCGCCCTCGCCTACGCCCTCGGCGCCATGCTGATCGGTGGAATGCTGTACATTCCGTCACATCCCCTGGACACGGGCTGGTTCTTCTACGTCTATCCCTCGGGCCCGGGCCCACCGTGGACCTACCCCGCGATCCTCGCCGGGGGTCCGAACTTCCTAGTCGACTTGCCGATCGTATCGGGGATCCTGATGACGCTGAGCGCCGCCGGGGTCGGACTTGGAATGTCCTTGGCCATCCTCCTGGGGGCCCGCCTGATCCGGCTCCGCAAGGCCGGGCTCCTTCGGCCCACGGCGATTGGTTCCACGGCCGGATTCACACCCGTCATCATCGCGCTCGTTACGCTGGGTGCCTGCTGCTCGACGACCGCAGCCGCGACGGCCGGAATCGCACTGGCCGCCCAATCGAGCGGTACTACCCCAGCGGCGGCGCTCGCCAACGCCTGGTACCTCGGGGTGTTTCAAGCCGGCGTCATCTACGTCGCGCTCATCGCTCAGGAGCAGCTTCTGAGCGTCTACGGCCCCCTCCTCGGTGGGTCGACCGGCGTGCCAGCCGGGTCCGTCGCCGCGTCCGCGATTCCCCGTCCGCTCGGTTGGCGGGGAGCCGGAAGTGTGGCCCTAAGGATCGCGCTTGTCGCGGCCGGCACCACCTGGTCGCTTTCCATGTTCACTGAGTGGTTTACGATCTCGCCGGGAAGAGCGAGCGTAGCGGTCTGGTTCGGTTGGACTCTCCAGCACCAGGTACCGGGTATCCTCGCGGTTCTGGTTGCTCTATTTCCAGCGGAAGCCCTTGCATTCTGGGCGAAGCTTCCGAGAGGGCGATTGAGGCGAGCTCTCCAAAGCACCCTCGTCGCCTCGGGGCTAGCCCTCCTTACCTGGATGCCGGGTCCGCTCAGCCAGGTGGGCGTGGCGGCGCTGGGCAACGAGCTCCTGGGTTTCTGGGGCTTCCCGGTAAGTTGGGGTGCGGTCGCCCCGCCGGATCTGGGCCTGGTCGCGCTCTCGCTTCGCTGGGCGTTCCAGTTCGCCTTGCTCGGGATTGTCGCGGTAGCTATGGGAGCCTCGCCCGAGGATACCTTGAAACCGCTCCTCTGGTCTTCGGCCGCCGGGTCAAGGACGCCGGCGAACGCTGCCGCCCGCGAGCCCACTAGCACGGTATCCGGGATCGAATGATCGACCCGGCTCGGATCGTTCCGCATCTCGTTGATGACCCTTCTCGGGCCGGTCGAACAGGAGGGTCATCCCGTGATCAGAAGCAGCCCCCACATCCGGCCCGCCGCCATCTGCCCGTTGTCGCAGTTGGCCACGCAGCCCCAGCTCGTGATCTCCCCCTGGTTCATTGTTAGCTCGAACGTCACGACGCAGGGGACCGCGGGACTGGGAGCCGGTGGGACGGGGATGGAGATGTTGTAATAGGCGTCGAGCACGGTGAACGTGTGACTGATTCCGGTACTGGGGAGCGAGCTCACGGATTCCACGCCGTTCCCGCAATCCACCGTCTCGTTCCCCCCGACGGTTCCGATCACATGGTTATCCCACGGAACGAAGAGGGGGCTGGCGGAGGGATCGTAATTCGTGATCGTCGCCACCACGAGGGTGTTCGCAACGACCGAGATGAACGGAGTGGTGTAGTTCCCGGTCTCTGTCTTGGGGTCGTAGGCAATCGTGAGGTTGAGGTACGTCCTGGGCTCTGATGCCGGGGTAGGGGAAGGCGAGCGGTTCGGCACAAAATATCCGACGGCGAATGCCAAAACCACGGCGGTAACCACGACGACGGCCACCACCGCCAGGGCGACCAAGTTGCGCCGTCTCGAGTCGGCCATGGAGGCCTCCTCAATGATGGAGTACGCCCGAGAGTATATTCGTCAGGTCAAGTGGGCTTGACGAATCTGCCGAGCGCTCTCCTAGCCTGCCCGTGGGCGAGGGGCAGCCCCGACCACGGTTGCCTCTTCCGCCTCGTCCCCGAGGCCCAGGGAATCCTGAGCGGCCTCGCCCACGGGTCTCCGATTCGGAGCAGACGACGGTTAGGGGAAAGCCAAGGGAGGGAATCGAACCCCCAGGAAACGGATCTGCAGTCCGTCGCATTAACCATTCTGCCACCTTGGCGTGGCAGGGGGCAGGAGCGTCCGCCTTAAAGTGATGAACTGCGCAGGCGGCTAAATCCCCCGGAACCCCCGCGACGCCCGCAGGCCGAAGTTCCGCAATCCGACCCGGACCTGCCCCCAGGGGGTCAACGAAGTTCCTTCCGCTAGGGTTCGGTCGCGGCGAATGTCCTCCAGGAGGTCGTCGATCGTGTCGGCCGTCTCATCGACGAGGGTCGAGGCGCGTCCGACGTCGTTCGGGGTGTGCGCGTCGCTTCCACCGATGTGTCCGAGCCCTCGCTGGCTGGCCACGAACTCCGCGCGCGCGTTGGCGAGCTCGGAGTTGTGCCCGTTGCGCACCTCCATCGCGCGGACGGCGGTCGTCTCCGCGATACGGCGGCCGACCCCATGCGAACGGCGGAACGGATGGGCGAGCACCGGCTCACCTCCACGCGCGAGGACCCAATCGATCGTCTCCGCCACGGGACGGTGCGCGGGCGGGGCCGCGGTGATCCCGTAGGCGAGGAGATGGCCTTCGATCGTCGAGACCTCAACGCCCGGCACGAACAGGTACCCGGGATTGCGTCGCTGGAGCTCGCGCAACTCGTCATGACCGGCCACGGAATTGTGATCGGTCAGCGCGAACCCGGACAGGCCGGTGCGGCCGAGCTGCTCGACGATCGTCTCGAGCCGCATCTTCGAGTCGGGAGAGTGCTGGGAGTGTACGTGCAGGTCCAGCCGGCGCGTCCCGGTCATCGGATCTTCGCACCCGTGGGCACTTCTGCAGACGGTCGGATCGCCCCACTCGGTCCGAAGGACAGCACCGTTCCCCGGGTCGCATCGGGTGCTTCCAGTCGGACGATCACCATCGAGCCCGACGGCCAGGTTCCCGCTACCTCGACCTGACGCCCTCCGACGTCGACGCGCGAGGTCCCCACGATTTCCGAGCTCTCGACGCGGCCCACGACGAGCGGGGTCGTCGCCAGCTCCTCGATCGTGATGGCCGGCGCATCCGGAGCGGTCCCTTCGATGGTCGTTCCCGCGGGGATCCCCTCCGGCGGCGCCAGCAGCGCGACGATCTCCCCCTCCTCCGCGGCGAGGACCATCCCTTGGCTCGTGATGCGGCGGATCGTGCGAGAAGCGAGATTGGCGAGGACCGCGACCCGTCGCCCCTCGAGCTCCTCGGGACTGTAGTGGGCTCGCATCCCGGCTACGATCGTCCTCGGCGTTCCTTCACCGAGGTCGACTTCGAGTACGTAGAGCCGATCCGCATCGGGATGCGGGACGACCGAGCGGATGATACCCACGCGGATCGCGAGCGGAGGCGCGCCGCCGGCGGCCGGCGCGGGCGTCGAAGCAGGGCGAGCCGTCCGTTCGGCCCGGGGGAACAGCGGGCGGATGGCTCCCAGTGCCTGCCCGGCCGGGGGCGGTTCGAGCGCCCGATCCCACTCTCCCGGATCCGGCCCGGAGGAGATTCCGAGCATCCGGTGGACTTCGGCGGAAGAGAACGGCAGCACCGGCGACAGCCATGTCGCGATCGCGCGGATCGAGGAGAGCGCATCGCTGAGAGCCTGCGCGAGCTCCGCGCCCGACGCCGCCCAGGGACGGGCCTCGTGGAACCTGCGGTTCGCCTCGCGCACCTCCCCGAGCGCAAGGTCGAGCGCTTCCTTCAGCTGCACGCGCTCGTAGTGTTCGGTAATCCGTTCGTGGACGGAGCGCAGATGCGGCTCGATGCTCGAGCGGCCCTCGGGAATCTTGCCGTTGCAGCGATCGCGAACGAGGACGAGGGTCCGCTGGACGAGGTTGCCGTACTGGTTCGATAGGATCTCCTCGCTCACCCGGTGGAACTCGTCCCAGTCGAATTCGGTGTCGTGGTTCTGCGGCGCGAGCAACGCCGCGTAGAACCGGATGACGTCCGGAGCATACCGGGAGAGCAGCGACGGGACGAGGACATCGAGCTCGGCCGGGCGGGATTTCGAGATCTTCTTCCCGGCGATGAGCATCCACTCGTTGGCCGCCACGTCGTACGGCAGCACGTACGTTCCGAGCCCGATCAGGATCGACGGCCAGATGATCGTGTGGAAGAACTTGTTGTCCTTCCCCACAAAGTAGTACTGGCGCACGGGCTCGCGGGCGTCCCAGAAGCGGTGCCACGTCTCGGGCCGACCGGTCCAGATCGCCCACTCGCGGGACGCCGAGAGATAGCCGATGACCGCCTCGAACCAAACGTAGAATCGTTTGGAATCGTAGCCGTCGAGGGGGATGGGAACTCCCCATTCGAGATCCCGAGTGATGGGGGTGGGGTGCAGCCCCTCGTCGAGGAAGTTCTGCGCCACCCGCAGCGTGCCCGGCCGCCAGTGCGTCTGTCGCCCGATGTACTCGGCGAGCTTCGTTTGGAGCTGGTCGAGCCCAAGGTAGAAATGTTCGCTCGGCCGGAACTCAGCGGGAGTTCCACATAGGGAACAGCGCGGCGATCCGAGCGTCTTCGCTTGCATCGGGCGGCCGCACCGATCGCACTCATCTCCACGGGCCTCTTCGAACCCGCAGTTGGGGCACGTTCCGACGAGATAACGATCGGGCAGGAACCGCTGGTGCTTGGGGCAGTACGGACTCTCCTCCGTCTGCCGGTGGATGAACCCCTGCTCGAGCAGGAGGAGGAACACCTCCTGAACAGTGCGTTCGTGGTTGGCGGTGTGCGTCGTCGTATACGTGTCGAACGTGAACCCCAGCCGTTCGAACGAGGACCGATTGATCTCGTGGTAGCGGTTCGCGATCTCTTCCGGCCCGACGCCTTCCGCCTCCGCACGCACGAGTGTGGGCGTACCATGCATGTCGGATCCCGAAACGAAGAGCACCACGTCTCCGCGCAAGCGGTGGTACCGGGCGAAGGTGTCGCCGGGGAGGTACGCCCCGGCGAGATGGCCGATATGGAACGGGCCGTTCGAGTACGGCCAGGCCACCGCGACGAGCACTCGGGGCATCTCACCCTCCGACGGCGTGCGAACGGGGGCGGAGGGTAAGCCTTTCTGCCGACGCCCGAGGAGTGACGGCGGCTTTATCGGACCCCTCGCCGTCCCGCGCCATCGTGCCGACCGAACCTCCTCGCATGAGCCGCCCGACCGTTCCGGACGCCGACCGGGAGATCGGGGTCCGCCACCCGGTGCTGCTCCACGGCTACGTAGTACTGGTCGACTACATGGGCGACGACAACGCGATCGTGCAGGCAGCGCGGGTCTCCTACGGGCCGGGGACGAAGACCATCCGGGACGACCGCGGGCTCATCCGATACCTGATGCGCCATCGTCATACGACGCCGTTCGAGATGGTCGAGTTCAAGTTCCTCGTCCGCCTCCCGATCTTCGTCGCTCGCCAGTGGGTCCGCCACCGTACGGCGTCGTTGAACGAGATCAGCGCCCGGTACTCCGTCCTCGAGGAAGAGTACGAAGTCCCCGTTCCCGAGGAGGTCCGCTATCAGTCGAGCCGTAACCGTCAGGGACGGGGCGGTCCCCTGCCGGAAGAGGCGGTCGCCTCGTTCCGCGGGGACCTCGACCGGGTCTCGCGGGACGCCTACGCGTCCTACCAACGCGCGCTGGAGGCGGGCGTGGCGCGGGAGACCGCTCGGCTGCTGCTCCCCGTCGCCTTCTACACGCAGTGGTACTGGAAGATCAATCTGTACAATCTATTCCACTTCCTGTCGCTGCGCCTGGACCCGCACGCGCAGGAGGAGATCCGCCTCTATGCGGCCGAGCTCGCGAAGATCGGGCGGCTCGTCTGTCCGGTCGCGTTCGAAGCCTTCGACGAGTTCCAGATCGGAGCCCTTGGGCTCGGTCGACGGGACCAGCGAGCGCTTCGCCTCCTGCTCGAGGGATCGACCCCCGAGGCCGCCTGCGCCGCTGCCGGCCTTCCACTAGTTCGCGAGGATGGGAAGCCGATGACGACCGGGGAAGGCGTGGAGTTCCTGGAGAAGCTCGCGCGTCTGCGCGAAGCGCTTTGACGATCGGCCGAGCCTCGACCGGGTCCGGGGGGCGGCCCGGGAGGCACGTCAGAAGCGAGGAGAGTCGCCGCCCTCGACCGTAAACCCCGGTCGTGGAGCGAAGGGAGGATACGGCAGGTGGAAGCGATCGGGCCGGACGACGCGCAGCTCGTCGTCGGCGCGCGACCCTGGGCCATCGGCGATCCGGTCGGCGAGGCGGCGCGCAACGCCCCCCGCGCGCATCACGCCGAAGCCGTTGAACCCGGTCATGGCATACAGTCCCGGTGCTCCAGGAACCTCTCCGACCAGGGGTCGGCGATCCGGGGTGGACGTGCATACGCCGGCCCACGCCGCGATCATCTCCGAATCCGCCCATCCCGGGAACCGGTCCCCGAACGCCTCGGCGAGATGAGTACGGAAACGATCGTCCCCGCTCGTAACGAATCGCTCGGGGTCCGCTTCGACGAGTTCGGTGCCGTCTCCGGCGAGGATTCGGCCGGGACCTTCCGGTCGTGCGTAGATCTCGGTATCGATGTCGTGGCCGGTGGGGAAGACCTCCGGCGGCGCGTGCGGTGGCCGAAGCGTCGCGGCCTGCGTCCGATAGGGCATGAGGGGGAGCGGATGGCCGAGGTCCGCGAACAGGCGCTTCGACCAGGCGCCGGCGGCGACCACGATATTTTCCGCGGCCCAGCGATCGCCCCCGAGTTCCAGCTCCGGGCGTCCGCCGGCGCCGGGAGCGATCGCCCCGGCCGATCCTAGACGGAAGTCGACGCCGAGCCGTCGGGCCTCTTCGACGTAGATCTCCGCGATCGCACTTGGGGTCACGACCGCGTCGCCACGGCTCAAGATCCCCATCCGCACGTCGTCGAACCGGCCCCACGGCATCCAGCGCGCGAGCTCGGCGGGACCGACCGTCTCCACGTCAACCTTCCAGGATCGCAGACGCTCGACCGCCTCCCGGAGCACCGTCGCGGCGACCGGATCCTTCGTCCAGCGTACGAAGCCGTTCTGCGAGTACGCCTCGGGTCGATGGCGTTGGGCGAGCGCGCGGTACTCCGCGTGCGCCTCCCGTGTCACCTGGACGTCCCATTCGTTCCACAGCTGCTCGGTAACGACGCCGCCGGCTCGCCCGGTCGCCCCGGCGGCGGGCGTGCGGGGGTCGTAGACCCCGATCGCGCCGACCTGGCGTCGTGCAAGATGGTAGGCGAGAGAGCAGCCGGCGATGCCGGCGCCGAAGATCAGGACGGCGAGACGTTCGCGGGGCACGCTTGCGTCGAGGACGTGGGGAGGTTAATACTGAGGTTTCGCCCGCTCGTACGCATCGCGCAAGGATTGCGTATCGACATGCGTATAGATCTGGGTCGTCGCGACCGAGGCGTGGCCGAGCAGCTTCTGGATGAATCGGATGTCACAGCCGCGCGCGAGGAGCGTAGTGGCGAGCGTGTGGCGCAGCATGTGGGGGGTGACCCGTCGTGGGATCTCCGCCGTACGCGCACAGTCCCGGACGATCCGCTCGACCGTGACCGGGCCGACCGGGAAGAGCCGCGTCCCTTCTCCGCCGGTGGTCGCCCGGTCCGCAAGATAGCGATCGAGGGCGGCCCGCGCGCGATCGTCCATGACCACCTCCCGGTCCTTGTCCCCCTTTCCCGAGCGGACGTGAAGGATGTTACGCTCGAGCTCGATGTCCTCGAGCTGCAAATGGCATAGCTCCCCGACTCGCAGCCCGCAGAAGGCGAGCACGTGGATGATCGCGCTGTCCCGGAGGGACCGCGCGGCGGCCTGCAACAATCGGTGCGTCTCCTCTTCGGAGAGGTACCGCGGGAGGCGTTCGGGCCGGCGCGGCAGCTCCTGGTGGTCGGCGATCGTGAGCCCGAACGTCCGGAACAGGCACGTCAATCCCCGGATCGTCGTGTACAGCGAGTTCTTCGAGTAATGCCGCTGCAGGACGAGGTGCTCCCGGAAGAGATCGATGTCGCGCTCGGTGACCTCATCGAGAGGTTTCGGGACCCGGGTGAGGAACATCCGCGCGATGTGGGCGTACTGCTTGACGGTGCACGGGCTGCGATCCTGGGCTCGCAGGCTCCGGACGAACTGATCGACGATCCTCTCCGCGGAAAACCGGCTCCGGGTTCGTCGGCGACCGGCGCGAGGGCCGGTCGGGACGCGGCCCGCGGCATCGATCCAGCCCGGGGAAGCCGGGCGAGCGCAGCGGAGCCCATCGTCGGCGCGTACGTTCCCGTTCGCCTAATAATCGTATGCGCGCAATGGCACACCCCGGCCCGACGTTCGGGTCCGGAACGCCGCTCGCTCCTCAAATAGCCCGGTACGAATGAGCCCCGCGTGCGGTGTTCCTCGTGTGACGCCCCGGCCGTGGTCGATCAGCCGTACGCCGGAGCCCATGCCTGCGAGCGCCACTTCGTACAAGGGGTGGAGGAGCGCGTCCGCCGCGAGATCCACCGGCAGCTTCCCCGGTTCTCGGGCCGCACGATCGCGGTCGCCGTTTCCGGCGGTAAGGACTCCGCGGTGGCGCTCGCCCTCTCGCAGCGCTACTTTCTACGGCGCCCCTCGGTACGCCTGATCGCGATCAGCGTGGACGAGGGGATTGCGGGGTACCGGGCGGCCACGCTCGAGGCGGCCCGGACCCTGACCGAACGGCTCGGCGTCGAGCACCAGATCGTGCGGGCCGAAGAGAAGCTTGGAACGACGACGGACCGGGCGACGGAGCGACTCCCCGAGACCGTGCCCTGCTCGTTCTGCGGCGTCTGGCGCCGCCGGCTGCTCAATCAAGGGGCGCGCGACGTGGGGGCCGACGTGCTCGCCCTCGGGTTCAACCTCGACGATCTCGCCCAGACGATCCTGATGAACCTGGTCCACGGGAACCTCGAGCGGCTGACGCGGATGGCTCCGCACCGGGGGCGTCAGCCGGGTCTCGTTCCGCGCATCGCCCCGCTCGCGGCGATCCCCGAACGTGAAGTGTACCTCTACGCCCGCCTGATCGGGCTGCCGTTCGACCACGGGGAATGCCCGTACGCCGGCCGAGCGCAGCGCAATGTCTTCCGGGAGGCTCTCTGGCGCTTGGAGGAGGCTACGCCGGGGACCCGCCAGGCGCTGCGGCGGACCCAGGAACGCCTTACCGACCGCCTTCGAGCGAGCGAGCCGGTCGCGATCCCCGAGCGCTGCATCTCCTGCGGAGAGCCATCGAGCGCTCCGCGCTGCCGCGCGTGTGAGTTCTTGGAGCTCCTCCCGTCCCCGCCCGCCTTGGCCGTGGGGGTACGCACCTGAGCGATCTGAGAACCCCTCCGGCCCCGAGCGATCCGCGCCGTTCGATCGGGCGTCGCGTGTTCGTGGTCGGTGCCGGGATCATGGGAAGCGGGATCGCAGCGGAGTGCGCGTTGCATGGGTACTTCGTCACGCTCGGGGATACCACCGAGGCGTTCGCGCAGCGCGGCCGTGCGAACGCGCTTCGTGCCCTCGAGCACCAGGTCCGCAAGGGCCATCTTTCGGCGCCCGACGCCGCGGCCGCGGCGGCGCGCATCGACCCGGCGATCGGGATGCGCCGGATCGATTCCGCCGACATTGTCGTAGAAGCGGCTCCCGAAAGCCTCGCGCTGAAGCGGGAGATCTTCCGTGAGATCGAAGCCGGTGCCGCGCCCGACGCGCTCCTGGGATCCAATACGTCCTCGCTCCCGATCACGTCGATCGGCCAGGACTTGAAGGACCCCGGGCGGCTGGTCGGGATCCACTTCTTCAATCCGGTCCTCCAGATGGCCCTCGTCGAGCTCATTCCCGGTCTTCGAACCCGGCCGGAGGAGGTGGTCCGCGCTCGGGAGTTCGCCACCGCCCTCGGAAAGACGGTGGTTCTATCGAAGGACACCCCGGGGTTCGTGACGACTCGGGCGCTCGCCGTTCTCGTGAACGAGGCGGCCTGGATGCTGTACGAGGGAGTCGCGACCACCGAGGACATCGACACGGCGTACGTTCTCGGGTTCCACCACCCGATGGGCCCGTTCGCGTTGATCGATCTCGTCGGAATCGATACGGCCGTATCGATCCTGGACGTGCTTTGGGAGGGATACCGGGACCCGAAGTACCGCGTGTGCCCGTTGCTGAAATCGATGGTCGCGGCCGGCCGACTCGGGCGCAAGACCGGAGAGGGCTTCTTCCGGTATCCCACTCCCGAGCATTGACGCTCGGGGCTCGGGAGCGCTCTACTTGGGCGGCGGAGCGTCCGATTCGGCGCCGGACCGCTTCCACGACTGGGCCGAGATCGATTCGTAGACCGACTCTTCCGGAGCCCCGGCAGCTCCCTGGGCCCCGGTGGCCGCGTGGACCCGATCCTTTTGGAGGAGCCAGTAGTGGATTCGCCAGGATCGGCCCCGGGAGACGGTCGTATCCTCCTCTTCGCTCGTGAGCAAGCCGGCATCCTCGAGCCAGTAGAACCGGTCGCGATCCTCCTTGGAGAGGGTGTTGTCGAGCACCGAATCTTCGTTGCCGAAGTAGGCCATCACCATCTCGGCCGTCGGGCGCGCTTCGGAGGGCATGATCTTCCCTTGCGCGACGAGCGTGCGCTCGATCGCGCGCGTCAGTTCCTCCACGGTGATCAGAGGCATCGGGACGCTCGCCCGAGAGCGCCGGAACCAATAACCCTCGCCCGTCCTCGCAGCGTCACGCTTTAGTGGCGTCCCGGGGTCGATGCGCTCGTGACCGAAGCGTCGGTGCCGTTCGTTCCCCCGGAGGAGGCGCGGACGGCCGCGCGGTCGGCCGCCGGCCTCGGGCTGTGCGTCGATTGCTTGGGGCGTCTGTTCGGCCGACTAGGTCGAGGCCTGACGAACCGCGAGCGAGGCGAGAAACTCGCGGAGATCCTGGGAGGCATCGACTTCGCGCTGGGTCCGTCGTGCCGCCTCTGTGCCGGTGCGTTCGACCGGATCCCGGTATGGGTCGATCGGATCGTCCGGGCTTCGGAGGGTTACGAATGGCACCGGTTCACGTGCGGGTCCCGCTGGGAGCCTGAGATCCTCGCACGCGAGGAGGAGATCTGGAGAACGGTGGGCACCGGATGGGGCGAGAGCGCTCGTGCGGCGTTCAACCGCGAGCTCGGCAAGGCGGTCGAGGCGCGGACCGGCGCCGTCGGCGGCAGCGGCCCGGCCGACCTCGTCTTCCTCGCGGACCTCGAA
Organism: uncultured Thermoplasmata archaeon; assembly: GCA_963838955.1. Lineage (GTDB taxonomy): Archaea > Thermoplasmatota > Thermoplasmata > Lutacidiplasmatales > UBA184 > Lutacidiplasma. The sequence goes on along the minus strand of CAWISZ010000003.1, from coordinate 119,388 downwards.
GTCGGTCGCGTAGAGGTCACGGTCCTTCCTCTGTACCTCCAAGGCCGGTATCGGAAGCTCGATCGGACGCTGCCCCAGACGCGCTGGCCGTGCCGCGCGTGCCACGGGCGGGGCTGCGATCGGTGCCAGGGGACCGGCAAGACCTATTCCGAGAGCGTGGAGGAACTGGTCGCGGCGCCGGCGATCCGGGCGACCGAGGCCGAGGAGAGCCGCTTCCACGGGATGGGTCGGGAGGACATCGACGCGCGCATGCTCGGACGGGGGCGCCCGTTCGTCCTCGAGCTCGTACGACCGCGACACCGATCGATCGATCCGGCAGCGATCTCGGCCGCGATCGCTCGAGAGGCGGTCGGACGGGTCGAGGTCTCCGACCTCACGCTCGCCGAAGGCGCCGACGTGGTCCGTGTGAAGGAGGCAACTCCCGAGAAGAGCTACCGAGTCACCGCGGTCGGCGACGTGGATGTGGCAAAGGTTAAGGAGGCTTTGAAGCTCTTCCGAGGTCGCGCCATCGCCCAGCGCACCCCGACCCGGGTCGCCCACCGCCGAGCCGATCGCGTTCGCACACGTCGGATCGTCGAGGCGGAGCTCGTGGAAGCGGGCGCGGGACGGTTCACGGTGCAACTACGAACCGAAGCCGGCACGTACATCAAGGAGTGGGTGGAAGGAGATGGCGGGCGCACCGATCCGAGCTTATCCGGGGTCCTGGGGGTCCCGCTGAAGGTCGACTCGCTCGATGTTCTCGAGATTCACGATACGGAGATCACATAGATGGTGAAGAGTTCGAAGGGGTTCCGATCGCGCAGCCGCGGCACGTTCACGAAGCACGTGCGCGAGCGGGGTTCGCCACCGGTGACCCGGTTCCTGCGCCAGTTCGAGGTCGGCCAGAGGGTCATCGTCCGGATCGAGCCGTCGGACGCCCACGGCGTGCCGCATCCCCGCTACCAAGGCCGCGTCTGCACGGTCGTCGCCCGGGTCGGTCGGGCCTATCGCATCGAGTTCCTGGACGGAGGCAAGCGCAAACAGCTCATTGCGAACCCGGTCCATCTCGCTCCGGCCGATACGAAGGGACACTAATGCCCGAGCCGCTCCCGCTCGCCGCCGTCAAACAGATGCTCGCCGAGGAGGCTGCGCTCCGCCCGCTGCCGCGCGAGGCGCTGCTCGCCCAACAGCACGCCGAGCTGTTCGCCCGGCTGACGGTCGAACAAACGAACGCGCTGATCGCCGAGCTGAAGAAGTTCCCGTTCGTCGACACGCCGCTCGCGATCAAGATCGCCGACATGCTGCCTCAGTACCCCGAAGAGATCCGGCTCCTCTTCGCCAAGGAGCGGATGGTCCTCGAGGAGGCCCAGATCGCTCAATTGCTCGACCTGGTCGCGCAACACAAATGAGGTCGGCCGGGAGGATGCCGTGGAGAGCTACGCCCGTGTCCTCGACTATCTGCCGAACGGCCGTCCGGGGGAACGCGGTTTCCACCGCGAGCCCGTCGCGATCGCCATCGGCGAAAGCGAACTGAAGCTGCTCGAGCTCGTCCCGCTCCCCGGTGCTCGGCTTGCGCTCGGTGCTCGGCTGGCGCTCCTCCCCGCGGAAGGACAGGTCCCACCCATCGATCACGTCCGCCGGCGCATCGGTTTCGAAGAGCTCACGGCCACGGCCCGCGCGGAGCTCGCCCCGGCGCTCGAGGAGATCGTCCGGGCGAGCCCTACGAAGTACCTGCACTTCTTCAACGAGGCGCAGCCCATCTCGCGCCGCGCCCACCTGCTCGAACTGCTCCCCGGGATCGGGAAGAAGACGATGGAGACCATCCTCGAGGAGCGCCGGCGCGGCCCGTTCACGAGCTTCGAGGACCTCAATTCCCGCGCGCACCTCAAGAGCTCGGAGAAGCTCGTGGTCGGCCGCATCGAGCAGGAGCTCATCGGTGCCGAGGACAACTACCGCATCTTCGTCGCCCCGTAGTCCGGCGGGACCGCCCGCTGTACCCGAGGGAGCGCGGGCCATCGACGAGACGCTCCAACGCCTCGGGATCCGACCCTCGCGCCGTCTCGGCCAGTCGTTCCTGATCGATCCATTCGCCGCCGATGCCGAGGCGGCGCTGGTCGATGCTCCCGCCGGTCACGCCGTCGTCGAGATCGGGGGCGGTCTGGGGATGCTGACCGCCGCCCTCCTGCGCCGTGGGATCCGCCCGCTTACGATCGTCGAGCGCGACGGACGCCTCGTCGCCTTCCTGCGATCGACCTTCGGCGATCGGATCAAAGTGGACGAGGCCGACGCAGAAACCTATCCGTTCCCGGCCGGTGCGACCGTGGTCGGGAATCTGCCGTTCTCCGTCGCGACACCGATCCTCCTTGCGCTGTTCGCCCGGCGTACGCCGCGCGTGGTGGCGATGGTGCAACGGGAGGTCGCGGAGCGTCTGGCGGCCGGACCCGGGTCGAAGACGTACGGGCGCCTCTCGATCGTCGCGCAGCTCTATGGAGAGGTCGAGCTACTCCGGACGGTACCCCGTTCGTCCTTCTACCCGGTACCCGAGGTAGAGGGCCGGGTCTTTGTCCACCGCGCGCGCACGGGTCCCCTCCCGGTACCGAACGTGGACCGCTTCGAGCGGCTCGTTCGCACGCTCTTTTCTTCCCGACGTAAACAGCTCGCGAACCTCTTCCCTCGGCTAGGTCGCCCGATGAGCGAGCTCGAACGCCTGGCTCGCGAGGCCGAGTGGCCGACCGATTGGCGGCGGAAGCGCCCCGAAAATCTTCCTCCCGAGGCGTACTTCCGGCTCGCAACCGCGCTCGAGCTTGGACCCTCCTCCAGTCCGCCGGGGCCTTCCGCGGAGTGATTCGACACCGAGGGGCCGGACCGTCCACGAGAGGTGGACCGGCGGACTTCAGATCGGGGGGATCGGCCTTTTCGGAATGGCACGTTCTGAGCTCGCTCTTGCGCACGACCCGGAAGCGGACGCACCTTCGGAGCTCGGCCTGCCGACCGCGCATGAGGACTCCCCCTCTCTCGAGGCGCTCCGAGGCGTGGTTATCCGGGTAGTTTCCCCTCCCTCCATTAGTCTGTATTATATACAAGCGCTTTCTCCCCATATTGGTGAGATAGATGCTTCAGGGAACCCCGATCCTTGTGCTGAAGGAAGGCACCGAACGCGACCGCGGCAAGACCGCCACCCAGAACAACATCGCCGCTGCCCGCGCCGTGGCGGACGCCGTCCGTACCACGCTGGGTCCACGCGGAATGGACAAGATGCTCGTCGACGGGATGGGAGACATCACCATCACCAACGACGGCGTGACGATCCTGAAGGAAGTCGACGTCGAGCACCCCACCGCGAAGATGATCGTGGAGGTCGCAAAGACCCAGGATCAACAGTGCGGGGACGGAACGACGACCGCCGTGGTCTTGGCGGGCGAGTTCCTCAAGCGCTCGGAATACCTCCTCGAACAGAACATCCACCCCACGGTCATTACCAAGGGATTCGAGATCGCCCTCGCAGAGGCCCGCCGCCTTCTGGACAAGGAGATCGGAACCCCCGTCAAGATCGATGACGAAGCGATGCTGATCGACTGTGCGACCACCGCGATGGGCTCGAAGGGAGTCTTCGGATCCCGAGACGTGCTCGCCAAAATCGCCGTCAAGGCCGTTCAACGCATCGCCGAGAAGCGCGGAGACCACATGGTCGCCGATGTCGACCAGATCAAGGTCGAGAAGCGCCACGGCGGCACGATCGGGGACACCCAGCTCATCGAAGGGATCATCCTCGACAAGGAGCGCGGACACCCGCGGATGCCCGGCGAGGTCACGAACGCGAAGATCGCGCTGCTCAACTCCGCTCTCGAAGTGAAGAAGACCGAGATCGAGAGCAAGATCAACATCAAGAACCCGTCCCAGATCCAGAGCTTCCTCGACGAGGAAGACAAGACGTTCCGCAAGATGGTCCAGCAGGTCAAGGCCTCTGGAGCGACCGTGGTCATCGCCCAGAAGGGCATCGACGACGTCGTCCTCCACTACCTCGCGAAGGAAGGGATCTACGCGGTCAAGCAGGTCAAGGAGTCCGACCTCCAGAAGCTCGCCCGCGCGACGGGCGGGAAGATCGTGTCGAGCCTGCAAGACCTCTCGGCGACCGATCTCGGCGCGGCCGCCAAGGTCGACGAGCGGAAGGTCGGCGACGACCACATGACGTTCGTCACGGGATGCAAGAACCCCCGCTCGGTGTCGATCCTCATCCGCGGTGGAACGGAGCACGTCACGCAAGAGGTCGAGCGCGCGCTCAATGACGCACTCAAGGTCGTCAGCTCGGTCATCGAGGACGGGGTCGTCTGCCCCGGCGGCGGTGCCACCGAGATCGACCTCGCGGTCAAGCTGCGCAAGTTCGCTCCGACCGTCGGCGGTCGGGAGCAGCTCGCGGTCGAGGCGTTCGCTCAGGCCCTCGAAGTGATCCCCTGGGCGCTCGCCGAGAACGGTGGGTTCGATTCGATCAACACGCTCATCGAGCTCCGCGGAGCCCACGAGGGTGCGCACGCCAACAAGAACGTCGGTGTGAACCTCGCGGACGGCAAGGCGGCCGACATGTGGAAGCTGCGGGTCATCGAGCCGGCGCGGGTCAAGCGCCAGGCCCTGACGAGCGCCGTCGAGGTCGCGAGCATGGTCCTGCGGATCGACGATGTCATCGCATCGAAGAGGTCGGGCCCGTCCCCGGGTGGGGGCGGTGGGCACGACCACTAGAGCGATCGCTCGATCGGACGGCGCTCGCGCACCAGCCGAAGGCCTCATAATCCAGAGCCGGTAGGCCCCGGTCGATGCGCACCAAACCCGTCGAAGGAGTGCTGCGGCTCGATGTCGTAGCTCTCGAGCCCCGCCCCGCCGTCTACCTCGCCTACGACGGCCTCTCGGGACTCTCGCTTCGCCCGCTCCTGCGCGACCTGGTCGAAGAACTCCAGCGCAAGGGACCCGAGCAGCTCTCGGCGTTCCTCTCGGCGGTTCGCAAGCGCCGATCCGGCCACATCCACGTCTACTTCTCCGATTACGTCAGCTACGGGATCGGAGGAGGAGATGCGACCGCGGAGTTCTTCTTCGGTACCTTTTTGCTGCTCCACGAGCCCGCCCGCCCCGAGGGCAAGGAGCCCGGACTGCCCGAGCGCCTCGTCCTGATGCGCCCCGGTGCCATCGAGCAATTCTCGCTCGAGGGCATCGCCGCCTAGCGACGCACTCTTTTTCCTCCGTTCCGCCTCCTGCCTTAGGGCCAAGATGCCGGAGGAGTCCCATCTCGAGCGGGAGCGGCGCGCGAAGATCGCGCGTTGGCGAGCGGAGGGGCGCGAGCCGTTCCCCTGGTCGTTCCCGGATCGGACGCTCATTCGAGAGGTCCGAGCCCTCACGAGCTCGCTCGCCCCCGGGGCGGAGACGGTCGGCCGCACCGCCCGCGTCGCAGGTCGGCTCCACACCATCCGCTCTCACGGAGGCACCTCCTTCATCGATCTCGAAGACGCGTCGGGCACACTGCAGCTGCTGCTCACGATCCACGAGCTCGGAGAGGAGACCTACACCCGCTGGCTCACCGACCTCGACCCGGGCGACATCGTCGGGGCGGTCGGGATCCCGGCGGTCTCTCGCCGAGGCGAGCCCTCGCTTCGGATCCAGTCTCTCGAGCTCCTGGCCAAGGCGGTCTCACCGCCGCCGGAGAAGTTCCACGGGCTCAAGGACCCCGAGGAGCGGATCCGCCGGCGCTACCTCGATCTCATGTCCTCGGCGGAGAGCCGGGAACGATTCCGTCTGCGCTCCCTCCTGACGCGCGAGATCCGCGGATACTTCGACGCCGCGGGGTTCCTGGAGGTCGAGACCCCGATCCTCTTGCGCGTCGCGGGAGGCGCCGCCGCGGCCCCCTTCGTGACCCGCTCCCGATACCTCGATTCCGAGCTCCAGTTACGGATCTCCATCGAGCTCTCCCTCAAGCAATTGCTGGTCGGAGGCTTGGAACGGGTCTACGAGATCGGCCGGTGCTTCCGCAACGAGGACCTCGATTCGACCCACTCGCCCGAGTTCACGATGCTGGAGCTGTACTGGGCGTACGCCGACTACCACGACATGCGCCGCCTGATGGAGGGGCTCTTCGAGCGATTGGGGGCGCGAATGCAGGAATGGCAGCCGGAGTCCGAGGTGGCGCGCTCGGCCGCGCGGCTGTTCCGTCCCCCGTTCGCTACCCTCGATTTCGTGCAGGCGCTCGAGGAGCGGAGCGGGATCCACGACCTCCTCTCCCGGACGCCTTCGGAGATCGGCGAACTCGCCCGCCGGTGCGGAGCGACCGTATCCGCGGACTCCCCGCCGGGCGTATTCCTCGACAAGCTCTTCGAGCATTACGTCGAACCGACGATCGATCGGCCGACGTTCGTGGTCGATCATCCGGCGTCGACCACCCCCCTCGCGAAGCGCCACCGGAGCCTCGCGGGCCGGGTCGAGCGCTTCGAGATCCACTGCCGCGGGTTCGAGATCGGCAATTGCTACACGGAACTCAACGACCCCGACGAGCAGGAGCGACGCTTCCAAGAGCAGCTCACCGCCCGCGGGGAGGACCGCTATGCGTACGACGCCGAGTTCGTGGAGGCCCTGCGCCACGGCATGCCGCCCGCCACGGGCATCGGCTTCGGGATCGAGCGGATCGTGATGGCGCTCACCGGAGCGAAGTCGATCAAGGACGTGATCCTCTTCCCCCAGGTTCGGTCCCGCTGAAGGGCCGCGGCGCGCGCCGAGTGTAGAGTCCGGTTATTAGTTCCCCTTCTTGAAGGAGGGGGGTTCGGGGGGAGCGTCATGCTTCGACCGTCCCACTCTCGATCCGCCGGAGGAACTGGCCGAGCTGCGTCTCGACCGGCATCTTCCTCTGCCACGCTTCCCGCGGCGTCTCGTGGATCTCGACCCAGAGGCTCTCGTGCACCTGGTCGTTGTGCCACTCGATGAACTCTTCGAGCGTGGCATACCGCCATCGGTGCCGATCGTACTCCCGCCAGAAGCGCTCCAGCTTTCCGTTCGTTTGAGGATGGTTCACGCGGCTCACCACGTGGCGGATGCCCCGTGACGTCAGGTACTGTCCGAACTGAGTGTGCGCCGAGCTTGGGACCTCGCCCTTGTTCGCGAAGAACTGAGGGCCCCGGTCCGTGTTCGCCTCCCGTATCTCCAGACCCCACGTCGCCGCCCGTCGACGGGCCGCCTCCAAGGTGGCGATCGCGGCCGCCGCCGTCTCCTCGGCGAACTCCCCTCCCGCCAGGATCATTCGACTCGCATCGTCCATCCAGAGGATGCAGTGTGGGTGGCTCTCTGACGTGCGGTGGAAGTCCCCGTGGACCAACGATCCCGAGTGCTCCCGCTCGTAGCGGATGTAGCGCCGTCGGCGCTGCTTGCGTGGGTTCGGGACGACCCAGCCCTGGATCTTCCCAAAGCGGTAGATCTGCATCTTCGGGATGTGGATTCCTCGGCGAGCGAGGGCCTTGTAGAGCTTCGTCGCTCCTCGAGGGCCGCGGCACCACTCCTCGGTGATCTGGCGCCTCTGCTCGTGGGTCAGCGGGGGTCCGGGTGGCCGTCGACGAGGATTGAGGCGGGGCACGACCCCCGACTCGCGCCACCGCTGAAGGAGCTTGCGAAGCCAACGAGGGGTCACCCCCCAACGCGCTGCCATCTGCCCGACGGTCTCGTGGGGAAGGGCCTTGCGTTCGGTTTGACGGATGAGCCATTCGATGCGCCGGTCGGTAAGCCTGGTCACGGCGAGGGAGCCCGAGGCACCGATAGCGGACCTCCCCCTGGACCCCCTCCCGCGGCGGCAGCGGCCACCCCAGGGCAGGTGCTCGCCGCTCTCGCTCGCGCACGGAACTAATTCCTGGACTCCAGAGCGGCGCGCGCCGAGGGCAATCTTCATCGTGCCCTTCCCGCTCGACCTCGTGTTCATGAGCCGAGCCGACGACGGAATAGAGGATCCCGTGAGCACCCCCGCACTCCCCTCCCGCTTCGATCCGAAGGTGATCGAGGCGCGCTGGCAGGCCGATTGGGCGGCCCACGGTTACTTCCGGGCTCCGGATCGTCCGACCGGCCCGTACTTCACCATCCCGATCCCCCCGCCCAACGTCACCGGGATCCTGACGATGGGCCACCTGCTCGGCTACTCCGTGATGGACATCCTGGTGCGCCAGCACCGGATGAATGGGGACGCCACGCTCTGGGTGCCGGGACTCGATCATGCCGGCCTCGCCACCCAGGTCGAGGTCCGTCGACGACTCGCGAAACAGGGCATCCGATTGGAGGACCTGCCGCGCCCCCAGATCCTCGAAGAGATCGAGCTCTGGCGTCGGGAACACGAGCCCCGCATCCTGGAGCAGACCCGGGCCGGAGGCTTCTCGGTCGATTGGACCCGCTACCGGTACACGATGGACCCACCGGCCGGCGCGCGACGCGCGAGGTCTTCGCCCAGCTCTACCGGGCCGGGCTCATCTACCGGGGCGAGCGGATGGTCAACTGGGACTCCCGCTTGCGCACGGCCGTCTCCGATCTCGAGGTGATTCACGCCGAGGAGGACGGGTTGCTGTACTTTATCCGGTACCCCTGGGCCGACGGGAGCCCCGGAGGGCTCGAGGTCGCTACCGTCCGCCCCGAAACGATCTTCGGGGATGTGGCGGTCGCGGTCCATCCCCAGGACGAACGGCACGCCTCCAACGTCGGCCGAGAGGTCCGGCTACCGATCGTAGACCGCCCGATCCCGGTGATCGCCGACCCCGCGATCGATCCGGCGTTCGGGGCGGGTGCGCTGAAGGTGACGCCCCGCCACGACCTCGTGGACTACGAGGTCTACCGGCGGCACCCCGACCTGCCCCTTCCCGCGAGCATCCTCGACGTCTCGGGGCGGCTCGAAGGGGATCTCGTCCCGACCGAGCTCCGGGGGCTCGACTGCGAACGGGGGCGTGAAGCGACCGTGCAGCGGCTGGAGGAAGCCGGCCTCCTACTGCGGACCGAGAAGTATCGGCACAGCGTCGCGCGCTCCGAACGGTCGGACGCGGTGATCGAGCCGCGTCTATCCACCCAGTGGTTCGTGAAGATGCGCCCCCTCGCGGACCCGGCGGTGGCCGCCGTGCGGGAGGGAGGAGTGCGCATCCACCCCGAGCGCTGGAGGTTGACGTTCTTCCGCTGGATGGAAACGATCCAGGACTGGTGCATCTCCCGCCAGGTCGTCTGGGGCCACCCGATCCCCGTGTCGCGCTGCGCGGCGTGCGGGGAGGAGATCGTCTACGTGGACGCTCCGGATTCCTGCCCGAAGTGCGGGAGCCGGGAGCTGATCCCCGATCCCGACGTCCTGGACACCTGGTTCACCTCGTGGCTGTGGCCGTTCCTGTCGCTCGGCTGGCCGGAGGAGACCGCGGACCTCGCTCACTACTATCCCACGCAGGTGCTCGTGACGGGCCGCGACATCATGTTCTTCTGGGTCGCCCGGATGATGATGGCCGGCCTGTATTTCACCGGCCGCGCGCCGTTCTCCGACGTCTATCTCACCGGGATGCTGCGGGACGACCGCGGCCGGAGGATGTCCAAGCACCTCGGAAACTCTCCGGATCCGCTCTCCGTGATCGTCGAGCGGGGGGCGGACGCGACCCGCTTCGCGCTCGTGTTCCCGACGCCCACGGACGAGGACGGCCCGTTCGGTCGAGCGCCCCTCGATGGCGCGCGCAACTTCTTGACGAAGGTGTGGAACCTCACCCGCTTCGCTCAATCGCACGCGCCGAGCGGGACCCCGCCGCCGGCCGCCCCGCCGGCGATCCATCCCGACTCCCCGCTCGAGGATCGGTGGGTCCTCTCGCGCTATGCCGCAACGGTCGGCGCAGTCGATGCGGCCCTCGCTCGATTCGAGATCACACAGGCGGCCACCTCGCTCTATCAGTTCCTGTGGCACGACGTCGCCGACCGGTACGTAGAGCTGGTCAAGGATCGTCTCGCCGGCAAGCGCGACGCCGTGAGCGAGCGCGCGGCGCAGGCGACGCTTCTCTTCGTGATCGAACGGACCCTGCGTCTCCTCCACCCGTTCGTTCCCCACATGACGGAGGAACTCTGGCACGCGCTCCCTCACGATGGGGAGTCGCTGACCGTCGCCGCCTGGCCCTCGGCCACGGAGGTCCCCCGGGACGAGCTCGCGGAAGCACGGATGGAGATCTTGCTCGACTCGATCCGGCTCTTGCGCAACCTGCGCGCCGAGGAGCACGTCGCGATCGAGACGATCCCGTCCGCCTGGATCCGGCCCCAGAACGAGGAGATCGCCGGCCTGGTGACGGCAGAGCGCGCGGCCATCGAAAAGCTCGCTCGGGTCCACCCCCTCCACCTCCTCGGCCGGGCCGACGCGACCCCGGAAGGTGCAGCGAGCCGGGTCTCGGCGGCGGGAGAGTACTTCATCCTCCATCCGGCTGCCTCGACCGAGGATACCGAGACGCTCCGCCGGGAGCGAGAGAAGCTCGCCCTGCTTCTACAGAAGACGCGCGAACGCCTCGCCGACCCGGGGTTCGGCGAGCGCGCGCCTCCGGCCGTCATCCAGGAAGCCGAGGAGAAGGCACGCGAGCTCGACGAACGCCTCGCGCGCATCGACGCGCACTTGAAGAGCGGCGGGCCCTCGGAGGGTTCGAAACCATGACGCCCGCCCGAACGACCAAACGTCGGCGTGCCCCGGCCAAATCGCCCCGGGTGGCCATCGCCACGATCCGGCTTCCCGGTTCGAAGAAACCCCATCCCGCTCTCGGCTTCGGTCTGTGGGGCATGGGACGCTGGAAGCGTCCCGACGAGGACCGGACCCGCACCAGTCTCGAACGCGCGATCGACTCCGGGATGCGCTGGTTCGATACGGCCGAGGTGTACGGGAACGGGCGATCCGAGCGCGTCCTCGGCGAGGCGTTGAACCGGACCCCGACCCTCGCGAAGGAGTCCTTCGTCGTCACGAAGGTCTCCTGGGAACACCTGCGACCGGAACAGCTGCGCGCGTCCCTCGTCGGGAGCCTCGAACGCCTCGGCCGTCCCTTCGTCGATCTCTACCTCATCCACGCGCCCGACCCTCACGTCCCCTTGAAGGACACGATGCCCGCCTTGGAGGCGATCTGGAAGGAGGGACGCATCGGAGCGATCGGAGTGTCGAACTTCTCGGTCGAAGAGATGGAGACGGCACAGGCCGCGCTCTCCGAAGCCCGCCTCGTGGTCAACCAGGTCCGCTACAACCTCTTCGACCGGGAGGACGGGGATCCCATCCGCCAGTACTGCCGGGCCCACGGCATGGTCATCGAGGCGTACACCCCGTTCGCGCGCGGGCTCCTCCACGGGCGCTATCTCACGGGAAAGCGGGTACCGGCGGAGGTGCGCCGGTTCACGCAGCGCATCTTCGAGCCCGATCGCTTCGCGGTGATCCAGGAACGCGCGCGCGCGCTCCAGGCGCTGGCGAACGATGCCGGGGTCCCGCTCGCCTCGATCGCGCTCCATTGGCTCGAGGCCCGTGGGGCCGCTCCGCTCTTCGGGGCGAGCGACCCGGATCAAATCGACTCGAACCTCGCGGCGTGGGCGGCCCACCCTCCGAGCAAGATCCTCGAAGAGGCCGACGCGATCGCGCGAGGCGACCGTGCTTAAGCTGGTCGCCTTCGACATGGATGGCACACTCGTCAACGTGAGCAGTTCCTGGGCGTTCGTGCACGAGCACCTCGGCCTCTCCAATGCGGAGGGGCTTCGCCGCTTCATGGAAGGTTCGATCGACGACGTCGAGTTCATCCGGACCGATGTTCAGCTCTGGAAGACCGTACGCCCCGGGATATCGGTGTTCGACCTAGAAGAGATCCTCGCGGAGGTGCCCCTCATGCCCGGGGCGAAGGAGCTGATGCAAGGGCTGCGCGAGCGTGGGATCCTCACCGCCATCGTCAGCGGAGGGATCGACGTGCTCGCTCGGCGGATCGGCCGGGAGCTTCGGATGGACTACGTGCTCGCGAACGGGATCCGGACGGACGCGGCCGGACAGCTGATGGAGGAGGGAATCCTGCGCGTGCCGATCAAGAAGAAGGACGAGGTGCTCGCCCGGATCCAAGAGCAGCTGCGGATCCGTCCCGAGGAGACCGCGAGCGTGGGGAACTCGGAGATCGATGTCGCACTGTTCCGGCGCAGTCGCATCGGCATCGCCTTCAAGCCCGAGGACCAGGCCGTGCGGGACTCTGCGACCGAAGTCCTCGCGGCGTCCGACCACGACCTCACGCACGTCCTCCGCCTCCTGAACCGCTTCCCGGCCGACTGACGGAGGGTCCCGCGCGGCCCGGCAACCCTTTTGGGGACGGCTCGGCTCGGTTTCCTCTCTATGGATGGCTATCAAGCGCTCCTCGAACGCGCTCGGGCGCAGCTGCCCGAGGTGCGCACGGGAGGAGAACGATTCCAGGTCCCCGAGCCCGTGGTCGCCACCGACGGCAAGACGACGGTCGTCCGCAACTTCCAGGACATCACGACCGTCCTGCGCCGGGAGCCGCAGCAGGTCATCGGCTACCTCGCCAAAGAGCTCGGCTGCCCGGGGGTCCTCGACCTTCCCCGGGGCGTGCTCAAGTCCCGCATTGCCAAAGAGGCGATCGCTCAACGGATCCGGGAGTACACCGAGAAGTACGTGATCTGTTCGGAGTGCAAGCGACCCGACACCCACCTCACGAAGGAAGGTCGGCTCACGATCCTCGTGTGCGAAGCCTGCGGTGCCCAGCGCCCCGTCACGATGCGCCGGGTCGTCACGCCCGAGAAGCCCAAGGCCCCGGTCGTGGTCGGCGAGGTGTACCGGCTGACCATCGAGGACGTCGGGCGACGCGGCGACGGCGTCGCCAAGAAGGAAGGGTTCGTGATCTTCGTCACGGGAGCCAATCAACGCGGTATGAGCGTCAACGCGAAGATCACCAAGGTGCTCGGCAACAACGCCTACGCCATCGTGCAACCCTGAACGGACGATGCGCAGCGTCCGGTGGCTGGGGCTCTTCGGGCTGTACATCGGCGCCCAACTCGTAGCGCTCGCCCTCGCGGTACCGTTCCGAACGGCCGGGTTGAGCTCGAGCGCTAACCCGAGCAGCCTGACCACCCCGCTGTTCCTGATCGTCGCGATCATCATCGCTCCGATCGTGATCCTGTTGCTGGCCCGTCGACAGGGTCTCCTGGTCGGACTCCGCCACCTGTTGCTGATCGCGATCGCCGGGGCGCTGTACTTCACGATCCTCGAGTCGCTCGTGGTGGCCCTGCCGGCCGGCTGGCTCCTCGCGCCTATGGGCGCGGAGATCGCGCTCGTTCCGGCGGTCCCCCTCGCCGCGATCGTCGCGATCGGCCTCTACCTCGCGCTCCTCATGGATCCCCAGTGGTACATCGTGGACCTCGCCGGGTTCATCGCCGCCGGTGGACTGATCGCGATCCTCGGAATCTCCTTCGCGATCCTCCCGGTGTTCATCCTCCTCATCGCCCTCGCTGTCTACGACGCGATTGCCGTCTACCGCACCAAGCACATGATCCGCCTCGCCGACATCGTGACCGAGATGAAGCTCCCGATCCTGCTGGTGATGCCCGAGTCGGCCGACTACGACTACGCGGCCGCCCCGCCACTGAGCGAGACGCGCCAGGTCCCCATGGAAGAGCGGGCTGCGACCTTCATGGGGCTCGGCGACGTCGTGATACCGGGAATCCTGGTGGTCTCCGCGTTCGTTTGGCTCCCCTCCTCCCCGCAGATCCTCGGCCTCTCCGGGAGCCTGTGGGTCGCCTTGGGCGCGCTCATCGGATCGCTCGTCGGCTACGCCGTTCTCATGCGTCGTGTGAGCCATGGGGAGGCGCAGGCCGGCCTCCCCTTCCTGAACGGGGGGGCCCTGGTCGGGTACGTCCTCGCCTTCCTTCTCGTCTATCACTCCGCCACGCTCGGCCTCACGGGAGGCCTTTAACCGCCCTCCGACTCCGGGCGTTACGATGCCGAGGAAGGTCGAGGACATCCGAATCGACGACGCGCCGTCCCTCGACGTCCTCGTCCGTCGGCTCGACGCCGCCGGAGGATTCAGCGCGAAGGCGGTGGCCGAGGGCGTCGATGTGCTCGCTCGGATGCTCCGCGATCCCGATATGACCTTGTTCCTGTCCTTCCCGGCCGACATCGTTGCGACCGGCGTACGCGGGGTGCTCGCGACGCTCGTCCGTGAGGGCTACGTCGATGCGGTGGTTACGACCTGCGGTACCCTCGATCATGACCTCGCGCGGGCGTTCCGGCCGTACTACCATGGAGCGTGGAACCTCGACGATGCGGATCTCCACCGGCGCCATCTCTACCGTCTCGGGAACCTCGTCATCCCCGAATCGAACTACGGCGCGATCATCGAGGAGAAAATGCAGAAGATCCTCGCCGCGCTGTGGCGCCGAGGGGTCCGGTCGCTGACCACCTGCGATCTGGCCTGGGCGATCGGCGAATCGATGCCGAAGCGCGTGGCGGCCTCGAGCATCCTGAGGGCTGCGTTCGACCGGAAGGTCCCGATCTTCGTCCCGGGGATCACCGACGGGGCGGTCGGCTCCCAGCTCTGGCTCTTCTGGCAGGACCACAAGCAGCTCACCATCGACCTGCTGCGCGACGAACAGCACCTCTCCGACCTCGTCTACGGGGCGAAGCGCTCCGGCGCGATCCTCCTCGGAGGGGGTATCTCGAAACACCACACGATCTGGTGGAACCAGTTCCGCGACGGGCTGGACGCGGTGCTCCAGATCACCAGCGCGGTCGAGTGGGATGGGAGCCTTTCCGGGGCCCGGACCCGCGAAGCGATCTCCTGGGGCAAGGTCAAGCCGACCGCTCGGCACACCAGCGTGGACGGCGACGTGACGGTCCTGTTCCCGCTGATGGTCGGGGCGGCCCTCCAGCGCCTCCGGCACTAGGGGGCGACCGCGCCCTCGCCCACTGGCGACGAATCGCCGGTACTTCCATTACCTCCCGCGGCCTATCGGCACGCGATGCCTTACGTCGAGTACGACGAGATCGAGGCGATCTGCTCGGAATGCGGTCGGGTGTTCCGGTCGGAGGAGGCCCTCGTAACGCACAAGGAGGAGAGCCACTCCGGGCTCGAAGCGCTCGCCCCCCGTCCCGCGGCCAAGCGCCCGCCACCCTCGTCCTCGGATTGAACGGGACCCGCGAAGATCCTTCGCCCCTGCGAACCCATATCCAGGGGCGACATCACCGACCCCGGAGGGCCCTCGATGGTTTCTCGCTCCGACCCGCGCCGGGACCCCGGCGAACGGATCCGGATCGACGGGCGCCCCGCACCCTGGGAGCCGGACGTGCGGACGGGGATCCATCTGCGCCTTCTCCCGTCCCCGGGCGGGACGACTCCAGAATGGGAGCACCGCGGCGGGGGATCGGTGTTCCAGGGCTCGGAGGGGGACCCCGCTGGCTGGTTCGCAGGTTCGGTCGCGCTTCGCGGTACTCCCGCCACGCCGGACCCGGTCGCTTCTCGGATTCACGGGTACACGAACTCGGAGCTCGTGGAGCTCGCGCGTGCCGCGGCGTTCCAGGCCGTCGAGGTTGCCCACCCGGACCTCGGACGCTGGGCGCGCGAGTCCGGCATACCGGTCGACCCCCATCCGTTTTTCGAGGACGGAGAAGGAGGTCGGCTGCTGACCGCCCGGGCACGCCACCAGGAGGACCGTCCGGCGGCATGAAGCAACGAAGGCTCGGACGCACGGGACCCCTCGTTTCGGCCTTGGGTCTCGGGTGCATGGGAATGTCGGCCTCCTACGGCACCCGGAACGATGCGGAGTCGGTAGCGACGCTCCATCGGGCGCTCGATCTCGGGATCAACTTCCTCGATACCGCAGACGCCTACGGCCCCTACACGAACGAGGAACTGGTGGGCCGCGAGATCCGGGAACGCCGCACGGACATCGTCCTGGCCACCAAGTTCGGACTCGTTCAAGGCCCGGCGGCCTCCACACGTCGAGTCGACGGACGACCGGAGCATGTCCGGGCCGCGTGCGAGGCCAGCCTCCTCCGCCTCGGCGTAAAGACGATCGATCTGTACTACCTCCATCGACTCGACCCGCAGGTCCCGATCGAGGAGACCGTGGGGGCGATGGCCCGGCTCGTCGAGGAAGGCAAGGTGCGCTTCCTCGGGCTTTCGGAGGTCGGCCCCCAGACGCTGCGTCGGGCCCACGCGGTCCACCCGATCACGGCGGTCCAGAGCGAGTACTCGTTGTGGACGCGGGACCCCGAGCACGGCATCCTCGCGACGTGTCGAGAGCTCGGGGTCGGCTTCGTCCCGTTCAGCCCGCTCGGGCGGGGATTCCTCTCCGGTCGACTGACGGCACTCGATCAACTCCCTCCGGACGATTTTCGCCGCGGCATCCCTCGGTTCCAGGGGGAGAACTTCCTCCGGAACCAAGAGATCGCCCGGCGGCTCGGTGCCCTCGCGGCCGAGAAAGGGTGCACGACCGCGCAACTCGCGCTCGCCTGGCTCCTCGCCCAAGGGGCGGACATCGTACCGATCCCCGGGACGAAGCGTCGGACCTATCTCGAAGAGAACGTGGCCGCGGTCGACCTCGTGCTCCCTCGGGGCGAGCAGGAGCGGGTCGAGGCCGCCGTTTCTCCGTCCTCCGTTGCGGGCGATCGCTACTCCCCGACGGGGATGTCTCTGGTCGATCGGTAGGCCTCGTCGCTACTCTCTCTCAGCGGCGTCGGCGTCCAACCGCTTGCCCATCAGCACTTCCCCGTGGACGAGCCGCATCCGACTGCGCAACCCCCACGCGCCGAGCCCTCCCTCGGCGTAGCCGAGCTCGCGCCGTTCGACCGGGCGGAACCCTCGGGAGCGGAACAGGCCGAGCGACGCGGTGTTCTCCGCTTCCGCCGCCCCGTACACGACCCGGATCTGGCCGCGACGGAATCGCCCGAGCGCATCGTCCAGGAGGAGCGCCCCGATACCCTCGCCGCGGTGCGTCGCGAGGACCGCGAGATAGTAGACGTAGCCGACCTCGGGAGTGAGCGTTTCGAGCATCGAGACCCCTACGATCTCCTTCTCCCGTAGCGCCGCCCGAACCCAGGTCACATCGCGGAGGGTCCGCTTCGCGTGCCAGCGATAGATGCCCGGCAAAGGAGTCGATCAGGACCGGAACAGCGACCTCGCGGGATCCCGCGGGAAGGTCGATGAGCTCGGCCTTTGACGAATCCGTCACCGTGCTCCGTGAAATGCGTAGATCGCGTCGCTATCCCCGGGGTCAACCGCTCGGGGCGGAGTCGGTGGGGTAATCGACCAGATCGTCCCGCTGCTCCACCGCCAACAGGTGGCCCATCCGTCTCCTCTTGGTGTCCAGATAGGCCCCGTTCACCGGGTTCGCCGGGATTACGATCGGGATCCGACCCACGACCCGAATCCCGTGCCGCTCGAGGTCGGCCAGTTTCTGGGGGTTGTTCGTCATCACCTTCACCGACCGCACATGCAGCGAGCCGAGCATGTGCGCCGCGATGCCGTAGTCCCGTTCGTCCGCCTTGAAGCCGAGGAGCTCGTTCGCCTCGACCGTGTCGTACCCGGAGTCCTGGAGCTCGTAGGCACGGATCTTGTTGGTGAAGCCGATGCCCCGGCCCTCCTGCCGAAGGTACAGCACGACCCCCGAGTCCATCTTCCCGATGCGCTCCAGCGACTCGATGAGCTGGTCGCGGCAATCGCAGCGGAGCGAGCCGATGGCGTCCCCCGTCAAACACTCGGAATGGATCCGCAGCGGGACCGCCTCCTGCTCGAAGATATCCCCGTGGACGAAGGCCGCGTGTTCCTTCCGATCGAGGTTGTTCCAGAAGGCCACCACCTGGTAGCCTCCGAAACGGGTCGGGAGGTCCGCCGCCGCCTCGAGCCGCACGCAGATCTCGGGATGGCCGGGGCAGTCGTGCCCCTCATTTTCCTTGACCAGCCGAACCATCGTCTCTCGGGGAATGCCCATCGCCACCGTCGTGCCTCCAGCCCGTTCACCCCGGGGGAGTAGAAAGAGGGGCGGGGTGGAGGAGGATTCCCCGCTCGCGGGGAGGCGATGGTACGACGGGCCCGAGGGGATTTGAACCCCTGACCTTGCGGTTAAGAGCCGCCTGCTCTGCCGGCCTGAGCTACGGGCCCATCGCGAAGCTCGGCGACCCGGCTCGCTTTGATAAAGGCTCCCGCGCAGCGCCCGGGGCTCGATCGGCCCGCAGGGGACCCGGGCCGACCTTCCGTCACCGGCGGTGAACGGGAACGCCGAGCGCGACCACGATGTGCGCGAAGCGGGGGAGAAATGACGCGCGACGACCCGGATGTTTGACGAACGCTCTTGCTCGACCACATCGGGATGGGCGACGTAGGCGGTTTCCCATAAGGGAAGGACGAGGTCCGAGGGCACGGGGATCGACGTGCGCGTTCCTGCGCCGCTGGGCCTTCAGAGACCGAAGATCGCTCCCTTCCGTACGAAAGGATCGACGACCGTCCGGGCGACGACCGGTCCGTCGTGCTGCCGGAGGCGATGGATCTAGATCCGGTCGCGGATCATCGCTTCCGGGTGCGATGCGATCCGGTTCTGGAGCGGCGGGCGCGGTCGAGGCGCGCGAGCGCTCCCCGGAGTTCTTGGGCCCCTCGCCGCTGCATGAGGGATCGGCCACGTGCGGAGGGAATGAGTTCGACCGAGCCGGAGAGCTCGACGAACATCGTGAGCGAACGTCGCAGATGCTCGATCGCCCACGCGGGGCGCTGCGTCGGATCGACCATGTCGAGGATGAGGTGGCGCAGCTCCATGTACCGCCCACCGCCATCGTGGATCCGGCCCCGCATCAATGCGAGTCGCGCGCGTCCTTTTCGAGTGACGAGGTAGACCTTGCGGCCGCTGCGCACTTCGATCCGCGCGAGCTTCTGACGGACGAGGCCCTTCAAGATGGGGTAGACCGCACCGGCTCCCGGCCGCCATCCGCCGTGCGTGGTCTCGGCGATGCGTTCGGCGAGCTGCCAGCCGTAGATCGGTTCGCGGCTCATCTGGTGGAGGGCGTACATCCCGATCATACCGCCGGGCCAGTTCCGGAGGGGTCGAGGTGACGGGGCCACGCGCCCACGAGCGCCCTATTAGATATATCGATACTGGGAACGCCCCTTCCCCCGCCGGCTCGGAAGCGCGCGTGCGGAGAGCGCCGGCACGGCTCGGTGCGATGCATCGAGGGTTCTGCGGATGCGATCCGCGCTGCACGGGGAGCCAGCGTGCCGGGGAGGACGGAGAGCGCCGGGGCGAGTGGCGCTCGCGCCCCCGAGCCTTTATAACTTACCTTGCGCCATCTGATAGACCAAGGTGATTCCGATGACCGATCCACGACGTTCCGTGGTCCGCCGCTTTCCGGGTGTTCCCACGATGGAAGGAGCCGGCGTCCGGCTCCGGCGCGCGTTTTCCAACGGCCAGGTACCGCTGTTCGATCCCTTCCTCTTGCTGGACAACTTCGGTTCCTCGGATCCCGCGGACTACATGGCCGGCTTTCCCTGGCATCCGCACCGTGGCATCGAGACCGTGACCTACATGCTCGAGGGCCGAGTGGCCCACGGCGACACCCTGGGAAACTCGGGCGTGATCGACGCCGGGGATGTCCAGTGGATGACCGCGGGCAGCGGGATCATCCATCAGGAGATGCCCGAGCGTGCCAAGGGCCGGCTGTCGGGGTTTCAGCTCTGGGTCAACCTACCCGCGCGCCAGAAAATGGACGTGCCGGCGTACCGGGGCCTCGGCGCATCGGAGATCCCCGAGGTGGAGACCGACGCGGGCAATCGCGTGAAGATCGTAGCCGGATCGTTCGGTACCGCGCAAGGCCCGGTGGCCGGCCTCTCGGTCGATCCCACGTACTTGGATGTCTCGGTGCCCGCGGGAGGATCGTTCGAGATCCCCACGCCGCCGGGGTACACCGCCTTCGCTCACACGATCGAGGGATCGGGGCGCTTCGACGGGAGCGGCGAGGTCGACTCGAACGCGGGCGATACCCTGCTCTACGGCCCCGGGGGCACGATCCGGGTCGATGCCGCGGACACTCCGCTGCGGTTCCTGCTCGTCTCCGGGCGCCCGCTGCACGAGCCCGTGGCGTGGTACGGACCGATCGTCATGAACTCGCAAGCGGAACTCGTTCAGGCCGCGCGCGAATTGCGCAGCGGGGAGTTCATCAAGCACGCTCGTCCGATCGACGAGGAATAGGTGTCGCCTCTCCGGCGGCCAACGTCTCGAAGGCGTACGCGAGCACGCGCACCGAGCGGTCGAGGTCCTCGACCTCGAGGAACTCCTGGTCGGTGTGATCGAGGCGCGAATCTCCCGGACCGTACGCGGCTCCTCGCACTCGCCAGACCGGCGCGACGAGGTTGAGATCGGAGGTTCCCGTCTTGCGCCAGAGGGTGGGTCGCCCGCCGACGGCCCGGATCCCGTGCGAGAGCGCAGCGACGACCGGGTCGAGGCGATCGCCTTCGTACGGGTCGAGCTCCACGAGCGGCTCGATGGTTTCGGGCGCTCCATCCCGCGGGAGCTGGGCGAGGAGGGAGGCGGCTGCGGTTCCCGGTGGGATCCGCAGATCGACGACGGCCTCCACGCGCTCCGCGCCTCCGTCCGTCGTGGTGGAGATGGAAACGACCTTGAAGGTCAGCGAACGGAACGGAGTGGGGCCGCCCCGCCGCGCGACCTCCTGCTGCAGGCCCCGGATCCACTCCACCGCTCGGTCGGCGGTGGATGCGGCCGGTGCCGAAAGGTGGGCTCGGTCGCCGAGGAAGACGGCCTTTAGGCGGAGATCGCCCTTGTACCCGATGGCGAGGCCGTCCCACCCGCTCGGCTCGCCCGCGATGACGTGCTCCGGTCGAAACTCTCCGAGGAGCGCGCGGGCTCCCCGGCTGTCGGTCTCCTCGCCGACCGCCGCGACGATCACGATCTCCCCCGCGTCGGTGCCTTCCGACCCGCCAGTAAGGCGGCGGCGAGAGGCCCCTTTGCGTCGCACGCGCCCCGCCCGTAGATCCGGGTTCCCTCGCGCCGGACCGGGACGGCTCCATCGACCGTGTCGATGTGTCCAAGGAAGAGGATCTGAGGGCGGCCGGAGCCTCGCCGCGCGATCCCGTTCCCCGCGGCATCGCCGGAGACCGAGTAGCCGAGTCCCTGAGCGAGGGTCCGGAACCGCTCGACGGCCGGCCCTTCCTGGCCGGAGGGGCTGTAGGCTTTCAATAGCTCGATCAGGACCTCGGGGTCATCCATCCGCGAGGACCTCCGAGATCGCGGTCAATCCGGCCGACCAGTCCTCCTCGGAGATGACGAGGGGAGGAAGCAGACGGATGACGTTCGGTCCTGCTCCGATCGCGAGGAATCCTCGCTCGCGGAGCGCCTGGAGGTACGGCGCGGCCCGCTCCTTGAGCTCGATCCCGATCAGGAGACCGAGACCCCGGACCTCGCGGACGCGAGCGCTCGGCGAGCGACGGAGTCGGGCCATCGCCTCGGCTCCCAGGCGTTCGGCACGTTCGTCCAGACGCTCGGAGACGAGGTAGTCGAGCGCCGCGCGCCCGGCCGCGCAGGCGAGGGCGTTCCCGCCGAATGTGGAGTGGTGTGTGCCACGAAATCGGCGCTCGACGTCTTCGGTCGTGATCGTGGCACCGATGGGAACCCCGCCGGCGAGCGACTTGGCGAGGACCAGGATGTCGGGGAGGATCCCCCAGCGTTCGAAGGCGAACCGGCGCCCGGTCCGGCCCATGCCGGTCTGGATCTCGTCGAAGATGAGGAGAGCGCCGCTTCGATCGCAGATCGCCCGCGCCGCCCGCAGGTATTCCGGGTCGATGACGTGCACCCCTCCTTCTCCCTGGACGAGTTCGAGCACGACCGCGGCGGTCGTTCCATCCACCGCCGTTTCGAGCGCCGCGGCGTCATTGTACGGCACGTGAGCGAATCCGGGTACGAGCGGTTCGAACGGTTCCCGCAGTTCTCGCCGCCACGTCGCGGAGAGCGCCCCGAACGTCCGGCCGTGGAACCCTCGCATCGCGGCGATGAATCCCGGCCGAGCCGTCGAGGATCGGGCGAACTTCAGCGCCGTCTCGATCGCCTCGGCACCGGAGTTGGACAGGAAGACCCGGTCGAGCGAGGAGGGCATCAGCTCGAGGAGGCGCTGGACGAACTCGTAACGGGCCGGTGTGTCGCAGGCGCTCCCGACGTGGATGAGCTCTCGCGCTTGAGCCTCGATCGCATGGACGATCGCCGGGTTGGAGTGGCCGAGGTTGCCCACCCCGAGGGAGATGCCGAGGTCCACGAACGATCTTCCATGATCGTCCCAAAGCCGGGCGCCCTCGCCTCGAACGATCGTGATCTCGCGTCGCCCTACCGCGGCGAACTCCCCGCGGACGGGCTTGCCGCCGCTCATTCGATCACCGTTCCGTCACCGGCGAGAGCCCGTGCGATGGGTTCCGGGACCGTCGAGGAGGCGATGACGATGCGGCCGACCCCTCCCGCAGCGGCCTCCTTGGCCGCGAGGACCTTCTTGCGCATTCGTCCCTCGGCGTACGCCATCATGGAATCGACTGCATCCCGGGAGACCGTGTCGATGCGGCTCGCCGGATCGTTCCGATCTCGCAGCACGCCTGTCACATTCGTGAGGAGGACGAGCGTTTCGGCGTGAAGCGCCACCGCGACCTGGGCGGCGACTCGATCGGCATCGACATTGAGCAGTTCCCCCCTGCGCGAGACCGCCGGCGGCCCGACGACCGGAACGTACCCGGCACCGAGGAGCACCCGGAGCAGGTCCGCGCGGACCTCCTCGACCACGCCCGATAGATCGTCCTTCACGCGGACGACCTTACCGTCCTGGATCGCGCGGCTCGCCTCCTTCTTCCGCGCGATCAGAAGACCACCATCGACCCCGCTGAGCCCCACCGCGCGCACGCCGAGCGCACCCAGGGCGCGGACGAGCTCGGTCTGGATCCGCCCGGCCATCGCGAGTACCATCACCTCGAGATGCTCGGTGTCGGTGTAGCGAGAGACCACCCCGCTCGGGGAGGTGAAGTACTCCGCGGGGCGGCCCATCGTCTCCCCGAGTCGATCAATCTCTCCCGAGCCCCCGTGGACCAGCACGTAGTCGCTGCGTCGCGCGAGATCGGCGAGCACGGGGCCCACCTCGTTGCCCTCGGCGCCCCCGATCTTGACGACGATCGTCATCGGTCTAGATGGGGTGCAGGCCGGAGAACTCGAGCCCCATCGTCTCGGGGAACCCCGCCGCCAGGTTCAGCGCTTGCAGCGCATTGCCCGCGGCGCCTTTCATCAGATTGTCGATCGCCGAGATGGCGATGAGCCGGTCCGTGTGGGCATCGACCGCGAAGCCGATGTCGCAGTAGTTCGAGCCGCAGAGGATCTTCGGTTCAGGCTCCCGGTGGATGCCGTCGGGCTCGTGCACGATCCGAATGAACGGCTCGGAGCCGTACGCCGTCCGGTAGACCTTCCAGACCTCCTTCTCCTCCACCGGCGCCCGCAGGAAGGCGTGGCTCGTCGAGAGGACCCCGCGAACCGCCTCGACCGCGTGCGCGGACATACCGATCTTCGCTCCGGTCTCCTGCTCGATCTCCGCGGTGTGGCGGTGGCCGGCGGGCGAATACATGCGCATCGAGCCCGAACGCTCCGGGTGGGAGGAGGCGGGGCCGCTGTCGCTGCCACCGGCCGACGATCCGCTCTTCGCGTCCACGACCACGGGCCGGTCCGTATCCACGAGGCCGGCGGCGACCAGCGGTCTCAGGGCCAGGATCGTCGCCGCCGCGATGCAGCCGGGGTTGCTGATCAACGAGGACCCTCGGATCTCCTCGCGATGGAGCTCCGGCAGGCCATACACCGACCGGACGAGGAGCTCGGGGTGTGGGTGCGTGACCCCATAGTACTGAGGGTACAGGCTCGGGTCCTTCAATCGGTGGTCGGCGCTGAGATCGACCACGAGCCCGCCCCGCGCGAGCCAGTCTGGCATCCGATGCATCGACTCCCGGTGCGGCACGGCCACGAACGTCACCTCGGCGGGCTTGAGCTCGCTGTGAGGAACGAACCGTAGGTCGGTCGATCGGCGCAGGTTGGGGTGGGCCCGGGTCACGGCCTTACCGGCCATCGAGTCCGAAGAGACCTGCTCGAGCTCGATACGCGGATGGCGGAGGAGGAGGCGAAGGAGCTCACCGCCGACGTATCCGCTCCCCCCCACGATCGAGGCTCTCATCGTCGGGCGACCTCCATGACGTAGTCGAGGATACGGTCGGCGATGTCGAGGCCCGTCGCCGCCTGGAGGGATTTGAACTCCGGGGTAGGATTGACCTCGTGGACCACGAGCCCGCTCGGGGCTTCCATCAGGTCCACCGCAAGGATCCCCCCACCCATCGCCTCGGCGGCGCGAATCGCGAGCGCGCGCACGGGCTCGGGAGGATCGAACGCCTCGGACTCGGCCCCACGGGCCGCGTTGGTCCGCCAGTCCGTCGAGCGCCGATACATGGCACCGACCACGGCTTCCCCGATGACGAACACGCGAAGGTCACGATCGGGCTTCGGCACGTACTCCTGTACGTAGAACACGGAATGCTGGGGAGAGGCGAGCGCGAGCTTGTGCTCGATGATCTGCTCGGCCTCCTCACGATTGTGCACGCGGGCCATCAGTCGTCCCCACGAGCCGATCGGGGGCTTCAGGACCGCTGGGTAGCCGATCTGATCGAGCGCCATCAGCGCCGCCTCCGGGGTCAGCGCCACGATCGTTCGGGGGGTCGGGATCCCGGCCTCGCGCAGCCGCAGCGATCCGAGGATCTTGTCGCCGGCTCGCTCGATGACGTCGGCGGTGTTGATGGTGGGAATGCCGTAGTGGGCGAAGAACCGCATCGCGTACAGCCCGCGGGAGTGGCTGACGGAGCGGTTCAGGACCACGTCGACGGGGAGGTCCGGCCGTTCTAGATCGAAGGTCATGCGCTCGTCGTCGAGGCGCTCGACCGTGATCCCCCGGGACTCGGCGGCTTGGAGGATCTGCTTCTCTTCGGGTCGGACGATGGTCAAGAAGAGCCCGAGGCGGAGGGCGTCACTCACCCCAGTCTTCCGCCTCCTTCGGGGCCAGCTGGACCGCGGTCGGCAGGGTCGTCACGACCTCGAGCTCGGTCCCGCAGTCGGTGCACGGAAAGATCTCTCCGGCCACCATGGCGGCGCATTCGACGTGGGCATCGCACGCTGGGCACTCGGTCATTTCGGTTCCTCCTGGAGTAGCTCCTCGATGAGCTCGGCCGATCGGCCGAGCGAGGAGAGGGATGATTGCGCGACGCGCGCTCGCGCATCCGCGAGCTCGATCTGGCGTCGGACGGCGACCGGGGCGGGGCCTCCCGGCGAGAGCCGACCGGCCAGCGGGTCCGACGGATCGAACTTCCATGCCGCAGCGGAAGGGACCGGCCCGAGGCCGGCCACACCCGCGGGGCTCTCGAAGCGACCGCCGTGGGACGCGACGTGGGCCGCGATCCGCTCGTGCGCCTCGCGGAAAGGGACCCCTTGCCGGACGAGGTGCTCGGCCGCGTCGGTCGCGCGCAGTGCGGGGTCCGTCGCGGCCTCTCGCATGCGCTCGCGCTCGAACTCGAGACCCGGGACGACCGCGATCAGGGCCGCCAAGGTGGCCTCCGTAGTGGACAGGGCGTCCAAAAGCGGGGCCTTGTCTTCCTGCAGGTCCCGGTTGTAGGCGAGCGGCAGTCCCTTGAGGGTCACGAGCAGTGCGAGCAGATCACCGATCGTCCGACCGGCCTTCCCGCGCACGAGCTCGGCCACGTCCGGATTCCGCTTCTGCGGCATCAGGCTGCTACCCGATCCGAGGTCGGGGCTCGCGCGGAGGTACCCGAACTCGGCCGAGGCCCAGAGGACCAGCTCCTCTCCCATCGAACTGAGATGTACAGAGAGCAGAGCGAGGTCGAAGGCGAGCTCCACGAAGCCATCCCGGTCGCTGACCGCGTCCAGGGAGTTCTCGAAAGCGCGATCGAAGCCGAGGCGTCGCGCGACCCGGTCCGGTTCGATCGGGAGGGTCGATCCGGCGAGCGCCCCCGCTCCGAGCGGGGAGACGTTCGACCGCGCGGCGGTCGCCAAGAGTCGATCGACGTCCCGCTCGAGTCGCCAGAAGTGTGCGAGCAAGTGATGGGCCAAGGTCACGGGCTGGGCCCGTTGGAGATGGGTGTACCCGGGCAGTGGCGTATCGATCTCCCGGCGCGCCCGCTCGAGCAGCTTTGAGGCGAGCTCGTGGGTGCGTTGGGCGACGGAATGGATCGCGACCCGCAGGAAGAGGCGTTCGTCCAAGGCGACCTGGTCGTTCCGGCTGCGCGCCGAGTGGATCTTGCCCCCGACCGGGCCCACCAGCTCGGTGAGCCGCACCTCCATGTTCGTGTGCACGTCCTCGAGGTCCTCTCTCCAGTCAAAGGTCCCCTCCCCGAGCTCCCGGGCGATACGGCGGAGACCGCCGCGGAGAGTTTCGACCTCGCTCGCCGATAGGATCCCCGCGTGCCCGAGCATCTCGGCGTGCGCGATGCTCCCCGCGAGGTCGTACCGGGCCAGGCCGCGATCCACCGAAAGCGAGCGGAGGAAGCCGGCGGCAGGCGTGCGAACGTAAGCGGGGGCCGAGGTCGAGGTCGTCATGTTGCGTTCCCCGGGGATTGGCGTGAGGTCCCGGCGCGCGCGGCGAGCGGCGGCTTCGCCGTTGCCTTCGATCCGATCGACGACCAGGTCCGCGTAGGGAGCCCCCAGACGTAAATGAACCCCTCCGCCATCTCGGCGCGATACCGGTCGCCGCCGGAGTACGTGGCGAGGTCCTGTCGATACATCGAGTACGGGGATGTCCGACCGGCGACCCGCGCGGAGCCCTTGTAGAGTTTGACCGTGACCTCGCCGGAGACCCGCTCCTGAGTAGAGGTCACGAAGGCATCGAGCGCTTCGCGCAGTGGGGTGAACCACAGCCCGTCGTAGATCATCAGGGAGTACCGCTGCTCGAGCGAGCGCTTGGCCTCGAGGAGGTCGCGTGGAAGGACGAGCGCCTCGAGCGCCGCGTGGGCCCCGAGGAGGATCGTCGCGGCCGGACACTCATAGACCTCGCGCGACTTGATCCCGACCAGCCGGGATTCGACGTGGTCGATCCGACCGACTCCGTTCTCGCCCCCGATCCGGTTCAGCCGTTCGATGAGTTCTCGTAGCGAGAGCGCTTCGCCGCCCAGGGTCTGAGGGCGACCCGCCTCGAATCCGATCTTCACGTACGTGGCACGATCCGGCGCTTCGAGCGGGGATCGCGTCCAGGCATACACCTCCTCGGGCGGTTCGATCGCGGGATCCTCGAGAACCCCGCACTCCACCGAGCGTCCCCAGAGGTTCTCATCGGTGCTGTACGGGGAGCGCTGGGCGGTCGGAACGGCTACGTGGTGGGCGTGGGCGTACTCGACCTCTTCCTCGCGGGTCATCTTCCAGACCCGGGCCGGAGCGATGACCTCGAGATCCGGCGCGAGCCCGGCGGTGCATAGATCGAAACGTACCTGGTCGTTCCCCTTGCCGGTACAGCCGTGGGCCACATGGGAAGCCCCTTCGCGGCGCGCCACCTCCACGAGATGCCAGCCGATGAGCGGGCGCGCGAGGGCGGTGCTGAGCGGGTACTGGCCTTCGTAGAGGGCGTTGGCCGCGAGGGCTGGCGCGATGAACTCCTCCGCGAACTGCTCTCGGGCGTCGACCACGTAGGCGCGCGCGGCGCCGGCGGCGAGCGCCTTCGCGCGGACCGCTTCGAGGTCGATAGGCTGACCCAGGTTCATGGTCAGCGCGATCACTTCGTATCCCTTCTCTCGAAGCCACGGGATCGCGACAGAAGTGTCGAGACCGCCGGAGTAAGCGAGAACAATCTTGCGGGGTTCCATTTCGTGGGGGTTCGACAAGACGATGCAAGAGGGGGCGCCTATAAGTACCATTTGACTGTGATCGGACAACCCGGACTTGTATGTCGGATCTTGGACACTATGTCGAATAGCGACCGGACGACCGCACGCGCGGTCCGGGAATGGATCGACGCCCGGCCCGCGGTGACCGACGCACTGCGCCTCGGGATCGCCAACCATTCCGCGATCGCACGGAAGATCGGGGAGGAGATCGGCACCCAGCACATGGAGGCAATCGTGGCGGCATGCCGCCGGTATCCGCTCGGACCCGATCACGAGTCCCGGGAGAAGACCGTCCGCCGGGTCCTGAGCAAGAGCCGTATCGAGACCCGGAGTAAGGTGGCGACGATCACCGTCGTCCAAGGGGTCGACGTGCTCCGACGTCTCGGGGACGTAGTGGAAGAGATCCTCGACGAGAATTCCATCTGTCGGCTGATCCAGGTCTCGCGGGGGACGGTCATCGTGATCGACGAGGATTCGATCCCGCGCTTCACGCGTAAGCTGCGGGAATCGCAGATCATCTCCGTTCGACGGGGACTGGTCGAGCTCGCGGTCACGAGCCCGGAGAGCATCGAAGAGACTCCGGGGCTCCTCGCGCGGCTCACGAGCGTTCTCTCCACGCGTTCGATCAACATCGTCCAGGCGATGTCGTGCTACACGGACACTATCTTCGTGCTCGAGCGGGACGACATGAGCGAGGCGATCGATGCCCTATCGCACGCGCTCGGCTAGCGGCGGAGCGGGCGCCGCGCCCGATGCGGACCCGGGACCGTCGACGCGCCCGAGGGGGGCTTCTCCCGGGCGAGAAGATCGGCGAAGGCCCGCAGCATCTCTCTCGCGTGTTGGAGGTGTCGGATCGTGATCTGTTCGACGTTGACGCCCAACGGGACCGAGGGAGCGTGCTCTCGGCGCTCCCGATCGACGGTCGACCACAGGCGCAGCGCCTGGGCCACGCTGCGGGCCCCGGCCTCGGACTCGGGGCCCGAGAGGATCTCCCGTTTGGCGGCCTCGGGCACGTCGGCGCCTAGCCACCGGGCGAACTCCACGTCGCTGTCGTCCCCGAGGGGGGCCACGCTGAGCAACACGGCGGCCGGCGTCAATTTCGCTTCCCGGCACAATCGGTCATACTCCGTGATCATCCGGCCCGCGGCCTCCACGTCGAAGAGGATCTGGGTGGTGAAGAAGGAGGCCCCGGCGCGCGTCTTCGCCAGCATCCGGTGTGCTTCGCCGACCCTCTGAGGGATCGCGATGTTACCCAGGCTGCCCTGCACGCCTTGGAAGATGGGCTGGCAGAGCCGGTTCGCTTCGAGGACCGTCGGTCCGGGATACGGGATGTACCGGCTCGTGCCGCCGACCAGGACCACGTGACGGACCCCCCGCGCGACGGTCCCCTCGGCCCAGTCGGTCACCGCCGCCGCGGTCGCGAGATGGGCGACGACCTTGTTGACGATAACCTCGCGTCCGGTCTCCTCGTGGATCCGTCGCGCGTACTCGCGGGGGTCTCCCGTCCGATAGTACGGCCGACCTTCGTGGTTCTCATCTACGAGCTCGGGGACGTTCACCGCATCGATGCGCGGGACGGATCGGATGACCTCGACGACCGCGGCGAGCTGCTTCACTGCGCGCTCGGCGCTGATCCGGGCACCGGGTGGGAGGGGCTCGAAGAAGAGCGGGGTCGAGCGAAGTGCGGCAGCGAGCGGTGCGTCCATCCGGATTACGACTCGGGGAGGCAGGGCCGGGACCCACGGCGATATCACGTTTCGTCCTCACGGCCGTGTTGCAACGCGTGCAAGGACCCCTCGTGCAAGGCAACCGGGCGCATGGGACCCCGCAAGTTCATCCGACTCACCGCGTTCGGCCCGCCGTGCCTAGACGGTCGAGGCGCGCGAGCCCACGGACTCCCACGGGCGACCCTCGCGCTCGCATTCACATCGCTCCCGTGGGCTTTGAAGTGGAACGCATCACCGAGCCCATCCTCGCCGACCGGGCGGACCGGGTCTACCTGTTGACGCGTTCCGAACGCGACGCCGCGCAACCGTTCGTCGATGCCGTCGTGCGCCGCCTGCGTGCGGCCGCGTGGCCGGTCGATGTTCGGGTAACGCCGACGGAGATCTGGGACGTGTTCGGAGCGCTCGGGGCGTTCCGTAGGATCTTCGAGTCCGAGCGACGACTCGACCGCCACGACGCGTCGGTCGTTCCGATCCGCGTGAACGTATCAACCGGGACCAAGATCACTTCGATTGCGGGGACCCTCTCGTGCATGCTCTGGAAGGGGGAACCGTACTACGTTCGGGTCTCCCGCTCGTGGTACTCCAATCGCACCCCCCGCGTGCGCCCGGTCAACGACGTCGTCAGCGGCATCGATCCCGTGGGCGTGTACGAACTGCGCGCCCCGGGATCCGAGCTCGTAGACGTGCTCGAAGCTCTCGACCGGCGTGGAGGCGCACTCCGCAAGCGCGAACTGCTCCGCGAGCTCGGCCTCGACGCGAAGGGTGCCGAGGGCGGAGGCTTGAGCCCCCAGGCTCAACACGGACGCCTTCGCCGCCGGCTCGAACCCCTCGAACAGCGATGGGGGTTCGTCCGGGTCGAGGGCACCGGGCCGCGAGGACGGGTTCGGCTGACCGAGCAGGGAAAGGTCGCCCTGGTACTGTTTGGCTCGCGAGGGATGGGCGCTGAGTTAACTCATTAAACGAGTTTAACGTTACAACAGCTAACTACTCCGGGCGCATCCCCTCCTTCGTGACGACCAGGGGCGGACGGAGCGAGACCCTCGCGGCCTCCGCTACTGGCGCGGTGAGGCAGGTGCACCAGGTGGCCCTCAGGCCATGGCCGAAGCCCGCCGCGCGCCGTCCCCGGGTCTTCCGCCTTCGTTGACGATAGGTCCCACCCGCTCCGACGGCCCAGAAGGGCGGTCGGAGCCCCGGCCATCGTCTTCACGACCAACCCCGTCACGGGCCCGTCCGCAGGTTACATATCCGAGCGGTGCACGGCGAGTTGGATGCCGAACGCCATCGAGGTGCGCGGGCTCGTCAAACGCTACGGCGCGCTCGCGGCCGTCGATGGTATCGATTTCGATGTTCCGGAAGGCTCGGTCTTCGCCTTCCTCGGTCCCAACGGGGCCGGTAAGACCACGACCACGGAGATGCTCGAGGGGCTCCGTCGCCGTACCTCCGGAGAGATCCGCGTGCTGGGCCTCGATCCGTGGACCGACGGGCGAGAGCTGCATCACCAGATCGGGGTCATCCCTCAGGAGTTCCGCTTCTTTGAGAAGATCACGCCGAAGGAGGCGATCGTGTACTACGGCCGACTCTTCGGCACGCATCCCGATCCCGCGACGCTCCTCGATCAAGTCCAGCTGACGGACAAGGCGAATTCGCGCTTCGATACTCTCTCCGGCGGGCAGAAGCAAAAGCTCGGGCTCGCGCTCTCCCTCGTGGACGAGCCCCGGGTCTGCTTCTTGGACGAACCGACCACCGGACTCGATCCTCACGCGCGGCGGGCGATCTGGAAGGTGGTTCGAGACCTGAAACGCGACGGTCGGACGGTCTTCCTGACGACCCACTATCTGGAGGAGGCCGAACTCCTGGCCGACCAGGTCGCGATCATCAACCACGGGCGGATCGTAGCCCGTGGGACCCCGCGAGCGATCATCGAGGCGTACGGCGGCCCCGAACGCCTGCGCGTCCAAGGATCTCCCGAGCTCGCGGAGTACGTCCGTCAAAAGTTGGGGATCACGGTCCGGTACCAGTCCGGCCGGCTCGAGACCGATCTCCGAGAAAAGGGCGACGCGCTGCGCATACTCTCGGTCATCGATGCAAGCGGGCTCCCGTGGAGCGGGTTCGGCACCGAACAGGACACGCTCGAGGACGTCTTCGTCCACCTCGTCGGCCAGATGGATGAAGGAGTGCTCAAGTCGTCGGCTCCGACCGCCGGGAGCGCCCCGTGAACCCGCGGCGGATCGGCGGAGACCTCTCCATTGTCGCCCGTGGGTACGTACGCAACCCGATCGCCCTGTTCTTCTCGTTGATCTTCCCGATCATCCTGATCCTGCTCTTCGGGCTGATCTTCGCCAACACGGGCTCGACGACCGTAACGATGTACACCCAGGACTTCGATCACAGCCCGACAAGCGTAGCGTTCCTCCAGGCGCTCAACGAGACCCACGTGGTGCAGGTCCAGATCGTCGGGGCCTCGGTGGGCAACCTGTCGACCTACCTCGGCCAGAACGGAGACTCTGCCGGGCTCGTGATCCCTCAAGGATTCGGCCAGAACTTCACCGCGCATCGTCCCGTCAAGGTCGTCCTTTACACCAACCCCGAGGATGCCTCGTCCGCCGGGACCGCCGCGGGAGCCCTCCAGGGCGTCATCAGCTCGTTCAATCTCCAGGCCGCGTGCGGAGGGAACTCGAGCGGGAACTGCACGCCGGTCATCGGGGCGAGCAGCTTGAACGTGGGCAGTCAGGTCTACACGTACATCGATTACCTCGTACCGGGCCTGATCGGGTTCTCCATCCTGACCAGCCCGATGTTCTCGATGGTCGATGTCACCGCCACCTATCGCAAGGAAGGCCTGTTCCGGCAGCTATCGCTCACGCCGCTCACGCGGGGGGAGTGGCTCGCCTCGCGGTTTATCTGGTATACGATGCTCACGTTCGCCTCCGCCGCGCTCATGCTCAGCATCGGGTCGGCCGTGTTCGGCGCCCACGTCACGTTCAGCATCTGGTTGGTTCCTTTCCTGATCGTGGGACCGCTGTTCTTCGTATCGCTCGGGATGCTCGCAGGGACCGTGGCGAAGACGCCCGAGACCGCGGCCGTGATCGGGAACGTCATCACGTTCCCCATGATGTTCCTCGCCGGGACGTTCTTCCCGGTATCGTCCTTCTCGCCGGGGCTCCAACTGGTGGCGAAGGTTCTCCCGCTGTACTACGTTATCGACGGAATGAACCAGGTACTCCTCTTCAACAACCTCCCACGGGCCCTCGGGGATCTCGCGGTCGTCCTGATCGGGGCCGTCATCGTCTTCGGCCTCGCGATCTACTTCTTCAAGTGGAGGGATGAATGAGCGGGACGCCGGGTACCGACGCGAACGCCTTCCGGCGTTTGATGAGCCGCTGGCCCACGGGCGTCGCGGTCGTCACCACGCGGCATGGCACGACGGACTACGGGCTCACGGTCAACGGCCTGTTCTCGGTCTCGCTGAACCCCCCGTCGCTCCTCGTCAGCCTTGCGGACGACGCCGACTCCGGTCCGGCCGTCGCGAAGAGCCGCATCTTCATCGCCAACTTTCTCACAGCGCAGCAGCAACCGATCAGCGAGCGGTTCGCGCTCTCCCTCGCGCCGGAGGAGAAGTTCCGGGACCTTCCCCTCCATCGCGGAGTGACCGGTGCGGCGATCCTCGACGGATCGCTGGGAGCTCTGGAGTGTCGGGTGGTCTCCGAGTTCCACGTATCGGACCATCGCCTCTTCGTCGGGGAGGTCGTCGCCCAGGAGCTCGGGGTCGACTCCGCTCCCCTCGTGTTCCACCGGTCCCGCTACACGGCGCTCTGAAGCCCCGAGGGGCGCCCCTTTAATTCTCCGATCCCCTAGAACCCTTCCCCATGTCCGCCCCACCGCTCGAGGTCCGTGTCGCTATCGTCGGGAGCGGGCCGGCCGGCCTGACCGCCGCGCTCTACGCCGCGCGGGCCAACCTCGAGCCGCTGGTTATCGCAGGGGTCCCGGCCGGCGGTCAGCTCATGATCACGACCGACGTCGAGAACTACCCGGGATTCCCCGAGGGGATCCAAGGCCCCGAGCTCGTCGAGAAGTTCCGCGCCCAGGCGGCGCGCTTCGGGACAAAGTTCATCGACGACCGTGTCGCCTCCGTCGATTTCCGCCAACGCCCCTTCCTGCTCCGCACCGGCTCGCGGGGGGACGTGCGCGCGCAGGCGGTGATCGTCGCGACGGGGGCAAATGCCCGATGGCTCGGACTCCCCGCCGAGCAGCGCCTGCGAGGCCACGGGGTATCGGCCTGCGCCACGTGCGACGGGTTCTTCTTCCGGGGTAAGGAGGTCGTCGTGGTCGGGGGCGGCGACTCCGCGATGGAGGAGGCGTTGTTCCTGACGAAGTTCGCGACCCACGTTACCATCGTCCACCGACGCCCCGAGCTGCGGGCGAGCCGGATCATGAGGGCCCGCGCCGAGAGCCACCCCAAGATCGGCTTCCTGCTCGAGCACGAGGTGATCGATGTCCGGGGGGAAACCACGGTCCAGGGCGTGCTCACGCGCCAGGTGCGGACCGGGGAGACCCGGGAGCTCAAGGCGGACGGAATGTTCGTCGCGATCGGCCACGATCCCGCGACCGAGGTGTTCCGCAAGATGCTCGACCTGGACGAGCGGGGATACATCCGCACTCACGACATCACACGCACGAGCGTCGAGGGCGTCTTCGCTGCGGGCGACGTCTACGACCACCGGTACCGACAGGCCGTCACGGCGGCCGGCCTCGGCTGCATGGCCGCGCTCGATGCGGAGCGGTTCTTGGAAGAGTCGGCCACGTCCCGCTAGTTCGGCTCGACCTCTTCGGCCTCGGCGAACGTGAAGCGCGCGTTGCCCACGAACCCGACGAGACTTCCCGCGATGATCCCGATCCCTTGGCCATAGAGAGGCGGGAGCGTCGTGCTCGAGAGGACGAGCACGATCTCGTTGATCGCGAGCGATCCCAGCGAAACTCCGAAGTACAGGGCGAGCCGGTAGCCGAGAGAGTGCCGGTGGCGCAGGCGTGTCCGGAAAGTCCACGCGTTGTTCAGGGTAAAGTTCCAGAGCGTGGCGACCGCGAACGCGACCGCGCTCGCGATCAGGGCATCGCTCGGATCGGAGGAGGTCTCGGTAAGGAAGTGGGTGATGCTCTCGAAGAACCCGGACGATGGACCCGGTGAGATCGCGTCGAGTACGAGGGTGAACACGATCAGGTTGACGACGAACCCCGTCAGTCCGACGACGAGGAACTTTCCATACTTCACCACGAATCGCGACCGGCCGAGCGCGGCGTCTTCGGGCGGGGGGATGGGCGCACTAGGTTCCGACATCCGATCGTCCCGGGCTCGGAGGTCCGCGGACCCTTGAAACCTACCCTCCACGGTCCGCGTCCGAGGGCGTCGGCGACGAGACGGGCCCGCTCCCGGCTCGGCCTTATACGGAGCGGCCCCTCCCTCGGGCCGGACCCGAACGGAACCCTGGGACGGTCGGCAACCATGGCAGAGAAGTCCGCGGTGATCTTCGGTGCCGAGGGGTTCATCGGCGGCTACCTCCTCTCCCACCTAGAAGGTCGGGGCATCTCGACCACGGCTGCGAGCCTGGGACCGATCCCCGCGGGTCAGCGCGTGCCCGGAGCCCATTACGCACGGAACTGTGACGTCACCGACGCCCGACGCGTCGACCGCGTCCTCCGTCGCGCTCGACCGGACTACATCTACCACCTGGCGGCGATCAGCTTGCCCACGATCTCCTGGAAGGAACCCTGGAAGACGCTCGAGGTCAACATCCGCGGCACGCTCAACGTCCTCGAATCCGCGCACCGGCTCGGCAGCGACCCCCGCGTCTTCGTCGCGTGCTCGAGCGCCGAGTACGGTCACGGGCATCGGCCGGGAACGCCGACGGCCGAAAGCGCCCCCCTCCTGCCCCTGCACGCCTATGGCGTCAGCAAGGTCGCTCAAGACCTGCTCTCCTACCAGTACTATGTCAACTACGGTGTGAAGACGATCCGGGGACGCATCTTCAACACCATCGGGCCGGGGAAGACCGGGGAGGTCACGAGCGATATCGCCCGGCAGCTAGTGGCCATCGAGCGCGGGGCCCGACCGGCCGTTGTCCGCATCGGGAACATGCAACCGATCCGTGACTTCACGGACGTCCGAGACATGGTCCGGGCGATCGCCGCGATCACCGAACGCGGCCGGCCCGGCGAGGTGTACAACCTGGCGAGCGGGCGCGAGTACTCCATTCGCCAGGTCCTGCAGCAGCTCATCGGCCTCTCCCGGAAGAAGGCGACCTGGCAGGTGGACCGCGCTCGCCTACGCCCCACCGACGAAGCGTACATCGTGGGGGACGCCCGGCGCCTGAAGGAGGCCACGAACTGGGCGCCGGAACTCGACCTCGCCCGGACCCTGCACGACGTCATGGAGACATTCCGCCGCGCTCCATGAGCGCTGTGGCGCGAGCGGCCCGCGACGTGGCCGTGGTCTGCCCCACCTACCAGGAGGGGGACGCAATCGGCCCGTTCCTGGAGCAGATACGGACCGCGTCGGGCACGTTCCGCTCGGCCCGCCTCACGGAGCTCATCTTCGTCGACGATGGGAGCACCGATGGGACCGTCGAGCGGATCCGCGAAGCCGAGCGGACCTGGACCTCGCCTCGCGTACGGCTCGTCCAGCGCGCGCAGAAGGCCGGGACGGTCTCCGCCCAGATTGCCGGATTTCAATTCGCATCGACCGGTCTCGTGGTGACGATGGACGCGGACGGACAGCATCCGGTGGGCGCGATCGATCGGCTGGTGGCGGCCTGGGAGCCGGCGATCGATCTCGTCGTCGCCTCCCGGTACGTTTCGGGCGGGACGGTCCGATGGGAGGAACGACGCCGTGGGGTCATCAGCGGTGGAGCGCGCTCGCTCTCTCGTCTCATGCTCCCGGGCGCCCGCCGCGTACGCGACCCGCTCTCCGGGTTCTTCCTCGCCCGACAGGACTGGGTCGCCGGGCTTCCGCCCGTGCCCCCCGGCTGACAAGCTGCTGCTCTACGTCCTCGCGATCCACCCGAGATCGGAGATCCGCGAGGTCCCCTACGAGATGGGCGTTCGCCTCGCGGGCGAGTCCAAGGTGATCGGCGGGTTCGGTTTCATCCCGAGATTTCTGCGGGAACTGACCCGGTATCGCCGAGCCGGTGCGGCGGTCCGTCGGCACCCCAGTTCCTCCCCGAGATAGACGACGGCTCCGCGGGAGCGTCGGGGACTCCCGGTCCGTCCGATCCCCGGCGCGCACGAGGAGGCGGTAGCTCCGAGGAACGGCCCGCGCTCGGTTCCGAGGGCAATGCCGCGGAAGCGTCGGATCCGCGTTGGGTCCAGTTCCGGAATCGATAGTAATACGAGCGTAACGGGACGAAGAAGACTCCGAGGATCCACACGGGCCAAGCCCAGTAGTTCAGATGGAGGAGCACCCCGCCGGCGCTGGCGCCTCCGCAGCCGGAGGGCGAGAGGAGGACGGCGTCGCAAATGAAGGCGGACGGGTCCCATAACAGGAACGGGAGGATCCACGCGATGCTCACGGCAACGGCGATGGTCAGATTGGTCCAATCGCGCTTGATGGCCCAGTAGACGACGACGAACACGTTCGCGAACTGCTTACAGCCGAGGGCGAGGATCTCGGCCCATTTCTGGCGTTTCCCGTTGAGCCCGACGAACGCAACGGTGAGCAACAGAAGCACGATGAAATCGTTGAACCCGCTCGCCGCGAGCAGGGCCATGTACGGTTGGCCGATCGCCACCACAGCGAACGCGTTCTTCCGGACGAGGTAGAGTGTCGCGGCCCAGGCGAGGACCACGTAGATCTTGTAGACGGTGCCCGCGTAGATGGTGCCGGCTCCGATGAACGGCTGGAGGAAGATCAGGAGCGGCAGGTAGACGTACTCCGTGGGCCCAAGATAGAAGATGGTTCCGTACTGGTTGTACGTCACGAAGATCGGGGTCGTGTACGGGTTCTGACCCTGGAGGAGCGGATGGATGAACGCCGGCATCGCATACGGCTCGTCGGTCATGCCGTTCCCCCAGCCGGTCGCGATCGAGACGAACGCGACCGCGATGGACGCGAACGCCACGATCACGGCGAACGACGAAAGCCGGATCAAGTGCAGTCGATAGACGTAGAGGGGGTAGAAGAGCGCCCAGAGGCCGAGGATCGTGGGCGTCGAGTTCGAGATCTGTTGCCCGGGGTTGTAGATACCCCCGAGGGCGAGCACCAGGGCCGGAACCGCGAGCCCGAGCGTCCACAGGCCCGCGTACTGGAGGCGGCGTCGGTGTCTCGCCTCGGGCGAGTCGAACGGCGCCGGCTCCGCCTTCACGCTGCGCGGCCTCCTTTCTTGCCGGTCGAAGGTGGGGTTCTTGCGCTGCGGGTTCGCACCGCGGGCCCCGCGCGTCGCCTCACGTCGCCTCGGTCGGCGCGGGAGCGACATCGGCGTGGGTGCGCGAGCCTCGCACGCGAGCGACCACGCGCTTCCAGGTCCGGTGGATGTAGCCGCGGAAGAGCACGTAGACCCACAGGATCCACAGGTAGTAGTTCCAGTGCGAGTAGAGGTCGGAGAGCTGCCGGGTGGAGCTCGGCTGGCCCGCGCACGAGGACCCGATGCTGAACGCGAGCGCCTGACACCAGATGCCGAGCGGGTGCCACAGGAGGAACGGGAGCGCAAATACGAGGGTGATGACGACGACGACGATGCACTGGACGATGTCCCGCTTGAGGATGTAGTAGACGAGCCAGAACACGTTCGCGAACTGCTTCATCCCGTAGGTGGCGTACTCGACGATCTTCGCCTTGGGACCGGTCCACCCGCGTAACGACAGGGTCATCAGGAAGAGCACGGGAAGGTCGTTGAACCCGTTGGCCGCGGTCAGCGCCACGACCGGGGACGCGAGCGAGAGCGCGGCGAACTCGTCGTTGCGCATGACGTACACGAGCCCGGCCCAGAAGCCGAGGCACAGGAGCTCGTAGCCGATGACCCCGGTCCCGGGGATCTGGATGAAGAGGAGGAGCGGGAGGTAGGTGTAGTAGCTCGAAGAGTTGACCGGCGACGACCACACGTTGAGGACGTGGACGGTGTAGTTCAGGACCAAGTGGGTCGTGTACGGGTCCTGTCCGTGGAGGAGCTCGGAGAGGTACCCGCTCATCGCGTACGGTTCGTCGGTGCCGTTGTTCCCGAGGCCGGTGAAGACGCTGACGATCCCGAGGACGAGCCCGATGAGGAAGAGATTCCGTAGCTCCTTGTGCCAATCCTCGCCGGAACGGCGGACCGCGAAGAACAGGCTGATCGAGCTCAGGACCGCGAGACCCCAGATGACCGAGAACGCCCAGGTGACGATCCCGTACGACGCGTACACCGCCAGCGAGGAGACCGTCGCGATCCCGATCGTCACCGTCACGGTGATCTCGGGCAGGTAGCGCTCCCACTCGCGCATCGCGCCCCGACGGAACGAATGGCAGTTATAGTGTGCGCAACGCGCCCCGGAGCGCGGCTCGGGCCCGCTCGCGCTGGGGGAGCCGCGATCGGGAACCGGTTTTGGCGGCTCGACCGGCCCTCCCATTCGGGGCGCGGTCCGGCGGAGCCTTTAAGATAGGGGGCCGGTTCGATTTTCCGAGGGAGACGTGCCGAGCAAGAAGACCCTCCATATCGAGGCGAGCGGTCAGCTGTGCATCTACTGCGGGGCCTGCGTCGGCGTCTGCCCGCTCAACTGCATCTACCTCGATGAGACCCGCATCACTTTCGACGAGAAGATCTGCACCCGCTGCGAGATCTGCGTAAAGGCCTGTCCCGTGGGAGCGATCGAGATCGACTAAGACTTGGGTTCTCCGGAGCAAGTTCATGGTCCAGGATCTGAAGACCGATGTCCTCGTAATCGGAGCCGGCCCCGCCGGCTCGATGACGGCCAAGTGGGCGGCCAAGCAGGGCGCCCGCGTGCTCGTGATCGAGAAGCGCCAGGAGATCGGCAGCCCCGTGCGCTGCGGCGAAGGGATGAGCAAGGACTGGCTTCCCGAGGTCGGCATCAAGCCCGGGAAGTGGATCAACCTCGAGGTCGAAGGCGCCCGGATCTTCGCCCCCAACGAGACGGTGTTCGAGATCAATGAGAAGAGCGCCGGCAACGAGGTCGGCTACGTGGTCGAGCGGGACGGGTTCGACAAGGCGCTCGCCATCGACGCAGCGAACGCCGGAGCGGAGTTCCTGCTCAAGACGGCCGCCGTCGGCGTCCTGAAGGACGGAGGGCGGGTCGTCGGGGCGCGGATCAAACAGTTCGGCGAGCCCTTCGAGATCCGCGCGAAGGTCACGATCGCCGCCGATGGCTTCGAGAGCCAGGTAGGCCGCTGGGCCGGACTTTCGACCAACATCGCGACCCGGGACATGGACTCGTGCCTCCAGTACCGGATGACCAATGTCGACTGCGATACGCGTTATTGCGACTTCTACCTCGGGAAGGTCGCCCCGGGCGGCTACGTCTGGATCTTTCCCAAGGACGAGGGGCTCGCGAACGTGGGGATCGGCGTGCAGCTCAGCAAGATCACGGGCATGGCCGAGGCCCGGATGTATCTCGATGCCTGGATCGCCAAGCACCCGGCCTACGCCAAGGGAAAGACGATCGACATCGTCGGCGGAGGCGTCTCGATCTCCCCGCCCGTAAAGCAGAGCGCCGCCGATGGGTTCATGATCGTCGGGGACGCCGCGCGGATGATCGACCCCCTCACCGGCGGGGGATCGCGAACGGGTGCATCGCCGGGAAGATCTGTGGCACCGTCGCTGCTCAATCGGTGCACGCCGGCGACTTTTCCAAGACGTTCCTCGACCAGTACGACAAGGGATGGCGCGCGCGCCTCGAGGAGAAGCTCTACCGCAACTGGCTCGCCAAGGAGAAGCTTTGCACGCTCTCCGATGAGGTCTTCAACAAGCTCGTCGACGCTCTGTCCACCGTCCACCTGCAGAAGCTCAACGTCCATAACATCCTGAAGGCCGTGCGCGACACGCACCCCGAGATCACCAAGGAGTTCGAAGAGTTCCTGTAAGGAACGCGACGTACAACCCCTATGCCCGGCGCCCCCAACCGTCCTCCAGAGAACAAGCCTGCCCCGCCCCCGGCCTCTGCCGTCGCGATCCCTCCGCAGAAGAAGGTGCTCCGCCGGCTCGCTCCATCGCGCGTGACCCTGTCGCTCGACATCTGGCGCGGCGCACCGAGCTCCGACCTCGTCGCACCGCTCGAGCGGGCGGAGGTCGCCTACGCTGCGGGCGACTGGCGGGAGGCCGATAGCC
This sequence comes from uncultured Thermoplasmata archaeon, assembly GCA_963838955.1. Taxonomy (GTDB): domain Archaea; phylum Thermoplasmatota; class Thermoplasmata; order Lutacidiplasmatales; family UBA184; genus Lutacidiplasma. The sequence continues at coordinate 78,474 of CAWISZ010000003.1, read as the reverse complement.
AGTTGGACGGCCTCGCCGTGCGTCTCCACGAGCCCCGTTGGCCCACGATCCCCGAGCCGTTCCGCTCGCTGCGGGTCGCGATCCCGTTCCCGCAGCCCCCGCAATGGAACCCGGAGCTCCAGATGACCCCCGCCGACCGGGAAGCCATACACGCTCGGAAGACCGCCGAGCTCCAGCTCGCCCTCGCGCGCTCGTCCGTCGAGTTCGCTCGTGCGAAGAACCTCGAAACTTCGGATCTCGACGCCCCGATCGAGCGGGCCGCCGCTGCGCTCGCCGGTCCCGGCGTGGACCCGGCCTTCTACGAATCGATCGATCCGATCTGGGAGGCGGTCCGTGCACGCGTTCCGATGCCGAAGCCCCCGGCCGCACGGGCCCCGCCACCGGTCGCGACCCCGCCGCCTCCCGAAGGGGCGTAGATCGCCGCCCGGAACATGGTCGCGGACGACGACGGGCCGCCTTCCAACTCCGGTCGCCGGCCGATCCGACGAGGCGAGGGGGAGATCTCGCAATGGCCGCGCGGTCTCGTCGAGTACGTGACCCGCGGGCCCGCGGACGAGGGGGTTCCCTCCGAGGAGGAGGATCGCACCGCGCAGCGCCTGCATCTCGCTTCACGCCTCATCGCCGTACTTCGCGCACGGGGGGTCGATGTCGCTCCCTATGTGGACCGGCTGCGCAACGCCGATCGGGTCCATCGAGCCGGGGACCGGGACAAGGCTTCGCGCCTCGTCGACGATCTGATCGGCGCGCTGGGAGAACGGGCCGTCTCGGAGTTTTCGGCGACCGACGCGGACCGCTAGGTTTTGACCCAGCCGGTCCTCGGATCGCACGATGGCGCCCGCGCGTTTCGGCACGTTCTCGATCGTCGCCTACGATCGGGATCGGCAGCTCTGGGGAGTGGCGGTCCACTCGAAGTTCATCAGCGTGGGTTCCGTCGTTCCGTGGGCGGAGGCCGAGGTAGGCGCGGTCGCGACGCAAGCCTACTCGAACGTGCGGTACGGCCCCGAGGGACTGGCCCTCATGAAGTCCGGGCTCCGGGCATCGGAGGTAGTTCGCAAGCTGACATCGGCCGACGAAGGCCGAGACCATCGCCAGCTCGGTGTGGTGGACTCCAAGGGTGAAGCGGCCGCGTACACCGGAACGAAGTGCATGGACTGGGCCGGCCACGAGGTCGGCGATGGGTTCGCCTGTCAGGGGAACATCCTCTTCGGCCCCGGCGTCGTCCGCGCCATGGCGCGCACCTTCGAGTCGACTCCCGGAGACCTCCCCGAGCGCCTGCTCGCGACCCTGAGCTCCGCCCAGCGGGAAGGTGGCGACCGTCGCGGGATGCAGTCCGCCGCCCTGCTCATCGTCCGCAAGGGCGGTGGGTACGACGCGGGATCCGATCGCTGGGTCGACATCCGGGTGGACGATCACCCGTCGCCGATCGAGGAGCTCAAGCGGATCTTCAAACTCTACGACCTCACGATGCTCAGCCGCGAGGATCCCGCGACCCTCCAGAGCATCGACGCGGACCTCGCGAAGGCCCTCCAGCACGATCTCGGGCTGCTCGGTTACTACAGCGGCCGATCGAACGGGGTATGGGACGACACGAGCCGGGCCGCGTTTGCGAAGTTCATCAACGAGAACAATTTCGAGAACAAGCTGCGGGACGATGGGAAGGTCTGGCCTTCGATCATCGTCCACTTGCGCGAGCTCGCGCAGAGCGAGGTCCAACGGCGCACGCAAACGGCGCCGATCGTCTCCGGCGCCCTCTCCCAAGGGCCCGGAGCGAAGGCGTCCAGGGGGAACCCATCGACGCACGAGAAGCACCACGTGTCGAAGTGATCGTCGAGCTTCGACGTACCTGGCCGTCGGCCGAGGTCGCGACGCGCATCGCGCGGGCCGTCACCGCCGACAACCCCGAGTACGTCGAAGCCCGCGCGCAGGGCGCGGAATTGGTCCTGCGGGTACGGTCGACCTCCGCGGCGAGCGCGCGAGCGAGCGTCGACGACCTCCTGGCCTGCGTGCGCGCCGCCGAGGAGGCCCTCGCGATGGCGAAGCGCTAGCGGCCCGGGCCGAGCAGCGCGGGAAGAATCTCCTCCCAGGGCCCCGCGAGCCCGAGGTCGACACCGCGGAAGACCGCGGCGCCCAGGTCACGATTGATTGCGATCAGACGATGCGCGCGTCGCCAACCGACCATGAAGTTCGGGCTGCCCGATGTCCCCACCAAGATCCCGAGCGGCGGTGCGATCGATCGGCCGGTGAGCCCGACCTGCAGGTGCGGGGGCACCCACCCGGCATCCACCACCCGACGCGAGGCCACGAGGGCCATCCCCCGAGCTGCGAGCATAGGCACCAACGCATGGATCTGCTCCGGACCTCCGAGCCCCATCCCAATGCCGACCACCCCTCGGGCGAGGTCCGGCCGGCCGAACTCGGGGAGGCGTTCGATCCCGTCGTCGAGCCTCCGGATGGGGGTGACGGGGGGCTCAAACGGGATGTCAATCCAATCGAGGGAAGCGGCGGCGACAGGGTCCGTGTGGGCGGCCTTTCGCGACCGGAAGGTAACGATGCTCGGCCGGGTCCGGGTCACTACGCTCGCGCGGTGGGCGCCGCCGAACGACGGCTTGGTCCACACGAGCTGCCCGGCGGGGCCCGAGTGGGCCTCTTCCACATCGGTGACGATGCCCAGGCCCCGGCGCCCGGCGAGGCGCCCAGCGATCTCGCGCCCGGCGAGCGTGCTCGGGACGATCACCGCGGCCGCCTGCGGACGGCGATCGATCGCCCGTTCCAGCCCGAGCGTGGCGACGACCGAAAGGATGGGATCGCTTGGCCCGTGCAGCCCGTACCCTCGGACCGCACCCGCGCGTCGAAGCCGCTCGGTGTCCTCGGACGTCGGAGGCGGACCGACCCAGACGGCCGAGGGCCAGTAGTCGGGGATGCGCCGCCGGATCTCCGAGAGGACCTCGAGGGCGTTCGGGTCCAGCCGCCCGTCCGGCCCGCTTGCAAGGACCAGTACTTCGAGGTCATCCGATCCGTCGGTCGCCCGGGGCAGGAACGGCTCGCCTTCGGGCATCGTCGTACCGGCGAGCGTACCGATCCATTCTCGAGCCTCTCGGATCCCCTCCGCAAGCGTCGGCCCAGAATAGGTCCGCGGAATCCGCAGCGGGGCATCCGAGACGACGTCGACCAGCGTCGTTCGCGAGCCCGCCCGGCCGACCTCTCGCGGTCGGAAACCGAGATCGGAAATCGTCCACCGCTCGACCGGGCGGGTCGCCACGAGGGCGAGCTCTACCGGGTTCGCCTTCCTCGGTTTCGCAATCTTCTCTCCGACCGCGATGAGACAGGGGGCGGTCACCCGGTACCGAGCCCAGCCCACCTCGGTATCGGCCGTGACCTCGAACTCGAAGCCGGACTCGGATCGAGCGATCGAGCGGGCCCGCACGATCGGCGACGACCACAGGAGGGGCGCGAGCGCCCCGGGGAGGATTCCGCTCTCCCCGTCCGTCGAGCGGTCCCCCATCAGGAGGAGCGAGCGGCCCAGCCGCTGCACCGCGCGGGCGAGGACCCGCGCGGTCACGAGGGCGTCCGAGCCGATGAGCGCGTCGTCGGAGATCAGGATGACCCGATCGACCCCGACGGCGTACGTCTCCGCCAGGAGCGGCGCGAGCTCGGGTGGTCCCATCGAAACGAGATGGACCTTCTCGCCGGGTCGCCGCAAATCGAGCGCCACGCGCAACGCGCGCTGATCGAACGGGTTGAGGAACGCCGTCGCGCCCGCCCGGACGACCGTTCGCGCCTGCGGATCGAAGCGCAACGCGTCGCGGTCGGGGGTCGCCTTGGCGAGAACGGTCAGGTCCATGGTGATGCGACCCTCCTCCGGCAACCCTCGCGGGACTTAACCCGGAACCGCTCGCCCGCCGAACGGATATGTAGCGCGCCCCGATGGCACGGACGTGGACGGGACCGATGCCGCAACTTCCGCCCTCCCGGTCCCCCAGCGGCAGCGCGGATCGGCGACCATCGCACGGTACGCGGCCGCGGCAGCGATCACCGTCTTCGCGATCGCGAGCCAGTACTTCCTCCCGCAGCTCGTTCCTGCCCTGCAGGCGGTCTACGACAACCTGCCGGGCGACCTGGCCGTGGTCTACGGGGTCCCGATTGTCGCGTTTCTGGTACTGGTAGGCACGGGTCCCTTGCAGCATGCGACCGACCGGATGCGTTCGGCGGTCTGGGAAGGATTTCGCTGGTACGGATCCATGGCCGCCGTCGCCCTGGTACTGACCACGATCCTCGCGGTCGTCTACACGATCCTGGACCCCTCCGCGCTCGCGCTGCTCAACCGGCCGAACCCCGCGCTCGAGCTCGCGCAGGGAAACCCGTGGTTCTTCGTCGGCTTTTCCTTCGTGATCGGCGCGTTCGAGGAGACAATCTTCCGCGGGTGGATCTTCGGCTTCTGGCTCGGTCGGACGCGGGGATGGATTGGACCCGCGGTCTGGACGAGCATGCTCTTCGCAGCCGTCCACCTGTACTACGGGACGACCTACGGAGCCGCGGCCCCTCTGATCTTCCCAACACTCTTCCTGACGGGCTTCGGCTTCGCCGCGGCGATGCGCTATTCCGGCGGGAACATCGTCGTAATCGCGCTCCTGCACGGGGCGACCGACGCCGCGGCGTACCTTACCCTCGTCTCTACGACCGATGGATTACTGCTCCACTACGGTCTCGTACTGATCGGACTTGCGATCGCGCTCGCGACCTATCTGAGCGCGACCTACCGCGTCTTCGACCCGCCGTACGGCTGGTGGGCCTCCGACTCGGCCTCGCGCGCAGAGCCGCCGTACGGAGCCGGCGAGGAGCCCCCGTCCTGGAGCGCGGAGCGACCGGCGGGCGCGGCCCGCCGACGGAGAAGGACCCATCGGGTAGTTCGAACGCCCTCCGTTAGCATCTTGAACCGTCCCCGTCTCCCGCCGGAGGAATGGCGGCCTCCGACGATGCGCGCATGCGCGAGGTTCTGACGAAAGCACACCGGATCGCGATCGTGGGACTCTCCGACAAACCCGAGCGGGACTCGAACGAGGTCGCTCGATACCTGCAGTCCCAGGGGTACTGGGTAATCCCCGTGAACCCGACCGTTCCCGAGGTGCTGGGGGAGAAGTCCTACCCGTCGCTGACCACGATACCGCTGGATATCCGTCTCGATATCGTCGACATCTTCCGCAAGAGCGAAGATGTACCCCCGATCGTCGAGGAGGCCGTGGCTCGCAAGGTCCCGACGATCTGGATGCAGAGCGGCATCGAACATCGCGAGGCCGCCGCGAAGGCTCGAGCGACCGGAGCGACCGTGTACGAGAACCTGTGCATCATGGCCCAACACCGCCGTCTGCACATCCCGGCGAAGGGACGCGGGCGGTAGTTCAGAGGATCTTCATGTCCGCACCCCCCTCCCCGGTGAGTCCATCGCCCTCGAGCGCTCCCGGGACCCCGCCCATCCTTGCGCATCCGGCGGCCACGCCTCCTCTCCCTCGCGCCGTGCAGATCCTCGACCGAGGTGCCGTTCGACGGGAGTCGGTCCGCGCCGAGACCTGGGCGATCGATGGAACCGCCAAGGTCCTCGGCGACGTGGACGTGAGCCAGGCCGACCTCCGGGGGTTCGTAACCATCGCTGGTACGCTCACTGCCGATCGGGTCCTGGCGCGCGGAGAGCTCGAGGTGGTGGGCGTCCTGACCGCCCGCGGGACGCTCGAGGCCCGCGGGCAGTGCCGAACGTTCGCGGACGTTAGCGCCGGGGATGCCGGATTCGACGGGATCGTGCACGTCGGAGGGACGCTCCGGGTCACCCGCCTGCTCCAGGCTCGAGGTCAACTCGCGGTCGGGGGCTCCGTCACCGCCGGATTCTTCCAATCGGACGGACGATTCGAGATCCGCGGGACCCTCCGGGCGCCCCGGATCCAGGCGACCGTCCGGGGAGCGAGCCATATCGGCACGGTCGAGGGCGATGACGTGCAGTTCAAGCTGCCCGCGCGGCCGCCGATCCTGCGGTCGATCCTCCAGAGCCCGACCTTGGACATCGACCGGATCGAGGCGAGGTCGGTCCACCTCGAGGGGGTCACGGTCCAGTACCTCCGCGCCGATCGGATCATCGTAGGACGGAACTGCCACGTCGTACGACACGACGGCACGATCGTATCCTGTCACTCGTCGAGCCATCTCGGACCGGAATCGAGGTCCCCACGTCCTCCGGGAATGTCGCGCTGAGCCCCCGCCGGGCCGCTTTTATCTCTCCCTGCCCCGTCGTGCACCGCATGCCCGCGGAGGAGAAGGGAGGGAGCGGCAGTCCTTCCCCCACGGCGATCCAGACCCGGGTCTCGGAGTACTGGGAGCGCACGGGCGTGATCGCGCGCGCCCTCGCCAACCACCCGGGAGCTCCGACGTTCCGATTCACGGAGGGTCCCCCCTCGGCGAACGGGCGGCCCCACATCGGACACATCCTCCCCCGGACCACCAAGGACCTTCAGCTCCGGTATCGCCGCATGCGCGGCTACCGGATCATCAGCGAGATGGCCGGCTGGGACTGCCACGGCCTACCGGTCGAGATCGAGGTCGAGAAGCGCCACGGCCTCAAGTCCCGGAAGGAGATCGAAGCGTTCGGCGTGGCCCGGTTCTGCGACGAGTGCCGGGCGACCACGCTCTCGGTCGCGGCGATCTGGGAGGAGATGAGCGAGCGCCTCGGCTTCTGGCTCGATTATGCCCATCCCTACACCACGATGCAGCCCTCGTACATCGAGAGCGTCTGGTGGTCGCTCAAGGTTCTCTTCGATCGCGGTCTTCTCGAGAAGGGGCATTACGTGCTCCCGTACTGCCCGCGATGCGAGACGACGCTCTCCTCGCACGAGGTCGCCCAGGGGTACAAGGAAGCGACCGATCCCTCCATCACCGTCCGCTTCCCGCTGGTCGGTGAGGTCGGTCCTCCGCGCTCCCTCCTCGTCTGGACGACGACCCCGTGGACGCTGGTCTCGAACCTTCTCGTCACCGCGCGTAGGGACCTCACCTACGTCGTCGTCCGCCTGGCCGATGGTACCGAGGGGATCCTCGCCGAGGCCGCGCTTCCCCGGTACTTTCCCGCAGGCACCGAGATCGTGACCCGGCTCACCGGTCGCGAGCTGGCCGGCCGCGAGTACCGTCCGCCGTTCCCGTTCGTGCCACCGGGACCAGGTCGGTTTCGTGTGGTGCTGGACGACATGGTCACGACCGATGAAGGAACGGGGCTCGTGCACTGCTCCCCGAACTTCGGCCCGGAGGATCAGCGGATCGGAGCCCGGGAAGGCGTCGGGGGGTTCGATCCACTGGATGGCCGTGGCGTCTTCACTTCCCTCGTCCCCCTCGTCCAGGGAACGTGGTTCAAGACGGCCGATCCGGTCCTGACCCGGGACCTCGCGGACCGCGGACTCTTGGAGCGGCACGAGACGGTGCGCCACACCTATCCGTTCTGTTGGCGATGCGACACCCCGCTGCTGTACCGCGCGATCGACTCCTGGTTCGTCCGCACCTCGCGATTCTCCGAGGCGCTCGTCCGGCACAATTCCGGTGTGGTCTGGATCCCCGCGCACCTGCGGGACGGTCGCTTCGGCAACTTCCTGACCGAGGCGAAGGACTGGGCGCTCTCCCGCAGCCGGTACTGGGGGACCCCGCTGCCAATCTGGATGTGCTCGAACGGCCACCCCACGTGCATCGGGAGCTTTGCCGAGCTCGGGGAACGCTCCGGAGAACGGCTCCTGCCGGAGTTCGACCCGCACCGGGTGACGGTGGACCGGATCGCGTTCGCGTGCCCCACCTGTGGGGCGAAGAGCGTACGGGAGCCCTACACGATCGACGCGTGGTACGACAGCGGAGCCGCTCCGTTCGCCCAATACCACTACCCATTCGAGCCCGGACCGTTCGAACTCGCCGCCCCCCTCGACTACGTCTCCGAGGCGATCGATCAGACTCGCGGCTGGTTCTACACGCTCCTCGTACTGTCGGTCGGGCTGTTCGATCGCCCGGCGTACCGTGCGGCCCTCGTGACCGGTCTCGGCCTCGACCCCTCCGGCAAGAAGATGTCGAAGTCGAAAGGCAACGTGCTCGAGCCGATCGCTATCCTCGAACGATTCGGCGGGGACATGGTGCGCTGGTCGGTACTCGTCGTCGACTTCACCGAGGGGATGCGGATCGCGGAGGACAGCATTCGGCAGTCGGGGGCCCGGACCCTCGGGACGCTGACGAACGTCGTCGCATTCTACCGGCAGAACTCCGAGGCGGACGGTCTCACAACGGTACGGGAGCGACCCCGACCGGAGAACGCGCTCGATCGGTGGTTGCTCTCCCGCCTGGACGGAACACGCCGGATCACGACGGACTCTCTCGAGTCGTTCGATCCCCGTCCCGCCGCGCAGGCGATCCGCGGGTTCGTGGATGACCTCTCGACGTGGTACCTCCGCCGGTCCCGGCCCCGATTCTGGGCCGAGGCGACCGATCCGGCGCGACGCGAGGCGCACGCGACCCTCTCCTACACGCTCTCCGTGACGGCTAGACTGTTGGCCCCGTTCGCTCCGTTCACCGCCGAGTGGATCCACCAGGAGCTTTCGGACGCGCCGTTCACGGAAGGTTCGTCCTCGGTCCACCTCGGACCCTGGCCCGAGGGGGCCGGTGCGCCCGACGAACCCCTCGAGCGAGGCATGCAGAGGGTCCGCGACCTGGTCGAGATCGGACGGGAGCTCCGCCAGCGGGCCCAGGTCAAATCGCGGATACCGCTCGCCGAACTCGTCTTCTTCGCGCGCGGTCCCGGCGACACCGAGCCGTGGACGCTCGAGCGCGATGCAATCCTCGCCGCGGAGCTCAACGTTCGCCGCGTGACGTTCGCGCCGCAGGCGGATCCGAAGGACTACCCGGAGGAGGACTGGGTGCTTCGGCGAGAGGAGGGGGTCGCCCAAGCGGCACTCTCCCGACGGCCGACCCCGGAGCTGCTCGAGGAGGGGCTGGTGCGGGAGGTGCTCCGCCGGCTCCAGCAGACACGCAAGGAGATGCAGCTGAAGTTCACCGAACCGGTAGCGATCCGCATCGGAGCGACCGACGCCATCCACCGCGCGCTCGCACGGCATCGAGAGACCGTAGTGCGAGAACTCCTCGCCGAGCCCCTCGATCTCGCCGACGCGCTGCTTCCGGACGGACCCGAGGTCCAGAGCTGGGAGGTCGAAGGATCCCGCTTTACCGCGCAGATCTCCCGGAAGAAGCGCCCCTCCGCGCGGCCACCGGTCCGTTCGGCTCGACCTCCGCGAAGACCTCGGCCTCGAACCGCTCGACGACGGTCGAGGCCCGTCGCCACGCGGCGAAGGGCAGCCCGGCCTTCTCGCACGTCGCATCCAGGAATTCGGCGGCGTTCCAGCCCTGCTCGACGGCGACCTGCGGCAGCAACAACCCGTTCGCGCCGCGGGCGCGCACGATCAATCCATCCCGCCCGACCTCGACCGAAGCGAGCCGCCCTTCGGGGTCGGAAGCGGCGATCGGCTCGGGCGGCGTGAGGATCGACACTTCGATCACGATCCGGTCGAATTCCTCCGGGAGGAGGGGCGGGAATCGGGGATCCTCGTGCGCACTCGCCACCGCGGCCCCCCGGACCGCCTTCGCGAGCGAGAGGACGGGCAGGGGGTATCCGATGCACCCCCGCAGTCCCCTCGAGGGGTGTTCGACCAGGGTCACGAAGACACCGCGGGGTTCCTCGGCCTCGGGAGGGGGCGCGCCCAGAGGAGGGGCCGGGAGACCGAGGGAACCGGCGATCGCCGCTCGCGCCTCGTGGACCGCCCACTGGCCCGTGCTCGGAGCGACCACGTCCTCGATAGCCCGGGTCCCTCGATAGCGGTTCCCGGGCCTGAAGCGGCTCGTGCTCGAAGGCATCGAGGTCGGGCGCGCGGAGGCGGCTTTCAAGAATCCTCGGCCGGGACACGCTTTATAGAGGTCCACGGTCCCGCCGCGCACCGATGCCGTTCCCCGAGGCGGTCGAGCGACTGCTCAACAAGAAGATCTGCATGAACTGCTCGGCACGGAACCCACCGAAGGCCGTCCAGTGCCGCAGGTGCGGCTACAAGGGGCTGCGCGTCAAGTCCCGCGAGCGTTCCGGAAAGACCCAATAACGGGGATCAACGTGTCGCACGGCGGCGCACCGCCGCCCGAACCTCGCGGTCGAGGTCGAAGCGCTTGCGCAGCAGGAACCACTCGTTCCGCACCCCGTCGCGCCAGCTCGAGAGCCTGGGAGGACCGACCCTTTCCCCGTAACGTATCGGGACCTCGAAAACGCGGAACCCGCGGGTGAGCGCCTCGATCTTGAGCTCCTCACTCAATGCCATCCCATCCTGAGTGAGGACCACCCGGTCGAGGATCGAACGGCGGAACACCCACAGCCCGCTCTGGCTGTCATGAATCGGAGTGCCGGTCGGACCGCTCACGTACCGGTGATAGGCGATCTCGAACGAGAAGTTGAGCAGCCAGTTCCCGATCCGGTGTTCGGTCGTCATCGCCTCGCGGGTGACGTACGCGAGGCGATCCCCCGTCAGGAAATCGAGCCGCTCATCGATCAGGCGCCGGACGAGGGTGGGGATCTCCTCGACCGGGTACGTGGCATCTCCGTCGGACGTCGCGATGATCTCTCCGCTCGCCTCGGCAAAGCCCGTCCGATACGCCCGCCCGTAGCCTTTGCGACGCTCCACGATCACTCGGGCGCCTTCGGCCTCGGCGACGGCGGCCGTGCCGTCGGCCGACGCGCCATCGACCACGAGGAGCTCCCACTGGATCGGATCGTCCCGGAAGATCGTGCGATTCGCCTCTTCCGCGGCCGCTCGGAAGGTTCGGAGAACCGTCGTGATCGAACCCGCCTCGTTGAGGGTCGGGACGATCATGCTGGCGCGCATTCGAACCCCTCGGAGGCGGCCGCCCCCTTAAACGGCTCGACCCCCTGGGCACGCCGTGCCGCGGGGTGCCTCTGGCCGACGCCCCCGCCGACGGTGGGGAAGCTTTCCCACCACGGCCGACGTGGGGATCTGGGCGACCGGAGGGTCGCCGGCCGAGCTGTTCGAGGCCCTCGGGCTCGGACTCTTTGCCCTCCAGACCGATCTGCGGCGCGTCGAGGTCCGCGAGGAGCGCGCCGTCAGTGCCACCGGTGCCGACCCGATCTCCCTCACGGTCAACTACCTCAGCCAGCTCCTGGTCCTCCAGACCACCGAAGGCTTCCTCGTCCGTTCGATCGAGGCCCGCCCGGTCGGCCGGCCCCCCACGGGGATCCTGGCGAGCGTTGGTGGGGAGACGTACGACCCGGCGCGCCATCACTTGCGGATCGAGGTGAAGGCGATCACGCTCCACGATCTCGTCATCGATCTCGAGCGCGGCCGGGCACGCGTCATCGTCGACATCTGAACGGAACGGGCCGCGATCGGGAGAACGGCGTACCGGCCGTCCGGCTCAGGGCATCCGCTGGACGATCTCTTGCAATGCGGCTCCCGGGCGCGGGAGGTGCCCCGCCTTTCCGAGGATCCGCTCGAGCGCCGCGAAGACCACCAACAGGTCCGGCCAGTCGGCGATCCCCATGTGGCCGATCCGGAAGATCTTGCCCGTCAGTTCTCCCTGCCCGCCCTGCACCAGGACGTTGTACTGGCGCTCGAGCGCCTTACGGATCTGGGTATCCTCCATCCCGCTCGGGTTGCGGATCGCGGTCACCGTATCGCTGGCGTAGTGCGGGTCGGGGAAGAGCTCCAAACCGAGAGCAAGCGTCGCCGCTCGGGTGGCCTCCGCGAGCCGGTGGGTCCGTTGGAGGCGGCCGGCAAGCGTCTCCTCGCGCAGGAACACGAGGGCCTCCCGCAGCGCGAGGAAGAGCGGGACGGCGGGGGTCCACGGGGTGTCGTTCTTCTCCAGTGATGCGAGGTGGGCCTTCAGGTCGAGGTAGTACGTTCCCGGGTGCAGCGCGTGCACCGCGCGATCAGATAGATGTACGAGGGCCAGGCCGGCCGGTGCGGCGAGTCCTTTCTGCGGACCGGCCACGAGCGCGTCGATCCCCCAGGCATCGATCTCGCAGGGGATCCCGGCGACCGCGCTGATCCCATCGACCAGGAACAGAGCGCCGGATTTGCGCACCGCCGGAGCGAGCGATGCGAGGTCGTTCGCGAGCCCGACGCTCGTCTCATTGTGCACGACGCAGACCGCCCGTACATCGCCCTTCTCCAGTTCGGACCGAGCCGCCTCCACCGGGATGTTCTGGCCCCACGGGACCGTGAGCGTCGTTACCTGCGAGGAGTAGCGGCGCACGATCGCGTCCGTGCGCTGCCCGAAGTTCCCGTTGCTCAGTACGAGGGTGCGGCCCCCCGGGGGGACGAGGCCGGAGTAGACGGCCTCGAGACCCGAGGTCCCGCTCCCGGTGAGGATGACCTGATGGCCCTTCGTGCCGAACAGCACGGGCAACAGCTCGCGGATCTCCGCCACTACCCCGTGGAAGTACTCTCCCCGATGGTTGAGCGACGGCATCGACATCGCGCGGAGCACGCGGGGATGGATACGGACCGGCCCGGCGATCAGGAACGTCGTGGTCTCAGGATCGAACGTCATGGGGCCCCGCTCGGTGGGAGAACGCGCGCGGTCAAAGGCTCTCCGCGCGCCGCGCGCAGAATCTCGTCCACGACGAGACTCCCGGCCCGTGCCTGGCCCTCGCGGGTGGAGGCGCCGATGTGCGGGGTCGCGATCACGTCGGGTCGCTCGAGCAGCTCCCGGAGCTTCGGTGGTTCCTCCTCGAAGACGTCGAGGGCGGCGCCGGCGAGCCGCCCGGCCTTCAACGACGCGAGCAGCGCGACCTCGTCGACGAGGGGGCCGCGCGCCACGTTGATCAGCACAGCACCGGGCCGCATCTGTTCGAGTACGTGGGCGTCGATCAGGTGGTGGTTCTCCGGGGTGAGGGTCGCGTGAAGGCTGACGATGTCCGCCCGACGCAGCAGGGTCGCTAGGTCCACGAGCTCGGTCGCGTCGACCGGGGCGGGCAGGAAGGGATCGTAGGCGATCGCGTGGACCCCGAACGGGGCCAGTCGTCGCTGGACCTCGCGCGCGATACGACCGTACCCGACGTAGCCGATCGTCCGTCCGGCGATCTCCCCGCCGTTGGTGCCGCGCTCCCAACCCCCGGCCTTGGTCGACGTGATCCCCGGCAGCATCCGGCGGACCAGCATCAGGGCGAACGCTATCGTGAGCTCGGCGACGCTGGCGCTCGCGGCGGTGGGTGCGTTGACGACGTCGATCGACCGGGCCGACGCGGCCTTCATGTCGATGTTGTCCACGCCGACCCCGGCCCGAGCGATGAGGCGGAGGTGGGGGGCGGTACGGAGCGTCTCCTCCGTCACCTTGGTCCGGCTCCTCACTACGAGCGCCCAAGCGGCGGGAAGGGCGGCCCGCAACGCATCGGCCCCGGCCGTAGCATCGACCACGCTACACGGTCCCGCGCGCAACCGATCGATCGCCGCTCGATCGATCGGGTCCGCGATCACCACGATCCGAGCGGTATCGGGCACGGCGCGACGAATCGAACGGGGGGCTAAGCCTTTCCGCTCCCGCTTGGCCTACGGTACCTTCGGGACGGTCGTACGTTCGAGTGCGACCCGGACGATCTCCTCGCCGCGGATCCCTCGGATCCAGGGCTCGGCCTTGACCGTGATGCGGTGGGCGAGCGCGGGGACCGCGAAGGATTTCACGTCATCGGGGAGGACGTAGTCCCGCCCTTCGACCAGCGCGCGCGCCCGCGCGATGCGAATGAGCGCGAGCGAGCCGCGGGGAGAAGCGCCGACCTCCGATCGCGGGTCGTCGCGCGTCGCACGCACGAGATCGACGATGTAGGACTCGATGGAAGGATCGACCGCGACCTCCTCCACCGAGCGCTGCATCTCCTGGAACTCCGGGAGGGTCAGCACCGGGAACACCTCGACCGTCTCTTGCTTGCGCTCGCGGCGACGACGCAGGATCTCCCGCTCCTCTTCGATGGTGGGGTAGCCCACTCTCAAGCGAAGGAGGAAACGATCGATCTGGGCCTCCGGCAACGGATAGGTTCCCTCGAGCTCGAGCGGGTTCTCGGTCGCGAGGACCAGGAACGGCCGATCGAGCGGGTACGTCGATCGCTCGCTGGTGACCTGGTACTCCTGCATCGCCTCGAGCAGCGCCGACTGCACCTTGGGGGGAGCGCGGTTGATCTCGTCGGCGAGGACCAAGTTCGCGAACAGGGGACCGGGGCGGAAGCGGATCTGACGATCCGGCTCGAGGATCTCGGTGCCCGTGATATCGTGCGGGAGCAGATCGGAGGTGAACTGGATCCGCTGGAACTTCAGGCCGAGCGCTTGGGCGAACGACTTCGCCATGAGCGTCTTGCCGAGTCCCGGGAGGTCTTCGAGCAGGAGGTGCCCGTCCGCGAGGAGTCCGACGGCGATCTGGTCGAGGACCGCGTCCCGGCCCACGATCGCCCGGTGGACCGCCTCGCGGATCCGCTCCATCCGTTCGCGCGTCGCGGCCCCGTCCATTCCTCGCCCCTCCTCCTTCGCGAACCCCGCCCGGTATAAGGGATGACGGACGGCGTCCGCTATTCCCCGACCGTAACGATCCGCATCACCGTAGGCCGATGCCCTCTCCGCGGTCTGACCCAGGCCGGGGCTACCGGACACCGGGGTTGTCCTCACTTCACTCCCTGCGGACGACCCGTCCGCGTTGGGTCGAGAGGGACCCTTCGACGGTACCCGAGCGCGACCGTGAGGCCGCGCCGACCGGTGAGAGGGATCGGCGGCTAAATCGTTGGCGCGTCGGGGGTATCGAACGTTTCGGGGTGGCTGAGCACCCAAGCGACCGCGAGCAGACCCCCGACCAGCAGCCCGGCCGCGACCCCCACATAGACGTACCCCGGCTGGATGAGCAGCGAGCTCGAGAGGGCCACGGCGAGCCCGAGCGCGGGCAGGAGGAGCACATCCCCAGAACGCCGCAGGTTCCCACGCGGCAGCTCCGGGTCGTCCACGAGCCATACGAACAGCGCCAGCGCCGAGACCCCGGCCAGGAGATTGGTGACGATCGAGGTCGGAACGACCAGGGCGAGGTAGCCGAGGGCCGCCACCGCTGGAAGGAACTCGAACGGTCGGACGTTCCGGCCGGCGAACGCCCGCAGGGCCCCGGCGGCCGCGAACCCCGCGACCGCGATCGCAATGCCCTCGAGCCCTCCGTGCGGGTCCCAGATTCCAAGCCCGACCGCGATCGCCGCTCCGACCGCGAGCAGGCCCAGGCCCTCGATACGCAGGGTCCGGGGCTGCACCGGCAGTTCCTCCGTCACGAGCGCCTCCGCGCGCCGAGTCCACTTCGCAGCAGCGCCTGGAAGCGCGCGAGGGACCAGTATTCATCCCAGTCGATCACGGGAGCGTCCCGCCAGATCTGCGCGAGTCGTTCGCGGCGGGCCAGTCGCAACAGCCGATGGACGAGCGCTAGATCCTCCTCGCTCCATCCCGGCGGATCCGAGGCCGCGGTGATCGGTGAGGGGCTCAGCACCACGGCCGGGAACCCGCGCCGGCGCAGGTGGGGAACGAGGTGGGCCGCCTCCTCATTGGCGAGCGAGGTGAGCAGGATCGTCGTGACACCGGCGGGGAAGTAGCGTCGCAGCGCGATCGCGCATCGTTCAGAAGGGCCGGCGACAACCGCCACGTGGCTGTCCGTGAGCACACGGCGGATGCGGAAGCGCTGGGACCGACCCGCCCCGAGCGGGACCGCCGTCAGGAACTCTCCGTACGTCGCCACGCCGACCCGGGCCTTCTCGCGGAGGAACGCTCCGGCGATCCCGAAGGCCGCTGCGCGTGCGACGCCCACGATCCGTTCGTCGACCTCGCGCCCGAGCCCGGTCGGGCGCAGGTCCAGGACGAGGAGGATGTCCCCGGTCCGTTCGAGATGGAACTCGTTCACCCAGGTTCGCCCCGAACGTGCGGTGGCGGCCCAATTGATCCGGCGCGGAGGGTCGGACGGAAGTCCAACCCGGAGGCCGAAGAACTCTCCGCTCGAGCCGAGCGCGCGCGAGCGAGTTTCGCCCGGGAGCACGATCGTTCGCATGAGCCGAACGCGTCCGAGACGGCCGATCTCGGGAGGATATCGCTCGATCGAGAGCTCCTCGCCGACCAGACGCACCGGCCGCTCGACCAGACCGAGCGGATCGACCCAGAGGACCTCGGGCACCGCGACCGGGGCGATCAACGGCTCGTGGGCCCTCCAGTACAGCTCGAAGTGGAGGGCGTCCGCGGCGTACTCGAAACGAGCGGGAGCGCGAACGAGGAGCCCGGGAGGACGGTCCAGCCGCATTCGAAGCTCGCGCGGCCGTAGCTCCGGCTCGCTCGGCACGACCCGTCCCCGGATCGTGACCTCCTCTTCGCTGCCGTACACGCTCCAGTCCAGCACCGCGCTCGCGTGTCGGGGGCCGAGGAGAGCCGCCCCGAGGGGCGCGAGCAGGAAGGGCAGCGCGAGGAACAGGGGCACCGGGGTTCGCGCCGCCAACCCGAGCACGAGGAAGAGGGCCCCGATCCCGTAGAAGAGCCACGATCGGGGTCGCCACCGGAGCCCGGATCGTTCGGTTTCCCCTCCGAAGATCACGATTCCCGCTCCAACTGCTCGATCCGGGAGGCGACGTACCTGCGGAATCCCGCGGGGTTCATCGATACGATCGCGGCGAGCTCGGCCCGGGGCCGAGACGGCAGCGCGGGGTTCGGTCCTGCGCGCTCGACGTGGTCGAGCAAGAGGACCACCTCCTCCCGGTCGATCCGGTCGCCGTCGAACGCCCGGAGGACCCGAAGCGAGGGTCGGTTATCCGGGACGCGCAGGGGCCTCCGGTCCTCGCTGCGGGTGGCGAGAATGCTGTACATGCCCAGGGCGGTCGCGAACGTCAGCGCGGCCGCGCCTGCGGGAACAGCGAGGGCGAGGTTGGATCCCGCCGCGACCGCGATCGCAATGGCGACCGCGATGAGGGCGAGGGTCCCCACGAGGGCGCCCGTGGAGGGAGCTTGCATCAGATACGATGGGCCTCCTTCGAGTCGAGCTCCCCAACGGCCTGCTGGATGGCGGCCCGGGCTCGAGCCACTTCCCCCGGTCCGATCGGGTGCGGGGAGTAGCGGGCCTCTTCGAAGAGGTGCGTGATCTCTTGGGCGGTATCGGGCCGGATCCCGAGACGGATCAAGTGGCCCAGCCGGATCTCCTCGGCCGTCTGCCGATCCGTGTCCCCCACGATCGGAGTCAGGTGCTCGAGGAGCGAGCCGTAGAGGCGGACGAGCACGATCCGGGGTTCCTCATCGGCATCGAGCGCGGTGGAGGCCTGGACGAGGAGGTCGCGAATCTCCTCGTCGGAGGGGACCGGGCGCACGGCCCGCGCGCGCTCGCGCGTTCCGAGCATTCGCAGCGCCACGGCGGTCCCGACGAGCGCGACGACCGCAACGATCGCGAACAGCGCCCACGGGGGGATGGAGAGGTTGAAGGGCGGGAAGCCTCCCGACCCCGTTACGTTCGTTACGTTCATCCCGGGGGTGGAATTGCCCCCTCCGGATGTGTCGTTGGAGCCCGGACCCACGGGGCTCAGGGGAGGCAGGCTTCCTCCGCCGAGGCCGCGACCGACGACGGCGAAGACCGTCAGGAGGACGATCACGGTGAGCATCACCGCGAGGATTCGGGCGGGGTACGGCATGGCCCGCTGCCGCAGGCGGTCGAAGATCAGGAACCCAATGACGCCCAGCATTCCGGCGACCAGCACCCACTGGAACGCCGTTTCCGAGAGCTGGAGGAGGGTGGGAGCGGTCGAGGCCGAGGTCGGCGCGGTAGCGGTGGCCGTCAGCAACGCGGCCGCACCGCCCACGGCGAGCGCGATCCCCAGGATCAGCACCCAGGAGAGCGAAAATGCGGGAGGGGAACGGCGGACCGCGCTCATCGCTATCTATACGCACCGCGCTCCATATGCGGCTTTCCGCAAGGATCCCGGGCCGCCGGGAGGGCCTCCGGTGCGTCGGATCCCGACGTTAGCTCGAAGGCGGGGACTCGCTCACAGCCCCGGGATCCGGTGGGCGCCGGCGCAACAGGTAGAAGCTCCGGCGCTCGTGTTCGGCGGTGATCACGGCAAAATCCTCCACCCGATGACCTAGATCGTAGGCCGCACGGAAGGCGTCGCGGACCGCATGCCGCCAACGCCACAGCGCTGCGTGCTCGTGGGTCCGGACCAGATCGAGGTCGAACGGGATCTCGATGTGCGACGTTTCGGCCGAAGGTTCCGCGACGGCGGTGGGAACGCGGATGCCGCTCTCGCCCGGCTCGGTCTCGAGGATCGCCGAGGAGGAGGTCCATCGCTGGAGATCCTCCACCGGGCTCGGGAACGCACCCCCGAGACGAGCCACGACCTTGGGGGTCGTGAACGGCCACACAACGCGAACCCGATCCGTCTCGAGCCCCGCGTTGACCGCGTCGCCCATCTGCCCGTAGTAGTGAGAGTGGTAGCGATCCGGGCGCGCTCCGAGCCGACGGACGAACAGCATCGCGTTCTTGCTCTGGAGCGGGTCGAAGACCCACCGGATCTCGGACAGACCGAGCTGGATGGCCTCGTCGCGATAGTAGTTCATGAGCCGGTGTCCCACCCGATGGTTCTGATACTCGGGCCGGACGGCGAGATGGTGCAGGTAGTGGTACAGTTGCTCTCCGTCCCAACCGAGGAAGCCGAGGGCGAACCCCGCGAGGTAGATGTCGGCGAAGGCACCCAGCACGAGCCCTCCGTTGTCCTGGACCGCTCGCTGAAGCACGGGAGAGACCGCATCCCCCTCTTCTCCGCCCCAGGCGAGCCGGTGGACCTGGTCGACCTGGCGGAACTCCTCGGGCTTGTCGAGGCGTCGCAGGCGAAAGCCCTCGATCGGTCCGGCCCCGGCGGCCACGGAGTTCGGACGGGAGGGGATTACTTAACCCGGCTCGGAGACGGTCGAGGCGCGCCTCAGCGGGGGAGGCGAAGCTCCTCGCGCTTCTGGGCGTAGCGGACCTCGTCGTTCGGCGTGAGGTCCCAGAGGAGCTCCTCGATCAGCGGGATGTTGCGCAGGAACTCCGCCTTGCTCTTCGTCCGCATGAGGTGCTCGAACTTGCGGCGGGCCGTGTAGTACGCGCCGACGAGGTAGGCACCGATAATGACGACGATCGGACCGACGATCGCGAACACGAGGTTCCAGTTCCAGCCCCCACTCCCGCTGTCGTCGGTGGCCGCGGTGATCTGCTGGAAGGGCCAGGAGTTCGCGAGGGGCGTGAACGCGCCGAGCGCGAGGGTGGTGAGGACGAGGCCGGCGGCGAACACGATGATCGAGATCATCGCCCGGTGCGTCCGCAGGCCGACTCGGAACCGATACCCCCACGTCTCGCGGTCCGCGGTCGATACCATCGCGCGGCCCGGAGCGCCCCTCCGTTAAGAAGCTATGGAAGGGACGCTCCGATCCCACCGCGCCGGCGGGATGCGCCGGGGGACCGACCTATCCCTCGAGATACTGCTTCAGCGGCTTCCAGTAGTACGTCCGCCAGCCGTCCCGGATCTCCTCGAAATCGTAGGCGGGGATGCCGTACTGAGAGAACTCGAGACGCGTCCCGGACGGAGTGGGGTTCAGGGCGAAATCGGCGATCGAGTACTGGCCTCGCGGCCACCCCGTGGATCTCCACGCGAGGAC
Organism: uncultured Thermoplasmata archaeon; assembly: GCA_963838955.1. Lineage (GTDB taxonomy): Archaea > Thermoplasmatota > Thermoplasmata > Lutacidiplasmatales > UBA184 > Lutacidiplasma. The sequence goes on along the minus strand of CAWISZ010000003.1, from coordinate 58,753 downwards.
GATCCGCGCGTTGGTCTCGAGGTGCACGACGAAGCCTTCCAAGGAGGCGTCATAGTGGGTGAACCGACCTCCCGGACGTGCGTCGATCTTCGCGGTCGCCCCCGTGAACTGCGCGTGCTTGCGCGGGTCGATCAGGAGCTCGTACACCTCCTTCGGCTTCGCCCTCAGGGTGACGCTCTGCTTCAGGTTCTTGACGGGCACGCGGCACCTCGACCCGGAATGTGACCGAACCCGCCTTCTTAGGGTTTCGGCCTCACCGTGCGGGAGGCTCTCGATCCTGGCGGCCGTAGCGGCCGCCCGGCGGGACGGGCGGGGGCGCTCCGACGAGCGACGGCGGCGGGATCCGGTCGAGGATCACGCGCGCGCGCCGGTAGAGGAAGATCGAGCCGATCAGCACGATCCCGGCCGCGACACCTCCGACGATCTCCCCGCCGAACGCGTTGAACCCGAGGAGGAAGAGACCGATCCCGGAGATCAACGCGCCCGAGAGCACCCCGATCCCCTGTCGTGGGATTCCGCTCGCGGTCGCAGGTAAGGACACCAGCGCGCCCGTTACCTCGAGGGCGACGATTGCGACCGCCTGGAGCCCCACGACCGACGTTCCGTCCCAGGTGATCGTCGGGGCCGAGAGGTACTGACCCACGAGCGCGAGGACGAGGATGGCACCGATCCCCGCACGCAGCCCGATGGCATAGAACGGGAAGCTCGGACCCTTCCCCCAGTAGTGGGTCCGACGGACGACCCACTCGGCGAGCTCGATCGCCAGGACGAGCACGAACAACAGCGCGAAGGCGCCGAGCAACGCGGCGTTCGTCATCGCGGCGAGGTACAAGAGCCACGGGAGGGAGAGGAGGACGCCGACGAACAGACCGAGCGTGTACGCGAAGATCATACGTCGCTCGTCGAACCGGCTCTCGACGACCTGGGGGGTCGTGTAGCGACCCATCTCCCACCACAGGTATCCTCCGGTCAGGACGATCCCGAGGGCCCCCGCGATCGTGAGGGAGAGCGCGACCATCGTCAGTCGACCTTACGCCCCACGGTCAAGAATCCCGTGTGCCCGAGCATCTCGAACGCCGGTCGCGTGCCTCCGTCGCCGATGTGCAGGGGGCGCTCGAGGAGCTCGACGGAACGTACCTCATCGAAGCGGATCTCTCTCAACGCTCGAACCGTCCGCTCCAACTGGTTGTACGTGGGTGTGTAGGTAACCACCCGGCCGCCGTTCGACAGCGCGGCACGCACCGATGCGAGGACCCCCCATGGCTCCGGTAGGTCAAGCACCACGGCGTCGTACCCCGCTCCTTCGATCCCGTGCGCCAGCACGTCGCGCTCGTGGAACGTTACACGATTCGAAAGCCCTCCACGCTCGAGGTTCTGCCGGGCGAGATGCAGCGCTTCCGGCCGGCGATCGAAGGAGTCCACGCGACCGGTAGGTCCGACCGTGTACGCGAGGACGGTCGTTAGCGCTCCGCTGCCGCTGCCCGCTTCCGCGACCCGGTCTCCGGGGCCGATCCCCGCGAGGAGGACGAGGTAGGCCGCGTCCTTCGGGGTGATGATCTGGGCTCCACGCGTCATGGTCGACAACAGGTCCGACAGCGACGGTCGGAGCACGGCGTAGTGCGTGCCCACCCATTCGATGGACCCGCCGACGGGCTGACCGATCTGGTCCGTCAGATCCAGCACCGCTGCGTCGCCGACCCGCTGAGGGCCCCGTCGAATCGGTACGAGGATCGGGGGGGTGCCCGCGTGCTTCAGGGCGACGACATCGCCTTCCGACCATCGACTCTCGGCCATCGCGTCCTCCGCCCATCACCGTACCCGGGGTTTATGAGAGCAGGGGAGACCGCCCTGCCGCTCTCCGCGCCGTTCGCGGACGGCCGGCGCCCTCGACCGGAGCCCCCGCGCTCCTCGGGCGCACGGTCGCCGTTTTATGGGGCCACGGCTCCGAGGAGGAGTCGGCGACACGCGGGCATAGTGTAGTCTGGGTGACTACATAGGCGCCCATACCAGCTCATGGAGGCTCTGTGGGATGTCAGCGCCGAGTGAGCGATGGCAAGGCCGCGGCATTGCGACGTAGGCCCGGATCGGACAGTCGGCCACCCGCCGAGGGGCTGGCGCAGCGGCCCGGGTAGGTTGATAGGCGACTGCCACATCACCAAGTCGGGTGCCGGGGTGACATCTCCGGAAAAGGGCAGATCACAGCCGGGAGCCGGTGCTAGCTCGGATTCAAGCTCGGAGGTGCGCGATCCTCCCAGCCGGCCAGATCCGGCGACCACGGCGGGCGGGAAACGCGCGCACACGGTTCCAGAACCAAACCTGGCTCTTATCGACGAGCAATCCCGTCACGGCTGGGAAATCTATCCGGCCGATGACGAGGGTGTAAAGAGGGGTGGGATCAAACTCGGACAGCTACGGGTTTGGATCGTACCCAAGGCGAAGCTGATCAATCTCACTCAAACGGAGTTGGGAGGGGGAATCGGTCACCCCGGGCTCTACTTGCTTCTTAGCCCTGGGAACGGGAGGGCCTACGTCGGGGAGTCGCACGATCTTCAGAGCAGGCTCAATAGTCATACGAAGAGCCCGCCGCGCGAGCAGGGCGACTTTGACCTGGCCCTCATCCTAAACGATGGCAGAAACGCCGCCCAATCCCTGTTTAACGACCACACCCTCAGGCTCGCGGTCGAGCAATCGATCGTGCTACTCCTCAGCGAACAGAGCCGATGGACGGTCACTAACAAGGTGAAGGACTCGGCACCACTGTCTACATCTCAGAGGATTCTCCACCGGTATTTGGAGGAGGAGGTTGCGTACGCTATGTACCAACTCCGAATCTTAGAGAGACTCCCGCAGAAGCGCGTCTCCGCGTCCCAAATTTCGCCGACCATCATCCGAGTGCTGTTTCCCGAGCGAGACTTCTCCGACCTTTCGGAGTTTGAGGGGAAACTCGAAGGTCTCCCGGTCTACTTCCGAGACGGGTCGGACAAGCACAAGGTAGGTTCGCCGTCTCGATGGCAGGTCACGATCCCCTTCGGCGAACCCTTCGGCATCGACGTCAAAGCCGGGAATGGGTTCCTCTGCTTCAACCGCGGGCCCGGCTATTTGATACCCCTAGCGGACCTGCGAGACTGGCTACAACCTAAACTACACCTTCAGAAGGCCGACATATTCTTCGACCTCGACCGGGACCTCGCGTCGGCCCCAAAGATAGAACCGCTGGATTTGCGTCAGTTCAGGTCGACAAACGCCTCCAAGGACTGAGGCGCCCTTGGGGCGGGGCGCCCTGAGAGAGTCCCCGGCTTGCGCAGAACTACTACCGACTCTCGAAGCATGAAGCCGCGTCGCTGGCCAGACCTACGGGTCCTGGCGATGTCGAAACGTTCTACGATGAACCCCACGCCTGCGGCGAGGCGCGCGAAGATCATGTCACCGGGCACGTAGGTTCCGGCGATCAGAGAGTCCCCGTTGACGACTACAAACCGACCCCCCGGGCGTAGACTGCGGAAGACGTTCTCAATGACAGGTAGAAGATCGTCGAAGTACTTCCGCACTATTGACCCCATGTCATCTCGTCGATAGGAACCCTTCTGGTCAATGTTCTGAGTGATCGTATGAACCACGCTTTCCAGCCACCGATCGGAGCGCACAGCGTGGGATGGCCGGTGGTCGGCGGCGGTGCCACGGGGGATATTATCGCAGGCCACCATCGACGCACGGAGGGCCGCAAGCTCTTCGTAGGACTCGATGAAGTCCATCCATGCGAGATCGATCTTGTAGTTCATGACGTAATCCATTCCGTTCACGTAGGGGGGGCTGGTGATCGCCAGATCAACCGTGTTGTCAGGTAAGCGGACTACGGCAGAGCTCCCCAGCCGAATGTCGGGCCTCGGACCCCAGTTCCTACGTTCTCGTCGGAGTACCTCGAGATCGGTTTTGGTTCTACGAACTGCATCGAGGAAGAACTCGAAAGGTGACTCTGCCGTCAACCCGAGCTTCCGCGTGTAGCCCAGACATGGGGCTCGCTTCAAATTGCTTGAATTGATTAGGATGCTCGCGAACGCGAGCTGGAGTAGCGTCCTGACAGAACCATCCTTGACCGCCCAAACATTTTCTTTCAGGCGCAACAAGGACTGAAGAACCTCGGGTTTGAATTGCCGATCCGTCTCCTTCAGGAAGGGCTTGCCAATCGTAGGGGGAGAGCGATTCGCCACGATACGGAGAGCCTCCTTCCAAAGGATTGCGGGGTCGGTCTGCCACTGGCATTTGGCGGCGGCCACGAACGCTGCGATAGGCATCATGTCGATGCCGACTCCCTTAGCCCCTACCATCCGTGCTGTAACGGGAACTGTCCCGCTCCCGCAAAATGGATCGAAGACAGTGGAACCTCGACGTGCCCCGTACCGACGGCATGTGTCCGCGACGAAGCCCGCCGAGAACCCCTGCACGTAAGGCCACCAGCGGTGGACAGGCCGTTTCTCATTGGGATTGAACTGGATCTCACCGTCCCGCCGACCGATCCGAAGCTTGAACTGGCGCGCGAAGGCCCGGTCGGTACCAAGCTGGGCCCCTGAACTCGCTTTCAGCTGGACCGACCACCGCGAAGCGGTCCAACACCCATAGTCCTCGCCCGATACGAGCTATTTCCTTCCGGGAGGAGAGAGCTCCCAGGCGATCCGAGACGTGATCGGGGGAGAGCTCTGTTACCTCGGCGAGTTGCTTGGCAGTTATACCGGTGATCCCGGCGCGCCCAATGGCCCAGACTACCGGGTCTGCGCTCGCTTTGCTCGATATAGCCGGGGCGCTCATTCTCTCGCTGCGACGTGCTACCCTGTATAAAAGGCGGGCTTTGGGATCGAGAAACGGTAGAATCTCGGCCCACATCCTAGATGACGTCCCACCTCCGCATCGCTCGTTCCCGCGCCCGCGAGGAACGACCCCTCCCGCTACCGCCCTAGACCGCTCGCTCGCCAAGCTCGCACAGCTCGCGTACTCTGAGGTCGCCCGGTCCTCCACCGAAGGCGAGGAACCACTTCCCCGGGGCGACGGGAGAGCCGTCCCCCGGGACCAACCCGGCCTAGCGGAGTCGACTCTCCGTGGACGAGAGCCGGGCCGCGGCCCTGCACGCCTGGATTGTCCCGCCGGAGGAGGAAATTCGAGGAACAGCTCGGGCGGGTCGGCGACTCGGTGTCTTAGGTGCAAGCTTAGCGCACCGGGTATCCCGATTCAGGCCAATTCGCATCTGTCCCGAGATGGCCGCTGGGTGGTTAGTGTTGGACCTCGGTAGGCCGACCCAGTCGAGAGGAAGAGCGCGATTCCCCGATGACCGACGCCGAGCTCGAAGGTGCGATTCGGCGCTGACCCGCAGAATCCTGTAGCCCATGTCTCGTTCAGGCGGCGCTCGGACACGGACCGCGAAGACGACAGAGCCTCCGTACGACGGTCCCGCACTTCGGCGAATCCGGTCGGCTCAGATCGTGCTCCCACACGGTTGCCACGGCCCAACCTGCCCGTCTTAGCTGCACGGCTTGGCGTCGGTCGCGTCGGCGATTCGAATCTATCTTGCGCGCCCAGAACCTGCGGTGCCTTGTCGGCCCCGAATAGTGAGCTGGACACCCGTGCCAGAAGCAGCCGTGAATGAACACTGCGACCTTTAGATTGGGAAGGATCACATCTGTGCGTACTCCGGCCACGAGCGACTGGGAGCGGTAGCGCATCCCCTCCCGCCGGAGTGCGGCCTTGAGGACCCGCTCCGGGGCAGTGTCCCTCCGGCCGATGCGACGCATCCGCCACGATACGTGAAGGTGTGACTCACTCATCGATCGACGCACGAGGTTGGCGACCAAGCCCGAGGCCATCAAACCATCGAGCCGGCTCCCCGACAAATCGCCGGAGTAACCCGAATCCGGGGCGCCACCCATATGCAGGGAGTCCGCGGATAGTCAGGCTCGTACGATTCTGAGTAGGGTTCCCTGACGCCGAGCACTTGGAGTGGGAACGACTCGAAGGTTGGGTTCGGTGAGATCTTAACGAGTGAGCGCCGCAATCGATCGCGGGGCCCGAATCGGCCTTACCAAGAGCAAAGGCTTACACGTGTAGTCGATCTTACCGATGATGGATGACGCCGCCAGGGAGCTTGGCAACTCAGCTCGAAGGCAGGGTGGATTTCGAGTCATTTCTAGATGCCCCAATCCAATCCCCCACGACCGGACTGCCTTCGCTCAGTCTGTTCAGCGGAGCCGGCATCGGCGATCTGGGCTTCGAGAGGGCGGGTTTTAAGTTCCATGTTTTCGCAGAATTGAACCGCGAGCGACTACGTCTCTGCCGCCTGAACCACTCAGATGCCGAGTACATCGAAGGAGACTTGCGGACAACTTGGCAGGCAGCAGTTGACGCCTACGTCAAGCGTTCAGGTGTCGAAGCGCCCAGTTTGCTGAGTGCGATGATACCCTGTCAGGCCATGTCCTGCGTCAACGCGTGGTCGGGGCTCCCAACCAAAGGTAGCTACTCGATGGACCCCCGGAATCAACTTGGCTTTGTCTTGTCAAAGGTCGCGAATCGACTGCGTCCCCGGGTTGTCGTTATCGAGAACGTCACAGGGATTTTTTCCACAAGGGTCCGCGATCCCGACCTTCGGAAGACGGATACAGTTGCCCAGCTCTTGGTGGATCGCCTTCCTGACTACGAGTGCTGGCCGGCAGTCGTCCAATTTGCGGACTATGGCGTCCCACAAAGACGAACCCGTGCTCTCCTGACATTCATTCGCTCAAAGGACCCTGCGTCAAAGAAGCTCGACGCCGGCGACTCGTTCCCGTATCCGGAACCCAGCCATGATCGACTGGGCCGGAACGGCAAGCGGAGGTGGGTCACGGCTCGGAGTTTTCTCGGGAGTCAAACGTATAGGCGTCTTGACTCGCGCGATTCGCGTCACGCTCGCGATTCGTCGGACCCGTTGCACTTCGTTCCGGTCTATGATGCAGATCGGTACGATCTGATTCGATTCATCCCGCCGTCCAGCGGAAGATCGGCCTTCGAGACCGACCTTTGCCTGCGGTGCGGAGCCGTCGGTCATCCCCCACGAGCGGCAAAGTGTGGCGTCTGCGGGGCGGCACTGACCACTCGGCCCGTCGTTGTAGGGCCCCGCGGGGGCGCGAGGCTCATCATCGGCAGTCGGACCACCTACAAGCGAATGACCCCCGCGCTACCCATCGCGACCATCACCACCGCAAACGGTCACATTGGAAGTGATGCCAAGATACACCCCTGGGAAAACCGCCTCCTCTCCCCCCGCGAGTGTGCAGACGCCCAGTCCATCCCGCGGAACTTCCGATGGGCAGAATCAGGGTCTACAGTGACCACGTCCTTGGTCCGAGAATGCACGGGTGAAGCGATTCCTCCGTGGTTCACATGGCAACAAGGACGAGTACTGCACGGGCTACTATCGACCCGGTGACGAAGGAGCCGCACTGACCGGCGCGGCTCCGAGACGATCTCGTGCCTTGAGAAAATCCTGGTGGGCCTGTCTGGTCTGATTCAAGAAATCACTCCAAGTCTTCCTTACTAATCGTCCGCCGCCCTCTAGGCTCTCGTAAGCCATCTTGGGCGAACCTTTGAGTGAAACATCGTCCGCGACGAGGACTATCCACGGGGCGACGGTCATCCCCGCCTTGAAAGTCTTGTTGGCCTCAAGGAATTCGTTCAGGGCCTCGATATAGGCTCGAAGGCGCTCGAAATCCGGTACGTCAAAGATGTGCCCTGGTGCCTTTATCTCGACCACTACCAAGGAATAGCCGACGTTGATCGGTACGAAATCCGGGCGCTTCGTGCCAGATGTACTGACAGGCACCGGAAACGGCTCCCCCTTGTGTTGCTTGCCCCACCATTTACGCAATTCCTCCCAGAACGTGGTAAGGGGCTGATTGGCCGAGAGGACGGTCCATGTGGGTTCGATCAGCCAGGGCGCTTGTTCGAGGATGTCCTGGACCTCGCTCTCAACCACACCCCCCTTGGTCTTCGCATTCAGCTTGTCGATGGCCTTCAATCGCTCCACAGCAACCTGTCCGAGAGAAGCGATTTCAGCGATCCGTGCGCTTCCGAAGAGCGAAGCCATGGCGGCGAGCGTATTGCCGCCCTTCGCGCTGACCCTCTCGAGCTCTTCGAGAAGCATCTTATGGGGCGCGACAGCGAGAACGATATCGCGGAGTTCCTCCACGTATTTCGGTAAGGCCAGCTCGTCGACCGAGGCAGTGCTTCCAATCGCACCTGCCAGTTTCATCGCGGAGGCGCGTACTTCTGGATCTTGGAATCGCCTATCAATCTCGCTCTCGATTTGTGATCGGTCGAGGAACATGGCGCGGGCGGTCTCGCGGCGAGGGCCGGATGCCCGGTCTCCAAGGAGATGGACGACCTTTACCCCCCAACTCTGAAGGGCCTGCCCCTGCTCTGACGCCCAGAGGATGTCCTGCCGATCGGTCCGGATCAAGTCTTCGTCCTCGTCGAGCCAATCCGCGTGTAGCTCACCTACGAGGTAGGATCGGATCGTATGCTCTCCCGTGAATCCTGAGGGAACGTCGAAATCGCGCGTAGTGGCTACGATTTTTCCTCGGGCGTATATGCGGACGCCCGCGAGTTCCGGGTTCTTGTATGCGACCTTCGCAAGTGCGACCCACCCGTTGGTCCGGAGAATCGTGCCATCCTCAGTTTCGAGCGGGGCATCGAGATTCGTTCCGTCGTCCGCGTAGACCTTTCCATTCTTGATGTCGAGCCTCGTGCCTTCCATCACGTCGATCTCTAGGTCGCCGACAGTGAATGAATCGCCAGAGACCACATCGTTTACTCGAATCTCGAAATCGCGCGCCCTGAGTCCGAAGCGAGCAGCTAGCTGTCGATGGAACGTCTCCCTGTTGGGTGTGCGCCTTAGGAGGAAGCGTCGGAGGGTGACTTTCGTCCCGTGCCCTGGGGTCCGCAGGCCATCTTCGGAGCCTACCTCCGGAGGGTAGGGCTCCTCCGTCTCCTTGTTGATACGGTCGTAGTCCATGACGAAATGGCTGACCAGGTGCCCACCGAACTTGGAACGGCCACCGGCCGATCTGACCTCGATTTCTTTACAGATCCCGAAGGGGGCCAGCTTCCCGATTCCCTTGTGCCCCATTACTTTGCGTCCCTTTCGTCGGGATCGATCACCCTGGTTGCCCGCTGCACGTCGATCCTTTCCCACGACCAAGTAGTCGGCATTCGTCTCCTTCGGAACCATGCCATGGCCATCGTCCCCGACAACGACTTGAAAGCCCGCGTCAATTACCTTCCCCTTTCTCTTCGTTGCAAGCCACCTGTCAAGGGGCAACGAGACTGTCACATGCTCTGCGTCCGCATCGTACGCATTGGCGATGAGCTCGGCCACAACCGCGGACGCCTTGTCATAGAGCTTTATCCCCAGCTTGTCGACAGTCTTCCGGGAGATTCTCATGACGTATGTGTCATGAGGCTCCCGTTTCGCGGCTGCGGCTTTCACCATCGTAGCGTGCCCCCAGCGCTATGAGGGCTCAATCTAAGCGACCACGGGTACTCCCGTTCTGCCGTTAGATTCCGCTTGGCCTGGCCTCGGGAACCGCAACTTGGCCGTAGATCCAAAATGAACGCCTTCGATGGGGGATTCGTTGGCATGCCGCATCCCATTCGTTCCCCATGGCGCTCCTCGCTATCAACCCCTCTGCCTCGTCATTCTGTTGCGGCTCCTCGTAGTAGCCCCGCCTCGCTCGTTGTCCCTCTCTTCGCGAGGGACAACGATGCGAGACAGCACTCAACACCAGACGCCGACCGACCCAGCGCCAACCGCGGAGTCTCGCCCATGAGGCTCCGCACCGTGACCGGAACGCGCTTCCCCACGAAGTGCGCGTGCGGATGCGCCCAGCGCATCCCGCCCAACCCCGACCTCAAGGTGGTCGTGGACTTCGAATCTTCCCGCCCGCGTCTCACCTACCTGCCCACGCACTCGCCCGACTACGGCCCCCACGTTCCTCATGACACGGGGACCGGGGCGGAAGCCGTGCAACTCGACCTCTTCGAGCCCGCCTCCGCGTTCGTGGCCCGGGCAGAGGCGAGGGCACACAGCCCGCCGTCAGCTCCTCGGCCGCCAACTCCCGCAAGGCCCACCCCCGAACTCGCCCACGCGAGCGCCGACACGACCGCGAGCCCACAGGCAGGGCGTCCGTGGGCTACGAGCCAGCTGACCTTCAATGCGGGGCAGTTCGAGAGCGTGCGGTTCGGCTACGCGGACTACGCACGGGATGGCGAGAACGAGGCCCAGCTCCGATCGCGCGTGCACGAGGTCGTGCTGGCAGAGGTGGAGCAGCAGGTGCGAGCGGTTCGCGCGCTTCACGAGAGACTCGGAGATCGCGGCGTGGGCACCGCGTTCGTGCGCCCGTCCGCAGCGCGATCGTGATTCGACGCGATCCCGAGATTACACGGGGAGCCAATGTTCGAGTTCAGACTGCGCATTCTCGACGTTGGGGAGGGATCATACCTCGGGATCGTGGAAGGGTTCCCCGACGTGATGGTGCACGCGACCTCCGCCCAGCAGGCGGAGGCGGATCTCGTGCGCGCTCTGGACGCGCACCTCGAGGGCTTGCAGGACTGCGAGGCGACGCGACTCGAGCTCGACGACTTCCCTACGGTTCGCGTTGCGCGGTTGTGGCTGAGCGCTTGGGCAGAGGCGGTGTGGCCGTGAACGATTCCTCAGGTAGCGGGTGGCGCTGGGTGTGGATGTCGTGGATGGCCCCCGTCGCATCACGATGATTACGGCCCCGATGATCGCCCATACCCACCATGTGATACCCCGCAAGGGACTCCCGCTCCCTGCGCCGCCTGGGCAAGTGAACACGTTTCCCAATCCCGCGCTCACTCCGTTCACGTTACCGTCTCCATCGCTGATCTCGACGCGTACCAAGGGCCCGATCCCACCGAGTAGCTGTAACCCCGTCCACGATCCCTGTGAAGATGGTCATCGTCGTCGTGGGACCCTCCGACCTCCCGTTCAGGTTCAATGTCCCGCTTGTCAGCCCAGTCTCCACGAATGGTGCCGTCTGGGCCGCGCAATTCCTGTAGGCGAACGAACCTGCACTCGAGATGGAACTTTAGGCAAGGAACCGATGGGACGGCATGCTCGGCACAACCCCGCCCCCTCCACCAATCGGTCCACGGAGGGACCTCTGGGGGTTAGCCTACCGGATGGAGGGCGAAGAGCCCGGGCAACGGAATCCCGTCCCCTCCCGCCTGGGTCCGGTTACGGAGGCGGCTTTTAGCGGACTAGTCCGCGAAGGAATGCCGGACCAGATAGCCCCCGGCTTTGGAGGGCTCGGCGCCGCGCTCCTCGTGCGAAACCTGGTATACACCCTCCCCCGGACGGTGCCGCTGCTCCTGTTCACCACGGACAAGAATCTGACTCCCCTCTATCACCGACTCAAGGACCCGGTGATGGGTCGATTGGCCGAGCAATATCCGATGTTCTATCGCGGCCCTTCAGGGGCGCCCAAACCCCTTAACAGTCGGGGAGTCTCCAGGCGGAACCCACCAGTTCCCCGACTCTTCCGTGCATTCAGGATAGAGGAGATTCCGCTCTGGGTCGGCGAGATCCGGGGGATGTCTTGCCTCTACATCGTAAACGATCCAGCCGAGCTGCCGATTGAACGAATCGCGCGAAGTCACGCATTGCTCCTCGGGTTGGCCTGCCACCGGCTAGAGGACGCGGATCGAGTCCGCTCTCCTTGCGCCACGAGTCTTCCCACCGGCGCCGTAGTGCCCCCGGAAGCTCCACGACACCCGACTGTCGAAGCTTGGCGCCGTCGTGAGCGCAACGCCACCTCATTCTCGGTCGTCGCTCAGGTTATCGATTCGGCAGACGACGACCTGGCCGGCTATCGGTTGCGCTTCGATCCTTGCGCAAGACCGCTCTACACGAGTCCAGGGCCTTCTTGGGGGTGGCCCATACGATCAATCAGCGCATGCAATCCGATGTAATTCCGATCTCCAATCTGCCTCCCCGCGAGGCCGGAGTCTCGACGGAGGGTCTGCTGCGATTCTTGGACCACATGATCCGAATCCGAGAGGCTCCCCCCGGCCCTGAAGCGAGTCAATTCGTTGGACTAGCCGAGAGAGCGATGGCCAGGAGACGGCACCACGCACCTGCTAAGGCGACCTGGCTAGAGAACCACGCGGGCGAGTTTTCTGCTAGCGATCCCCCGTCCCTACTTTTCGATGGGGCGTATACGGCCGCCAAGTGGCGCGAATACGTGCGGACCACCACTCCCGCCGCAAGCCGAGTCATCGTGCTCGAGCCCGGGGAACCCCTGGACAGGATCCTCCCCTCAGAGATCATCCTATCCTCCGCCCCTGGCGCACGGTTGCTTCAGGATCTCGCGTCAGGAGCGGCGAGAAGAGTAGTCATGTTGCTCTACCCATGGGAGGTCCCAGCCTACGAGGCCGCGAGGATGTGGCTCGAGCGGTGCGCGAAACGATTCGGAATCCGCACCTGGCCATCTTTCCCAGAGGTTCTCGCCTCTGGGTCGTGGGTACCAAAGACCGAACCGGAGTTGGTCCCAACGTCACGCACAGTACCAACTGACTGGTCGGCCGAGTCAAGCGAGGCAGAGGCCGATTCCGAGTCGATTCCACCTCTCCAAGAAGATGAGACCCCTATCCAACGAGTCATGGTAACTACAGATTCGAGCGCGGTCGTGTCGTCCCGCGAGAGAATTGTGATCGTGCTCCGTGGGGAGACGCAGCACGAAATGCCCCTTGGCGAGGTGAAGCCCGGAGACATTCTAGTAGTCCCTAGGGCCGGGACGGACCCTGGGGCTCGCTCCATCGTGGCTCGAATATTTCGCGCACATCCATTGATGAACAAGACGCGCGCCGCGGCCTCTCTGTGGAAGCAGCTTCTCCGAGAGTATCGAGCCAAATCGTTCGTGGGCAAGCGCGTTTCCGAAGTCTACCGAGCGATGAAACCTGGCGTCACTTACGCAGAGTTCCTGCACTGGCTTGGAGATGAGGACCCAGTAGTACCGATGCATGGGAACCTCATTCGCCTAATGACCAACCTCGGCTACGACAGTGACCTCGCCGACTTCGTGTATGGCGCGGGAGTAAATCATCGTAGGGACCGAAGGACTGTGTATGCCTACCTAACAGACCTTGCACTATCTCGGCTCGATGTGGCGTACGAACGGATGAATTCCACGGTTGGGAACGAAGAGGTGAACGGGATAACCCTCGAGGACATCACGGCCGTCGTGCGCTTCGAGAAGGTTGTAAAAGTGGAGCTTGTAGATGGTCGCTGACGACTATCCAACGCGCCTAGCATTCGTCCAGGAGTGCGCGCGTCGTATTCAGGGCGCCCTGCAGGCGGTGGGTCCCGAATTCGATGAGGTTCACGAGGACATTCCGAGCAACCTATTCCCTTCTGGAGCCCTATTCCCAGGAGATGCTGGTCGGATAGTTACCGAGCTAGAGGCGGAATTCGGCAAGACGGAATACACCCCGTCCGCACTCGGGTTCGCGTTCTTGGCTGCTCCCAAGGAGACGATCGACCTCGATATAGCCACCCGATTCTCGTTGTACTACCCGGTGATGCCCACGCACTCCGAAGTCCTCAGGTTCGTGGAGATTTATTCGCAAGGTGCGCGCCACATCAAACTACCCCCGAAGTACCTGCGGCTCCCCATCGAAGCCGCGAGCGGCCGGATCACTCTGCAACTGCGTGAGACTGGCGGATTCATCCTGTTGCCAGCCCCAACATCAGCTCTCGTCGCAGCGCTCGCAACCGCGAATCATACAGCGAGCACCGCGCCTGGCCGCTATGGACTTCGACCCCGCGAGTGGATAATCGCTGGCGCGCGGGAATACTCCGTTGCCGATTTGCGCAATCCTCTGTTCTGGGCAGATCAGGTGACCGCATCTACCAACAAGATTGCAGCCAGGTGGAATGCGGGAGTCCTCTACCGGATCCGCCGGATAAGCAACGGTTGGCACATTGAGCTGATGCTGTGCAACACAACTCCACCCTCAGATTGGGGGGCAGCGGAGGATTCTTTCATCGGAGCTGCACTAAGCGTAACGGCTCGGGCAGGCGATCTTGTGCCGATGCTCCTACCGGAAGTAGAATCTCGAGATTTCAGGTATGAGAATTTGACATGGGCCAGCGGCCGGAATTGCGATACCGAGATCACCTTCGATGGCCAAGTGATTACAGTCGCGACACAGTCGATTCCCATTTTCACGCAACGCCGCCTATTTCCTCGAACCTTGAAGGACCGGGCTGGAGGCGAGCTACTCCCTACATTCAGCCTTCTCGGCGCCGACCGCTCTATCGAGATCCTGGAGGATGTCCTTGCTTCCATGGATCGGTACCTGGGTGAATGGGATGCTAAGGCGGCCACAGCTCCGGGAGCGCGAGAGGCCGCCGACCAAATCGTAGAATCGAAGCGGGGATTCGCAGCGGAGGTGGAGCGCTTCCGAAGCGGGGTAGCGCTTCTCGCAAACCCCTCCAATACAGACTTGCTGGCAGCCTTCCGTCTGATGAACCAATCGTTCGCACGTAGATTCTCCAAACCTGGGGATTCCTGGCGTCTCTTTCAGCTGGTATTCATCGTCTCGGAACTACCGTCTATACTCCAGCGCACCCGCTCATCTTCATCAGCCGACGAGCCGACTCCGACCGTGCTCTGGTTTCCAACTGGAGGCGGGAAGACCGAAGCGTACCTTGGACTCGTTGTCTTGCACGCGTTTTGGGACCGGCTTCGAGGCAAACCCTACGGGGTAACTGCATTCGCCAAGTTTCCGCTGCGGCTGCTTAGCATCCAACAGTTTGCACGTGTCGTCAGCGTGATGGAGCACGCCGACGATGTCCGGCGCTTGGCGCCCGAACTGGCCGGTTGTCAGGGCGATCCGTTCAGTGTAGGCTATTACGCCGGAGAGAGCAACACGATGAACCTACTCGACTGGCCGCCTTCTCCAGATCGAGCGGCCAGACCGTCAACGCTCAACGATGCCCTCAGACAGATCATTCGCGACCCCGCCCGACTCGAGCGACAGCTCCTGCGCCACATGAAGGTATTTTACTGTCCGACATGCACGGCTCCGGGGGGCGGCCCTGGTCGCATCACCACGACCTTTGACGAGGCCAAACCCGGCTTCCGTCACATCTGCCGAGATTGCCATCGAGAGTTGAAGCTTCATCTCACCGATACCGAGGTAATTCGGTGGTTGCCAACCGTCGTGATCGCCACGATCGACAAGCTAGCCCGTCTTGCAACCGAGCCTTGGGGTCGTACCATGTTCGGCGGCGCCAAGGTTCGGTGTTTGAGGCATGGGTATCTCATCGATAGGCCGGCCGATGCACAAGGGCGCCCTGTTGATGCCTGTCCCATTCTCTCATGTGGAAATCCACTCCTCCCGGTTCCGTCGAACGTCGATCCTGTACCGGGACTCTTGATCCAGGACGAACTTCACCTTCTGACGGAATCACTGGGCGCGTTTGACAGTCACTACGAGACCATGGTCATTGACACAGCTCGGCGGATGAGAGAGCGCGGAATCGGCAGTGGCCCGTGGAAAATCGTAGGCTCCACCGCGACTATCGAAGGCTATCAGCAACTCATACGCCAGCTCTACAACCGTGGCGAGTCAGTGCGCTTCCCAGAACGGGGACCAATCAAAACGGAATCCTTCTACAATGTTGAGTCGACCGAGACCCAACGTCTCATCGTCGGGATCCGGAGCCATGGGATGAGCCATGTGGACACGGTCATGAAGACCCTCTTGGAAATACACCGGATGACTTGCCCCCTTGCGGACCTCCCGATTTGTCGACCCGGAACGGCCCTGCCTGCCTCCCTGGAGGGTGTTTCAGAGGCAGACCGTCGGTCGATGGCGCGACGCTATCGGACGGTCCTCACCTATGGAATCAACCGTAGCGAAGTCGGGCAGGTAAACCGGTCGTATGAAGGACAGCTCAATCCATACATGCGCCGGCTCGGCCTCTCTGAATTCGATCCCGATCGCGTCGTTGACCTAACAGGTGATTCCGGTGCTCAAAACATCCAAGACTTCTTGGATGTCATGCAGAGTGGTCGCGACAGCGGGTATTACCAAGCTGTAACGGCCACCAGCATCGTGGGGCATGGGGTCGACCTCGATAGCCTGAACATGATGGTGTTCCGCGGGATGCCCCACTCCATCTCAGAGTACATTCAGGCCATGAGCCGAGTTGGGCGAAACGACGGAGTACCCGCCCTAGTGGTCAACGTCTACAACCCAAACCGAGAGAGAGACTCCTCGCACTTCGAGGCGCATCAAAAGTATCTCGAACTACGAGAACTTTTGCTTAGAAACATCCCTACTACGCGCTTTAGCCGACAGGCTCTCGAAAAGACCCTACCGGGGTTGCTTCTGCATCATGTCAACTATGAACGACCCTTATTGGATTTGTGGAAGCGGACGAAAGTTGAAGGTTTCAGGGCGGAAATACGCGATCATCCCGATGAGTTTCACGAGACTGCCCGGCGGGCACTTGGCCTAGACTCAGCCCCGGACCCGGGTCCTCCTTGGTTCGGCGACAGGAAGCCGCGGTTACCGAGCTTCTTCCGCTGATACGGAGCAGGCTTCAGCAGCGGCCGACCGACCCTGACGAGAGGAAGGCAGCTGACGTAAAGCTCGGCGCATTGCGAAGTCTAAGAGACACTGACGTTTCGGTGACCATTTGGAGCGATGTGGGCAACGCAACGGACCAAGACACATGACGCGAGGATCCCCACTCTTTCGCCAGCGGACCAGCCTTCTCTACAATTATGGGCCCGGGAAGGTTTTCTTCAACGAAAAAACACGTTTTATCGAGCAGATTGTCCGCTTAGGGCAGGATTCAAAGTCACCCGACGCCAGGCTAAACCGGCAGCAGCTGGTCGAGCGCCTTCGAGCAGAGGCCCAGAACTACGCGGCCTGCGACCTTGAGCCCCAGCTGTTTGAAACCTCGCCAATACATTTGACGCAACCCGACTACGCGTTATCCACGCCTTACCCTCTCGCGTTCTACTGCCCGCAATGCGGCCATCTCTACCTTCATTCGGGAGGTGTCCGGACCGCTCCGGGTGAGGACGCCGCAGAAGCCATCGCACGGACCAGGCCGGCGAATTGTCGCTGTACATGCCAAGCTACGACCTGTGCGAATTCATCTTCACCGGGACGAGTAATTCAATACGATGTGCTCACCACCCACAATTGCGGTGAGGAGATTTTCGTCCCGTTGAGTCCAAGAGTGAAGTGTCCACGACACGGGTACACGCACCTTCACTGGCTCCGTCAGAACAGCGAGAGGGCAGCTAGATGGCAGATCGTCTGTCTGATTCCCGATTGCGGCTTTGCCAAACCCGCTCGGGATTCATTCTATGGGAGGCACTATGGGTGCCCACTCGAACCGGTCGCCGGAGTAGGTACGGATGGAGAAACCGAGTTGCGGCTAGATTATTCGTCTGCCCCGTTCATGAAGGCAACGCATTACGTGGCGAAGGTCATCCACCTCCTCAATAGCGACGACTCCCTTTCCGAAGTTATAGGCGGTCAGCGCGCGGCAGCGATCGCTGGGCTCGGCTGCCTCAGGGATGCCCAAAGTTTCCGGGACTTCGAGGCCGCCTCGGGGTTCGAGTCATGGACTCGCTCGTTCCGTGACCAAGCGACTCCCGGACTCGAACCAGATCTCGAGGAGTTGGGATTGCAACGTGATGCGGTCGAGCAGTGGATGCCGGCAAGTCCCGCGAAGACGAGCCTCATGGCGGATTTGGGTTCAAGAATCGCCAATCTGGGAAGGACGTCAGGGCCAGCACTCCCGTTAGGAGAGGTTCTTGATCTGAGCCGGAGGAGTGGATACGCACGGCAGATACGGGACACTGCGCTCTACATGGACCGAGAACGGGGGTGGGCCCTCCAGGAACTCATCGATGATGCCGATAGTGACCCGCTCCACCGGGCAACGCTCGAGTCCGCACTCCGCCTGTTGCCCGAGCTCCACATTTCGGAGTTGAGATACGAGGAAAGAATTCCGGTGACAACGGCCCTGATCGGATTCACACGAGGCACGTATCGCCCACGTGAGACCAAGCTCAACCTCTACTCCCGCCGTGAAGCGAAGGACGGAATTGACGTTTATGTCAGTCAGTCATACACCGAGGGACTTTGGGTCCAGTTAGACCCCAGTGCAACACTCGCCTGGCTTAACCGAGAGACCGGCCAAGCACAGCCCGTAACGGGTTCTTTTCCCCAGGACCTCCTTGCGCTCCAGAAGTCTTTCGACCCAACTGCCCAGGGTTTGTTCGGGGAATTCGGCGATTCATGGACCCAAAAACACTTCGGTCTTCTACATACAGTCAGTCATCTCTTCGTAAAAGCCGGGGGACGACTATCCGGTCTAGAGCAGGAAGGAATCGGGGAGGAACTACTTCCATACACGAACAGCTTCCTCGTCTACGCCAACCATAGCGGCGATTTCGTCCTGGGAGGACTCATGCTCCTGATGGAACACCACATCTCAACAATCCTCTCCGCGCTGAAGGAAGACGCGCACAGATGCGTCTACAATCCTGCCTGTGAGGAAAAGAATTCGGCGTGTCATGGATGCGTCCATGTGTCCGAAATCAGCTGCGCTCACTTCAATCGGACACTAGGTCGCCGGTTGCTGGTCGGCCCTCATGGTTTCTGGAGCTAGCGCTTGCGAATCCTGTGTACTCAACCCCGTGACCCATCTCTTCGAGGCTTCCCTCCCAAAGGGGCGCTCGACTACCTGACAACGATCGAATCAGTGATCGCGGGCGCAACGAGAAAAGTGTGTGTGATCTCGCCGTTCATCGATGCGACCGGTGTCGAAGTTTTGAGCGCAGCATCGGATCGGAACACCTTCAGACCGAATTGGGAGGTGTACCTTCGAGCATCGCCGCCAGTTGTCCGGCGCGCCGCAACTAGGCGCGGGTGGAAGGTGTACCAGTACCGCGGCACTCCCGGAGGAGACGAGAAGCGTGGGTTCCATTGCAAGATGGTCCTCGCTGATGACTGCAGGGCGGTCTTGGGGTCTGCGAACCTGACTCATGAGAACTTAGTCGCGAATGTGGAGTTAGGCGTTCTCCTCGAAGACAAGGACGAGATGCGGCCGCTGATCTCAGTCCCTCCCTCGCTGCGGCGGGCATCCCGTCGTGTCCTGTAGTCCGAGCCGCTGGCTGGTGGGAATACTGGATCGCGTTCTTGGACTCGGTCAACTGTCGAAGCATCGCGTAATCTGATCAATCCATACAGGTGGCTCCGCACCAACCAGCGGACGGGGCGTAGAAAGCACTGCCAAGTGCGTTACTTCGAATCGTTGGAAGGTTAGTCATTCGGGGGGAGCTCTCGGGATAGGGAACTAGGAGGAAGTGCGACAGCAAAGTGGGCCCTCGAGATCTTCCGACCATCATACCGGAGGAGCGAATCCCGGATTGCGGGATCGTTCGCCTCACTTAGCCACTCAGCGACGTGGACTGTTCCATCGGCGCCGATCTGAATCAGGTCGCGATCGAGCGCGCGATGGTGCAAAACGCAGAGGGCCAACCCATTGGCTGGATCGTTACGTGTTCGCTCTCCCTTGGCATATCCTGTGATGTGTGCTGCATCGAGTAAAGCCCGCTCGCGAAGACCGCAAACGCAGCAGGCACCGGAAAAATTCATCATGACCAGCTTGCGGAACAGCCTTTGACCGGGGCGCAGGCGAGCGGCCGCCCAGAGATCCTCGGCCGAGTGGTCACGACTCGAGAGCGCGGCGGCCAGATTCCGTATCAATCTCGCGTCTTCAACGGTAGATGGTGATTCCGCGGCCTCAGTGTCCTCTGTGGATAGCGACGATGGTGCGACTACCGCGAACGCATCCCATAGTGAGGGCGGCACCGGATCCTCGAGGTCCCAAACCACCGTGATAGGGTTGTCACCACGACTTGCTTTGTACGCGACCTCCCCCATGAAGACAAAGGGGCGGGCCTTCGCCCCAAGCATCTTCGTCTCACGTACAAAGAGGAGCGGCGTCATTCCATGGCCCACTGGGTCGACGTACATTTCTCCGCGTGTCGATGCCCGCGACTCTCGATTCTGGGATTGCCATCGCAGGCACGTGTCGCTTAGAAATTTGTCCGCATAGTGATGCTCCTGTGCGATGCCAGTCTTGTCCAGAGTGACGAACATGATCAGCCAGGGCGGGCGACGAACGACTCCTTGCTCCCAGACACTTCTATTCCAGGCAAGGTCAAGTTCCTTGGCGACCGCTCTCCGGTCGTACCGTGCGTGAAGCTCTAGGACCATCTCGGCTCGCCCCAACTCTTGGGAGCTTTAGGGCGTTTCGGGTTTGCCTGAAGGCGACCAGGGCAGAGCTCCGACAAACAGTTATCAGGACGTTCGGCGGTCTTCTATATCATACGGTCAAGTTCGATGTCAGCTGGAGGTTCGCCCGAGCGATTGACCACGCTGCTCTTGGAACATGCCGATCGAATTAACGGCGGCCCGGGCGGCGGTCACTGGGGGTGGATGGACCTCCGTCCTATTCCGAAGAAGAATGCGAACAAGTTTCTCCTTCAATCAATGATCGACTATCGATGGAAAACCGAAACTGCGCACCGGAAGGCCTCCGAATTCGCCGAGATAGAGCTGGGAGACCCTGAGGAACTTTGGGAGACGATTGTAAGAATTCCGGAATCAACGTGGGCGGGACGGTCAGGGGACAGGAAGCTGCATTGCACTTCGAATCGGCACCTCAAAATTCGAGTGATGGCCGGGACACTCGTCTCGGAGTATGACGGAGACGCCACGCAGTTGTGGGCTGATCGCTTGCCATTACAGACTCTTGCTCGTCTGAACGACCTTGGTCTTGGCCCCCAGCTATCCCGGATGACTGTGGGTGCACTCATTGACGAGGAGCAGATCGACGGAACTGGTGACGTGAAGCCGGATATTCATCTGAGACGAGTTCTCGGACGAGCTTTAGAGGGCCGCGTGTTTTCCGAGGATGAAGTGCTCATTGTAACTCGGGCGATGAGGCCGGCCGACTGTTGGTCGCTTGACTGGCCAAGCTGGCATATGGGTCGAAACTGGTGTCGGGCGACCATTCCTCTTTGTGAAGGGTGCCCGCTCCAGTCGGAATGCAGATTCCGGTCTGAACGATGCGACCGACCCTATTTGGCACCTGGCGTATGAAAAATGGAAACTTACGAACCGTCCAGTTTCCGCTGACTCGCTCTCACCGTGTAGTCAACCCGTCGCAACCCATTTCCTCCCGAAACAGGTTCACCGACTCGGGGGCGAACCCCGCGTAGTGGTTGTTGAAAAACGCGAACGTCGCGTGGACCCGACTCTCTACCTTCTTCAATCGATCAGCCCACAGCTTGGTCTCCTTCGACCGATCGATGCGCAGCTCCCCATGCGTTTCCTCTGGAATCGTCTTGTGGTCGCCGATGAACCGCAGGTAGACAAAGTCCGAGGTGAGTTCGGGCGGCATGTCCACGTAGGTGAGATACGACCACGCGAGCGCAATACCGCGGTCGCGAAGACGCGTCTCGAGCGCGGTCCAGGTCGGGCCGTGGAACCAGCCCGCGTCGCGGAGCTCCACCGCGTAGCGCAACTTCGAGTCCAACGCGGCGAGCAGCTCCTCGATGAACACGTTCGCCTTCCCGGGCTTGACCCAAGGAGGGAACTGGAGTAGGATCGGCCCGAGCTTCGAGCCGAGGAGCGCCGCGCTCGCCAGGAAGTTCCCGACCTTGGTCCGGTCCACGGGCTGCTTCGGATCGAGCAGGTCCCGGGGGAACTTCAACGTGAAGACGAACCCCTCCGGGGTGACTGACGCCCACCGGCGGACGAGAAAGTCGGAGGGGGCGCGGTAGTAGCTCGAGTCGACCTCTACAGTGTCATAGAGCTTTGCGTACCACGCGAGCCGATCCCCGTCCTTCAGGCCTTCCGGATAGACGCGGCCCCACCACGCCTCCGAGGTCCAGGACGAGCAGCCGATTCGCAGTCTCATGGTCCGCAATGGGAATCCGTCCGTCCCTTGAACGTTTTCCGAAGGGGACCGCCCGCCCAGGGGCGTCCGACCGTCGCGTCGTGCTCTCCCCGCGCGAATCGCGGACGCCCATCGGGCGCGCGCTCCGTTCATAAAGCCCGCGCGGCCACCGCCCCCCGCGCGGCCATTATGACGGCCCGGCCGTCCTCGTCGCTCGCAGCGCTCCTCGGACGGCCTGCGCGCTCGCAAGGCGCCGATGTCCGCGATTCGCGCGCAAAGCGCCTCCGAGCCCGCCACCGCCGACCACGCCGACCGCCCCTGCCCGATCCGCGTCCCGGGTAGCGCGCGCACCTACGAGGTCCGCGACGCCCTGCGCGGCATGGGGCTGCGGTGGGATCCCGCGACCCACGCATGGCACGGGACCCTACCCGGCGCGGGCCGCGCGTTCCTGGAGCGCGCGTACGGCCTCCGAACGCAGCCCGTGGTCCCGATCGGGGCGTTCCAAGGAGGCGCGGCCACCGCAGCGCCTTCCCTGCCCCCGCGACCCCCCACGGGCCCGCGTGGGCCGAACGTGCGCGACTCCTCGCGAACGCGCGCCGAAGCGCGGGTCGTGTATCGCGACGCGGAGGAGGACGCGGAGGAGATCGCGACTCCGACGCGGCGGTTTAGCCTGCTGGAGATCACCAGTGGCCTCCCGGACGACTCGCGGGAGGCGGAGGAGAGGGAAGCGGAGCGGCGGCTTCGTGATCTGCGCGGGCGGGCGAAGGCCGCGAGGGCGGCCATCTCATCGACCCCGGGCTTGGGGGATGTCCTGGCCAAGAACTGGGGGAAGGAGGTGACGTTCTACGCCCGATTTGGGATCACCCAGACCCAGTTCCGGGCAGGGGGTGCCCGGCGTGGAGGTGCCCGAGGACGCGGACCTCGGGGACGCGGTGCGGTTGAGGGTGGATCGGGTCGCGGAGGGGAGGGCGCGGGAGGTCGCGTTTCTTACCCGCTCGGAGATGCGGGCTTAGGAGTTCCTTCCCGGGGGTGGGGTCGGAGCGGACGCAGGGTGGGTTTCCGGCCACCTGCCTGGGTTCATGCGCGTTTGAGGGGAAAGGCCGAGTGACCAGGAGAGTCTCACGCATATCTCACGCGGTGGGCCCGCCGGAATGGACCTAAAGGGTGGTTATTCGGAGCCCCGGGAGGGTTCGGGCCAACCCGGTCCGGGGTCGGACGAAGCAGTACGCCGACCCGGACCCGTTCAAGAGGAGCGCGGCGGAGGTGGCACGGAGGCTGGCGGTGAGCAGGAAAACGGTCTCCAGTCGATGAAGGAGTTGCAGCGCGGCATTCGGAATGGCGGGCAGAGTGTCCGATGACACCCCATCTAGCGGATCCCGCCCTCGGTCCGTTCTAACGTCCCCAACGGCGGACAGAGGGCGAGAAGAGGAGGACCAAATTGACAAGGGCCGCCCCGACACCCGCGAAGACGTAGCTCCTTGAGATCCCGATGAGCAAGACGAGCACTCCACCGACTGCCACACCCGCCGGAATCATCGCGAAGCTGCCTGCTTCGTCGGTCGCGAAGTATCGGCCCAGATATTGATCGGGTACTGACTTCTGGACCCCGAGAGCCATGTGGTGTTCCCGATCGAGAGAAGGGCTCCGCCCGCCAGCGTCAGGGCAACTGCAATGGGGAGCGAGGACGTGAACGCGAGGCCGATGATGAAGAATCCGACGAGTCCCCAGGTCGCAGGGAGCCAGACCCCGGGTGCTCGCGCGGTATGAAGGCGCCCGGGGAGGAGTGCGCCAATCGCGAATCCAGCAGTATTCGCGGCGACGATTATCCCGAACCCCGTCGCGCCTTGATGTAGCTGAACCGCGACGTAGATTACCGTAAAACCGCCCCAGATCGAGAGGAAGAAATTCGCCCCCATCGCGGTAACTGTGATGATGAGCAGCGCACTCTGCGACCGAAGGTAGCGGAGTCCTTCTCCCACTTCGGCCAGGAGCGGCGACCTAGCCGAGGGAGCCGCTGAGGGCGTCTGTCGCGCGGCGGGGATCACCATCATGAAAATCATGGCCCCCGAGATCGCAAAGGTGAGGGCATTGAGGGCGAGCCCGACCACGGCGCCCAGGGTCACAACCAGTACGCCCCCAACCGGACTACCGATGAAGGAGGCAATGGTGCTGCCACCCTGGAGAAGGCCGTTCCCATCGGGCACCTCTGAAGCGGGTAGAAGCCTCGGAATCGTCGCGTTCGTGGCCGGTCGGAAGGCAGTGCTGAACGCTGCGACTGCGAAGACCACTCCGATCAGGACAACCGTGCTCACGCCAAAGAACAGCACGAAGAGCGCCACTGCGCCGAAGCAGGCGGCTCGGGCCACATCGCAAGCCAGCATGAGGCGGCGCCGATCCCAACGGTCGATGAGCGCACCGGCGAGCAGACCGAACAGCAGCGTCGGGAGGAACTGGAAGACACCCAGGAGCGTGATTGCGATAGGGGAGTGGGTCGCGTTGTAGACGAGCCAGACGATCACAATGGAGCCGATTGACGCGCCGGCCGCCGAAGCAACCGAGCCGATCCATAGACGGCGAAAATTGGCGTGCCGGAGCACCCGCGTCGGAGACCCGAAGGCGCTCCCGTCACCAGTCGTTTCCAACGTTTCCACGGTGCCGGACTTAACGGCTCGGTTAGATTAGAGCCGCTCCCGTCGGAATTGTCCGCGGGAAAGGTCCGAAATGGGCACCTTTCGGACCGGAACGAGTCCGTTCTTGGACCCAATCGATGCTTGACCCTTTCCCACATGCGCTATATTACGGAGGCCGAAAACCAGCACCACCCCCTCCGAACGAGCCGTCGTCGGGCCCCTCCCCTCGCCTTCGGCTCGGGGCCCCTCCCGCGCTTCAGCCAGCCAGCAGCGCCCGTTTCAACCTTCGGACCGCCGCCCCGTTCGCGGGGAGCGTTCCTGCGCGCAGTTTGGCCTTCCACTCCATCACGCGGCGATACGGCAGCCCCAGCCGCCCCGCCTCCGCCCGCCCCATCGCGAGGAGGCGGCGCCTCCAGTCGACGAAGAGCGCGGGGGCGGCACCTGCCGCTCTGCCGATCTTCAGGCGGGCCGCGAGCTTGGTGCCTTCCTTGCCGAGACCGACGAGGGAGACCCTCCGAACCAGGACGGAGCGGCGGACGATTCGACCGTCGGGGCCGAGCTGGTACTTCCGATCTCGGTGGTGCGAGAATGCGTGGAGGATGTGCGCCCACGTCTTCGCTCCATCCTTCTCGGCGAGGCCGAGCCAGGCGGGCTCCTTCGGCGAATGAAATGGCAGTAGCTCGAAGGTCTCCATTCCGTCAGGAATGGCTGCGGGGTCGAGGTATCGTATCGTAAGAAAGCCGAACGGCCGTATCCCCTCGATCTTGGACACTCGCGGGAATAGCGCGGGAGTCGTCAGCGCGAATTGGGCCGTCGCTGGCAGGTAGGCGAAGTCGGAGAAGTCGTCCTCTCCGTCAAGCACGGCTCCAATCACGCGCTCCCAAACCCGCTTCGTGAACTTCTCTCGGTCCTCGGGGACCTGAAACATGCCAAGCCCGTGGTCCGACGCCCCCTTCTCGAAGACGCGCGGCCTGCCGTAACGGTCTCGAACGAAGAGACAGTAACGTTTCGATGACAGCCCGAAGAATCGAGGACGCGTGTCGGGGGAACCCTTCGGGTAAGCCTCGGGTGGGGCCTTCTTCTCCGTCTCCTCCTTCAAGAACGGGACCGCGACGGAGTACGGATTGAGAGAATCGAAGGCTCGCGCGATCTCGGGAGCGAACCGAGAAGGAGTTACGAATGCGGAGTCGGTGTCCTGATAGACGACCTCGCCACCAAGCCGCGTAGATAGAGAGTCAATGAGCGCAAGGAGCAGGTGCGCCCCGCTCGTTATCGTCGCACCGAGCAGCGGACAGAATAGTTCCCCAGCCTCCTCGACCTTCGCCCCGTCCTCTTCGAACGTTTCGAACTCGTCGAGTCCGCAGACCTCCATCTCCCCATTGTTCCGCTTGACGTTGACCTCGACGAAGACGCCGTAGCTCGCCGCACTCGTGAGGGTCTTAAGCCCCAGTTCGCGCGCTGCCCAGCCTTCATGCTTCTCGGCCTTCTCACGAATCCGCGCCTCGCTGAGCCGTTGAATCAGGTTCTCGGTCGGCCCGACCGTCGTCCCGAGAATCGAAATCTCGTTGAGCGGCTGCCGACCGATAGGGACGAAGGAGGTCGCCCGAACGATCTTCGGTGCTTTCCCGCCGAGCAGCTTCGACGCGATAACGTCGGGCAATAGGTAGGGCAGGGTCAGCCCCGCCTCCGACGAGACGCGGTTCCATCCGATAGTCGGAGGGCTGCCGTCGGTCGAATAGGGAGAACGAATCGGCAGCAGATCGTCCGAGGCTTGGACCTCGCACAGCGTCCAAAGGAGTGGGTTCTCCCAGGTTTCCCGATTGAGCAGATCGTCCGCCGTCAGGGAGTCAAGGAACGCGCGAACCTCCTCGGTCGAGTCGCGGGATTCGACGCTCTCCGCCGTCAGGAAGCGCTCGGCTCCCAGCAGGCAAAACAGGCTCGGATACTGTGAGGTGTAATCGAGGACCGCAATGTCGGGAACCTCTCGACCGACCCGACGGCACTCGACCTTCCCCGCGTAGAACGCGGCCATGATTCGGCCCGTCAGCCTATCGCCGAGAGACGGCGGCGTGATTCCCCGCGCGCGGAATGCGGCCTTCCCGAGCGAGGCCGAGGAGAACGCCCGAGAGAGATGCTCGGGCAGGTTGAACTCGCGGTATCGAGCAAGACACTTCTCGTAAAGCTCGGCCGTCAGGTCAACGTCATTGAGGCCATAGCCGAGGTAGTCCGCCGCGACCTTCCCGCGATAGTCCGCTTCCGTCTTCTTCCGCAGACAACCGAGCGCCTCCCCCGCCGACTTGAGAGAGTGCCCCGCGCCCGTCAGGGCTGCGCTCAGCGTCTTGAGATCGACGAACGCCCCTCGATACGCGCGCCTCTTGCCCTTGGTCCCCGTGAACGAGATGAACGACTTCCGCGAGTCTACGTGCTGGATGCGAATGCCAGGGACGAACGCGAATTTGGGATGGTTCTTCGGTAGCAGGCGCAACGTCCAAGCCTCCTTCCACGTCCCGTCTTTCCGTAGCTTCTCCTTCGGCGCGAAGTCAACCGCGAGCCGCGACAAATCGAAGGGCAAGTTGAACCCGACGACAACGGCGCGTTGGTCGAGCGCGAGAGGCAGGAAAACGGACAGCACGAACACCTCGCACGGCATGGAGTCAAAGCCGCGCTCCTTGGCCCACGCGGAGATCGTCTCGCGCTCCTTCTCGCTGACCTTCTCGTAGAAGGCCACCGTCCGCGTCAGGTTGCCGAATGCGTAGACCCGCGCGACTCCGAATCGGAGGTCTTGCCGATAGTCGGTCGTCGTCTCCGTGTCGAGAACGAGGGTGAGGTTTTCGTTCGGCCGCTCCTCTCTCACCTCCCACTTCGGCCGGTCTTGATTCGGCCTCGTCAGGACGCGCAGATAGACGGGCGGGGACTCTGCCTCTCCGTTCACGAG
Source organism: uncultured Thermoplasmata archaeon (assembly GCA_963838955.1). GTDB lineage: Archaea > Thermoplasmatota > Thermoplasmata > Lutacidiplasmatales > UBA184 > Lutacidiplasma. The sequence goes on along the minus strand of CAWISZ010000003.1, from coordinate 31,146 downwards.
GCGGACCCCCGCGCGACCTTCGAGTACTGGGCTCGGAGCCTCTTTCCGAGGAGGTGAAAGGCGGACCCGAACCGCCCTTTCTCCTCGCACAGATCGGAGAGTCCGCGAACGAAGAGAGACCCCCTGAGCTCGGGCGGGTTGTCCGTTCGGACCCAGCGCGGGTCCCATCCATTCTGTCGCTCGCTTAACCGTTCGTGACAGGGGCGGCAGACGGGCACCACCGTATCCGAGTTGGTCTTTCCCGCAACGTGATGGAGTTCGAGAGGGCCGTCACAGCCGCAGATGATGCACCCGCTCGCGTTTGGCGCCCCCACGCGAGCCCACTCGGCCCAAGCTGTCGCCTCATTGATGGATCGGTCAAACTCCTCACGGGCGGTTTCCGTCGACCGGCCGAGGAGGGATGGAACGTCGAGCATCAAGCCTCCGCGAACGCCTCCTCCGCCTCGTCGCCCTCGGGGTAGATGTCGAAGGCCCCCGTCTCGCTCTCCGCGCGTTCTACCGCCGAGAGAATCTCATCGGGGTCGGTCTCGTAGGTATGGACTTTGCCGTATGCATCAACAAGCGTCCGCCCCTCCCATTTCTGAAGGACCGAGGGGTCGCGAGCAGGGTCTTCGAGGAATGTCCGAACGTCGCGGTTGTACTTCCCAAGTAGCGAGGCCGTCTTCGACCCTCGAACCGTGACCGTTCGGCGCCGTCCGTCCTCGTAGAAGCTCATTCGGCGAACGAGCGAATCCAACCGCGTGGGCTTCCATCTCCCGCCCATCTTCCGATAGCCTGAGCGACCGAGGTATCGACGGACCGTTTCTGGTGAGGTGTGCGCCTCCCTCGCCGCCTTCGATAACGGCTCGCCGAATCGGCGCGATCTACCGAGGACTCGAAGCGACGTCTCCCGCTTCGCGCGTTGATGCGGACCGAGGAGAGAGAGTGGACGCTGAGCCACGGGGCGGCTCCGCATGAGGCGACGAAAGCCCCGCTGACCGCCACGAACGGAGCCGTGGGCATCGCGGTATGCGTGATAGGCGGCCTTCTCGCGGAGGTTGAAGGAGCGTTTCGCGGCAACAGATGGCAGGCCACGCGGCATGGCTACCCTCCCTTCGCGCCGTCGAGGCAGCGCTTACACAGATCGCGGCCGTCCTTCGAGCGAATCAGGAACCGAAGAAGTGAACCGCAGCCCTCGCAGCGGACGTAGACGCCGTCGCGTCCGCCGACGAGCGAGTGAGGCGCAGGAGCGAGGCCAGCGGACACCGACTACTCCTCCGCCTCTTCGGAAGAATCGGGGGTTGCCGTCTCCTCACCTGGGATTGAGTCCTCCTCGGCGGCCGACTCGGTATCCTGTTCGAGAATCGTCTCCGCAATCTCTCCATCCGAGAGCCTGACCGCGACGAGGTCGGCGAAGAGACCGCCGATTCCACCGTCCGACCGAATCCAGAAGACCGTGTCGCCGACTCGGAACAGGTCGCCCTCGCTGAGTTCGTGCTTCTCGCCGTCGGGGAAGAACACATGTTCGACCGACCCGTTCTCTACGCGGAAGTCCCGCCCCCCGAAACGGGCGATGTCCCCCTCCTCAAACGAGGGTAGCTCCGCCTTGAATTGAGCGATCTCTTCTCGGAGCACTTCGGCATAGGAGGCCTCCTCGAACTCCTCAACCCGAGCCTCGCGTTGCGCCAGCTCTGCCTCCCGCGCACTCGCAGCCCGTTCCCGCTTGTCAGCGTCGGACAGGCGCCGTTCGACCTCTCGGGTCTTCTCCGCGACTTTCCGACCTTGTTCTTCCAGCTCTCGGTGGCGGGGCTCAAGCTTTCGACCACTTTCCTCCGAGGAGGAGGAGGGAGGCGGAGTAGCAACGGAATGCGATACCTCCTTTCGCAGAGGAGGAGGAGGAGAGGCGGAGGGCCCGTGCTTTGTGAGGATGTGCCTTCGCAGATTGTCGCCGCGGGTGAACGTGCCGCCGCAGTCGGGGCATGTCGCGCTCATGCCTTCTCCCGCAGCGCCGCAAAACGATTGGCCCGCTCTGGGTGCCTCCGCTCGTAAGCCTGCCGTGCCTTGCGGAGTTGGATGCGGCGCTTCTCCCGCTGAATCTTATCGAGCTTCGAGAGGTGCCACTTCAGCCGCCCCTTCGCGGGCGTAAGTTGGTTGGCTTCGACGTACGCGACCGAGCCGAGCTTTGCGTCGTAGCCCCCGCAAGCCTTGACCTTCGCGATCTGCCGTTCGTAACGGCGAATCTCCTCGCGAGCGTGCTTGACTCCCGCCTTATGGTAGCCCACGTCGCCGAGGTTCTTCGCCTCCCAGAACTCCTTTCGCGCTTTGACGTTCTGAGCGTGCGTCCGCTTGACGAACTGCTGCCCGAAGAAGTCCTCAGATCGTCCCTTTCGTCCGCTCTCTCGTTCCCACCGCTCGCGCTCGCGTCCCATCGTTGAGGTATCGCCCAGCATCTTCGCCCCTCATCATATAATAGCCGACCTTTAGAGCGATACAGAAATAGCCATAATAGGCACCCCAAACTGAGTAGGCTGCGCCCCGGGCGATACCTCCATTGCCAAGACGGGCGGCGGCTGGATGCCGAACTGAGTGGTCCTTGTCTCGCCCTCGGCGCCGCACTCGATGGGGTTCGTGTCCGATTCGAGTACGCTCAGTGCGAGCGAGTCCCCAGCCCACACGCCCGACGAGCAAGGAAGTCTGCCGAGTGCGCCCCGTCTCCCCGCGTCGTCGCGTGAACGCTTCGCATCCAACGGAACTCAACGAAATCGAACTCGGCAGCGGCCTTCAGAAGATCGGCGAACTCTAGGGGAGTGTGGAACGTCGCCTCGTTCCTTGCCCGCTGAATGGTTTGGATGAGCGCCAAGTTGTCGTTCCGAACACGGAGTCGTCGAATTCCCTTCGCCAGCGCCCTCCGAAGGCCCCACAGCAACGCGGCTCGCTCGGCTTCGTAGATCGAAGGCAGGTAGCCGAGGGTGACTGCGTGCTCCTCGACGGGCAGCATGAACAGATCTCGGAGGACGACGCCGCCTCCCGACAGGAATAGGGGTCGTCCGACCTCCCCCTCCTGGCGCTGGGCTCGGTTCACTGAGGCGTCCGTTTCGAGGTGGTACTTCACGCTCTGAGGAGGGTCCAAGGGAACCTCATTCCGCGATCTTGGACTCCGTCTTGCGATAGAGCCTGACAGGCTTTCCCTCAGCCGCTCTCCGCTTCATATCCCATAGCCCCGCCTTCGAGATACCGAGCCTCCGAGCGTCGGAGTAGCTCAATGCGGAGATCGTCTCAGCGGCTTCGGTGTCGAGCGCCCCATCGAACGCCCCGAACGGGAACCCAAGGTCGAGTCGCTTGGACTGCCCGAGCAGGTATCGGGCAAGGTTCCGTGCCGTCTCGAAGAGGAGAGCGTCGAACGTGCGTCTCTGCCCACCGAACGGGACCGCTCGGTTGAAGTTCTCGGATAGTCGATCTGCGAGGAGGCCGATAACGTGCGGGCGGAGGCGGACGTGGTAGTTCTCGGTCGTGATGAAGTCCTTCTTGCGGTCGAGTTGACGACCCGCGATGGTCTCGACCACCGAGAGGTCGACGAGCCAGCGGAAGGGTTCCTGGAGGTCGTAGACGAGCGGCAGCTTCGACGCGGCCGTCTCATGGAGGAAACCGATCTCGGGCATGAGACCAACCGAGTTGACCGCGTGTCGAACGCGCCCTTCGAGGAGCGCATAGCCGAAGTTGAGGAGAGCGTTCACGGGGTCGGTCGCGGACTGCGCCCACGACCTGCCCTTCCCCTTCCGTGTCAAGAAGCGCGCCTCGGGCCAAAGGCGGTTTACGACTTTCGAAAATTCGACCCAGTACGCGACAGCCGTTCGGCCTTCCCAGCCCATCAGGCCGAGAACCGACTCCTCGGTCGGGCCTCGGATCGCCTCCGCCTCGGCGGTCTGCGGGTCGCACGGGTAGAACCGCGAGAGGAACCGAAGAAGCTCGACTGACTTGGAGAGCTTGACATTCAAGACCGCCCGCGCGATCTCGACCCTTCGCTTCGTGTCGTTGTGCGCCGCGAACTGGGCGAGCTTGAGTTCTCCCGCGACGGGGCCGCGAGGGAGTAGGGTCGAGAGGACGGACCCGTCCCAGCGGAGGAACGTCACGGGGATATCATGAATGGCGAGGAAGCGCGCCGCCTCGAACGAGATCGTCCCTGAGTTGCCCTCGACCACTACGGAGTCGAAAGGGAGTTGATGGGCCGCGAAGGTCTCTCGGCGGCCCTCGGCCATGTTCGAGACTTCGAGTACGTGACCGCTGACGCGGAGGGAGGTGCCGAAGCCGTGCAAGAGGAGAGGGCGCATATGCTCTCATCTTGAGCATACTCGGGTTGATATAAGCTCATTTCGTCATCCCTTGGCGTGCCTCGGGTCAAGGTGGACGCATGGGCATGCAACCGTTGCGGGTACAAGTGGCTCGGTCGAATCGCGTCCGAGCCCAAGAGGTGCCCCAAGTGCAAGAGCCCCTATTGGAACAAGAAGCGGGTTCGACCCGTCGCCACGAGGTCGTGAGATGGCGCCGAGAGGTCGACCGAAGAAGGCGAACGGCCCGAACGGAGGAGCCAACCTCGGCTTCGAAGCGAAGATGTGGCTCGCCGCCGACGAGCTTCGCGGTCAGGTCGACGCCGCGGTGAACGAAGCAGGGCGCGAGCTCGCCGCAGACTGAACATCGGCGTCGCCACCGTCCACGCTTGCTATCGACGACACGAATCCGAGAGCCACCGCTTCCCCATCGGGCACGCGGAGAGGCAGGAGAGTACGACTCCAGTTGAGTTTTCTCTGTCGTCACATTTAGGAGTCCGTGGGCTTCCCCTCCAGAAGGCGGCCCTTCGGGTACAAACCTGCACGTTCTCTCATGGCTTCGACGTTTTCTGACCAGAAGGTTCTCGAAGGGGGTCCCTCACGGCTCAACAGTGACCCATACGCGAGCAGGCGATTCACCGGCGAGTCTGAACTCACGGTAGGGCAATGCTCCCCGGTCTTATGAACCCGGGGCCCGGGTCGCGGCGACCTTAGCCGCGAGGACCCGTGCGTCGAGCTCCCTCTCCGTCGCATCAAGTTGTTCGGCCCCCAGATCGAACTCGATAACCTTCCCATGCTCGAGGTAGCAGAGGTAGCCCTTCCCTGGGGTCCCTTTCATCAGCGAGCGACAAGCGAGGCCATAGACCGCGACCTGGAAATGATAAGGGTCCTCGAGATCGAGCCGAACTGCTCCTTCCCGGGCTGGCGCGGCTCCTGTCTTGAAATCCACGACGGCCCAACTCCCGTCAGGCAAGTGGAGGAGGCGATCGATCTTGCCCACCACCAGGACTCCGTTGCGGAGGAGTGAGACCGGAACCTCGGCGAGGTCCTTCACGGGCTGAAGTGACTCGAGGAATCGCAGGGCCTGCTTGACCCACTCCTCAATCTTCTTCCAGGACTTCGAGTCCGGATCCCCCAGAGGGACCTTTCCCTCCTCCATCATGCGCCGTAGGATTCCTCTGCTGCCCTCCCCGAAGCGAGAGAGGAGTTCGTGGGTCCGAGACCCGAGATCCTGAGCCTGCTCCTCGAAGGATATTGAGCCTCGGGTTTTGTTCGTGTGGCGAGTGGGGGCACGCTCAACCGCTTCGGCCAGGCCGGTCATGGTGAGCCTGGTGATCTCTCGGGGGACAGGGTCTCCGAAGTAGGGTGGCTCGTCGACCTTTGAGGGTATGAGTTCGACCTCACGCTCGCGGGCGTCTTTGAATTCGGGAGGATCAGGTATGACGGAAGCCGGATCCCGACGAAGGATGGGGACGTGCCGAAGGTGAACGCGGGCACTGCCGAGGGTCACGACATCGTCGGAACAGTTGGTCTCTCGGGCCCAGAGCCAGTCCTGCCACGAATCTTGCTGGGGCGTGGCCTCCGCTCCTTTCTTTGCGCCCTTCCGTGACTTTCCACCTTTTTCCCCCGTCTCCTTGTTCGCGTCGCCTCCTTCCTTCTCCGCCTGCGCCCTGGGACCCCCCGTGAGGATCAGGATGTTGCGTGCTCGCGTGACCGCCACGTAGAAAAGGCGCTTTTCTTCCTCCAGCTCTTCCGCCTTTCGCTGTTCCACGAGAGAGGTGCGGACCACCCGGCGCAGGGAACCCTCTTCCTCCTTCGGAATAGCCTTGAACGCGAATTGCGAGCCGTGGAGCCAAAGAGCCCTACTGGTTCCCGCCTTGCTGAGTTCCCGGTCCATGAAAGGGACCACGACTATGGGAGATTCCAGACCTTTGGCAGCGTGGACAGTCATGATGCGGACGGCGTTCATTTTCTCGTCCAGCACCACCGGCTCCTCCCCCTCCTTTGGAGGATCCTCCAGAAGGCTCCGAACTTCATGGGCGAACGCACGGACACCTTGTCGACCCCGGCCCCCGGCTTCGCGGGCCAGTGCGAGAATCTTTCGAAGGTTCGCGTCCGGCTGGGGCCCCCGGACTCCTACCGCGTAGGCGCCAATAGCACCTGACGCGTCGAAGATCTCTCGGAGGAGCTCGGAAACGGGCATGTCACGTTCCACCAGCTCGCGCCAATGTTTCAAGCGAGCTTCGGTTTGGGCCGTTTGCCCTCCTTGCGAAGCCCCCGTGCTCGCTTGAAGCGCTTCCCAGAGGGTCTGGTCCTTGGGGCGCCGCTCGGCAAGAGGAAAGATCACCGTGTCAGGGAGCGCTAGGAGCGGCGAGCGAAGAATCCCAAGAAGGGCAACGTCATCGCGGGGGTCCGAGAGGAACTCGAGCACCGAGCAGACGTCCATGACCTCCTGGGACTCGTAGAACCCAAGCCCCCCCTCCGTGACGTAGGGGACCGACCGCTCACGGAGGGCGCGCTCCAAGGTCCTGAGGTGGGAGCGGGAGCGCAGGAGGATCATCACGTCCCCCCACTCGGCTTGGCGGGGAACCTTGTCATCGGACCCCCGGACCTTTGGGCGCCTTTCCCCCCCATTGATCATTCCCCGCACGCGCTCCGCCAGGGCGTCAGCCTGCTCCTTGACCCTGAGCATCTTGTCCGGAGCTTGGGCGGCTCCGTCCGAGGAAGCGGACAATGCCCCCGCCTCGGGGAGGAGCCACTCCACATAGTCGTCCCCGCCGTTATCCCACCCATCGGGGGCTGGATGTGGGACTTCGAGGGGCGAGTACGAGCTCCTTGGAGGGGGGGCTTCAGCGGGAGAGGCACGTCCCCCGCCATTGAACAAAGGCTCGAAGACCTCGTTGACGAAATTCACGATCTCCATATGATGTCGGAAGGTTACTGTCAGCGGGCATTCGTGGACCTCGACCCCGCGACGCTTCCAGGCCCTGACTAGCTCCTGTGCGTTCTTCGGTCGAGCGTGGCGCCATCCGTAGATGGACTGCTTAGGGTCATGTACGACAAAGAGCTGGGACGGGGCGCTCTCACCTCTCCCAGCTCCCAGGTCCGAAAGGACCTCGCATTGCAGTTGGTCCGTATCTTGAAATTCGTCGACGATGAGGTATCGGACCCGCTCTCGGAGCTCATCCCCTGCGAAGCGGTCGGCGACCACACACTTCGCCTTCAGGATGAGGTCGTCAAAGTCCAGGGCAGCCGAACGCAATTTGCGTCGACTGTACTGCTCGGTCAGCTCCAGGAAGGCTCTGGCGAGCTCCACGTGAAGCTGAGCGGCACCCTCATCCTCCACGTCGGGTACGGCGTCCGGGGCGGCTTCCTTCCACCGTTCGAGGAGTCGCGCGACGGGTTTCATCGCGGATCGTTCAAGCAACTCGCGGCAGGCGCTGACCGCATCTGGGCCCCCCGCGCGAAGTTGCCGCAGCAGTCCCTGGACCTTCCTTTCTCCGAGGCAGAGGAAGAGGTGGAGGAGGGCGCTCTCGGCCTCACTTAGGGTCGAGTGACCCTCACCCTCCCCCCCCTGGAGCATTTCGTCAAGGGTCGCTTGCCACAAGGCAGCCGCTTCGACCTCATCAAGGACCGAGAAGGCCAACGGGAGGCCCGCACAGCTCCCGTACTCTCGCAGGAGGCTCGCGCAGAAGCCATGGATGGTCCCAATGTAGGCCGAGTCCAGGGACTGGGAAATCCCCTGCCAGTACGCGGCTCCTTCACCATCTACCTGGGCGCGCTCCAGCTCCAGGACCCTCGTTTGGATACGCTCCCGCATCTCTGCCGCCGCGAGCTCGGTGAAGGTAACCGCAACTATCCTGCGAGTGACCTCTGGTGGAGGGGTCGATGGTGGAGGGGTCGATCTTGAGACCTCCAAGATGTTGAGGAAGCGTCGGACGAGGGTCGTCGTCTTCCCTGTCCCAGCGCTCGCGACAGTAGAGGTGGACCCGGGGACCCGGGCCGCCTCCTTTTGCTGGGAGGTCTCAGAGATCGGAGTCACGCCCCAGTCCTCTCTCCGTCGCTACGACGAGCCTCGTAGAAACGACAAACAGTTCGGTACTCGCAGTAAGAACCATCGAAGCGGCAGTTGCCGTCCTTGTCCTCGAGCGAATTGGGGAACATGTCACCCAGGGCCAGATTGTCCAACGCAGTCTGTCCGCGCTCCACGCATTGGGTGAGCTTCTGCTGGACATGCACGGAAAGATTGTTGGTGCTCGAGGCGTTCCCGAACTGTTTCTTGTCGGGCCACATGATCTCGGTTGGAGCGAGGAGCCCATCGCCCGATCGGGGACGGGACGGGTCCCCAAATCGGTCGTACGCGTAGACGAGCAGCTCCGAGGAGACAGCCCCCGGCCCTGAAACATGGATGATGCGGAGCCCGAGGATTTCGGCGCGGACCTCAGGGAAGGCCGTCTTCAGCATGTGGGCGTACATGGGAAGCTGGATCCGATAGCCCTCCTTCCAGTCCTCATCCCGTAGGTTCGATGCGCGGGTCTTGTAGTCGGTTACGACCCACCAAGGTTCCGACGCGGGGCGGTCAATCTGGTCGAGGCGGTCTATTCTCCCGTTTAGCGCGACCGAGAAGCTGACGTCTTGTTTGGCCGTGAGAGGGATGGCGTTCGCCCTCAGCGCAGTGGGGATCTCAGTGCCGGGAGCCCGACGGTGGGACCCAAAGGGCACCTCGATCCCAACGATCCTCAGGTGCTTCACGCGCTCTCGCTCGAGGCCGACGAGCTCCCGGAGGGCGCCCGCTCCAGGTCGGTCCCCCGATCCCAGGTAGCGTTCCAGTAGCGCGCGTCCGCGGATGCCCGGGGGAAGCCAGCCGTCCCGAGGCACCTCCCTATCGGCGTAGGCGAGGGCGTCGTGGAAGAGCGTGTCGACCTTTTCCTCCGGGATGCTCCCTGGAAGGAGCCCGCTCTTTGGGGGGAAGGAAGGGTCGGATATCATCTTCCCCGTGGCACTCTGTCTGTAATACTCCTCTAGGAAGGCGTGGACCCAGCTTCCGGTCTGGCTCAGGTCCCCCTCTTCATCTAGTTCCTCCCGAGGGAGGATCCTGAGGCGATAGTGAAGGGCGTAGCGGAAGGGGCAGTGGACGAGGGTCTCGAGGGCACTGACAGAGAGGTTCGTCCCCGAGGAGGTTCGGAGCCCGCCTCCCACACACCCATCGAACGGATTCGCGCGCGGCCGAATCTGCCGCTCCCACGAGGCACCCATGGCAAGCCATATCCTTTGGACCGAGGGCCGGTTGGCGGGAGGCCCTGGTAGGGGCAGATGGTCTTTCCCAGGCTCTTCAATCCGTGCGTGAAGGTTCTCAGCAACGCGTTGGGACCACTCCCGCAGGGTTCGGGGCTCTGGATGTTCGGCCGGAGGCGGCTCTTTTTGGCTCTCTTTGAGTCGTTCGAGAAATCGGGATCGGACCAACCGGCGCGATCCTGCCCGTGAAGGGTACGTGAAGAGCACACGTACTCGGGCTGCCTTCAGGGCTGCCTCGAACCGTGCGCGATCGTCATCGACCTCGTCCTGTGACGTTCTCAGTCCCAACGCCCGTCGTTCCTTCTCCGAAAAGAAGGGGTCGGGGTCTCCCGCGTGGGGGATGTTGTCGTCGGTCATCCCCGCCACGACCAGGACCCCACAAGGAGTGTCTAGGGCGTCACGGAGCCCACTGACCGCCACACCTCCAGCTTCCGTGCGGACCGTGACCTGTGCGGTCTCGGCGATCGTGGTCAACAAGGCGAGGAGCTCTGGAAGGAGGATGACCCGAGGGTCTTCCCTCTCGAGGAGCCGAAGGGCATTCCCGACCTCCTTGAGGAAGTTGCGAAGGCTCTCCTGCTCATCTTCGACGACCGGGTAGTTGGCAAGTTGGTGCAACCGCGGGAGCCACCCCGCTGGCGAGCGACCTTCGCTCTCGTTCGGGAGGCAATCGAGCCATTTTCGCCAGTGTTGGATCGAGGGGGGGAGGTTGCCATGGCCCGCCTCCGCCTCGCATGCGCGCTTGACCAAGGTGGGAGAGGCGTGGATCAGGTGGTGCTCGAACAGGAACCGTTCCACATCCTCTGCCAAGAACTCCTTCGTGGCCCCCGCTCCTTCACGACGAGCCGAGGACGGGAGCGTGTGGAGCAGGTCCAGCTGGGCGTTGGCATCGAAGCCGTCGTGGAAGAGGGTGAGGATGGCGAGAAGATTGCGAACCGGAAGGCGGTGGCCCAGGGGCTCGTCTCGCGCCACACTCACTGGCACTCCGTATTGGGTGAGGACCTCCCGTGCAAGGTCGATGTTGTCCGTAATGCGAGGGAAGGCCAGTTGAAGTTCGTGGGTGGGGACACCGTCAATGTGCCGCCCCACCAAGAACCGCGCGATCCGCTGTATCTCGTTCTCGGGGCCCTCGCACGCCATGTAGCTAACTAGGGGGCGGGCGCCCTGTTCCCCTTGTCCCCTCCGAGACCTCCCCAGGGGGGCACCACATGGATCGTCGAGCCCGCTTTGGCGAGGGCCTGGAGAATTCGACGGTCGACGGGACGGAAGAACTGGAACCCATCCACCATCACGACGGGGCTGGCAGCGTGCCGTTGAAGACAGAGTTCCGCACGATCGAGAGCTCCCGGGGTGTCGAGCCACCCCATGCGGCGTAGCCGTCCTCGGTGCTCTCGAACGATCCGCTTCAAGGGGACCGCAGGTGGGCGGGACGTCGGGAGCTGATCTGGCGCCAAGAGGGCCGTATCAATCTCACTGAAGGCCCGTAGGAGAACCCCCATGATCTCAGGCGTAGGGAGGGTCTCCTCGTTCCCGAGGAGAAGTCTCCGATCCGACTGTCGCAAAGAGAGCCAGAGGGAAGCCACCGACTCTCCCTCGGTCGGAAAACGGCAGCCCGGGGGTGCGTCCTCCAGGGCCAACCTCACCAGCCACCGTTGGGGTGTGAACGTCTCGAACCCGACGAGCGCTCCGCCCGCAGCCTCCAGCACCTCCCTCTCGACGACCTTTCCTCGCGCCTGAGAGTGGACAAGGTAGAGTGGGCCGCCGAAAGGGTCAGCGCGGAGAGAATCCGTTACGATACGAACGGCATCGGCCGATGAGATCGTCTCGTAGGGGACCCCGGGGTCAGGTGCTGCGGAATGAGAGATTGGGGTCGCCGAAGGCTTTGATACGAGAGGCGTCACCGGGTCTCCCCCCTCTCTGAGATGACCGCTCTCAAGTCGGTCCGTTGCGCGGGCACGCCTCTCTCCTCCCTGGCTCCATCAGCGAAGCACGCCCAGTATCAGATACTTCCGTGCCTGGGAATGGATCTACCCGCGGCGAGGGGCTCCCCGTTGACCCTCTCCAGAACCTTCCCAAGCTCATTCCGACCGTCAGCATTCTCCCCTACACCCCAGGATGGATCAGAGCATCCCGCGAAGAGGGTCGCGTCGCTCGTCGCCATCAGTCCGGTTCAGTGAAGTCGGGGTCGTAACCCCGGGGGCGTAGAAATCCTGTACGTTTGCTACGTCGGTGCAGCCCGCGTCAGCTCCGTCCTAGGCTGCCTGGGCGAGGGTTTAATGGGCGCGGGCTCTTGCGTGCTCGCATGCCCAAGAGTAAGGTCGCCAAGCGGAGAACGTCGTTTATGGCACACGTGGCCTGCCCGCGTTGCCACAAGGAAATCGGCGTCTGGGTCCGGCTGAGGAAGGGACAAAGGCGCGGGATCAGGAGCAGCCCGCGGAGTCGGGAAGCAGTTGCTTCCAAGTCCGGTAGCGCGTAGCGCGACGCGGAGGACGGGAGCCCGCGTGCCGAAGGGTCGCTTCGTGTAACGTCCGGTCTCGTGGAGGGCCCGGGGATGTATTCCGGAGGACGGGGTTGCCTATACCCCCGCTTCGGGACAGGGTCTCGGCCGTCAGCCGTGCGCGGGAGGCTGATTGAACGATATCCTTGGATGCCCACACCGCGTAGACGCGATTCATCTCACAGGAGTACCCGGAAGATCCGCGAGCAAGCCTTGTCGCTTGATGCTTGGCCTACCTGATTGCATTCTCCACTAGTCGGTCCCAGTCCCGGCCTGAGAGCCCGTGCTTGTTACTCAGATGGATGACGCCGAGCTGCTTCGCCTGCTCTCTTGAGTTCACTGATTCGCTGCTCCACGAACAGCCCGACTGAACCTTTCTACATTCATACACGTAGCCCATGGTTACCCCCTCACCTCGACGAGCGCAGAGTGGTATAGTGCTATCGGCAACCTAAGTCGTGAGTTTGCCCAGGGCGGATCGCTGGTCATTGAAGCGGCCTGAGGGAACCGTAACGCATCGTCCGGAGGTCAGCCCAGCTCAACCTGTTTGAGGATAGATTGGAACTGTTCGTCAATTCGCGTGTCACACGGTTCCGCGCGGGATGGAGGACGTGCAGACGGGAACGTTTTCGAACGACGGCGTCCGAAGTTGACTACACTCTCGGTATGCACCCCGCATCGCCCGTTCCCTCCCCGGGTGAGCTGTGTGAAACAGGCCCGGGCCCCACCACCGAGCCTCCCACGATAGCAGAGCAGACCGTCTTGCGGCGTTTCGGTGGAGGTTCACCGTCCGGTTGCGCGAACCAGAATATCTTCGAGTCTGTCCTTAATCGCACCCACCAGGTCTGAGTTGGACGACCAGTCGAGGGAGTATGGGCCCCATCGAGGTCGGTAATCGAGCGGATCACGACCCGCTCCAGGACGCCGGATTCCTATTGTCTGACCACCACCGCGAATAACTACCGAGAAGCAGGGAATGTCGGTTGGCCCGTCGCCGACGTAGATTATCCGGTCAAGGGGGATTGGTCGTGCATTCATTGGTCTATACGAGTTCACTAGGCTCGGTTGTCCCCTGAGGCCGGCCTTGGAAACCCCCTTGCTTATGGCGAAGAGATACTTCGTCTTCTCAGTGAAACTTACGACGGATTTCGGTCCGCGTGCTCGACCGCGTCCGTCGAAATCTAGAGTGCACCCCCAGATCTCGGTCACATGCTGGGGGAGGGAGGACTCGAGGAGCAGATCCTCCAATCCGCCTGTGATTACATGGACGTGAAGGTTAGCGGAAGAGTGCAACTCTCGGGCTTTTTGCTCGACGAACTCCGAAAGTTTATCGAATACACCGGGGACACCCCGAGAGAAATCCAATCGGTCACGAGCAAACCGTGTCAGCCCTTTCTTAGTTACAGCCGCGTCGGCCCTCTGTGCTTCTCTCAGAAGTCTCGGTATCCAGACGAGGGTTGAGTCCCACCCCTGTGCCTCTTTTTCGTTGACCGCTCTCCAAAACTCCTGCGTCGCAATCCCAAGATGGTTAAGCAATTGGTCGGACGTGTTGGGAGCGATTGTCCCGTCACAATCGAGGACAATGGCTAGGTCGATTGTCATGCGTCCTCCCTTGTACTCCTTATGTCGGTGGAAACCCCGCGGATATAGAACGTTCCGCTCATCTGTGGAGAAGGCGACTTCTCAGCCTGACTTCTTCAGACTCCATCCTTCCCCGCAGCATCGCCCGCTCCCTCGCGATCCGGAGTTTCGCCTCGTGATGGACTTCGGTGCGCGTCCTATCCCGGGGTCTACTTCTGCCGCAGTCGGGTTAACGTTCGGACCTGCTCTTCGAAATCTGCTTCGGGAGACTCTGCCTGTCTCCGTATTACACCCACCACGGCTTTCTGGAACTTGGCAGGCAGGTCCTCTAACTCCTGACAGACGAGCATCCCGTCTATGCCGTGGCACGTTCTCACGTCGAAAGCTCCTGCCAACGCCTGCTCTCTGAGTATCGAAAGCTTTTCCACGTTGCCTCCGCTTGCCTTGAGGATCGCTTGTTGTACTGTTTGGCTGAAACCGGAAATCTTGTTGAACGCAGCCACCATCTCCGTTGGATCTGAAAACGTCTGCGAAAGAGTTGCCAGGGCCGATACCTTGGCAGGGCCTTCCGATGTGGAGAGCTTATCCTGAATCTCTGGCGGGAGTGTCGAGAGCGCGAGGTATCGCTTAACAGTCTGCTGGCTGATCCCCGTCTCCTTCACAACGCGGTTTACGTCTCCTTGGTAGGTCTCAAGCAAGTCCCGGAGGGCTCGAGCTTTGTCGAGCGGGTGCATCTCCGCGCGGTGCACGTTCTCCACCAGAGAGATTTCCTTGCTATCAGTGTCGGATGCTCCGTGCCGAACTATAGCCCGAATCGACGTAATGCCGAGCTTCTTGCAGGCCAAGTACCTTCGCTGGCCGACGATTAGTTCGTAACGATATCCGCTCGGCCTGACAGTGATCGGGCTCAACAAGCCCTTTTGCTGGATGCTTTGGGCGAGGTCGTCGATGGATGAATCCTCGGTACCAGCACCCAAGTCCTTCCGGACGTTAAGGGACGACGTATCGATCAACGCGAGGGGGATGTCCTTTACTTCCGTGCGGGGAACTTCGGGCATAGGGCCACCAAGGGGAGATGACTTATCAGCGATATGATAAGGATGCGAGGCGCGGGGTGGGCGTGAGCGTCAATAGCGAGCTATGCGACTTCCTCCTCTCGTTTCTGGACTCGGGTGGTCCTGCCGACGTAGACCATATGACTCGCGCGGCACGCGCTGCTCGGCCAGTTATCCTTCTCCATGCAGGCAGCGAGAAGAAGTTCAAGCACTGGCTGGCGGCCGCACGGGAGACCCTTCAGCGGCAAGGGCGTATCGTCCACTGTAAACCCGACGGCTCGCCTGCGAGGGAAGGGGAGAAGTCGGAGTGCTGGAAGCTTCCGTAACGCAGGAGTTGGGTCTCGGCAAGGAAGGAACGAAGCTCGCCGCGCGACTCAAGCTCGGCAAGACGGCGGGCGGAACTCCCTCGGTGTTCATTGACTGGAGGCGCCGCCTCCTCGCGATGGGGCGGGCGGAGGCGGGGCGGCTGGGGCTGCCGTATCGCCGCGTGATGGAGTGGAAGGCCAAACTGCGCGCAGGAACGCTCCCCGCGAACGGGGCGGCGGTCCGAAGGTTGAAACGGGCGCTGCTGGCTGGCTGAAGCGCGGGAGGGGCCCCGAGCCGAAGGCGAGGGGAGGGGCCCGACGACGGCTCGTTCGGAGGGGGTGGTGCTGGTTTTCGGCCTCCGTAATATAGCGCACCCTTTCCCACATAGGGGGGTTTCGGCCGCTCGGCTCGTCCCATCCCGAGGGCATCACGTCTCAGATAGACGTGCCTCTTTGCCCTTCCGCTAATCGCGTCCTGTCCGAGCACCCGCCCCGCCTCGATTCGGATCACCATCTGCTTGTCACGAACTCGGGGATAAACTTAGGATGCCAGATGCTTCGCCTTCGCGATGAAAGCACGCCGCGGCAAGCGGACCGAGCACGGCACGCGAAAGTGGATCCTGAAGGTCCTCGAATCTGCCGATGGCATACGCGAAGGCTCATTTCTTTGATATGAAATGACTGAGGTGGCTACATGAACCCTAAAGACGATCGAATAGAAAGGGAGCCGCCGTCTAACACTTCTTCGCGCACCCCGGCTGATTCAAGCGCCATCGTGGCGGAAGAGAAGCTCGTTTCTCACTGGCGTGTTCTCTTGCCAACAGGAGAGATGATTCCAGCAGAGAGTTACGAGTTCGGTGGCGACACTGACTTTGCCGCACTCTACGCCTACGAAACGCGGAAGCGCCGGCCGCCCGGAGAGGATCCTCCTCACGTTCGTCTGATGCGGGAGATGGAGCTAGTGGACTACGAGCCCGGTTCCGACGCGGGAAACTTCCGTTGGTATCCGAACGGCCAACTAATCAAACGATTGTTGGAGGCCCGGGCTTGCGCGACAATGCACGAAGCGGGAGCCATGCAAGTCGAGACGCCGATAATGTACGACTTTGAGCATCCGGCTCTAAAGCAATATCTCGACAGGTTTCCTGCCCGGCAATACATTGTTCGCTCGGAGGACAAGGATTACTTTCTCCGATTCGCAGCCTGCTTTGGCCAATACCTGATCTTCCATGACATGGTGATTAGCGTCCACAACCTTCCGGTCCGGCTGTATGAGTTGACCCATTACTCCTTTCGGCGAGAGCAGACTGGTGAGTTGTCAGGCTTGCGGCGCCTCCGAGCGTTCACAATGCCAGACATGCATACCTTGGTCGCCGACATCGAACGAGCGAAGACTGAGTTTCTATCGCAATTCGACCTGTGCCGTCGATGGATGGATCAACTTGGAGTGCCTTATCAAGCGGCGCTCAGAGTCGTGGGCCCCTTCTTTGAGCAGAACCGGGAAATCTTCTCCCAACTCGCTGCGCGACTCAAACGGCCCGTACTCTTAGAACTGTGGGATGAACGTTTCTTCTACTTCGTCTGTAAGTTCGAATTCCACAACATTGATACTCAAGGCCGAGCCGCGGGTCTATCTACCGGCCAGATTGATGTGGAGAATGCTGAACGCTTCGGAATCTTCTACACAGACGCCGACGGTGTCTCTAAGCACCCTCTCCTTCTGCATGCCAGCATTCCGGGTGCAATCGAAAGGAACCTGTACGCGATTTTGGAATACGAAGCGAGGAGAATCGCCGAAGGAAAAAAGGGGATGTTTCCCTTCTGGCTGGCCCCGACGCAGGTCCGGTTCGTGGCTGTAACCGATTCCGCAGCACCGTCCGCAACTCAGCTGGCACGCCAAATTGAGGCTCTATGTGGCGCGCGAGTCGACGTAGACGACAGGGACGAGAGCGTTGGGAAGAAGATCAGGGACGCAGAGCGGGAGTGGGTTCCACTCGTAATCGTGTATGGCGAACGTGAGGCTTCGGGTGAGAAACTGCCTGTTCGGACCCGCGACTCAGGGCAGACCCCGTTATCCCTCAGTGAACTTGTCAAGCTGATCGAGTCGCTTCAACTAGACTACCCGAGAATGCCTCTAGCCGTCCCTTCCAGCCTTCGAGCACGCCCAACATTCCGCGGCTGACGGCAGTCACGGCTTGGGCTTGGTGCCACCTTACTTTGCTGATGACGCCCCGAGCCGAGGGAACCCGTGCGTCCCTAAACAGGCGTGCCTGTTGGTGTCGCCCCCCGGTGTCTACCAGAGCAGGTTCCTTAGTGTCAGTTCTCGACAGTTCACCGGCCCGACGCGATCCAGTGCCTCGCTCCGGAGTAGACGATCTTAGAATGTCGATTGATTACCCGTTACGATGAACAGACGACGCCCGCGCACCAAGAGGGCACGCCACGGCACGCGGAACCGGATCCTCGAGGCGATCAAGTCCGACGGAGGCGCACGCCCGCTGCGCACCGCCGAGATCCGCAAGAAGGTCGCGCAGTTGAGCGGGAAGAGGATTCCCGATTACTCCCTGTACCAGGCCCTGCGCACCCTCGTTCGCAAGAAGGTCCTTCAGGCTCGCCGAGTGGGCCGCGAGTTTTCGTATCAGCTCGTTTCAGACAAGCAGGTCGCACGCGCGCCGAAGGTTCCGCGACGCCAGAGAGCGACCGGTAGGCAGCCCGCCAAGCCGAGCGCGGAGCCAGGTTCACCACTCCACAAGCTGGCACCAGGGGAGATCGTCATCCTAGTGATTGGGACCGCCCACGTGGAAACCGCGACGAATCGTCGCGGGCGACTGGTGCTCGAGCGGCACCCGCGACCCGCGTAGACTCGCACCACAACCAGGGGACGCGCGTGCGCGATGCGGCGCTGACGCGGGTTGGGGCACGAGGAGTGTTCGGGAGGGCGGAGGAGCTCGCGATGTTGGTTGCGACGCTAGCCACTCGGGCAACAGATTGATTACAGCGGCGGAGCGGATACAGGTGAGAGCCGACGGTTACCCATGCGAATCCTACTCGACACAAACATCCTAATCGGACGTGAGGATCCAAGACTCCCTCCAGAAGGCTTGGCCGAACTCCTCCGAATTCTCAATGAGAACAAGGTCGCCCTACTCGTCCACCCAGCCTCTGTTAGCGAGCTCGAGCGGGACCCTGACGCCGCCCGCAGGAGCTCGGTCTTAGCGAAGGTGGCATCGTATGCAAAACTGGAGCAACCTCCGCTTGCTCCAAGTGCTTTCACAGATGCAATCGGTGGGGTCACTCGGGCGAATGATCGCACTGACGCGCTCATTCTCTACGCACTTCAAAGCGATGCGGTCAGCTTCCTCCTCACTGAAGATCGCGGGCTCCTCCAGCGCGCGTCGCGAGTGGGGCTCCAGGACCGAGTGCTAACAATCCGAGCCGGTCTCGAGTACTTCTCCGCGCTCTTTGCGAAGGCGCTACCTCCCTCTCCCTTGGTGCTCAAGCAGTCTCCGCTTCACGCGCTGAATCTAGGAGATTCTTTCTTCGAGTCTATCAAGAGCGATTATGACGGTTTCGAGTCTTGGTACCGTAGGTGCGCGCAAGAGGGACGAGAGTGCATTTGGCTCGAAGGGGAGAATGGGGGGAATGATGCCCTGCTGATCTACAAGGACGAAACCGAGCCGCTCATAGGGCGCCCCTCGAAGCGCCGTCTGAAGATCTGTACCATGAAGGTGGCCGAGACCCGATCGCGACAGAGGGTAAGTGAACTCCTTCTTTCGTGGGTGCTCCGCTACGCCGACGAAAACGGGTTTACCGAGGCCTATCTCACCATTTTCCCGCGCCACGAGCTGCAGGTAGCAATCCTGGAGACATTCGGGTTCTCTGATGTCGGCGAAAAGGGAAGGGAACGGGTATTGCTCAAGAGGCTGGTACCCGACGGCGATGCCCAACCGACCACGCCCTACGACTTCTTTCGCACCTACTTCCCGCACTTCACTCGAGGCAATACGGTGCGCAAGTTCCTCATCCCGGTTCAGCCTACCTGGCATGACAGGCTATTCCCGGAGTACCACTCCCATCGTGCCCAGAAGACAATCGACGACTATGCCGTGCCTGCGTCAGGTGGGAACGCTATCCGGAAGGCGTACCTCTGTCATTCCCGGATCACCAAGATTCGGCCGGGCGACATTGTTCTTTTCTATCGTTCAAGAGATGTCAAGTTAGTGACTCACCTCGGGCTCGTGGAACAAGCCGTATCATGCACAACGCTTGACCGAGTCATCGACGTCGTCGGGAATCGCACCGTCTTGCCTTTTAGGGAACTGGAGTCACTCTGTGAGAAGCCCACCTTGGTGATACTCTTCTGGTCCGTGGGAGAGGCGAACCGGAAACATCCAAAGGGTGTTGGCATTCACGGGATCGTTTCCACGCCTCAGAGCATCGTCGAACTTGGCGAGGGTCAGTTCCAAAGCTTATGCAACTGAACGACAGGCCCCTTCTTCTATCTCTCCGCCCGGAGTACGCCCGTCTAATCTATAGAGGGACCAAGAGCGCAGAACTCCGCCGACAGCGGCCCATATGGAAGCCCGGGGTTGTAGTAATCTACGAGACTGCCCCCGTTCGCCAGATCACCGGCTGGTTCCGAGTGGGACGAATCGACACCGCCTCACAGCGGAAGGTCTGGGACGAGTATCGGGAGAGACTGGCGATTTCCAGAGCTGACTTTAGGCGGTATCTCAGTGGGTGCCCAAAGCCGACCGTATTGACGGTTTCCAGCCAACGTTGCCTCCGCCGGAGTCTGTCCCTGCGTGCATCTACAGGGCTCTCTCGGCCCCCCCAGTCGGTACTGCTACCTGGACCTCTCTCGCGTGGCTCGAATCCTTCGTCGATAGCCGACGGAATTGGTGTAGCTTTAGAAGACCACTTGAATGACCATGAAGATGAAGGCACGGCGCCAGCGAACCAAGAGGCCCCGTCACGACACACGGAACTGGGTCCTGAAAGCGATCAAGTCGGTCGACGGCTCCCAACCGATGCGGACCGCCGAGATCCGCAAGAAGGTCGCGCAGTTGAGCGGGAAGAGGATTCCCGATTACTCCCTGTACCAGGCCCTCCGCACGCTCGTTCGCAAGAAGGTCCTCCAGGCTCGCCGAGTGGGACGCGAGTTTTCGTATCAACTCGTTTCCGTCAAGCAGGTCGCACGCGCGCCCGCGACGCGCCCCCCGGCACGCCCTCCATCCAACAAGGTGCGGCCCGGTCGCCCGCTCCCGAAGCCCGACGCGGAAGCGGGACGTGAACTCCACAAGCTCGCGATGGGCGATATTGTCATCCTGAAGATCGGGGACACGTTCGTCGAGGTCGCGACGAACCTGAACGGGCGGTTGGTGCTCGAGCGGCACCCGCGACCCGAGTAGACTCGCCGCACGACCGGCCCCTTCGCGCACCCGCGCAGAGGGAGCGCGTCCGGGGCGAGCGTGAGTGCAGACTGCGACCCGGCGGGCTGGCTCATGACGGGTAACTCTCTCTGGAGCACCTATCACTCCCCGAAACTGCGTAACGAATCCCATCGATAAATATCGGAGCGACTCATCCTTTCACGACTGCGAGATGCCGTACAAAGACCCCGAACGAAGGAGACAGGCTGCCCGGAAGTGGCGACTCATCCACCGGGAGCAGCGAGCCGCGTACATGCGCCGGTATCGAAAGTCGCGCAGTTCCGGCAGACCGCCTGGCCGGCCTCGTTCGAGAGATCCCCCAGAGGATGTCTTCAGGCCGCCACCGATTGGGCGGGCTCGAGCCAATCCGGCCTATCGATCCTCGCACAAGACTCTGGCAGCGTGGACGAACACGTTTCCCCGGTGGGTCAGGGCCCTCCGGAGGCACCCCCTAGCCGTCCCGCGCTTGGCCGGACGGAGCTGCCGCCCAACACTTCGGCAGGAATGTGGGGCGAACCGTTCCAGAGCTTTCTGATCTCAGCACCCAGCCCGACCGTTGACTCGTCGCTCTTCGAGCCGCAGGGAGCCGAGTTGGGCAGGGAAAGGTGTTAGCCGGTCAACAAAATCCCGTAACTCAGCCCCTCTGTAAATAGGTCGAGCCTTAGGGCTCTGCCGGGGCGGAGACTGATGGACCTACACGGAGCGGAGTTGGCGAGGGGACTACCCGTGGCTCAGGTTCTGAACTCGGGAACCACTACCATCGGACTCGTTTGTAAGGGCGGGGTGGTGCTGGCAACAGAGCGACGTGCGACGATGGGCCACTTTATCGCCAACAAGACTGCGGTGAAGTTGTTTCGAATCGACAAGATGATTGGTGCCACTTTGGCCGGCTCGCTGGGGGATGCCCAAGCGCTCATCCGTTACATGCAAGCCGAGGTGGCGCTCTATCGTCTGCGCCGAGGGGCGCCGGCGCGGGTGGAGAGCGCGGCGACTCTCACGGCCAACATCCTCAACACGAACCGGTATTACCCGTACCTCGCGTGGCTCATCGTAGGCGGGGTGGACTCCTCCGGGGGCCATGTGTTCTCGCTGGACGCGGGTGGAGGATGTATCGAAGATCGATTCGTATCGATCGGCAGCGGTTCTCCATTCGTCTACGGAATCCTCGAAGACGCCTGGAAAGAAGCGCCGACCGTCTCGGAAGGAATCGACCTGTCCCTGAGAGGGTTGACCAGTGCCATGAAACGAGACTCGGCAAGCGGAGACGGATACGCAGTCGCCGAGATCACCCAAGATGGGTATCGGGAGCTTGAGTCCGAAGAGATTCGCAAGCGCCTGTCACGGCTGAAGCTGAGCTAGGGCGGACCCCCTGGATGGGCGGGCAACGCGGAGCGTGACGGTCTCGCGAGGCGGCTCAGCTTACCGATGGTTCGATCGGGCGATTACGCGCGCTTTCGTCGTGGTGGCCGAGACACGCTTCTTGGCTTAGCGAAGAGGAGATCGCTGTAGGAGCCCTGGACCAAATCACCCTGCTCAAGCTCCAATGTCCGGGCCATAGCTTCGGCCTGCTTCTTCAGGCGAGGAAAGTCCTTCGCCGTTCCTACGCTCTCGATCTCGACGAACGTTCCTAGGCCGCGGACTTCGTCCAAGTGGACTCGCACGTTCTGCTTGAGGTAGATCCGACGGACCTTGTCGACTACCACCTTCACGCCCAGCTCCCGAGCCAGGATCGTCTTCGTCGCCAATGTATCGACGAGGGGCAGCACAATCACATCGCTCCGCTTGGCATGAAGGGCATCTCCACGGAAGTACCAGGCAAGTATCGCTCCTCTCCCGACTTCGCGAACCTTCAGGCGCCCGTGGGCCGCGTTGTAGTAGGTATCGAGCTGGCGCTCCCGACCCACACGGTGAGCACCAGCGGCGCGAGCCAGTCGAGCGGCCCGTCCCAGGTCCGAGCATCGAGCCTTGAACTCGGCGATGGCGTGGGTCCTCTGCATCCAAGCGAGGACAACGTCCCCGCCCTTCTTGACAATGTCTCGCATCGCGAGATTCAACCCGATACGCCCCATCGCGCATCGTTTCCCTCACTTCGCGAGGGAAACGATGCGCGACAGCACGCACAAGTCACCAGTGCCACAGTCCCAAATGCGACCGCTCTTGGAGGTTCCCGCATGAGGATGGGCTGGGTGCAGAGTGGCGGCATTCTCCTTGGACTCGGTCTGATGTTCTGCGCCTTGGGTGGGGAGGGGCTCGCGATCTTCAACGCGTGCATCGCGAACTCCACCTGCATTGCTTCAGAGGTGACGGCGAACCTCTACGAGCCGCTTGCAGCGCTCATGGCCGGTATCGCGCTCTCGGTGTCAGGAACAGTGGCGGTGTGGCTCGGGCTAAGGCTCGCGCCGAAGGTCCGTGCCGCGGATGGCCGAAGCGAGGGCCAGCTGCCGCTCGTGAGACCGCATCGGCCGTAGACCGACGTGACTGTTGCGACGAACCCGACCAGATGGAGCCGTGCTGTGGTCAGGACAGCGCACGCGAATCCAGGAGTGAGTCCCAGCCGCGGTGGACCGACGCCTTGGAACATCCATTATAGAACAGGTCGGTCCACCGGCCCGTCAAATCATCAGGGCGGGGCAGGGGGCCAGTCGACGTTGGCAGAGGCAACCCTATTCAGAGGCGAGCACCTGGCTCCCTACATGCCCCACGCCGACCGAGTAAAGCTCATCGAGGAGATCGAGAGGGTGAGGGGCCGACGCCTCTTGACATACGTCACCACACTCAGACAGAACATCATTTCACTCGTAGAGCCGTTGGACCTGCGCGTCCTGCAATCCCACATTTCCGATCTCGAGAACACGGAGGTCGATCTCTTTTTGATAACGTTCGGAGGTGTTTCAACAGTCCCGTGGGCGCTAGCCAATCTCATCAGGGCTCGGTGCAAGGGCTACTCTGTTCTGCTTCCCAGCTTCGCCGCGAGCGCGGGGACTTCAATCGCCCTTGGCGCTGATGATATCGTGATGGGGCCGTCAGCGATGCTAACACCTGTCGATCCCAAGGTTGCCAATGAGTTCAACCCCGAGCTACAGGGGAGGCCGGTTCCAATCTCGGTTGAGGACATCAGCGGATTTGTCGGGCTGCTGAAGGAGAAATTCGAGATCAAGGACGAACGGAACCTTGCCGCGCTCTTGGATCATCTGGTGTCGGACATCCGCCCGCTCGCGCTTGGAAATGCCTTCAGGCACTATCTAAAATCGAGAGATGACACGAGAAAGCTCCTCGAACTCCACCTTGACCCAGTTAAGGACAAGGTGGTCATTGACAGGATTGCTGAAACACTACTCGAGAAGCTGTACTTCCACGACCACCTGGTGGTTCGCAAAGAGGCCCGCGACCTCGGATTGAAAGTTGTTGACGCTGAGAGCGTCACGGTCGGCGAGCGCAGAACACTCGCGGATGCGATGTGGGATCTTTACCGGTCCTATGAGGACGACATGGAATTCATGGCGCCGTACACGGACGATCCCCCCAAACTCACCTCTGGGAAGAGTGCCAAGGTCGAGCTGTTATCGAAACTGGTCGAAACTCGAGACCGGTCCTCAGCATACGTAATCGAGCAGACCTGGCGAAGCCTACCCTTCCCTCCGAACTCAATGCCGAGCCAGGTCGTCACCCCCCAAGGCGCGATCCCCGCGATTTTCGTACCATCAGGGAACCTCATTCCCGTTGTCTGTCGGGGACAATTGATCCCGACTGAGGGGGGAGTGTTCGAGAAAGTAGAAGTCAGCTTCTGGAAAGGAGTCGACATGGCCTAAGGTGATGCGTTAAATCTCCTATTGGGTGACTAACTAGGCATGCCGAGTCGTACGTTCGTTCCGAAACGGCCCCCTGCGTTCACCGTAACCGACTGTCAACTCCGTACTCTCGTGCCCGCGACTCGCGCTCTCCCACCGCGGGCCGACGAGGTCCGAGAGCGAGCTCGTAAACAGAAGTGGGGCCTAATCGCAGGCAGTCAATAAACAGCCCTCCACCCAATGAGGGACCTCCACCTCGCGATATTGCCACAGTTCCAGTCGGGGAGGCTCCGATTATAGGAGCCCCAGTCCCCAGGAGAATATTCAGTGAAGATTCTGCGATATCGGATTCTCATACATCACGACACCCCGTCAACTCGCCTAACAACTGATGAGTTCGAGATCCACAACGATTCTACGGACCCACTGACCTTCATTCCCTTCAGTGCAGATCGTTACCGGCACGCCTTGGTGGCGAGGGACGGCGCAGGAAACGAGCTGGTTGTTCTACCCAATTGGTTCCCTCCACAGGTAGGCCCCGCCCCACCGGGGGGTCACCTTCCCCAGATGGTAATTCAGCTAGAGCCTGGCACTGAGCTCAAAGGAGGCGAATCGATGATTGTAAAGTTGGAATATAGGGACGTCTACGGACGGCGGACGCCCTGGTGGAGGGCTTTCAATACGCCGGACCACCCAACGGAGGTCCGGCTTGATCCAGGCGACCCCTTTGCGACCCACATCCTTGTCATCCCTCCCTCAGATATGGAACTCGAACTGAAGAGCACCTCCTTCGATCCCCCTTTCAACCGCCCACCGGCATGGACCCAGCACTTTCACGAGAATCATGGGGATCGCTTAATCGAATATGCCATTCCCCCTCCCCCAGTCCAGTCAACATTCAAGCTCAGCTACCGCGTAAATCCCGAGGAAGAGGAGGCCCGCGTCTTCTGGTGGTTCTTGGTCGGGTCGTACCTCGTATCAGTCCTCCTCATGTCGTTGATTGTCGTGGCAAAGTCCTACACCGCGTTCTCGTCGGGATGGGCCCCTGCCCTGATGAGTCATCTCACCCTTCTTGGGGGAGGGTTGTTGGCTGTCATCGTGGGGTTCCTTGGCCTCGTGACGAACCCGACGACCCATCGAACAAAGCTGTGGATGCTCATACCGCTGGTCCTAGCAGGAATCGTCCTTTCGTTTGGCTTGGTTGCCGGCAGTTAGACTTAATCTTAGTTCTGCCTTACTTAGTCACGCAGTAGATATGACGAGTGTAGCCAGAGCCAAAATTCAGGAGGCATCCGAAGACGCGCCTCGCTCGACAGTTCTAGAAACGCTAGCTCGGGCGCTAAATGAGAAGTCTGGCGGCGTACAGGTCAAAACATCAGGCAGCACTTTGATCGTCGTGGGGGGCCAAATCGTGCACTTGGTCGACACGAATCCAAACGATAAGTATCGGAAGGTCCCGAAGCCGCTCAGAGGATCCCGTTCCTCTTGGTTTTCAAGCGCCCACGAGACGCGACAATTCAAGTGAGTGGGTCCGCAGAACGTCATAACTCGAAGCCCGAATCTCTTCATCTCTAGCCTCGGGTTGCAGTCCACAAGGCTTGGTTGGGGCCCTGCGAACTCCACCGATTCTAGGCAGGGCTCGCAGTAGTCGTTTGCCCACCAGAATCGGCCATTCCCTAGTTCGTAGAGTCGACTCCCCCGGACGGGCTCGGGGCTCCGAACCGGGTGCCTTGCCTAACCCACAATCCTGACGCCCATCAGGCGTCCTAGAAACGACCCGCTTTCCAGCAAAGGGCGCTAGGGCTGCGGCTGGCCGCATAGGTTGGCCTTCACGGGCTCTGGCCACACCCCAAGGGGGCTCTGGGCGACAGAGATTGCCCCTTCTGCAGGCAGGTGTCCCCGAAATCGTAGACGCGGGGCGTCGGGCGCATTCATACACCCGGCGTCCCTCCACCCGCAAGAGTCGAGACCCACTCCCAACGGTTGTTGATTTCACGCCCGGGGGGGCGGGTTCGGTAGCAGGAGAATGCGTGCATCGCGAACTCCCTCTGCGTTGCCTCGGAGGCGACTGCAGATCGCTATGAGCCCGTGGCAGCACTCCTGGCCGGTATCGCACTCACCGTTTCCGAGACTGTGGCCGTGTGGCTCGGGCGTAGGCTCGCGCCGAAGGTCCGTGCTTCGGGAGGGAGCAGTGGAGACCAGCTCGCACTCGTGCGACCCCATAGGCCGTAGACTGTCGTGCCTCTAGCTACGACCCCGACAGGATGGAGCCATGTCGTGGCCAGGGCAACGCGCGCGAATCCAGGAGGAAGTCCCAGCTGCAATGGACCGACCTGGACCGATGCCTCGGGACCCCCCTATAGAATAGGTCGGGCACCGTCGGGCAGGTCGGGCAGCTCTCTCGTGAACAGGGGTCGGGCGGGGTCGGGCACGACACCGGTGGCCGGACCGAACGTGCCCGACCCGTCGGGCACCCCCGGGCAGGGTCGGGCAGCGGGTAGAAAGTCCTCCCCCGGCCGCACGTCCGGAACTCCAGTCTGTCTCCAGATGTCGCGCGCCGAGAAACACCGAGGGCGGTGCACTCGCAACGACGCCGTGCAGACCGCGACTTGACGAAATCACGGGACCCCGAAACCGAAGGATGATCGGTCCAGCCCCGCGGGATCGAGCGAGCCAAGATCGTAGATGCGGAACCGGCTCCCCGCTCGCTGGACCCGCTGACCCCCAACGCCGAGCGCGTCGAGCGCGACTCCCAGGCGCCACTCGGTCCAGCGCCTGCCATCTGTCGCTGGCAGGTGCGGTTCAAAGTCGTCGAACGTGACCCATCTCTTCCCCTCCGTCCGGAGTAGTACGGCGGCTCGAGCGACCGTGGCGACGCCCGGATCCGTGAACGCGGAAGCGCGGCTTTCGGCGGGGGGAGGTAGCGGCGATGCCACAGGCAGGACTCCCTTGGTCGAGGTCCCTCTGGCCTCCCTGGTCACCAAGGGCCACGCTTCGCTGCCCGGTCCTGGATATGAATGGAGGGCCCCGCCGTCCTTCCAGAGCAGGCCAAACTCGCTCCAGAGGCGGCCCTCGGGGACATTCGCGCCGATCACGCGCACGACCCGATCCGCAGCCTCACGGTTCGGGACCACGACGAGACATTTCCGCCCCGCCTTCAGCGCCTTCCTCACGTTCTTCGCCACCTGCTCAACGTGGGTCGCGAGCGTACTGCACTCCACTTCCACGTTGTACGTCGCCCCTTCGTAGGTGAACTCTGCGTCCGGCAGCAGCACGCCTCCCCGCTGGATCGGGATGTGTGGCTCCATCCCCTTCTGGGCGAGTTGCGCGCAGACGTCCGCGACGAGCTCCGTGTGAACCTCCCCCTCGTTCCGTTGCGCCTCGATTGCGAGCAGGTGGTAGATCCCACGACGGGTCATGGCCCACATCTGCTTCGCCGGGTCTTCGGACGAGTCGCCGGCCGAATAGCAACGAGCGAGGATCGCCTCGCATCGTTCCGGAGGCAGGGAGGTTCGGCTCGCCAGCTCCTTCTGGCTCGCGGGGCCTGTCGACAGTGCACGCAGGACGACCGCGATGTCGGCCGCGTCAAGGAAGAGGGGCGACGCCTCGGAGTCCTCTCGCGCGGCATACCGCCGGGTGCTCTGTGTGAGGAGTGATGCTACACGCCCCGACTCTGAGTTCGACGGGGGAGGCGGGAGCGTACTCACCTTCACCAACGTGCCCGGAAGGTGGAGGGCGACCTCGTGGGGTCGCAGACCGCTCACGAGGTCCTGCGGGGTCCATCCGTGGCGCTTGCCGTCGACCATCTTCCAGACCGGCTCCATGTCCTCCGCTCCCAGCGAGAACAATAGCCAGAGCGCAACGTTGCCCTGCAACGCCAGCCGGGTCTCGGTGGGAATGTGGTGAAGGTACTGCGTCGCGGCGATCACATGGAGCCCGAACTTCGCTCCTTCGTTCAGCATCTCACCCAACGCGGGGACCGCGTAGTGGTGGAGCTCGTCGACCACGAGATAGACCGGGTGGTCCGGGGACCCCGAGCGCTGGAGTGCAGCCCACATCTGGGTCAGGAAGATCGCTCCGAGGAACTGGGACCCTTCGGCGCCGAGCGAGCCCTTGGAGAGATTCAGGAGGAGCAACCAGTGACGGAGGAGCTGGTCGAAGGAGACAGGGTGCACCCGCTGGCAGAGCGACTTCCTCAGCATCGGGTTGGTCGCGATCTTGCCGACCTTGTCGAGGGAGGAGATCGTGAACGTGTAGTTGAGCGAGGGCAGGTGGACCTCGAGGAACTGGCGGAGCGGGCCCTCTGGGATCCGGGTGACGAAACGCCGCAGCGCATCCTTGTCTGAGAGGAGCGAGTAGGCGTCGACGAGGTTCGTTCCCGGGGTGGCGAGGAGCCCCTGGAGGATTCCACGGAGGATGAAGTCGGCCCGCCCTCCGACGCTCTCCTCCCCCCACGCGTTCTTGATCGAGCGGAGGATGTCGCCCGCGAGCATCTCGGACCACCGCTCGATGCCGGTCGGGTCCAGACCCGCCCGGTTCGGGAGGTGAAGCGGGTTGAGCGGGACGGCAACCATCGTCTCGGCCCCATCCTGGAACGTCGGGTGGGCCGGGTCGATCTCCACGGTGTCCGTGGCGACCTCGTCGGATAGGTGGGTCCGAATCTGCTCGATCAGGTTCCCCGTCGGTTCCATCACGACGACCGTGGCGTTCGGTCGCTGGGCGAGGATCTGGAGCGCCAGATTGAGCATCAGCGTCGACTTTCCGGATTGCGTCCGCCCCAGTATGGCAAGATGGTTCCACTGGTCGGGCAATCGGACCGCGGCGCCGCAACTGCGACCCACGACCACTCCGGGTGATGTCGGAACGGGTGGGAGGAGAAGGGGCCGTTCCTGTGTGGGGATCGACTGACTGACGCGCTGCGACGGCGGGAGCGCGGACCCACGGATCACGGGCGCGTCCCTGGGGCGCGGGGGCAATGTCGCCCGATGGGCCAGCTGCGGCGGTGCCCGAGCAACCGGCGCCCCCGCGTAGGAGATCTCAGGATGGTTCTCCTGCCACGGAATGCTCAGGAGACGCGTCAGTTCGAACGCCGACACGTCGCGCTCGCGACTTGCGGTTCGCGAACGCGCGGATGGCGTGGTCGCGTAGCGCGGTGGCGAACCGCGGTCGCTTCTTGGGCTTGATCTCCTCCCAGCGCCACTGAGGGCCGCCATCGATCGCGGTCCACTGGCTGAGCCAGTGGCCGAGCGCGGGCAGGACTCGACGAGGGCTGGTCCCCCCCAGCCACGCTCGCATCTCGAAGTGGTACGGTTGATCCGAGCGCCGCGCGTCGCACTTCGCGCGCAGACGCGGGTCTATCGTGCGCGCGAAGATTTCGTATCGTGGGGCGAAGAGGCTGCGCTCCCAGCCGGACACCCTCTGGAACAGCAGCTGCAAGATGACCTCATGGTCACGGACCTGGGAGGAGGCCAAGGCGCGGAGGAGGGTCCCGGCCAGGTCGACACCGGGTTCGATGCGCAGCGGCCAGAAATTGTTGGGGCGGTGCGAGCGGGCTCGGAGGAGAAGACCGGTGTCCAGTTCCCGCCGGACGAGTGGGCACGTCGCCCCGGTCTTCGCGGAGGTCCGCGGGAACGTGTTCTCGATGGCGAGCGAGACGGTGGCGAGTTCGCGCGGGACGGTGGCTCCAAGGAAGTAGCGGACCGCACCGCTCGCGGCCCGATGGATCTCCAGCGATAGCGGGTAGTCGGAGAAGAAGAGGATTCGGGGCCATTTGGGAGGATCCTCGGTTGGAGGAGCCAGCAGCAGCTCGCGATAGATTGTCGGTAGCGCCACCACCCTTGACGCGCTACCGTGACGGATATCCGTGCGTAAGGTGGCGAACGGTGAACCGTGAGGCTAGCCTCGCCCTCCCGTTCGGCACGTTTCACCGTTCGAATCGCTTCGTGCGTTCATATGGTGGGCCCCAACTACTCGGCATGAGAGGGGAGCAGGATGGCGCACGCGGGTTCAGTAGTCCGTGCGTTCCCACTCTCGGTCAGGGCACCCGACCAATACCTACATCTCTCCGGTGGTGAGGATCTGATCGATCTCCGGGCGCTGAAAGTGGTCGTCCGCACGCTCGTCCCGGCCCATCCCCTGCGCATCTTGGTGCTCGGAGAGCCGAATGAGATTTCGCGCGAGGAGTACGTGGCGAAGGTATCCGGGTGGTTTCGGCTCCTCCGGACTTTCCCTGAGTAGTTGCTTCTCGTTGAGATACCGTTGTGGAACGAGGCGCGCTCAGACTGTCACAACGAGAACCGTCCGGCCATCTGGAGTGTCGAGGATTTCGCTCCGCGAGCTCGCGGCTATGGAGGAACCGGCGTCTCGCCCTTTCGCATTACGCCGTGACGGAGGCCGATCGGGGCTTCCTTCGCGATTCCAAAAAGACCCCTCGCCTTCGCTACCTTGTCGATTGCCCGCGACCCACTCGCGGTGAAGGCGTATTGTCCGCACCGGACGCATTCGGTGACATCGAACTCGCCGAGAACCTCACCGTGATGCGCGAACGGCTGGCGCCCGGCGCGCACGGGGCCTCCGCATTCCGGGCAGACTCGGCGTGGGCGAGGTTCTCCGCTCATCTCTCTCCGAATACTGTCACGACCCATATAAGACACCAGCGAAACCGGACCTTCAGGTGCCATCGCCGATACACGATACTGTAGTCGGCTCCCCCTTCGACTACCCATGCCCCGTCTCGGACCATGCGTTCCAAATCGTGTTGGCCGAGGCCTCGATCGATGAGGCGGGACTTCGCATGGGCACTCGGCTCGATCCAGCACTTCTCACGAGGGTTTACCATACGGAGTCCCTCTCACGCAAGCTGTCGTACGGGGCCGCCCTTCATGGGTGACCC
>CAWISZ010000002.1:0-294305 GCA_963838955.1 uncultured Thermoplasmata archaeon | reverse complement strand
GGGGTTCGAGGACGACTTGGTGGCCGTTGACTGCGGTGACCACCCTCCAGCCTTCCTTGAGCAGTCCCGGGAGTTCGTCGGTATCCGCGAGTCGTTGCTGAGCACGGGATCCACCCGATGGGACCTTCTTCGTCACCAGCTCTTGGAAGGTGGTCATATCCAACGAATCGAAGTCCACGGTGGAAAGCTCCTCCTCACTGTACCCCAGGCCCATCAGCATGACCTTCGCAATCCGCGCTTGGGTCTCCCGCTCATCTTTCACGGGGATCGTGGATAGGAACGGTTCGCACCGTCGGTAGGCCTCTCGCATCTCCTCGGCGAGCTCGGGTCTCCACTTCTTGTCCAAGTTGTAGCGCCCGGCCACGCCGAGAGAATGACCCAGCAGGGACTCGCGAAAGTCTCGCGTGATCAGCCCCCTGGACTCTGCCAGCAACAATTGGGTTGACATCCAAGCGCGCGTGACGTACGGGCGAGGTCTGTTCTCCGCGATGGCCAGCTGGAGCGTCTTCTTGATGTCGGTCGAAAGGCCCTCTTCCCTCAGGAAGGCCGCGCCATCGGCCGATCGGCGGCGTTGGTCGAATCGCGCCCGCTTATCGACCGTTATGACCGGACTGTCAGGTGTGATCTCCTCGCCCCGCCCCTTCCGTTCGGCCGCGTAGGCCTCTACAGCTTGCGCGGTCTCCCCCGTGCCGAATGTGACGTATCGCCGCTTGGTCTTGCTGAGCTCCGCCGGAATCTTCACGATAAAGGGTGTCTTGGTGAATCGGAGAGTTGCCGTGTCGAACTCGGGAAGATCCCGAAACCTCAGGCCGCTCGTCGAGTAGCGATTTGCCAAGACTCCAATCCGGACGCCTGTGGACAGTAGCAACAGAATGGCTGCTCGGCCTCGCACGTTGGTGAGACTGAGAACACGGCGCCAGTCGCCCACGGAAGGAACCTGCTCGTTCTCGATCTTCGTTCCTGACCTGACGATGAGGGCCGGTTTCCATTGAGGGGCCGCATCGTTGTACTTTAGCCAGCTTCGGATCGCCGCATAGTTCAACGCGATGTAGCTGTCGGGACGACCCGCCTTGCGCATGTCGTCGACCCATTCGGAAACGAGATCCTGGAATCCGCGGGATCGTCTTGAGAGCTGGTCTCGACCAAGCTGGACTAGGCCGTGAGGCTCCACCCCTTTCCGTCGGCAAAACAACTCGAGTTGAGCGAGTTGAACGTCGGCGGTGCTCGCGGACCGGTGGTCTTTATGCCATCGTCGAATGTCGGGGTCACGCAAGAGTTCGAGGAGACGCTGGCTCACCGACTCTTCGATAGGAGCGCGCGACACGGTAGCACAATAGTTGACGCGATATTTAGAGTATGGTTCCCCATATATGCGGGCATAGTGTAGTCTGGTATCACATAGGCTTGCCAAGCCTATAACTCGGGTTCAAATCCCGGTGCCCGCATCTCGACCGACGCGCACGACCCCACCTAGCGCCCTTGGGGCACGCCGAGCCACGCTTCGAGCTTCTTCAGGTTCTCCAGACTCGCG
This sequence comes from uncultured Thermoplasmata archaeon, assembly GCA_963838955.1. Taxonomy (GTDB): domain Archaea; phylum Thermoplasmatota; class Thermoplasmata; order Lutacidiplasmatales; family UBA184; genus Lutacidiplasma. Next base: position 292,774 of record CAWISZ010000002.1, on the reverse strand, counting down.
ATTACCAGGAGCGCGTCGCCCGGTTGGAAATGGAAGGAGGGCGGTGGGTTGAGCACCGTGACGTACTCCCCGGGTCCGCGGGGGCGCGCGTAGCCGATGACGATGCAGCCGGAGGAGGCGCGTACCATCGTTTCGGCCTCCGAGAGCGCCTGGCGAGATATCGGGGTCTTCTCGGTGAGCACGTACTCGCCGATGTCGGTCCCGTAGGCGGCGCTCGTGAGATCCTCGAAGACGTTGACGACCTCCGGACGGAAGGAGGCGTTGGCCACGAGGCGGCCTCCCATGTCGTTGGGAGAGGCGACGTACGTTACCCCGGCGCTGCGCAGCGTGGGCCGCAGCTCCGCGCGCGTGACGGAAACGACGATCCTCACGCTCGGGGCGTTCTGCCGGACCGCGAGGGCGATGATCAGGTTGGTCGTATCGTCCGGTGTGCAAATGACGACCGATTTCGCCGCGGCCGCGTTCAAACGACTCAGGATCTCGGCATCCCCCGTCGCGTAGAAGGTCGCGAAGATCCGGTGTTCGGGCGCCAGTGCCCGGATGTTGGGGAGCTCATTAACGTCGGCCGTCGCCACCGCGACCCGCTCGCCGACGGCGAGGAGCTCGCGGACCGCGGCCCGGCCCACGCCGGCGTAGCCGATGACGACGACGTGGCCGGTGAAATCCGTTCCGAGCATGCCGAGGTTCCGTTTGTGCGACTCGTCGTTCACGACACTGATGATGATAGAGATGAGGTACGCCGTCAGGAACACTGCGACGAGGATGACCCCGATCGTGAACCAGCGGGCATTCGCATTCGTGGGAACGACGTCCCCGTACCCGATGGTCGCGATCGTCACCACGGCCCAGTAGAACGACGTGCCGAGATCGTCACGCCCGCTCTCGAGCATGTAGAACCCAGCGCTCGCGCCGAGCAGGAGCGCCACGTAGGCCGCGAGGAACTTCCACAGCCGACGCAGAAGCGTGCTATAGAACGCAGCGCGAGTGCTCGCCACGATTGCCGAATGATCCTCGGGGCGTAACGCTTTCCGTCGGAACAAAAACGGAGGAGCCGGCGGGACGGATCCGGTCGGCGAGCCGACTTCCGGGTCCTTGTAGAGTCCGGTTATTAGTTCCCCTTCTTGAAGGAGGGGGGTTCGGGGGGAGCGTCATGCTTCGACCGTCCCACTCTCGATCCGACGGAGGAACTGGCCGAGCTGCGTCTCGACCGGCATCTTCCTCTGCCACGCTTCCCGCGGCGTCTCGTGGATCTCGACCCAGAGGCTCTCGTGCACCTGGTCGTTGTGCCACTCGATGAACTCTTCGAGCGTGGCATACCGCCATCGGTGCCGATCGTACTCCCGCCAGAAGCGCTCCAGCTTTCCGTTCGTTTGAGGATGGTTCACGCGGCTCACCACGTGGCGGATGCCCCGTGACGTCAGGTACTGTCCGAACTGAGTGTGCGCCGAGCTTGGGACCTCGCCCTTGTTCGCGAAGAACTGAGGGCCCCGGTCCGTGTTCGCCTCCCGTATCTCCAGACCCCACGTCGCCGCCCGTCGACGGGCCGCCTCCAAGGTGGCGATCGCGGCCGCCGCCGTCTCCTCGGCGAACTCCCCTCCCGCCAGGATCATTCGACTCGCATCGTCCATCCAGAGGATGCAGTGTGGGTGGCTCTCTGACGTGCGGTGGAAGTCCCCGTGGACCAACGATCCCGAGTGCTCCCGCTCGTAGCGGATGTAGCGCCGTCGGCGCTGCTTGCGTGGGTTCGGGACGACCCAGCCCTGGATCTTCCCAAAGCGGTAGATCTGCATCTTCGGGATGTGGATTCCTCGGCGAGCGAGGGCCTTGTAGAGCTTCGTCGCTCCTCGAGGGCCGCGGCACCACTCCTCGGTGATCTGGCGCCTCTGCTCGTGGGTCAGCGGGGGTCCGGGTGGCCGTCGACGAGGATTGAGGCGGGGCACGACCCCCGACTCGCGCCACCGCTGAAGGAGCTTGCGAAGCCAACGAGGGGTCACCCCCCAACGCGCTGCCATCTGCCCGACGGTCTCGTGGGGAAGGGCCTTGCGTTCGGTTTGACGGATGAGCCATTCGATGCGCCGGTCGGTAAGCCTGGTCACGGCGAGGGAGCCCGAGGCACCGATAGCGGACCTCCCCCTGGACCCCCTCCCGCGGCGGCAGCGGCCACCCCAGGGCAGGTGCTCGCCGCTCTCGCTCGCGCACGGAACTAATTCCTGGACTCCAGACGACTTCCGGGTCCTTGTAGAGTCCGGTTATTAGTTCCCCTTCTTGAAGGAGGGGGGTTCGGGGGGAGCGTCATGCTTCGACCGTCCCACTCTCGATCCGACGGAGGAACTGGCCGAGCTGCGTCTCGACCGGCATCTTCCTCTGCCACGCTTCCCGCGGCGTCTCGTGGATCTCGACCCAGAGGCTCTCGTGCACCTGGTCGTTGTGCCACTCGATGAACTCTTCGAGCGTGGCATACCGCCATCGGTGCCGATCGTACTCCCGCCAGAAGCGCTCCAGCTTTCCGTTCGTTTGAGGATGGTTCACGCGGCTCACCACGTGGCGGATGCCCCGTGACGTCAGGTACTGTCCGAACTGAGTGTGCGCCGAGCTTGGGACCTCGCCCTTGTTCGCGAAGAACTGAGGGCCCCGGTCCGTGTTCGCCTCCCGTATCTCCAGACCCCACGTCGCCGCCCGTCGACGGGCCGCCTCCAAGGTGGCGATCGCGGCCGCCGCCGTCTCCTCGGCGAACTCCCCTCCCGCCAGGATCATTCGACTCGCATCGTCCATCCAGAGGATGCAGTGTGGGTGGCTCTCTGACGTGCGGTGGAAGTCCCCGTGGACCAACGATCCCGAGTGCTCCCGCTCGTAGCGGATGTAGCGCCGTCGGCGCTGCTTGCGTGGGTTCGGGACGACCCAGCCCTGGATCTTCCCAAAGCGGTAGATCTGCATCTTCGGGATGTGGATTCCTCGGCGAGCGAGGGCCTTGTAGAGCTTCGTCGCTCCTCGAGGGCCGCGGCACCACTCCTCGGTGATCTGGCGCCTCTGCTCGTGGGTCAGCGGGGGTCCGGGTGGCCGTCGACGAGGATTGAGGCGGGGTACGACCCCCGACTCGCGCCACCGCTGAAGGAGCTTGCGAAGCCAACGAGGGGTCACCCCCCAACGCGCTGCCATCTGCCCGACGGTCTCGTGGGGAAGGGCCTTGCGTTCGGTTTGACGGATGAGCCATTCGATGCGCCGGTCGGTAAGCCTGGTCACGGCGAGGGAGCCCGAGGCACCGATAGCGGACCTCCCCCTGGACCCCCTCCCGCGGCGGCAGCGGCCACCCCAGGGCAGGTGCTCGCCGCTCTCGCTCGCGCACGGAACTAATTCCTGGACTCCAGACGACTTCCGGGTCCTAGCAAATGCTAAGTAGGCTCGCCCAGGTGGATGAGTACTTGATGGCCGCTACTCCCGTCGCGGCCCTCGGAGATGTTGTCGTGACCACCGCTGCTCCTGCATCGCCGAAGGGGCCGGCAGATTTCACCCGGTTCGAGCGAGCGCGCATCCTCGGTGCCCGAGCCCTTCAGATCTCCCTCGGTGCCCCCATCCTGATCGAGCTTCCTCCCACGATGATCGATCCGGTCGAGATCGCCGAACGCGAGTTCGCGGCGGATGCCATCCCCATCACGGTCCGCGCGGGCCCGCCGCACGCGTGAAGCGGCCGATCCTTAGAGCCCAGCTTGATCGAGCGCGTGCGCGCACGCGCACGTCGGGGCTCGAGCGAGCCGCGGAATCAGCGCAGAAAGGATCTTGCGCATCCGCTCGACATTGCGGTTCGTGGTCTCGATGATTTCGCGCATCTCGACCGGATGCTCCGCCCACACGTCGTAGTCGGTCACCATGGCAAGGCAGGCATAGCACAAGCATCGCTCGCGCGCGAGCGTGACCTCGGGCACCAAGGTCATTCCGATGATGTCCGCGAACCCGCGGAAGAACTTCGACTCGGCTCGCGTGGAAAAGCGCGGGCCCTCGACGCACACGTACGTCAAGCCTTCCGCGAACGGGCTCGCGAGTTCCCGGCCGGTCGCGGCGGCCCGGGCGAGGAGGTCTGGGCAGAACGGGTCGGCCATCGATACGTGATAGACCCGACCCCCGTCGTGGAACGTCGTCGGTCTCAACTTCGTGAAGTCGACGAACTGACGGGGCAGAACGAACGTGCCCGGAGCGAGCTCCTCCCGGAGCGAGCCGACGGAGCTCACCGTCACGATCGCGTCCGCGCCGAGCGCCCGGAGCGCGTCGATGTTGGCCCGATAGTTCACCCGGTGCGGTGGAATGGTGTGGCCGGCCCCGTGCCGCGGGAGAAACAGGGTCCGAACGCCTCCGACCTCGCCCTCCTCGATCGGAGCCGACGGGGCTCCCCACGGCGTCGAGATCCGGTGGCTCTTGCTCGCCCCGGTGAAGATCCCCGAGAGACCGCTCCCGCCGATCACCGCGATGGTGCGGCGAGGGGGATGGTCCGCGCTCGGGCTCACGGCGCCTCCGCACGATCAGCGCCCGGGAGACGATTGCGCGCCCCGACCCGGGCCATGACGACCTCGCCGCGGGTTCGTTCGAGCAGGCTCCTCGCCATATCCTGTTTGGGCTTGAGCGGCACGATCGCCCGGGTAGTGTCGAAACGCATCAAGGTATAGTAGAGGCTCGCCATGAGCTCGAGATACGCCTCGGCCCGGTCGAGGTCGTCGGCCGCGAGTCGATCGAGCGCGAGACGGCGCACTTCCCCGACGACGTCGCCGAGGCCGAGCAGGTAGGACTCGACGTCGACCCCGATCTCGGTCGGAGACGGCAGACGTCGGCCGGATACGATCGCCGCGAGGAGGAGCGCCTCGCTCGCCTCCTGGAACGCGTCGCGGGCGAGCGATGCGTCCACGCGAGCTCCGTGGTCGAGATACTGGGCGAGCGCCCGCGTCTCCTCCCGGAGCGTGCGCAGATCGGCCGCCGAGGCAGCTCCGCCGTGCAGCTCGATCATGGTTCCCTGGGCGTGGCGGCGCAGACGCCGGGCGCGCGCGTCCAGATCCTCGCGTCGGCGTTCCCGGTCCCGGAGATGGATCTCGATGCTCCGGACGACCGGCTCCGGCACGCCCGCCAGACGTCGCGTTGGTCTAGCGGAAGAGCGTGAACCGGGCATCGTCGTTCCCTCCATCCAGAATCCCGAGCCGCACGCCGGCATCGAGCCACGCGTGCGCGTAGCTCGCGGCGGCCAGTGCCCGATCGAGATCTCCCTTCTCCACGAAATGCTCGGCGTCCGCGAAGTACGCCTTGGCCATGGCCAGGTAATCGTCGGCGGCGCCCGCGAGGTACGAACGAGAGGGGGCGGCGGGTCGCACGCGCTCAAGCGCCTCCCGCGTGAGCTCGAGATACTTCGCATAGAGCGGGCGGTCGGTCACGGTGGTGGGCCGATGGCGGGTGGGCGATATAACGCGGGCGCGGCCCTACTTCGGGACCCTTTCCCAGTCCTTGAGGAACCGGGCCAGCCCGAGGTCCGCGAGGGGGTGGAGGGGAAGCTTCTCCATAATCACGGCGTGCGGCATCGGGCGATGTCCGCACGGAGCCGGGCCGCACCGGGTACGGGCACCGGATAGCGCCCGCTGGCGACCACGACCTCGGTCGGGCACTCGTAGTTGCGGTAGATCGTCCGGATGTCGCGGACGAGGTCCGTGCCGTTCTCGCTCCGGTCGTCGAGGCGACCGATGAACGGGCTGACGTAGGCCGCGCCGACCTTGGCCACGAGGAGCGCTTGGGTCGGGGAGAATACGCGGGTCATGTCCCCGTGCGGTCGATCGGGCCCGTCCTCGACACTCTGCCCGAAGACCGCACGGAGCGCGGGCGGCGGGGAGCGTTCTACCGGACCGGAGAGGCACGTCGCGAGGGCGCACGGCGGGTCGGTCGTTCGGCGGTGGACCCGGGGGACGTGCGCGATCGAAGTGCGGTCAAGGTACGGAGATCGGTCGCGTAGCGCGCGTACCCATCCTCATCGAGCGGGGTCTCGAGGTACCCGGGGACCGACATCCAGCGCGGGTCGTTGACGAGGTGACGGAACCCTTCGAGCCCGATCTCCCCCTTCCCGATGTTCTCGTGGCGATCGAGGTGGGAGCCGAGCGCGGATTTCGCGTCGTTCAGATGGAACGCACGCACTTGCTCGACCCCGATCGTGGCCCGGATGCGATCGATGAGCGCCCCGTATCCCTCCGCCGTGCGAAAATCGAACCCCGCCGCGAACAGGTGGCAGGTGTCCAGGGTGACCCCCGCGCGGGCCGGGGCTTGGAGACCGGCGAGGATCGCTTGGAGCTCCTCGAAATTAGAGCAGAGGGTCGTACCCTGGCCCGCGGAGTTCTCGAGCAGCGCGCGCACGTGCACGCCCGGCGTCGCGAGGAAGGCATCGTTCAAATTCGCCGTGATCGAAGCGATCCCGGCCTCGACCCCGGAGCCGGTATGCGCCCCGGGATGGAATATCAGCCCGTCCGCTCCCAGGAGCTCCGCGCGCTCGATCTCATCGAGAAACGCCCGGCGGGACTGCTTGAGCATCGCGGGCTTCGGGCTGGCGAGATTGAGTAGATAGCCGTGGTGCACGGCCGTCGCCCGGAGCCCTTCCCGCACCACGGCATCGCGGTACTGCCGGGCCGCCTCGGGTGCGATCGGCGGACCGGCCCACATCTGCGGGCTCTTGGAGAATATCTGGATCGCCTCGCAGCCGATCTGCCGCCCTCGGCTGGGCGCATTCGCCAACCCCTCGGCAATCCCGATGTGCGCGCCGAGGTACACGGGGCGTGACGGGACCTGTCGCACTTAGGGTTTGTTGGAACGCGATCGGCGAGGGTGGATCAACCGGTGGCCATCGTCTCTTCCGCTCGATGCGCTCCTCCGAGAACGAAGATGGGTGCGAGGATGCCGAAGAGCGGCGCGAGGACCACGATGTACTCGAGGCCGGGAATGTGCGTGAGCTGGCTCGCGAACGGGAGCACCAGGACGACGAGGAGAAGGGTGTAGAGCACGCCTCCGACTGTCAGTAGGACGGAGGAGATCCGACCTCCCCCGAGCACCAGCCCGATGACGACACCGAGGCTCCCAATCCAACCGAGCCAGAACCCGATGGCCGCGGTCGCCGCGCCGAGCGGGCTCAGCTTGTTCAGGCAGGAGAGGATCGAGGTGGGCTGCCCGTGGATGCAGGCGCTGATCGAGCCTAGCGACCCCTGAAAGTACGAGGCGATGACGACCACGAGGATGAAGCCGATCGACCCGATCCAGCACAGGGCGATGGCGACGTTGAACCGGGAGTCCGCCTTGCGGAGCGCACTGAACCCCCATCGGTACATCATCAGGGAGAGGAGGAACAACAGGGCCCCCGCGATTACGAGCCAGTTGGTGTACTGCAGAAGGGTCGAGTCGAGCGTGAAGACGCCTGCGGGGCCGTGGGCTGCCAGCCAGAGGAGCGCGAGCGGAAGGACGATCGCGAGCACCACCCCGATGAGGCCGGCCCACGCGCCGATCCGAAAGCGGTGCAGCCCCTTCTCCTCGTGGAGGAGGACCGGGGGACGGCGGGACTCGGGCGGAACCGATGGCATGGGTCCTGCGCTCCCCGCCACTGTTTCCCTCGCGATGGCTCGATCCCTATCGTTCGAGACCTGGATTGCGGTCGCTCTAAGACCGCTCGTCTAGGGGTGTCGATCCCCGGTACCCGGGGAGAGGCTGACAGCTTTCCACGCTTCCCGTAGGCTCGCGCACTTCAGTACCTCGCGGAACGCCAGTGGGCTTAACTGCCGGGTTCGGAATGGGACCGGGTGTTTCCCCACCGCTTTGACCGTCAGCCGGACGGACCACCGAGCTTCGCTATTTAACGTTCATGGCCGCCGCGCCGGGGCTTTTCTCCACGGGCTGGTGGACTCACTTTCGGAGGAGGCGGAAGGCGATCGAGCGGCTCCCGAGGGCCATCACCGACTTCACCCAGAGGATGCACAGCGACTCGAGCTCGCGCGACCCCGCGATCCCGCCGATGTCGATCACCGACGTCCACCCGAAGTCGTGGAGAAGCTGCGTCACCGTCGATTTCGCACCGGCGCTCGTTCCCGCAGATGAACATGTCCGGCGGCCCGTCGGGGAAGTCGGGGCGGAAGAAGGACGTGTCGCCGATGATGTTGAACGCCTTGACCACGTGGGCGTCGGGGAGGATCCGTTGGAGCTGCTCGCCAGCCGAGTCGCCCCCTGAGATTCCCAGCGTGGGGGGGCCGTCCGGTCGCATGAGGAGCGGGTTCGTCACGTCGATCACGACCTTGCCCGCGAAGTGATCGACCCCGGCGCTCCGGACGACGAGCTCGGTCGTCATGCCATGCGTCGCGACGACGACCATCTCGCCCCACTCCGCCGTAGCGCCGAAGGTTCCTTGGCTCACGGAGAGCTTCTCGGCGGAGATCCATTGGGCGAGCTCCTCCTTCTGACCGGATCGGCTTCCCAGCCGCACCCCATGCCCCGTCGCGAGGAATCCTTTCGCGAGACTGCGTGCGACGTCGCCGCTCCCGAGAATCCCGACCTTCATCGCCGATGCGCTCCCAATGCCGCCCCGCCATCCCGGAGATGGGTATAACACGGACCGAATCGGATGGGGGGCCCATCGAAATCATCATCCCACCCGGGAACTGCACCCGTCCGTCGCTGCCGGCCGACGCCTTCGGCGCCCCGGGAGCGCGGATCACCGATGATCGGACAGGCGGACCCTCCCCAGGTCGACGAGTACCGATTGCACTTGGACGTGGACTTCGCCGGACAGCGCTGGACGGGAACGATCGAATTCGACATCGTGCCGGCGCACGAACGGATTTCCCTCGACTGCGAGCGGTTGGGCGTCCGCGGAGCCTGGGTCGAAGGACTCCCCGCGACCCATCACCGGGACAGCGCGACGAACCTCCTGCACGTCGTCATCCCCCGACCCGGCCCGCGCGCTCGGGTCCGGATCGAGTTCGAGGGGGTCGTCGACCCTACGAACCTGATGGGACTCTACCGGTCCAAGTTCGCCGACGGATACGCGCTCGTCAGTCAGTGCGAAGCCACCGGGGCTCGGAAGATCTTCCCATGCTTCGATCGCCCGGACCGCAAGGCGAGATTCCTCACCACGATCGCGACGGACGAGGCACAGGACGTCGTCTCGAACACCCCCCCGGAGAAGGTCACGACGGACGGCTCTCGCCGCCTCTGGAAGTTCGCTCCCACGCCGCCGATGGCGACGTACCTGTTCTATGTCGGCATCGGACCGTTCGAGCGCGTGGAGGATCGATCGGGGCGCGTCGCTATCGCGGTTCTCACCGCGCGCGGTAGCAGACCCGCCGCCGCCTTCGCGCTCAACGTCACCGGTCGGCTCCTCCACGCCTTCGAGGAGTACTACGGGATCGAGTACCCGCTGCCCAAGCTCGATCTGATCGGGGTTCCGGAGCACCCGTTCGGGGCCATGGAGAACTGGGGGGCGATCAGCTTCCGCGACATGCAGCTGCTCGTTACGGAGCGTTCCGGAACGCTCGATCGACGTCGGACGTTCGAGACCATCGCGCACGAGCTGGCCCACCAGTGGTTCGGGAACCTCGTCACGATGTACTGGTGGACGGACATTTGGCTCAACGAGAGCTTCGCGACCTGGATGGGCTTCCGGGCGGTCGACCGGCTCGCTCCCGAAGAGGAGGCGATGAACGAGTTCTTCACCCTCTACATGGGACCCGGCCTGCGGAGCGACTCGCTCCACTCCACGGTCCCCGTCAGCGTACCGGTCGCGAACCCGGACGAGATCAACCAGGTCTTCGATCCCGCGATCAGCTACGGAAAGGGGGCGAGCGTGCTCCGCATGATCGAGGCCTACCTCGGAGAGGACGCGTTCCGGCGCGGGGTCACCGACTATCTCACCCGCCACCGCTGGCAGAACGCGCGGACGACCGATCTATGGGAGGCCCTCGCCCGCGCCTCGCACGAGCCCATCCCGGAGATCCTCGGGCCGTGGATCGAGCGGGCCGGCCTACCGGTCGTGGAGGGACGTCGGGTATCCGCGGGCATCGAGCTGCGCCAACGTCGGTACCGCTTCGACGGCGTCCATGAACGAGGCGTCTGGAAGATCCCGATGGTGATCGACGTGAACGGTCGGACCGAGCGCATCCGGTTCGATTCCGAGCGGCGCGTGCTGCCGGTGCCGGCGGAGGTGCCCGTCCATCTCAACCGAGGGGCCGTCGGATTCTATCGCGTGCTCTACGACCCCGCCCTCTATGCCCACCTCCTACCCACGTTCGCCGAGCGACCGATGGCCGAGAAGTGGATCGTCATGGAGGACCTCTACGCGTTCGTCCTCTCGGGGGAGGTCCCGTTCGAGACCTTCACCCGATTCGCGCGCGCCCTTTCCTCGTGCGAGGACTACGTGGTCGTCGGCTCGGTGAGCTCGGCGCTGCGCGCCTTTGGGATGTACGCTCCCGATGCGGTGGCGGTCTCCGATCTCGCTCGCTCGTTCCTCGCGGATCAGTTCCATCGCATCGGCCCACGCGCCCAACTCCGCGAACCGATCGGGACGGGCGTGCTGCGCGAGAGCCTTTCCCTCACGCGCGCCATGCTCGACCCGGGCTTCGCCCGGGAACTCTCCGAACTGTTTGTCGAATGGGAGCGGCTCGACCCCGACCTGCGAGGCGCCGTGGCGATCGGCCGGTCCCGCACCGAAGGGGAGGTCGCCCACCACGAGATCCGCCAGCGGCTCTCGCAGAACCCGCCCGAGGGCGAAGCCGCTCGGCTCGAGAACGCGCTCAGCTGGAGCGACGACCCGAACCTCGTCGAGGCGACGCTCGACAGCGCGCTGCGCGGGGAGATCAATCGCGGGCATGCCTGGACCGTCATGATCAACGCCGGTCTCAATCGACGCTCTCGCGATGTCACGTGGACGTGGCTGCAAGCCCACGCGGCCGAGCTCAACGAGTTCTTCCGGGGCACCGGGTTCATGCCCGAGATCCTCTATCCCCTCATCCCCGTACTTGGCCTGGGGCGAGCCGAGGAGGTTCGCACCTTCTTCGCCACGAACCCGTTCCCGGAGGGAGCCCGGGGAGCCGCGAAGGGGCTCGAGATGCTCACGATCGCGGAGAACGTCGCCCGCCGGCTCGGGGAGAAGAGCGCGTAGGGCGAGCCCGGAGGGACGCGGGGGGTTCGTCCGCCGACCAGATGTACCAGGTGCCGTGCGCTTGGCTGAGCCGGTGGCCCTCCGCGTCGTAGAGGTTCCCCTCCACGAACGCAAGGTGCCGACCCCGCCGGAGCACGTCGCCGCGTGCACGTAGCACGGCGTCCTCGCGCGCCCCCCGCAAGAACTCCACGTAGAGCGACGTGGTCGCGGTCGTCTCGCCCTCCCCGAGGGTGGTGACCACGGCCCCACCCATCGCGGTGTCGAGGATCGTCGCGTAGACCCCACCGTGCACGACCCCGTTAATGTTCAAGTGCCGCTGGTCGACCGTCCCGGCGACCGTGCAGTACCCCACCCCGGACTGTTCGGCATCGATGAGGAACCCCACCGTCTGGTGGAAGCCACTGAGGCGGTTCGCGCGCGCGAGATCGCGCGGAGAGCGGTACGCCACGGGCCGCGGTGTCGCAGGCGGGCGCGCCATCGACCGAAGGAGGCGCCGTGGTGGATAAGTACTGCGCGCTGTCCTCGGGGAGGAGCGCATGGCGAGGGGGATCCCGGGCCGGGCAACGTACGAGGCCGCCCCGAACATCGCCCTGGTGAAGTACTGGGGGGTCCGGGATCCCGATCTGGCCCTCCCGTACAACTCTTCGCTCTCGGTCACGCTCGATCGGCTCCGGACGCGCACGACGGTGGTGTTCGATCGCGCCCTGTCCGAGGACCGGTTCGTCCTCGATGGTACGATCCAGAGCGGCGGACCGCTCGCGGCGGTCTCGGCGTTCCTCGATCGCGTTCGGGCGATGGCGCACCTCGACACGCGCGGGCTCGTCCGCTCGTCCAACAACTTCCCTACGGCGAGCGGCATGGCGAGCAGCGCGAGCGGCTTCGCGGCGCTCGCGGGGGCGAGCACCGCGGCGGCCGGTATCGATCTCACCGACCGGGCGCTCTCCCAGCTCGCCCGCTACGGATCGGGCAGCGCCTCGCGCTCGATCTTCGGAGGGTTCGTCGAATGGCGGGCCGGCACGCGCGCGGACGGCCGGGACTGCTACGCGCAGACGCTCCACCCGCCTCGCTACTGGCCCTCCTTCCGCGATCTCGTCGTGCTCATCGAGGGCGCTCCGACGAAATCCGTCCGCTCGGCGGATGCGATGCAGACCTCGGTCCGCACCTCGCCGTACTTCGCCCGGCGTCAGCGCGAGCTACCCGCGCGGATGCGACGGATGATCCGGGCGATCCATGACCGAGATGCAGCGACCCTGTTTCCGCTCGTGATGGAGGAGTGCGACAGTTTCCGCAACGTCTGCGAGACGACGGTGCCGTCGCTCGACTACCTCACGGTCGCCTCGCGGGTGATCCTCGCGGAGGTGCGGTCGCTCAACCAGGAGGAAGGGCGTCCGGTCGCCGCGTACACCCACGACGCGGGCGCCCACCTGCACATCTTCCTCCTCGATCGGGACGCGTCGCGAGTGCGCCGTCGCCTCGCGAGGATCCCCGGGATTCGAAGGATGTTGCTGCTCCGGCCGGGACCCGGCGGGCGACCCCTCGCCTAGTGGATGTGGCGGTCGAAGTCGGCCGCCGGCACCTGGAGCCCGATTGAGGTCAGGAGCGGTGTGACCTCGTGGATGTAGCGCTCGCGCGCTTCCTCGTTCGTCCAGCGTTTGAGACCGTACTGGATCGCGCGGCGGCTCGTGTCGGAGTTGGAGTGTCCGAACATGTCGAGCGCGCGCGGGTACCATTTGTTGACCGCGGTCTGGGCCTCCTCCTTGGAGCCCACGTACTTGGCCCCGTACTGCACCATCCGACGCAGCACGCTGAACCCGAAGTTGAGGTGGAGCTGCTCCTCCGACAGCATCAGCGGCATCGCTCGTGCGAGCGGGCCGTACGAGCACTCCTGGAATGCACGGATCTGGTAGACCCCGACCCGGTCGATGAGGCAGGTGAACGCGCCGACGTCGCTCCAGCGGTCGAACTTCATGTTGAATGCGTCGAGCTTGTGCTCGCCCTCACGCTTCGTCAGCAGCTCGTCGATGTCCTTCTGGCCGTCCTCCCCAAAATCGCGGAGGACGCGGCACGCCTGGAGCCCGTGGCGAGCTTCGTCCGCGACGATCCGAGCCTCGATCCACCGATCCTCGAGGGTCGGGGCCGAGTCGAGCCAGGGTCGGTGCTGTTGGATCGATGCGAACTCGGTGTCGGCCTGGACGACCATGAGCCGGATGACGAGCTTGCGCATGTCGCCGGGGAGCTCCTCCCCGGTCTCGTACTTGCGGACTCCCGCCGACGTGCCCCAGAGGATCTCGCGGACGGGCTCGACCGTCCCACCGTCCTGGATGATCTTGGAGACGTTCGCCGCGGGGTTCGAGGCGGTCGTTTCCGTTCCGGGGGAGGTCGGTGAGCGCATCGCGGGCCCCTTGCGTAGAGTCAATCGGTCAATGCCCCTTAAAGTTGGGCTTGCGCTTCTCGAGGTAGGAGGCGATCCCCTCCTTGGCGTCCTCGGTGATGAACAGTCGGTTCTGGAGCTCCCGCTCGAGGGCGAGGCCCGAGTTCAGCGGCATCTCGACCCCCTCTTGGACCGACCGCTTGATCAGGCTGATCGCGCGCGAGGGACCGTGAGCGAGGCCGCTCGCGAACGATTGGACATCCGCGGCGAACGTCTCCTTAGGATACACATAGTTGACGAGTCCCATTGCGAGCGCCTCGTCCGGGCTGAGGAGCCGGCCGGTGATCATCAGATCGAGGGCGCGGGAGCTACCGATGAGGCGGGGAAGGCGCTGCGTTCCGCCGGTTCCGGGAAGCACTCCGAGGTTCACTTCGGGTAGGCCGATCTTCCCGGAGTCCTTCGCCATGATGCGCAGATCGCACGCGAGCGCGATCTCGAGGCCGCCTCCGACCGTGTGACCGGGGAGCGCCGCGATGACGACCTTCGGGGTCTGCGCGAACTTGTTGAGGGTCTCCTGGCAGAAGAGGCAGAACATCGCCTTGAAGTCCGGCTGGCTTTTCTTGAGCATCTCGATGTCGGCGCCCGCGCTGAAGAATCCGGCGAGCGTGCTCGTGAGGACGATGACCTTCGTCTGTTCGTCGAAGCGCAGCTCCTCGAGGGCCGCGTCGATCTCGTGCATCATCCCGAGGTCGTAGGTGTTGGCCTTCGGCTTGGAGATCTCGATGTAGCCGACTCCGTTGTCGACCCGCGTCCGAACAAACTTCCCTTGCATGATCTTCCCTCTCGTTCTTTCGATCGATGCCCTCGCGAAACGCCGGGCCGTTTAACGCCGACGCACCGCGGCCGAGGCGAGCCGCTCCTCCACCCGGCCGTCCGGGTAGCCGATCACGACCCGGTGGGCCATGCCGGGGAACAATCCGGTCTCGACCACCCCCACCGGCGCGCGGAGCGCGGTAGCGGTCGCCCGGGGATCCTCCAGGGGCCGGGAGGGATGCAGATCGAGGACCTCGTTGCCGTTGTCGGTGAGGAACGGTGCTCCCTCGCGGAGCGTGCGCAGCTGAACCCCATACCCTTCCTGGCGGAACCGTTCGGCGAGCACCGCGCGGGCGAACGGGATCACCTCCACCGGGATCGGGGCCTTCTCTCCGAGCCGGGGAACCAGCTTGCTCGGGTCGACCATGATGATCAGTTCTTCGGAGAGAACGGCGAGGAGCTTTTCGCGGAGAAGCGCGCCCCCTCCCCCCTTCGTCAGATCGAGCGCATCGCTGACCTCGTCGGCGCCGTCGATCATGACGGTGAACCGGTCGTCCTTCCGCAGGGCTCGGACGGGGAGTCCGAGGGAACGGGCGAGATCCTCGGTGGCCCGGGATGAGCACACGAACTCGAAGCCGCGCCCGTGGGGAAACCGTTCGGCGATCGCCTTCACCGCCCACGCGGCCGTGGAGCCGGTCCCCAACGCCACCGGCCCCGGGGCCAGTCGCGCGACGGCGGAACGGGCGGCGGCTATTTTCGCCGCATCCACCGGGTCCTGCATCGGCCGGCGCCCACGGCCTCCGCGCTCTTGAATCTCTCCTGTGCCGACAACCGTAAAGTGTCGGGACGGCTCGGCAGGCCAATGGGATCCTCCACACCCGCCCCGGTCGTCGTATCCATCGGGGGGTCCGTGATCTGGACGGGGGAGGAGGACGCGCGCTACCTCGATCGCCTCGCGAACCTGCTACGCCGCGCCGGCAGGCGCCGACCGATGGGCGTCACCACCGGTGGGGGGTCCACCGCGCGCCAGTACATCGAACTGGGGCGGAAACTGGGCCTGACGGAGGTCGAACTGGATGAGATCGGCATCGACGTGACCCGGCTACATGCGCGCCTGCTGGCCGGGCGCATCGGACCGCCGACGCCGCCCCATCCCCCGACCTCGGTCGCCGCAGCCGTGCAGGAGATCCAGCGGGGGCTGCTGGTGATCATGGGAGGAACCGAGCCGGGCCATACCACCGACGGAGTGGCCGCGCTGCTCGCCGTCCGGCTGCGGGCCGTCCGGATCGTCAATGCGACGAGCGTCGACGGGATCTACGATCGTGATCCCCGGACGCACCCGGGCGCGAAACGGGTAGAGCGACTTTCGTGGGAGCGATTCCGCGAGGTGGTCCATGCCGGAGCGTCCTCGGCCGCTGGCCAGCAGTTCCCGTTCGATCACCTCGCCGTCAACGTCCTCGCCCGCGCGAAAATCCCCCTCGCCGTCGTGCAGGGGCGCGATCTCACCAACCTCGAACGCGCCATCGAAGGCCGGACCTTCGACGGAAGCCGGGTGGAGTGACCGCCCCCGGCCACAACGCATTTAGCCGCGAGTCGATGGTCGCGGGCGTGCACCGGATCGCATTCCTGGGACCCCCGGGGGCGGGGAAGGGCACGCAGGCGGCGGCGCTCGCGAAGGAACTCGGGATCCCCCACCTCTCCACCGGCGACATCCTGCGAGCGGCGGTCGCCGCGGGGACCGTGCTCGGGCGAGAAGCGCGCGGCTTCATGGACGCCGGTCGGCTCGTACCCGATGCGCTCGTGCTGAAGATGCTGGCCGAGCGGCTCGCCGAGCCCGATGCACGCTCCGGCTATCTCCTCGATGGATTCCCCCGCACGATCCCTCAGGCCGAGGCTCTCGAAGGGATCGCTCCGAGCGAGATCGTCGTCTCCTTCGAGATCCCGTCCCACGTCCTCGTCGCCCGGCTCGGTCAGCGCCGGATCTGTCCGAAATGCAACACAGTCTACAATCTGGAGACCCAGCCCCCCCGGGTCGCGGGCCGCTGCGATCGGGACGCAACCGAGCTCGTCCAGCGGCCCGACGATCGGCCCGAGGCCGTAGCGGTCCGGCTCAAAGTGTACACGGAGCAGACCGCCCCCTTGCTCGATTTTTACCGACGCCGGGGGCGCCTACGACCTATCGATGCAGCGGGAACCCCGTCGGAGGTCGCCGCGCGGCTGCACGAGGCGATCCGCTAGGGCGCGTCCTCGTTCCGTACGAGCTCGATCCGGCCCCACTTCGTACCGGTCCACTCCAGGCGGACACCTTCGAGGTACTGCAGTCCATCTCCGAGGCCGCGCGCTTCCTCGAAGTCAGCTCCAAGGGCGCCCACCTCGATGATCCCTCCATGGGAGATCATGAGGACCTTCCCGCCGTCGGGGACCCCCTCCAACGCCGAGCGCCACAGGAACTCCTGCGTCTCGGCATACTCCCGCAAACGGGGATTGTGCTTGATCTCGCGGGCCCAAGCGCCGAAGGGAATCCGTTCGCCGTCGGTGGCTCCCGCGGCCGGTTCGAGGTCCTCCGGGAAGCGGGCGAGTTCGGGGATCTCATACTCGACCGCGAAGCCCATCGCCACCGCGGTTTCGATCGCGCGCGGCCGGGGAGAGGTGACGACCCGGTAGAACGGTCCGATCGAATTACCGACGATGCGGGCCCTCCGGACCCCCTCGGCGCTCAGGTGCGTCCCGCCGGGGAGACGTTGCCCGTGGCGTCGATGCTCGAGTATCCGCATTCCGCTCGCCTCGAACGCGCCAGCACGCCAAGTTTTATAGGCCAACCCCCGCTCGTCGTTCCCGTCCCGGCTTAGCTCAGTGGTAGAGCGGGGGACTGTAGGTGAGACTGCCGGTACTCCGGCGGCCCCCGTGGACATCCTCAGGTCGCCTGTTCGAGTCAGGCAGCCGGGACTCCGAGGACCTGGGCGGTTCTCGGAGGGCGCGCCCGGCCGCCCCTTCGACCGGCAGGGAACGGCTAAGGTCCTGGGGGCATGTCCGGATTCGAGGGAGATCATGGCGCTTGTGCTGACATCGGTGGCGGTCGCAGTTCGGGACCGGAAGAAGGCCGCGAAATGGTACGTCGAGAAGCTCGGATTCCGGGTGAAGGATGACGACCAGGAGCACTGGATGACCGTGACCGACCCCCGACGGACCTTCCGGCTCCACCTGTGCGAGATGGCAGGGCCCGGACGCAAGCCGAAGAAGTCGGAGCTGGGCAACACCGGCATCATGCTCGTTACGAGAGAGCCGATCCGGACCGTCTACGCCCGGCTGAAGAAGAAAGGGGTCAAGTTCTCCCAGCCGCCCAAGGAGTTCCCCTGGGGTTGGGTCGCGAAGTTCCTCGACCGCGACGGCAACGAATTCTGGTTGACGCCCGCCTACTGACCTCCGGGTCCTGCGCCCTCCCCGGGAGGCTCGGATGGGCGAAGCCGAAGGTCGGTCGGTCGGGGGTGGGATGCGGTTGTCGGGATTTGAACCCGAGTAGGTAGCTTGGGAAGCTACCGTCCTAACCACTAGACCACAACCGCGCGGGGGTTGAGGAAGAGCGCCCGCACAAGAGGCTTGCGCGGGAACGGTCCTCACATGAGGAACCCGACCGATTCCGTGGGGATCGTGGGCACCGCGGCGACCAGGTCGGCGTTGCTGACCAGCTGCTCGGCGTACTGGGAATCACGCCGGCCTGCTGGAGGACCTTGCGCGCCCGCGCGAGGTCCGTCGCCGAGAGCGCGACCAAGGCGCGACCGTTGTCGCGCGCCAGCAGGATCGCCACGCTCTGGAGGTTGATCTTCTCCTGGGCGAGGGTCTCCAGGACCTTCAGGAACATCCCCGCCCGGTCCTCGAGGCGGATCACGAGCATCTCGCGGAGCTCGACCTCGTACTCGGCCTCCGCGAGGAGCCGGTGGGCTCGCTCCGGGTCGCTGACGATGAGGCGGATCCGGCCGCGGCTGGGGGTGGAGTCGACGCTGATCGCCGCGAGATTGATACGTTCCTTCGCGAGGACCCGGGCGACCCCAGCGAGGGCACCGGGCCGGTTCGGAAGAGTGAGCGAGATCTCCTGAACCGGCATCGGTAATCGTTAGGTCATTCCCGCGCGCAAGAAAAATCTAGCGCTGGGGCCGAAACCGCGCTTCCACTCCCGCCTTACATATTTATAACCGGCATCGGGTCGATTCGTATGCTCGGACGGAGGGTCCGGGCCGGGCCACCCCCATGGGGGGCAGCAACCTCGCACACGAGAGACGTCGGTATCGCCGGTTTCGCCACCTGCGCCGGTCCCGGCGCGGCGTGGCGACGGTGATCGGGGCGTTGCTCGTGGTCGTGATCTTCTTCACGATCTTCGGGGTGTTCCTGACCCAGACGATCCCCGTCTGGATGGATCAGAACGAGACCGCCTGGATCAACAACGGCGAAGTGTCGATGGCCTCGTTCAAGGCCGACGTCGATCTCCAGTACTCGCTCGGAGCCTCCCCCGTCTACTCGGTCCCGTTCTCGCTGAGCAGCTCGGGGGTTCCCGTCCTGGCGAGCCCGACCCAAGGGTCGCTCCTCTTCACGGACGGCGGCGCGACCTCCTACGCGAACCTGACCCTCTCGGCCGGTCCGGGCTCGACTCCGTACGTCGAGAACGCGTCGACCGGGACCCTCACCATGAACCTCCCGAACCGCTACGCGAGCCCGGAGACGCTCGCCTTCCAGAACGACGCGGTCCTCCGCGTCCCGAACGGGGCCAACGCGACGATCGATTTCTCTCCGTTGTTCTCGCTCCGCCACGTGCCCGGGAACACCTCCCTCGCCCTGGTCCTCGTCACCGCACTCGGGGCGCAGCGGAGCACGAGCGCTCCGGGCACCCAGCCCGTGACTAGCACGCTGCTCGGCCGCTCGATCGTCACGACCCAGGGCCTCTTCGGGGTCAACGGATCGGCCCCATCTTTCGAGCTGAGCCTGCGCATCGGTTCGGTCTACGCCTGTGCGTGGGAGGCGTACCTCGCGAACGCGCTTTCCGCCTCCGGGATCGCCTCGGGCGGCTACACGCTGAGCGGACCCTCGGCCGGGTGCGCCGGAACGGTCCTGCTGACCCTCACCTCCGTGAGCTACTGCACGCTCTATCTCGCCGAGATCGACATCGCGGTTGGCGCCGGATTCACGTAGGAGGAGCGATGAGTGGCGCGGGTCGAACGATCCTGGTCCCATCCGCCCTCGATTCCTCCGATGGCGAACGGGTGCTCGAGCGGACGGCGATCGACCCGCCCTACAGTGCGGTCCGAGTGCTGCTCGACCGGGCTACCGAGACCCCGCGGTACGAAGTGCTCGAGGCGACGCTCTCCTCGGAGGAAGCGCGTATCGCGGAGGAACTCCATGCGGCACTTCCGCACATCCTTCCCGGCGAGCGTCGCCCTCGGTCGGCGCACGAGCGTATCGACCGGATCGAGCGCAGTGCCGGGGAGTACCTCGACGCTCACCACCGCGCGCTCGAGTCCGACGCCCGGGGGCGGATCGTCCACGGTCTCGTGCGCGACGCCCTCGGGTACGGTCCGATCGACGCGATGGTACGGGATCCCGAGGTCGAGGACATCTCCTGCGACGGCGTCGGGGTCCCGCTCTACGTCTTCCACGCGCGGTACGAATCGATCCCCACCAACGTTCGCTTCTCTGACGAGAGCACCCTCGACTCCTTTGTCCTCCTCCTCGGACAGCGGTGCGGTCGATCGCTCAGCGTCGCCCGGCCGATGCTCGATGGGACCACGCCCGAGGGCCACCGGGTCCAGGCAACGTACGGTCGCGAGGTGACGAGCCGCGGAGCGAGCTTCACGATCCGGCGGTTCCGCGACCGCCCGTTCACGCCTGTCGATCTCGTCCTCTCGGGTACCGCGAACGAGGAGATGCTCGCCTACTTCTGGCTCGGCGCGGAGTACGGCGAATCGTTGATCGTCTGCGGGGGACCCGGCGCCGGTAAGACCAGCACGCTGAACGCGATCGCCGTGTTCATCGCCCCGTCCGCCAAGATCGTCTCGATCGAGGATGTGCGCGAACTGCACCTCCCGCACGAGAACTGGGTCGCGGCTGCGACCCGGGATGGGATCGGGGACCGCGGCCCCGACGGCAAGAGTCTCGGGGAGGTCGACATGTTCGACCTGGTGCGGGCGGCGTTGCGCCAGCGCCCGAGCCACATCCTGGTCGGTGAGGTGCGCGGCCGCGAAGCGTACGCAATGTTCCAAGCCATGGCGACCGGGCACGCCACGTACTCCACGATGCACGCCGACAGCGTGCGCTCGATGGTCGCGCGGCTGGAGAACCCGCCTATCCACGTGCCCCGCGTCCTTCTGTCGTCCTTGCGGCAGGTCGCGATCGAGGCCCAGGTCCCGACCCCTCGCGGGACCGTCCGTCGGCTCCTCCAGATCGTCGAGATCGTGCGCCTCGAACCCGAGACCAACGAGCTTGTCACCAACCCGGTCTACGAATGGGATCCGACGACGGATACGTTCCACTTCCAAGGTCACTCCTACCTGCTCGATCGCGTGGCGGTGGCGACGCACCGCAGTTCGGAGGAGATGCGCGCCGAGTTCGAGCGACGGATCCGCGTGATCCGCTACCTCGTCGATCGGCGGATCACCGACTACCGGGAGCTCTGGCGCTCGATCACGGAGTACTACCGGGACCCCAAGGCCCTTCTCGAGCGCATCGAACGTTCCTCGCCCGAAGAGGGGCGCCCATGATCCCGGCGATCGCCGATCGGACGGTGGAGGCGGCCCCGGCGGTGGCTGGGACCGAACGGCCGCGGCTCACCGCGTTCGAACGCTGGGCCTGGAGGGTCTTCGGCCGGCACGCCGCCCGCGTCCCGCCGAACGAAGTGCTAGAATCGACGCTGTTGCAGGCCCACATCGGACGGACCAGCCGGGAGTATCTCGCCTTCGTTTCTGCCGGTACGCTCGTCGCGGCCGTCGCAAGCGTCGCTCTCGGAGGGCTCCTCTCGGGGTGGCTCTCCGTCCGCGAGCCGGTGTCCCTCGCGATCGGCCTCGGCGCCCTCGTCGCGGTCGCCGGCACCGCGCTCGCGTATCTCGCGCTCTCCTTCGAACCGGCGAGCCGCGCCCGACAGAGAGGACACGCGATCGACCGGCAGCTCTCTTCTGCGGTGAACTTCGTCAGTGCGATGAGCTGCGCCGACGTTCGCGTCGACGAGATCTTCCGCGAGCTCGCGGAGCAACCGCTCTACGGGGAGGCCGCGGAGGAGGCGACGTGGATCGCGCGCGACACCGATCTGCTCGGGATCGACATCCTCACGGCGCTGCGTAGCGCGGCGCGTCGCAGTCCCTCCCGCCGGTTCCAGGAGTTCCTCCAGGGGGTGGTGGCGACGGCCGAGAGCGGCGGCGATCTCAAGCCGTACTTCCTGAACAGGTCCGAGCAGTACGAGCGGGAAGGCGCGATCTCGAGCCGGCAGGGGCTCGAGCGCATGGGGATCTTCGCCGAGGCGTTCGTGACGGTGGCCGTGGCGTTCCCGCTCTTCCTCATCGTGATCCTGGCCGTATTCTCGATGGTCGACGGGGCGAACCCGGCGCTGATCCTGATCCTCTGGGCGACCGTCCTCGGCCTCATCCCGGCCACCCAGCTCGCCTTCGGAGTGATCTCCCACGCCCTTTCGGAGCGACTGTGAGCGCCGAGGACGCCCCGTTCGGATGGACGAGCCGCCGGGCGCTGCGCTCCGGGATGCCGTACGTCGCGGCGGAGGAAGTGGCCCGGGATCGTCACATCCTGTACGTCGGTGCCGCGGTCGCCGCGGGATTGTGGACCGTGGCGATCTTCAACGCCGCGGGGATCCTTTCGATCCAGTTGCGGCCGGGAGAGGGGCTCCGGTGGAACCCCGCGGTGGACTTTTTCGTCCTGGGGCTCCTTGCGCTCCTCGGCCCGTACGGCGCGGCGAGCGCGATCCGCTTCCATCGCGTAGAGGAGCTCGAGCGCCGCCTCCCGGACTTCCTACGGGACGTGGCGGAGTCCGGACGCTTCGGCCGTACCTTGCCCGAAGCGATTACCGTCGCCGCCGCCGGTCGGTACGGTCCGCTCACCCCCGAGATCCGGAAGATGGCCGCCCAGATCGAATGGGGGGTCCCCGTCTCGACCGCGCTCGAGCGCTTCGCGCTGCGAGTCCCGACGCCGATCGTACGCAAGGCCGTCGCGATCTTGATCCGCGCGCACGCGGCCGGAGGGAACTATGGAGACGTGCTCACGCGCGTCGCCCACGACACCCGGACCGAACAGCTCGCCGTCGAACGCCGCCGGGCGTCGATGCTGACGTACGTGGCGGTCGTCTACCTCGCGTTCGGTGTCTTCCTGATCACGATCTACGTGCTCGCGGCGGTGTTCCTGCCGCAAATGCTGACGGCCAACCCCGCCGCCTTCGGAGCGGTCTACAGCGGGTTCGGCATCACCGCTCCGTTGGTCGCGACCCTCTCCCTCGCCCTGCTGGTCGCGGTCATCGTCCACGCCGTGGGGGATGGGATGGTCGCCGGGATCTTGTACCGGGGGCACCTCGTGGACGGCTTCCTGAACGCGACGATCCTGCTCGCGGTGGGATGGACCGTCATGCGATTCGTCGTTCCGATCGTAGGGGGGACGAGCTAGCATGAGCCTCTTCGAATCTCGAACGGACGCTTCGCCGGCGGCGACCGGACGCGGGCCGGGCGTCCCCCGCGGACGGGAGACCCCCCGAGCGCTGCTCGCACCGGAGCCGGCGTGGGGAGCGACACGGGTGCGCTACCGGCCCGCGACCGAGGAGTACCAGTACGAGGTCATCGAACCGGTTCTCGCCGAGGCCGAGGCCGCCATGCTGCGGAGCGTGCACGATCGACTCATCGACGAGCTTCCGTCCGGGATTGGACCGAACCGTGACATCCGGCGACGGACCTTCCGTCCGCTCGCCGCCCACTGCCTCCGGTCGGCGACCCCCCCGCTTTCCACCGAGGTCGTGGAGCGTCTGGCGTACTACCTCGAACGAGACTTCCTGGGATACGGGCCGATCGACGGGCCGATGAACGATCCCGCCGTGGAGGACATCTCGTGCGATGGCGCCGGGATCCCGATCTACGTGCACCACCGCATCCACGGATCGATCCGTACTACCGTTCGCTTCCCGACGGCGCTCGAGCTCGATCGGTTCGTGGTCTGGCTCGCCCAGCGCTCGGGCCGGCACCTCTCCGCTGCATCTCCTATGCTCGAGGCGGCCCTTCCCGAGGGGGCCCGGCTGCATGCCACCTTGGGCACCTTCGTGACGTCACGGGGGAGCTCGTTCACGATCCGCCGGTTCCGCGAACGGCCGCTGACCCCGGTCGATCTGATTGGTCTCGGAACCCTGGGGGCGGAGCCGATGGCGTACCTCTGGCTCGCGGTCGAGAGCGGCCGATCGGGGATGATCTGCGGTGGGACGGCCAGCGGCAAGACGACGACCCTGAACGCGCTGTTGTCGTTCGTGCCTCCCGCGATGAAGGTCGTTTCGATCGAGGATACGCGCGAGATCAATCTGCCGCACGAAAACTGGGTCGCGCTCGTCACGCGCTCCGGCGTCGGTCCGACGAACCCGACCACGGGGAAGTCCCCGGGGGAGGTCGACATGTTCGATCTGTTGTCGACCGCGCTCCGCCAGCGCCCCCAGTACCTCACGGTCGGTGAGGTACGCGGTGCCGAGGCCTGCATCGTCTTCCAGGCGATGGCCACGGGAAAGACGTGCCTGACCACCTTCCACGCCGAGGACGTGGAGGCGATGGTCCACCGGATGGAGAATCCGCCGATCTCGCTGCCCCGCGCGCTGTTCGGCGCGCTCGGGTTCGTGATCCTCCAGCGGCAGATCCAGGTCGGTGAGGACCGCGCCCGTCGGGTCCAGACGATCACCGAGCTCGTCGGCCTCGACTCCGACACCGGCGAGCTGATCACGAACGCGGCGTACGTCTGGGACGCGGACGCCGACCGGTTCCACTCGACGGGGCAGTCTTACGTGCTCGAGCGGATCGCGCGGGAGCGCAACCAGGCGCTCGCTGAGGTGGAGGGCGAGCTGGCCCGACGCGTCGAGCTTCTCGAGCTCTGGGCTCACCGATCCACCCGCGCTCGGCCCGATGGGACGTTCACCTACCTGGAGTTCGGACGCGCGATCGCGCAGTACTACCGGGACCCGATCGGCGCCCTCGCGCGTGCACGGGCCGCGGCCGAGACGCTCGACAGGACCGACCCGACGCTCGGCCCCACCGTGTAGAGGGCCCGTGGCCGACCGGAACGTAGACCGGCCGTTCGCACGGCTCCCGCTTCCTCGCCGAGGCAACATCGTCCTGTGGAACGAGGACTGCCTCGTGGGTCTCGCCCGCCGGCTCGCCCCCGCATCCGTCGACGTCATCGCGACGTCGCCCCCGTACAACCTCGGGATCCGGTACGGTCGCTATCGCGATCGGTTGCCGCGCGTGGAGTATCTGAGCTGGATCCGCGCGTTCGCCGTCCAGGTCGACCGGGTCCTGTCCGACCGAGGTTCCCTCTTCCTGAACGTCGGGAGCCCGCCCCGCGATCCGTGGTTCGCGTTGGACGTGGCCCGCGAGGTCTCCGAGCATTTCGTTCTGCAGAACGTCGTTCATTGGATCAAATCGATCGCCATCGATCGCCGATTCACGAGCCGAGCGAGCGGCCTCGAACGCGACCTGGCGCTCGGTCATTACAAGCCGGTCGGCTCCGACCGCTTCCTGCACAGCGCCCAGGAGTACGTCTTCCACTTTTCGCGGACCGGCGAGGTTCCCCTCGACCGGCTCGCGATCGGGGTCGCCTACCAGGATCCGAGCAACATCGCGCGGTGGCGCCGGCCGCGCGAAGCCGTACGTTGCCGCGGGAGCACGTGGTTCCTGCCGTACCCGACGATCCAGCGACGGGCTCGGGACCGGCCGCACCCGGCGACGTTCCCACCGGAGCTGCCCGAGTGGTGCGTTCGGCTCCACGGCGTGCGGCGCACCCGGCGTTGGGTCGATCCCTTCGTGGGGATCGGTGCCTCGGCCGTCGCCGCGGCACGCCTCGGTGTGCCGTTCGTCGGATTCGACATCGATCCGGAGTACCTCGCCGTCGCCCGCGACCGGGTCCGTCGAGAACTCACCAGCCTCCGCGCGGTCCGCACCGTCTCCGTTCGTCGCGTCCGCCCCGTCCGGGGACGCTCGTCTCGGAACGTCCGCTAACGGTCCTTTTCGTCCGGGGGAGCGGACCACTCCCGCATCGGAGTACGCTTGACCCCGGCGGCCCTCGCGAAGACATCCTGGGTCCCTTCCTTCGCCCGGTGGGCGGTCTTCACGACCGTGGAGGCCGTGGTGTCCGCGACTTGCTTCGCGCCCATACCGATCCGTTGTCCGACGGAGGAGACCTGCCCCGGGATGCGCGAGGCTCCTTCGTCGATCGATCGTCCGAATTGGGTGAGGTCCCGTTTGAGATCGCCGCCGGCGCGCTCGGCCTCGATGCCGGTGCGCTGGCTCAGTTCGCCGATCCTGCGGTCGAGATGTTGGATCTCGACCGAGAGGTCCTGGCCCAGGCCGTGGATTGCCTTCTTGATGTCGGCCAGGTGCTCGCGCAACTGGGATTGCTCGGAAGAGTCGGACATCGTCCCCCTCTCGAGAAGTAGGCCCTCCTCGGAAGATAAAGATTGACGGCGGGAGGAAACAGGTCCTCTTCCTCCCGGGGGAAGGAGGCGGCCGGGCCGGCGGAGCTATCCGCCCATCCTTCGGTCGGCGCGCCGGCGGCGCCCCGGCGCGGAGGACGGCGACGTTCGGGGAGGCTCGGCGATCGGCGTGGGGGTCGTCACCCGCCGGACGGTCTCGGTCCCCCGGGTCCAGCGGATGAGGAGCTCGACCCCGAGATGCTGCGGATCCGTGACGATCAATTCCCCGTTCAGGGTGCGCGTGATCGCGCGGGCCGCGGCCTCGTACTCGGGGTGGTCGGACTTCAACAGGATCATCGAGAACCGTAGTGGAGCGAGCGTGCCCAGCTCCCGGGCGCGTGCGAGCGCCCGATCCATGGCGAGGTCGAGCCGTCCGCTGTGGACGACCCCAAGTGCGTCCGTGTAGGCCTCGGGCAGACCGTCGGTGATGAAATAGACCTCGCGTCGGCTCGCGCGCGAGTTCGCCAAGAGCCGGTAGGCGGTCCCCAGACCCTCGGCGGTGTTGGTGAACGCCCCGGGCGTGCACTCCCACAGCTCGACCAGATCGAGGACCTTGACCTCGTTCTCGAAGGCCAGGACGTCGATCGTCGCCGCCGGGTACTTTCGCCGGACCGCGACGTAGAGCGCGAGGAGGGCCTTCTTCGCCGCCTCGAGCTTTCCGCCCTCGGCCATGCTGCCCGAACGATCGAAGGCGAGGACGACGTGGACGCTCTCTCCCGTCGCCTCGCGGTACACGTAGCTCGTGGCCTCGTCGATGTGTTTCTGCCCGGCGAGCCGCGTCGCGAGCAGCGAGCTCGAGACGTCCAGGTGCGCGACCTCGACCGACTGCCGCAGCCGGGCCTTCTCGTAGACCCCGGTGGGGGCGCCTCCCTCGAGAGCGAACCGCACGTCCGTGGGGGCCGTGCGACGCTCCTCTTCGAGCAGGAGGCGTGCGAACCGTTCGATCAGGCCGTACGTCACGACGAGCTCGCCGCCGCGTTCGGCCACGAACCCGCGCTCGCGCAGCTCCCGATCGACCCGTCGCTCCTCGGCCTCCCGTACCCTACGGTCGACCCCGCTCTCGGCCCGCTTCACGGCCTCGCGGCGCTCCTCCCCGAGCCGGCGACGCTGAGCCTCGGCCTCCCGGCGCTTCGCTTCCGCGGTCCGTTCGAGATCCCGTTCCTGTTGCTGGAGGCGGCCGGCCACACGTTGTCCGAGGTCCTGGGCCTCGTCCGGGCTCAGCTGGGAGAGCGCTTCCGCGAACTCCGACGGCCCGAGCGTCCGTCCGTCCGGAGAGAGCCGGGCGATCGGGATCCGGCGTCCTTCCCTGTGGGGGGCCATCTTCTTGTGACGGCCGAACAGGCGTCCGAAGAACGCGGCGAACCACGCTCGGATCCGTGCCCAGATCGAGGGGCGTGGAGGAGGCTGATTCCAGGAAGCGTCGGGAACCAGGAGCGCCGCCGTCACGTCGGGGAGGAACTCCGGCAATGTGAACGTCGAGCGCCCCGCCCGCGCCGCGCGCAGCCGCTCCTCGAGCGCGGCGATCTCTCGATTGATCTCCTCCTGCGAGCGGTGTTCGGCGAACTGGAGCTCCTCGAGACGATGATCGTACTGATCGGCGACCCGGTGCGCCTGACGCTCGGCCTGCCGGCGGAGGCGCTCGCGCATGCGCGCGAGGCGCCGGGCCAGCTCCCCTTCGCGGTCGGCCGAGCGTCGAAGGAGATCGTGGGCGCCGGCTACGCCATGCTCGGCGAGCGCGCGGGCGAGCGCGGCCGAATCGACCGCGTCGAGGAGATCGTCCGAAGTGACGTCGTCGACGAACTGCTCGCAGTCGGGAAGTTCGACCGCTTCACTGGAGGGGGGCGTCGTCGTCGGCCTCCTCCTTGCAGGAGAAGAGGGAGTAGCGGTCGAGCAGCCGGAACTCGGCGATCGCCGCCTCGACGTTCCCCGGCGCAGCCGGCGCGCCTTCGCGGTCCGTCACATAGTCGAGGAAGCGGTGGAATCGAGGGAAGGTTCCCGTCGTGCCCGCCAGCTGGCTCTGGAGCTCGGCATCGTCCTGGAGACGGCGTCCCTCCGCGACCACCGCCTCTCCTTCGACGGTGCTCTCCTTCAGGACCCCGCGATAGAACCGACACCAGTAGATCCCTGCGCTGCGCTTGACCGCCGGGTCGAGATACTGATCGATGAACTCGGTAATGCGGCGCACGTTCTGGTGGAACGACTCTCCACTGCGCGCACGGATCCGACCTCGCATCGCGTGGAGGAGACCGGCCTTGAGATCCTCCGGCCCCGGGATCGAGCGGCCGTTCAAGGTGGCGATCGCCGACGTACGCGCGCCCACGTCGATCAGGGTCCGGTTGGATCCGACCTCGCCGATGTCCGGGTTGTCGTCGCTCGACCTCAGCCGCCAGGATTCGATGACTCGGATTCCGGCGTCGACCAGGATCTCGGGTACGTAGGTCTTCAGCGCCTCGGATCGCCCGATTGCGACGATCCGGCGGTTGTCGGCATGGTGGGGGTTGTAGCCGACGTGCAGGCTCGTCAGGCGATCGGAGAGCGGGTCGTTGATGTTGTCGAGATCGGAGAGGTTCGAGGTCGCGACGGCGATGAACACCGCGGGGAAGGTCTCCCGGGACTTGGAGGGGGTGACCGTACCCTCCTGGAGAGCTTGCAGGAGCACGTTCTGCGTCCCGAGCGGAAGCTTGCCGATCTCGTCGACCAATAGGATGCCTCGATTCGCCTGGAGGAGTTTGCCCGGCTCCATGACGAGCGGGCTCATGGGGTCGCCGATCTCCTCGAGCTTTCGCAGGTTGACGTTCCCGGTCAGATGGTCCGGGAACACCTCCGAGCTGCCCTGCAGCCGCGCGAACCCGAATCCTTCCCGCAGGTGCGCGTAGACGGCCGGGACCTGGGTCGCGTCGACCGACGCCGGATCGAAGGAACCCGGGTCGCCGGACGGAGAGAACCGGCGCACGCAGATCGGGCACGGGGGAAACCGAAGCGCGGTGGCCGGGTCGGTGAGACCGAGCGGGTGGTCGAGGACGGGGCACCCCTCGACGACCCACGCCTCCTTCGGGAACAGCTCCCACACGTCGCGCGCGAGGCTGGTCTTGCCCGCCCCCGAGGGTCCGAAGAAGAGCACGTGAGCTCCCGAAACGAGCGCCGTGACCAGATCGTCGTAGGTGGACGCGGGGAGCACCGTGTGCGGGAAGAGGGAGGCGAGCCCCGTGATTCGATCCTCGCCCTTCGCTTCGGAGGCGCGCAGCCGCTCCAGGATCCGGGCGCGTAGGCGCTCGCCGGGGCTTTGAACCGTTCCACGGCCGGCGCGCAGTTCGGCGGCAGTGCTCCGGGCTCCCACGCGGGGCGGGGCGCTCGGCGGTTCGGATGGAGAAACGGACACGGAGGTGCGGAGTTGGGGTTGAAATATGTACTTTCGCCTCTCGATTCGGATGCGCTCGGGCCCCGTAGTTCAGTAGCGCAAGGCCCGGACCTGAGGCATCCACAGTCCCACCACCCCGGCCGCGACGAACCCGGAGGCGATCAGGATCCCCAGCATCCAGGGATTCCCGCTGCCCGCCGCGTCGCCGATCACGAGCGCTCCGATCGAGGCGGCGATCCCTGGAAACAGGTACATGTTCGACACCACGCGGCCGAGTCGGTCCTTCGGGACCGCGCCCCGCAGGAAGGCGTACTTCGCGTTCATATAGGCCGTAGTGGCGAAGCCGATCGCGAACCACGCGATCGCGCCCAGCGCCACGATCGGCGGTAGGTTCACGGCGAGAACGAACATGGCCGCGGCGGCGAACAGCGACCCGATCAGTACCGTACCGATCCGTCCGCGCGGGTTGAGCCGCCCCAGCACGAGACCCGAGGCGACCCCTCCAACCACCTCGGCCGTGAACAGCAGGGCGTAGCCGGACGCGGCCGATGCAGCGTACGTCACGCTCGCGAGCAGCGTGATCAGCAGCGCCGGCGCCGAAGTGAAGAAGCCGACGATCGAGTCCATCGTTGCGAGCTGGAGGAGCGGCCGACCCGGCCCGGAAAAGATCTCGCGCCACCCGTCACGGAAGCTTTCCCCGAAGCTCTCGCCTTCCTTTGCGTGTCCCGGGATGTGCAGCGGGATCGCGAGCAGCGCTCCGACCACGAGCAGGCCGGCGTACAGGTACATCCCACCCTGAGGACCCACCACTAGGATCAGAGCCCCGCCGACGGCAAACCCCGCGATGCTGTTCGCCCCCCCGACGGCCTCCGCCACCCCCTGGGCCGCGAACTGCTCCTCCGGTCGGAGGAGCACGCCCGGGGCGGCGTTCGCCGCGGCCCAGGGCAGGTCCCATAGGATCGATATCAGCGCCACGAACGAGAGGAGCAGGCCGACGGAGAGGACCCCCTCGTGGAACCCGATCCCGAGAGCGGCCGCCGCCGCGGCCTGGATCGGGTAGCATACGAGGAAGATCGTGCGCATGTTGCGGGCCCGATCGACCAGCGGTGCGAGCAGGAAGGTGGCGGTGTACGCCGCGTACTCGATGAACAGGGCCGCCCCGACGACCAAAAGGCTGCCCGAAACGGAATAGGCGAGCCAGACGATCGAGATCGCGTAGACGGAGTAGCCTACCGCGGAGGAGTTGGCCGAGGCGAGGAAGAGGAGATACTGCCGGTTCTTCAGGACCGTCCGGAATCCGGCGGGTGGAGCGGGTGCTTCGCGGGTCCCTTCCATGCTCCTACCCCGTGTTTCTGGTCGGTCCGGGCGCGCGCGGGCGGCGGTCGCCCCGGGTCGGCAGGAGTTGCCGGGCCATCACCCGGAGCATTCATAAATCTCATAAACCGGGCGCCGCCGCGTTGAACCCGCGCTTCCGGATCGTTTTCTCGCCGAGAACGGGCCTCCTCGGTCTCGACATGGTTAAGTAGGGTACCCCGCTCGCCGCCCCGCGACCCATGGCGGAGAAGGAAGCCCCGCGGAAAGCCACCCTGGCCCGGACGGTCAAGGACAAGTGGCGGTCCAAGCAGTGGTTCAAGGTCCGGGCCCCGGGCCTCTTCCAGCACGCCGAACTGGGGGAAACGACCGCGACCGAGCCCGATCAGATCATCGGACGCACGCTCGAGACCACCCTCGAGGAACTGACCGGGGGGCCGACGTCGCGAAGGCCCACGTCAAGCTCCAGTTCCAGATCGAGCGGATCGGCGGGGATGGGGTGGCCGAAACGAAGTTCATCGGCCATGCGCTCACTTCCGACTATGTGCGACGCCTCGCGCGACGTAAGCGCTCCAAGATCGAGCTCTCGGTCGACGTGACGACGCGCGACGGGGTCCAGTTCATTCTCAAGCCCGTGGCCGTCGGAGAGGAGCGCCTGCAAACGCGGCTGCGCGCCGAATTGCGGCACAAGATGCGCTCGATCCTCATCGAGGAGGCGAAGCTCCGATCGGGAGCCGAGTTCGTCCGCGAGATCCTCGGCGGAGACCTTGTCAAGCTCCTCGCGCACGGCATGAAGTCCCTCTACCCCCTCAAGAAGATCGAGATTCGCGCCTCGGTGGTCCTCGGAACGATCGTCGACGAGGCCCCGGCTCCCGAGTCTCCCCCGAGCTCGATCCCCTCGGCGGCGCCGGAGCCCGTCGTGGCCGCGGGCGAAGCCGCGCCCGAAGCTTAGAAGTCGGACGTGCGATGGACCGACCGTCCTCGCCCATGACCCTTGTCGGAGTGGCTCAGCCCGGTAGAGCACGGGACTCATAGCGGGACGATCGACCGTCCCGGGAGATATCCTGGGGCCGGGGGTTCAAATCCCCCCTCCGACACTCCCCACGAGGGACCGAGTGTGCCTACGGCGATCCCGCGTTCGATGGAAGATCGAACGCTCGACGGGCGTCGCTCGATACCGACCCTTCTCCGTTCTGGGTGACGACGGTGAGGGCGGTCGGGCCGGACCATCGGACACCGAGTCGCGACGGGGACCAATCGAGGTCGATCGTGCCTTCCCCGATCCGGAGCCCGGCAATCGAAGCCGAGGTCCACGTCGCGGGGAACGCCGGGCGTACCTCGAGACGAACGCGCGGAGCGTCGATCCGAAGGCCCCATAATCGCTCGAACACCACCGTGAGGAACGGCGCTACGCTGAACCCGAGCAAGAAGCAGGAGTTGAACGGCTCGGGTCGGTCGCCTCGATAGCATTCGTTGGCGTACCCTCCCTCCTCCACGATCCGGCGGGCGATGGTTTCGAGGTAGGCCATGCCGATCTCGCGCTCCCCCGCGATGAGCGCGGCGTCCGCCGCCCACGCGGTCGCGATCGTCCACACCTGCCCGTCGTGGTAGGCCGCCGGGTCGTACGTTGCATGGAGGCAGGAGAGCGTACGAACGCCCCACGGCGTCGTGAGATCGCCCCGCGCGGCGCGATGCACGACCGAGCGGGAGAACCTCGGATCGAACCAGCCGGCGCTCACCGCGCGCAGCGCGTTCGGGCGCACCTTGCGTATCGGTCCGTTCGCGTCGATGGAGTCGAAGAGATACCCCTCCTCGGGCCAGGGATACCTGCGGCCGACCGCTTCCCGGACCCGGTCGGCCATCGCGGTCCATCGCGCCGCGCGTGGGTCGTCCGACCCTCTCGCGATCCATCGCGCTCCCGCCTGGAGCGCTTCGTTCCAAAGGACCTGAACGTCGATGGCGTGGTCCCGTCGGTCGGTGGAGTCCCAGATCGTCGTGTCCGCGGCATCGATTCCGTAGCGCACGCGGGCCATCGACGCCTTCACTGCGCCGACGGAGTGAATCTCTCCCCCGTTGCGGATGAGTCCCGTTTTTGGATCGGTACCGGCCTCGCCCCAGCTCAAGATCCGCTCGAGCACTCCGTTCCATGCCCGGGCAACGTCCGCCCGCCCGGAGTGACGAACGAACCGGTCGACGAGTCCGGGGTAGTACAGCGTGGTGTCGGACGTTCCGTACAGAAAGATGGGGCCCGGGGCGATCTGCATGGGGAGCTCGCCGGGACGCCCTCCCAGGATCGGAACGTCGGCGTGCAACTGGTAGCGGAAGACGGAGGTCAGGGAGCGCTCGACCCAGTCGCTATCTCCGAGCCAGAGCACCGCCGGGAGCATCCAGGCGAGGTCCCGGCACCAGATCGCGGAGTACCACGGATAGCCCGCGACCAACCCGCTCAGCCCCTCCCCCGGTGCGGCATACAAGCGCCGCAGCGAATCGCGGGCGAGCGAGTACGCACGTTCGAGCTCGGGCGCATCGGGGAAACGAAGGACCGGAGTTCTCTCGCTCCACGCGGCGTCCGCAGCTCCGACCCACTCCGCGGCCGCGCCCGGGTCCTCGAGCGCGGGTTCGACGGCGTTCCGGCGCCCGATCTCCCGCTCCAGCCCGCCGTGGACGAGGAAGGTGATCTCCGCCGTTCCGCCCGGAGTCACCGAGAGGTCATGCTCCGAGGCGACCTCCTCTAGACGCCCCTCGAAGTGCCCTCCGATCCACGATCCGCGGTTGAGATAGAGCCGGGTGGGCAGTACCGTCGACCGGAAGGAAAGCCCGAACTCCCGTTGGCGGACGCGGAGCTCCTCTCCGTGGGTCTCGGCGTGAAAGAGGAGCGGACGGATCCCTTCGATGAGGACCGGGAGAAGATACGGCGACCAGCGGCTCTCCACCACGATCGGTCCCGGAACCGCTTCCGAGCCGGTCATCCGCAGGGTGCGGATTACTCCCGGAGGGTCGGCGAGCGGGGCGACGATCTGTTCGACCTCGATCGGTCCCCGGCGATGGTGGCTCCGCCAGATCCCGTTCGTCGATTCGGAGGCGATCGCGGTCGCCGGCAGCTCGAACTCGGACCCTCCGATCCAGAGGGAGAGCCGCCAGGGACCTGTGAGTCGAACCGACTGCGCGTAGACTCCTCCCCAATCGACCGGCGCTCCGCGGGTCTCCCGAATCAGCTCGAGATTCCCTCGCCCGTCCAGGAGAACCGCGGAGGCCAAGCTCGTCAGCAGGACGGGGTGCGCGTTCGTCGTCATGCGGGACCTTCCTCACGCACGCTGTCGGTGAACTCGAACCATACGAGCGGAGGGATCGCGATGGATTGGAGCTCGAGGCGGACCTTCGCTTCCTTCGCGTCCTCGGGGAGCGGTTCGCTCACCGAGAGCTCGAACCGGGCGCCGGGGCCGAGCTCGAGGGGCCTTTCTTTCGAGATCTCCGATAGTTCGCGCCAGGCCGAGCCGGGGCCATCGCGGTAGCGCACCCGTTCCGCGGGGATCGGAGTTTCCTCCACGATCAGCTGGAGCGAGGAGAACGCACCAACGCGTAGCGGCGGGTTGTTCAGGCAGAAGGTAAAACCGGCCCCCGTCCGCGCGAGCGAGCCGCGCTCGTAGACGGACTCTTCGATCGTCTCGGCGATCGAGACGAGTGCCTCCAGGGACTGGCGGCCGAACTCCCGCTCGACCGAGAGTCCCTGACGCAGGAGCGAGAACCACGAACCGAGCCTCCGGTCGTCCACGAGCCGGGAACACGGTACACGCCCTTTATGCGTTCGGAGACGGGACGCCGATCGAGGGCTCCACCGGGTCGCCGCGAGCCCGAGGTCCGATTCGTGGGAGCGGGTGAACCATATTAAATCGGACTGACTGGCTCCCCTTGTACAAGAGCCGAGTCGACCGCAAAGAGGCTCTGCCGTGGCCAACGGGATCTTCCGAACGGGCCCGACCTCGCGGCGGCGTCGCGGGCTCGGGTCCCGGTGGGCTCCGGCAGCCCTCTCGCCGTCGGCCGCTTCGATCGAAGATGACCTCGGCAGGAACGGATTCGCAACCGCTGACTCCCGAGGACCCTCCGGCCTCGAAGGGCTGGAAGGCGTGGGCCCACTCCTTCACCGACACGCGGGCGCTCTACCGGTGGGCACTCATCGGCATCACGGTGGGAGTGATTGCGGGATTCGTCGCGCTCGCGTTCTACTACGCGCTCCAGCTTGCGAGCGACAGCATGCTCGGCGGCCTGCTGGGTATCAATCTGCCGACGAACGGGTCGGCTCCCGGGACGTCCTTCAGTTGGAGCACGGACCCTTCGACCTTCTTCATCCTCCCGCTGCTCCTCATCGCCGGGGGCCTCGCGGTCGGTCTCTTGGTCACGAACCTCGCCCCCGAGACGGGTGGCCACGGGACCGATCAAGCGATCCGCGCCTTCCACCGCGGCCGCAGGGCGGTGCGGGCCCGGGTCCCCCCCATGAAGTTCCTCGTCTCCGTCCTGACCCTGGGAACGGGGGGAAGCGGGGGCCGCGAAGGACCGACCGCCCAGATCGGCTCGGGCTTGGCGACCTTCCTCGCGCATCCCCTCGGCCTTACCACGCGCGAGCGCCGGATCGCGATGATGGTCGGCGTCGGTGCCGGCATCGGAGCGATCTTCAAAGCCCCGTTCGGCGCCGCGTTGCTCTCCGCGGAGATCCTCTACCTCTCCGATTTCGAGCCGGACGTCATCATGCCATCGATCCTCGGTTCGGTGATCTCCTATTCGATCTTCGGATCGGTCGAAGGGTTCGGGCCCGAGTTCGCCACCCCGGCCGGACTCGGTTGGTCCCCGGACCAGCTCCCGCTCTACGCGGTCCTCGGCGTCGTTTGCGGTCTCCTCGGCATCCTCTACGTCGTCACGTTCCACCGGACCCATCGCGCGTTCGATCGGGTGAACGCTCCGACGTGGGCGCGTCCGGCGATCGGCGTCGCGATCGTGGGCGCGTTGTTCGTCGGCCTGTGCTATCTGGTGCCCCAGGAAAGCCACCTGATGGCGGTGGGGGGCATCGGGATCGGCTACGGCATCGTCCAATGGCTCCTGTTCCAAGGATCCCTTCCGATCTTGGTCCTCGTGCTGCTCGTCGGTCTCATTTTCGTCAAGATCGTGGCGACCTCCCTGACGGTCGGTTCCGGGGGTAGCGCGGGACTCTTCGGTCCCGGGATCGTGATCGGCGCTCTGATCGGGTTTTCGGTCTCGGGATTCACCGATCAGTTAGTTCCCTCGTTCGCGGTAGCGGGCGATTCGGCCGCGTTCGCCATCATCGGGATGATGGCCTTCTTCGGAAGCGTATCGCGGGCTCCGGTGGCGGTCATCTTGATGGTCGTCGAGATGACGGGTTCGGAGTCGCTGATCGTCCCAGCGATGATCGCGATCTTCATCGCGTACTACGTGAACGCGCGCCACAATCTGTACACCGAACAGGTCGAGAACCGGCTCGCCTCCCCGGCTCATACGACCGAGTACTTCGCCGAGTTCCTCAAGCACGTGCCCTCCTCCGCCGCGATGCGCAGCGATGTTCCCCGTGCGGCATCCACGACGTCGGTGGAACAGGCGCACCTCACGCTCGGTCGCTCCGACGTGTCCGTGGTCGCGGTCATCGACCACGATCGTCTGGTCGGCGAGGTGCGACTCGCCGACGTGCTCGACGTGCCGCTCCGGGAACGATCGCTCGAGACCGTACAGCGAATCGTGCGCGAAAACTATCCCGTGGTCCATCCGGCGAGCACGCTGCTCGATACGCTCGGGCGTATGGATGCGGAGAACGCCGACGCGATCCTCGTCGTCGACCCGGACGATCCCCACCACCTGCTGGGAGTCGTGACCCGCGAGTCGATCACCAACTTCCAGCGTTCCCCGCACGCGTGAGCGGCCCCACCGCTCAGGCGTAGCTGAACCGGGTGACGTCCGAGGTCGCCACGGGGAGCCGTTCGCGCAGCTTTCCGACGAGGGCGTGGACATCGGCCGAGGTCACGGAACCGTACAGATCGACCGTCAGCGAGTGGCGCCGCTCGCGATGGGTCCGGCGTACCGTGAGGTCGGCGCGATTCCCCCCGCCCGAGAGACGAACGGAGAACTCGCGCGCGGCCGAGAACGGCTTCCACTGCTCGCTGTCGAGCGCCTTGAGGAGAAGGCCGAGTGGCTCGACTCCCGTTCCCGTGGGATCCCCGGGAAGCGGAAGCCAGCCTCCGGGGGTCAGCTCCCAGTGGTTGACCCGCCCGAAGCCGACCGCCGAAAACGCATGCAGCGCGCTCCCGACGAGGCGGAGGAGATCGCCGCCTTCCTCCACGTTCCGTTCCTTCAGGATTTTCTCGAAGCGACGGAGCGCCGACGGCTGGGCGAGCTCCGCCTCCGAGGGTTTCAGATCGATCTCGAGGGCGACGTGCGCGAACGGCCGTTTCGTCGTGCGTTTCTTCGCCCCGGCCGCGGCGATCGGCCAGTTCACGAAGGAGACCGAGCCGGAGAGCCCGGGGGCGGACATGCCGGACGGCGGTAGACCGGGGGGCGGTGGCATGGCTCTCGGAGAAGGGCGACATGCTAAGAGCGTTTCACCGGGCCGTCGGCGGTCGGCCCAACGTTAGCCCCGGAGCTGCGCGGAGAAATGCTGCCGGAACTTGACGACCTTCGGCTCGATCACGAGCTGGCAGTACGCCATCTCCGGGTTCCGCCGGAAGTACTCCTGATGGTACTCCTCCGCCGGATAAAATTGCGCGAACGGTACGATTTCGGTCACGATCGGGCCTCGCCAGAGCTGGGCGGTCTGGATCTCGCCCGCCACGCGTTCCGCCATCGCCTTCTGTGCTGCGTTCCGGTAGAAGACCACCGATCGGTACTGGGGGCCGACGTCGCCTCCCTGGCGGTTTCGGGTCGTCGGGTCGTGGGTGGTGAAGAACACGGTCAAGAGGTCGTGCAGGGAGATCACCGCCGGGTCGAACGAAACCTCGACCGCCTCGGCGTGGCCGGTCCGTCCTCCGCAGACCTGCTCGTAGGATGGGTTCTCCACCGTGCCGCCGGAGTAACCGGAGACCGCCTTCTGGACGCCGCGCAGCTCCGAGAGGACCGCTTCCACGCACCAGAAGCACCCTCCCCCGAGCGTTACGACCTCCGTTCCGGTCCCTTCGTTCGACGTGGCTTGCGACATCGGTTCCATCCTTGTTACGTCGGCGCCAGCAATCGATCGAACAGGCCGACCGGTGGGCACCCGAATCCGAGGAGCGCATCGTGGAAGCGGAGCAACGACCCGCCGAACCGCGGTTCGAGGTGCTTCGAGCGGGCCTGGAGGATCGCGAGCTTCCCGAGCGTGTAGCAGAAGTACTCCGGGTTGAACGTTCCCCGGATCGCCTCGCGCTCGGCCGGAAGGTGCTCAAAGTGTGCCTCGGCCTCGAACAGTCGGGTCGCATCGATGATGGACAGACCCCGGGTGTGGAGCCCGACCGACGCGATCAGGCGGCAGTCCCGCAGTAGGGCGTCGTGGATCTGCGCCACCTCGTCGGAGGTCCCCCGCCCCCCCATCCCCTGCTCGATCACCATCTGTTCGCAGTAGTGCGCCCAGCCCTCGACGAACGACGGAGACATGTACACCTTCCGAGAGAGGCTCCCCGAGGATTGCCGCAGGTGGAGGAACTGCAGGAAGTGACCCGGGAACACTTCGTGCACGGTGATGTTGCGCAGCATCGTGCGATTGAGCGAGCGCAGCCATTCCTCCTGTTCCTTCGCGCTCCACTTGGTATCGACCGGGGTAACGTAGTAGATCCCCTGCCCGCTCGAGGTATCGAACGGACCGGGGGAGTCCATGCTCGCCGTGGAGAGCGCTCGGCCCCAGGCCGGCGTCTCCTCGACCGTGCAATGGGCCGGATCGGGGATCGAGACGAGCTCACGATCCCGGACGAACCGTCGGGTGAACTCGACCTCGGCCTGCGCCGTCGGGATCAGATCGGCGGCGCTGGTGTGGTCCTGACGGAGACTCTCGAACAGCGCGTCCTCGCTGGCGTGCTCCGCCGCGGCAATCGTCGCCAATCGAGCTTGGTTCCGCTTCAGGTCCGCCCAGCCGGCCCTCTCGATCTCACCGTAGGGGGTCTCGAGCCCTTCGCGAACGAAGAGGAGTCGCTGAAATCGTTGAGGACCCAGCGCGAAATCCTCGGTCGCCTGGGGGAGGAGATCCTCCTGAATGTGGGTGAGGAACGCGGTGATCGCGGCCTCGGCCGGCCGACGCACCCTCGCTACTTGCGCTCCGAGCGGCGCATCGGCGTTCGCGGCGAACTCCTCGGCCTCGAGGAAGTGAGCGGGTAGGCCTCGACCCATCGAAACCGCGAGCTCAAGGAACGGTTTGGGAAGCTTCGCTCCGAGGCGCCGTCGGGCCTCGGCGAGCTGCTCCGGGATCGCGTCCAGGATCTGGACGATTCCCTCCACCCGCCGGGCGACGGGGGCGTAGTCGCGGGCGATGTACGAGGTGAGGGAGAGCGATCCGAGATGGACCATCGGATTGCGATCGAACTCGCGGAGATCCCGCAGGTCGAATCGGGGCCCCTCGAGCAGGAGCTGCAGGAGGAACCGGTCGATGTCCCGATCCGCACTGCCTCCCACGTCCGTCGACGCCAGCCGCTGAAGCAACGCCTCCGTTCCTTCGACCCAACGATCGGTCGATGCGCGGGAGACCAGCGGCAGCCGGCCGTTGTACTCGTGCAGGCCGAGCGAGACCGCCCAGCTCGGATAGAGCTCGAAGAAATGGTCCACGGCTTGGCGTTCGAGCGCCTCGAATGCTCCGACCTCCGGCGAAACGTTTGGTGTCATCGACGCGCGGAAGCGGACCACTCCTAAACGGTCACGGGTCCCTCTCGGGACCCTTCCGCCCCCTCCGGATTGCGTACCGCAGCATTTTCCCTGCGATCGGGTACCCTCCTTCATGCCGAGCGTCACCGAACGCCTCCACGAACTGGGAATCGAGCTCCCTCCGCCCCCGAAGCCGGTCGGTTCCTACATGCCGGTCGTGGTCGACGGGTCGATCGCCTGGGTTTCCGGGCAGATCGTCGCGGAAGCGGGAGCGGCCGTCCATCCGGGGCTCGTGGATCGGGACGTCTCGGCGGAGATCGCGAAGGAGCTCGCGCGCCGCGCGACCCTCCAGGCCCTCAGCGCGCTCGCGGCGTCGCTCGGTTCGCTGGATCGCGTTCGCCGGATCGTCCGCGTCGTCGTCTTCGTCGCCTCCTCCCCCGGGTTCGTCCGGCAGCACGAGGTCGGAAACGGGGCGACCGACCTCCTCGTTCAGCTGTTCGGGGAGGCGGCGCGGCCCGCTCGCGTGTCGGTCGGAGTGGCCGCCCTCCCGCTGAACGGGCCGGTCGAAGTGGAGATCGTCGCCGCGGTCGACTGAACGAGGTCCGATGGATCCGACGATCTGGCCGGGCGTCTTTCGCGAGGGGCGCGATCTCTTCACCCTCAACCTTCGGCCGGGCGAACGCGTCTACGGCGAGGAGTTGCGCGTCTCCGCGCGCGTCGAGTACCGGCAATGGGATCCATTCCGTTCGAAGCTCGCGGCGTGGCTCCTCCGCGGAGCCGAGGAGGCGCCGTGGGTCGGGGCGAAGAACGTGCTCTATCTCGGAGGGGCCCATGGGACCACCGCGAGCCATCTCTCCGACCTCTTGCCGGAGGCGCGGATCTTCGTGGTCGAAAAGAGCCCGACCTCCTTCGCGCCGCTCCTCGCGCTCGCCCGACGCCGCACCAACCTATTCCCGATCCTGGCCGACGCACAACTTCCCGAGCGATATCTAGCGGACGTGGGGACGGTGGAGTTCCTCTACCAGGACATCGCCCAGAGGATGCAGGCGGCGATCTTCACCGAGAACGTGCGGATCTTCCTCGCCGACGGTGGACGGGGACTCATGATGCTCAAGGTCCGTTCGGTGACGCAGACCCGCCCGGCGCCGGCGATCGTCCACGCCGCTCGCTCCGAGCTCGCTCGCGGAGGCCTGACGGTCTTGTCGGAGACCTCGCTCGTGCCGTTCTCGCGGGAGCACGCGGCGCTCTTGGTTCGATCGTAAACCCTGCGCCCATCGTTCACCGTTCGCGGGCCGATCGAGCCGCAAATACCGACCCCCCGTCGCACGGGTGGGTGGCTGCATGGGTGACGAAGAGAAAGCAACGACACGCCGGAACTGGATCGGATGGCTATGGGGGAGACGCCCGCCTCCACCGGTCGCACCCCCGGACGCGGTCGTGGTCCTACGACGGATCATCGAGCCGTGCGACGGCGCGGAACGCGCGATGGTCGAGCTGCTCGCGGAGGAAGAGGGGGTGCCCTGGGCTCGGGTTCGTCGCACGATCGATCGATTGTGTGCCACCGGCCGCATCCGATCGGATCGCGGAGACGATGGAATCGTCCGGCTGACCTGGGTCGAGCGTCGGGAGGGGCGATGATCCCCCGGCTCGGACCGGTCGCGATCGCGGTGTTCGTTGCGAGCTTCCTCAGCGTGGGAACCGGAGCTGCGATCGTTCCCGGGACCGGACCCCACGCACCTCCGCCCATCTCCTCGACGGGGTCGGCGACCAGCGCGGTCGGAAACTTCTCGGCCGCGGTGAACCGCCTGGTCGATCTTCTCGCGGTCGCTGGCGGAGGGATCCTCGCACTGGTCTGGGCGCGCGTCGCCTTTAGCTGGTTCTCCAATGACATCACCAAGAAGGTGCAAGCGAAGGACCGGGCCCGCGACGCGTTGATCGGTACGCTCGTTTTCACCGCCGCAATCACGGGCCTCGTCTGGGGGCTCGCGCAGTGGGTCATCACCGGGGTCTGAACCCCTCATGGTCGACGTCGGCCAGATCGTCCAGGCGATCCTCTTCGGGCTGTTCGCTGCCCTGACCGCGGCGCTCGCTGCGATCATCGGTCCCACGTACGACAACCTCGTCGTTCCCGAGCTCCAGGTCGGCCAGCTGTTCCCATCGCTCGGGCCCGGGAGCCCCGGGGATCCGAACTATCTCTCGCAGGCGGCGAACTTCAGCTCGTTCACGCTGGCGAGCCTAGTCGACCCGATCATCGCGCTCGTTGCGATCGGCATCGGCTGCGTCTATCTCGCGAAGTCGGTCTGGCCCCGTTCGCCAGCATGGGCGGAGGGTCTGATCGCGCGGTTCGTCGTCGCGGTCGTGGTCGCCAACTTCACCATCCCGATCGCCGGCGGGATCCTAGGGGTCGCGGGGGCGATGTACCCGACCGTGGCCGGCTACGATGGGGGCGCCTGGCAGCACTGGGTGAATCTCGCGGGGAACGCAGAGTTCAGCTTTTCCTGGAGCAACGGTGCGCTCACGTTTGTTCTCGCGTTCGTCCAGTTCTCGCTCGTACTCCTCCTCGCGCTCGCGATCGCAGTGCGAGATGCGCTCCTCGCAGTGCTGATCGTCGTCCTTCCGCTCTTCACGATCGTCTGGCCGATCCGCCCGTTCTCGACCTGGGCGAAGCGCGGGTGGCTCCTGTTCATCGAGCTCGCCTTCCTCCCCTGCGTTCTCGTCGTCCCACTCGAGCTCGCGGTCGGTTCGCCGAACGTTGGACTCCTCGTCGCGTACCTGTCGATCGCGCTCGCGACGCCGTTCTTGCTCTCGATGTCCGGCACGCAACTCTCCTCCTTCGGGTTCCCGAACGTCGGATCCACGCTATCGAACGGGGTCGAACGCGGTCTCGCGCAAGCTTCCCGTGGGCCCGCGTCGGGGGCGCAAGCGTTCTCGGGAAGCGGCGGTGGAGGTAGCGGCGGCGTGGGAACCGCGATCCAGGGGTCTTCGCGTTCGGTCTCGGGAGCGGCGATGCCGGCGGCGGCGCCGATCCTGGTAGCGGACGCGTTCGGGCGCAGTGCGGCCCACCTCGCCCGTCACATCCGCGGTTCGATGGAGACCTCGACCCGCCGGTTCGCCCCGGTGGGTCGGGGGGGCGGCGGATGAGATGGCATTGGGTGAGGTCCGGCCCGAGCGGATCCCGCTGCCCGAACGGATCGATCGACGCATGCGGTTCGGTCCGTTCCCGACCGTGCGCGACGCGCTCCGGTGCGTTGCCTATGCGGCCGTGGGCGCCCTGGTCATCCCGTGGGCCGGCGCGTGGGCGTGGCTGCCGGTGGTCGGGGTGGCGTTCCTCGTCACCGTCTGGCACCCGGAAGGAACGGCCGTCGATGAGCGGATCGCCGCGTACGTCCGTTGGGCGTTGCGGACCCACCGGAAGGCCGACCCCGTGAGTGGACGGTCGGCGCGAGCGGAGCCCGGCGAGACCATACGCTTCGCCTCGGGGGTGCGAGTCGCGGTGCTGAAGTGCGCGGGCTCCCCCGTCGCCTTCCTGCCTCCGGAGGAACTCCTTCGGCGTTTCCGAGGGTACCGGGACCTCCTGCGCGCAAGCGACGGTGGGATCGTGCTCGCGTCGGTGGGAACGCCGATCGACTCCCGCCCCTGGCTCCCGTCGAACACGGAAGCTGCCCGGTCGGACTCCGCCGCGCGGGCGGCGTACTCGGAAATGGTCCAGCTGCTCTGCAGTCGGCGATGCCGGCGTCGCGTGTACGTGCTCCTCTGGGAGCATGCAATCCCGGCGGGAGGAGCCTCTCGACTGAGCGACCGGGTTCAAGCGATGCGTCAGGGGCTCGCGATCCTCGGCGCGGAGCCCATCCGCCTGCGCGACCGCCCACTCGCGGCGGCGCTCCGCCATTTTGGATGGAGCGAGATCCATCCCGGGAGCGCGCCCGCATGAACGGGCCCCTCGACCACGATCCTTTCGTGATCGCCGTCGTCCTCGCGATCGCTACCGCGCTCGCGTCGATCGAAGATTCGTCGCTCGGTTCACTATCGCTCACGCTCGTCGCGCTCGCGGTTGCGACACGCCTCGTCCATCTACGCTCTCCGGCCCGTGGAGTGCGCCTGCCTCGAGAGGAACTCACGGGACTCTCGATCGTCGCCCTGGCCGCCCTTCTCTACGTCGTGGCTCCAGCGTCGATCGACCCGGTGCGCGGACCGATCTTCGCGGCGAGCCTTCTACCCCTCTGGTGGGCGACCCGGCATCCGGCGCCCGATCGAAGAGTGCTCGGATGACCGGGGCGGGAGCGGTCGAGGGGCCCGGGTGGCTTCGGATGCGCGGGCGCTACGTCGCCCCCTTGCTGATCCGGGAGTTCCCGCGGGAGGTTCCGTTCGGCTTCCTCGGAGGGCTTTGCCCGACCTCGGAAGCGCTCGAGGTTCTGCTCGAGGCTCATCCGATCGGCTCCGGGCGCGCCCTCGAGCTCCTGCACGGAGCCCGCGCGGTCGCCGAAGCGGAGCTCGCCCACGGCGGTGACGGGGATGATCGATCGGCTCAGCTCCACGCGGAGCGCGAGAGCGCTCAGGAGCTCGGTCACCAGGTCGCCCGCCGCGAGCAGGAGCTT
Organism: uncultured Thermoplasmata archaeon; assembly: GCA_963838955.1. Lineage (GTDB taxonomy): Archaea > Thermoplasmatota > Thermoplasmata > Lutacidiplasmatales > UBA184 > Lutacidiplasma. Next base: position 248,662 of record CAWISZ010000002.1, on the reverse strand, counting down.
TGGAGAGTGGGACTCCGCTTCGCTGCGGTCGCGAGCTCGGAGGGTCGGGCCGAGCGGACGCGCATGGGGCTCGAGCGGCGCCTGGCCGCGTTGGGATTCCGCGCGCGCGTGCCTCGCTACGCGGTGCGCGAAGCGCTCGCGGCTCCGGGGCTGACCGGGTCCGAGACCCGGCCGGCGGGCTACTGGCAAACCCTCCAGACCGATGGTCTCGCGGCGTTCTATCCGTTCGTGGACGAGACGGTTCTCGAGCCCGGCGGGGTCCTGGTCGGGCTCCTCTTGCAGGATGCAGCGCCGGTCTTCCTCGACCGCTGGTCGCACGCGAGCCATTCCTGGGGGATCTTCGGAGCGACCGGGTCCGGTAAGACCTTCGCGACCGCGTTGACGCTCCTGCGCACGCGCTGGACCCGACCCGAGGTCGGCGTCGTCCTTCTGGACCCTCTCGGCGAGTTCGGAGGGTTCGTGCGGGCGCTCGGAGGTACCGTGCTCTCCTTTGGCCCGGAGAGCGAGGTTCGCCTGAACCCGCTCGATCCGATCTCCACCGGCGGGGACCGGACCGAGAAGGCCGGGCGTGTCGGCGCGATCCTGCGTACGCTGTTCCCGAGCCTGCGGGACGAGGAGTCCGCGGTCTTGGACGCGGCGGTGAGCCGGTTGTACGACCGGGGCCGGAGATCCCCGTCTTCTCCGATCTGCTGGCCGAGGTGGAACGCGGACCGACCACCGAACGCCTGCGGGCCCTGCTCGAGCCGTTCCGCTCGGGCTCGCTGCAAGCCGTGAACGGACCCACGTCGGTGAACGTGGAGGCGAACGTCGTCAGCGTGGACTTTCGAGGGATCCCCGAAGATTACCTGCCGTTCCACCTCGCCTACGTCCTCGATTGGGCGTACGGACGTCTGCGGGACCGGCCCGGTCCCAAGCTCCTCGTGATCGACGAAGCCCATCTGTTGGTCCGGCACGGTGCCACGGCGGAGTTCCTCGACCGGATCGTCCGGCACGTCCGGCACTTCCAGGGAGGCGTCATGGTGCTCAGCCAGCACCCGGACGATTTCCTCCTCCATGCGAGCGGCCGATCGCTGCTCGGGAACCTCCACGCGACCTTCCTGTTGAGACTGACCCACATCGCGCCGGAGGCGCGAGCGTTCTTCGGATTGACCGACGCGGAGGCGGAATGGATCCCTCGGGCGCGGCTTCCGCGGGAGGCCGGATACTCCGAAGGACTGCTGAGGCTCGGGGATCTGCACCTGCCGATCGCCCTGGTCGCCTCGACCCCGGAGTACGAGTTCTTGATCCGGGTCCTGGCCTCCGGCTCCCCCTCGGAAGGTCCCGCTAGTGCGCCTCCAGCACCACGCTTATGAGGAAAAGGACCGGACCGATTCGACGTGGCGACGACGGACCGGGCCAGCGTGAACGCACCCGCTCGGCGCCGCCCGAACTGGAGCCTCCGGACGATCGTCGAGAACGTCTCGGGCCACCCAATCGCGCACTTCCAGGATCCCCCTCAGTCCCTCCCCATTCCCCCGGTCTCGCGACCGAAGGCCGGTGTAGCCGCATCCACCGCGCCGGGCGAGGCCCTTCCAGCCGCGGATACGAGGGCGGATGCGGTTCCCGATCCGATCGAAGCGATCTACCCACCGCTCGTCGGCGCGCTCGGACGCGAGTATCACGGCAAAGAGCACGAGCACGACGCCGAGACCATCGCGCGCCATCGCCCCGGCGCGGATGGGTTCGCGAGCCCTCCGCGAATCCCGGGCCCGCTGGCACGTCCGGAGCGCCTCTACCTGCACTATCTCCTGCTGCACATGGATCGGCTGAGCGACACGGCGCTCGTCTACCTCGGCCACGCGGTCGAGGAAGAACGCGTCCACCGGTCACGCTCGAGACGGGCCCCGCCGGCGCCGGCCTCCGAGTCCGGTCCCAACGACCCTGCCTCGGTTTAGCGCACGACGACCTCGAAACCGCGACGGCGTCCCTCGTCGACCGTACGTGCGTGGACCTCGGGATCGATCTCGACCCCGATCGCCTTCCGGCCGAGGCTCGCCGCAGCCCAGAGGGTGGTCCCCGTACCGGCGAACGGGTCGAGGACCATGTCGCCGACCACGCTGAACATGCGGACGAGCCGACGCGGGATCTCGGGCGGGAACGCGCCGGTCCGCTGCGAGCCGGACCGCTGACGCGCTCCCCGGATATCGGTCCAGATCTGGGAGAACCAGCGGTCCCGCTCGGGCCGGGTGTATCGGCTCGATCGGCGGCGCAGCTCCCCCGGTGAGAATCGCCGCAGGCCTCCCTTGCGGAACAGGAGGATGAACTCGCAGTCGAGCGTGACGTAGGCGTTGGGAGGAAGGAAGCCCGAGCCCAGGAAGGCGTTCGGTTTGTTCGTCGGTTTCTTCCAAAGAAGGTACGGGAGCGGTCGGAACCCGATCGCGCTCGCCTCCGCGAGTACCGTGGCGTGGTTGGGCCACAGCTGGAACTGTCCGTCCATCGACCGGAGCGTGTCCCCAATGTCGATCGCGAGGATCCCTCCGGGTACGAGGACGCGGTGGCACGCCCGCCATGCCTCGGTCAGCACGGCGTGCATCCCTTCATACTCGTGCACCCCGAGCCGCCGGAACGCCTCGTCCCACTGCGGAATCATCGGGTACGGCGGGGAGGTGACGACGAGATCGACGCAACCGTCGGCGATCGTGGGGAGCGAGCGCGCGTCCCCGCGAACGAGGGTCACCGACTCCGGGCGAATCTCGGCCACCGACCCGTGAGAGCGAGGCGATGGTTAATACCGCCACCGGCCTCCATCGAGCGATGAGGCTCGACCGGCCCGTTCTCCAGGTCGCGCTCGACTTCGAGAACCTCTCCCGCGCGCTGCTCGCGGCCCGCGAAGCGGTCGAGGGCGGAGCGGACTGGGTCGAAGCCGGAACCCCGCTCATCAAGAGCGAGGGACTGGACGCCGTTCGGGAGCTGAAGAAGGCGTTCCCGAGCCACCGCATTGTGGCCGACATGAAGATCATGGACACCGGGGCCTTCGAGGTCGAGATCGCCGCCAAAGCCGGAGCCGACATGGTGACCGTGCTCGGAACGGCGGACGACGATACGATCGCCGACGCGGTGCGCGGTGGCGAGCTCTACGGCGCGGAGGTCGTGGTGGATCTGTTGAACGTCACCGACCCCGTCGCGCGCGCGCGCCGAGCCGCCGAGCTCGGAGCGGCCGCGGTCTGCTGGCACGTCGGGATCGACATGCAGATGCAGGGGAAGACCCCGTTCGCCCTTCTCGAGGAGCTGGCGCAAGGGTCGCCGATCCCCGTGGCGGTCGCCGGAGGTCTCAACAGCGAGAGCGTCGCGCGCGCGACCCGCGCCGGCGCCCAGATCCTCATCGTGGGAGGCGCGATCACCAAGAGCCCCAAGATCGTCGAGGCGACTCGCGAGATCCGGCGGGCGATCGATACCCAGAAGGAGGTCACCACCGAACTCTTCCGGCGCTACTCGGGGACCCAAATCCGCGAGGCGTTCCTGAAGGTATCGAGCCCGAACGTGACCGACGCGATGCAGCGCCAGGGAGCGATGCACGGGATCCACCCGCACCTGACGGACCGGAACGTTCGCATGGTCGGCCCTGCCATCACGGTCGTCACCCGGGACGGGGATTGGGCGAAGCCGGTCGAGGCGATCGATCGGGCCGGGCCCGGGGACGTCATCGTGATCGACGCCGGGGGGAGCGGAACGGCCGTGTGGGGCGAGCTCGCGAGCTGGAGCGCGCACGGTCGAGGCGTGGCCGGGGTGGTCATCGACGGCGCCGCCCGCGACATCGACGCGATTCTCAAGCTCGGTCTGCCGATCTTCAGCCGCCACCTAAGCCCGAACGCCGGAGAACCGAAGGGCCACGGGGAGATCGGGATCGAGGTCGTGGTCGGCGGTCAGCGCGTGCGCCCCGGGGACTGGATCGTAGGCGATCTCAGCGGGATCGTCGTGGTTCCACGCGAACGGGCCCAGGAGATCGCGAACCGCTCGCTCGATGTGCTCGAGCACGAGAACCGGGTCCGGGAGGAGATCCAGCGCGGATCGACGCTCTCGAAGGTCCAAAAGCTCGAGCGATGGGAACGGGTCGGCTGAGCCCGTACGCGGACTCGGGCCGGCGACGCCCTCACGCGAAAGCTCAATAGGACGGGCCGGCGCTCGCGAACGAGGGCCGCCGGAGGCGCTCCCGTAGTCTAGTCCGGTCAAGGATTCGTGGCCTTCGACCACGTAACGCGGGTTCGAATCCCGCCGGGAGCACTCCTTCCCCTCGTCGTCATTCGATCGAACCATCCGAAGGCCCGGCGATGCGCCGGACGACCGAGAGAGGTCAGCGATCCGTTCGTCTACGATGGGGTTCGGGCATCGCTCGTGCTCCGCGGACGGAGGGGTAGTGCCTTCCTGCCGCGATGGAGGTTCGCTCGACCGCTTCCGGGACGGTCCTTTCCGTCATTCACTCCGGCTTCCGCACGAGGAATCGTGTGTGACCGCCATCTCCTTCCGGGACGAACGCCCGCTCGATCGGTTCGAACCCGAGCTCGCCCAGCCAGTGCGCGTACGTCGTGGTGTCGGCGTGGCTCCAGTACATCGCGGCCTCCGATCCGAGCCACCCCGCTTCGACGCCGGTGTACGCCTCGGCTCCCAGGGTGGCGAGGAAGAATCCCCCCGGAACGAGCCAGGAGTAGATCCGCTCGAACAGCGGTCGTTGCTCGACCAGCGGGAGGTGGATCACCGAGTAGAGCGCGATGACCGCTGCGAACGTGTTCTCCGCGAAGACGACCTTGGCCATGTCCGCGCGGATGAACCGCGCGGACGGAACGAGCGCACGCGCCCGCTCGATCTGGCTGTCGGAGATGTCCACACCGGTGACCCGATACGCCGGCGCGAAGCGACGGGAGATCGGGACGCCGCACCCACATCCGAGATCGAGCACCTCCGCGCCGGGGCGGAGGTGCTCCAGAATCGGGCTCAACCAGGGCTCATACTCCGCGGCCGTGTGGTGGAACGCGTCCGCCGCGGCCTGATCCGAACGATACCGGTACGAGACCTGGTCCCACCCGTCGCGAACCAACCGCTTTGCACGCGCGATCGAAAGCGAAGCGGTCGGGTCCGTGCCGAGGTCGGCCTCGCCGGATTGCTCGGTCTCCGCGGTGGTCAAGGCGTCGAGGACGTGGACTCGGGCGTCGGCCCGACGGGCCGATTCGATCCGGTACCGACGCTGATGACGGCGAACCCGCTCGAACCGCAACTCCCAGGGACCCAGGTGTCCGACCTCCCACAGGACGAGCGCGTCCGGTGGCGCGAGAGGGAGGCTGAGCCGCTCCTTGCCGCGGGCAGCCGCTCGGAGTTTTTCCGAGGAGAGAGCCCCGCTCTCCCAGGCGAGCAGTCCTCCGACGATCTTGCGGACCATTCCCCATACGAACGAAGGGGCTCGAACCTCGATCCAGATCCCGCGCGCGGTGGCATTCACTCGGATTGATTCGATCGGCCGGAGGCTCGCCCGGTCGGTGGGTACCCCGCGGCCGAAGGTGCGCGCGTCGACGCTCGAGCCGAGGAGACGCGCTCCCTCCTCCAGATGACGGGCCCGGTGCTCGTCCCCCGGTAGGTAGTAGCGGTACACGCGGTGCGTCGCGCTCCGGACACGGAAGGTCTCGTCCACCTCACGCGCCGCGTTGAAGAATACGTCCTCGGCCGTTCCGTTCAGGGCCCGCAGGAGGGCCGGACCGGCGAGCGGGCTCGTGACGGTCAGCACGTTCCCGCGCGCGCTCACACCGGCGTCGGTCCGGCTCGCGACATCGATCCGGGCCGCATCCGCCGACGGGGCGATCCCGAGGCGGAGGACCCCGGATCGTATCGTCCCTTCCACGGTGCGGCGGCCCGGCTGGCGGGCCCAGCCGTCGAACGCGGCGCCATCGTATCCGAACCGGACCAGCCAGCGCGTCGTGCTCCTCCAAACCCCGCGGTGGTTCTTGAGGGCTCACGCCGTCGCGGAGTCGACCCGGGCGTCGGCAACCGCGAGCGCGCGATCGAGCACCTCGAGCCCATGGTCGAGCTCTTCTCGGGTGATGATGAGGGGAGGGCCGATCACCAGGTGCGACACCCAGCTGATGCAGTAGACCCCCTCCTTCATCATCGCCTGGCTCACGGCGTCGGCTACGAGGGGCTTCCCTGCAATCTTGTCATCCTCGGTGTTGAAGGGGGCTCGGGTGGCGCGATTCTTGACCAACTCCACCGCCGCGAACAGCCCGAGTCCGCGAACCTCTCCGACCGACGGGTGCCGCGACTGAATCTCCCGCAGTCGGTCCGATAGATACTCCCCATCGCGTCGCGATTTCTCGATGAGCCCGAGCCGCCGGTACTCGTCGATGGCCGCAACGGCGGGGGCGAGGGTCAGCGGATGCGCCTCGTACGTATGCCCGTGCGGGAAGTATCGCTCCTGGAATACGTCGTGGATCTCCGGGGTCGTGGCCGTCAATCCGAGGGGCGCGTACGCCCCGGTGATGCCCTTCGCGGTCGTCAGGATGTCGGGGACGACGTTCCAATGGTTGACCGCGAACCACTCCCCGACGCGGCCCCAGGCGCTCATCACCTCGTCCGCGATCAGGAGCACTTCGTGCGCTCGCGTGATCTCGCGGATGCGAGGGAGGTATTCCGGCACCGGCACGATGACCCCGTTCGTGCCGACCACGGGCTCCAGGATCATCGCCGCGACATCGCCCTCGCGTACTATCTGCTGGTCCACGTACTCCGCGCACTCCACGTTGCAACTGGGGTAGGTGAGCCCGAACGGGCAGCGATAGCAGTAACAGTCGGGAGCGAAGACGGTTCCCGGGACCTTCTGGAACTTCTCGATGACCCGGCGGCGGAACTCGCCGGTGACGGAGATCGAGGCGGCCGTGGCCCCGTGATAGGACCGAAAACGCGAGATCACCTTCGTGCGGCCGGTCGCGGCGCGTGCGATCTTGAGCGCGGCCTCGTTCGCTTCCGTTCCCGACGTGCTGAAAAAGAACCGGGAGAGAGGGGGCGGCAAGACCTCGAGGAGGCGAGCCGAGGCCTGCGCGCGGACCTCGGTCGACATCCCCGGTGCTACGTACGGCAACGTACGCGCCTGATGGGCGATCGCCTGAGCGACCCGCTCGTTCCCGTGGCCGAGGTTCGTCGCGATCAGCTGCGCCGAAAAATCGAGGTACTCCTTGCCGGCGCGGTCCCAGAATTTGGACCCTTGCGCGCGGACCACGACCACGGGATCCCATCCACCTTGGCGCCGCCAGGTAACGTAGTTCGTCTCCCGGACAATCGTGCGTTCCGCTTCGGGATCCATCGCTCTCGTCTCGGCGAGCGAATCGCGCTTAATAAAGCTCCATCGGGGCGCGACCCTCCGGTCTTTGATATGCGCAGCGGCGCTGGAGCGCGTGAGCACGTCGATGACCCGCGATGCCGAGTGGTGGAGCTATCGAGACGCCCCCCGGATCCTCCACCCGCCTCCGGGCCCGCGTTCCCGGGAACTCCTCGCCGAGCAGGCGCGCCTCGAGTCCGAGGCGGTCTCCTACCCCCGCAGTTTCCCGATCGCGATCGCTTCCGCCCAAGGAGCGACGATCGAGGACGTCGACGGCAACCGGTTCATCGACTGGGTCGCGGGCATCTCGGTCCTCAATCTCGGTCACCGGCCCCTGCGTCTCGAAGCGGCCCTGCGCGCCCAGGAAGGAAAGATCTGGCACGCTCTCGAACTGCCCACCGAAGCGCGAATCGAGTTCCTGCGGGAGCTCGAGGCGCACCTTCCCGGGACATTGAAGAATCACGCCAAGATCCTCTTCACGGTCACGGGCGGCGACGCGGTGGAGACGGCCGTCAGCCTTGCCGACTTCGCCCGAGGCCGCACGGGAACGGTCGCCTTCTCCGGAGCGTACCATGGAGTCCACGGCGGAGCGGTCAACCTGACCAGCGGCCGCCGGTATCACCGCACGACCTCCTTCCATGGGGGTTCGATTGTTCGAGTCCCGTACCCCGACCCGTACCACCCGGTGCTCGGCGCCGACATGGGCGCGGCCGGAACGATTCACTACCTGGAGCATCTGGTCACGGACCCGCATTCGGGGGTCGATCAGATCTCCTCGGTGCTGGTCGAGCCCGTCCTCGGCGAAGGGGGCTATGTGGTCCCGCCGACCGACTTCCTTCCGTCCCTGCGAGAGTTCTGCGACCGCCACGACATCCTCCTCATCGCCGACGAAGTGCAGACGGGGCTCGGTCGGACCGGGCGCTTCTGGGCCGTGGAGCATTCGGGAGTCACGCCGGACATCCTGTGCATCGCGAAGAGCATCGGAGGCGGACTTCCTCTGTCGGTGGTCGCCTATCGCGAGGATCTCGCTCCCGAACTTCCCCCCGGATTCCACCTCGGGACCTATCGGGGAAATCCCCTCGCGCTCGCCGTCGGGACCGAGGTCCTCCGCATCTTGGCCGGAACGGACGTGATCGAGCGAACGCGGACCCGCGGTACGCGACTGCTCGAACGGTTCCGCTCCATCGCCGCGTCCCATCCAGCGGTCGGCGACGTGCGCGGCCTCGGGTTCATGATCGGTACCGAGTTCGTCCGCGACTCTCGCGCGCGCTCCCCCTGGACCGAGGGGGCCAAGTCGGTGCGCATGGGCATGTTCCGTCGCGGGGTGCTGATGCATACCGCCGGCTCGTACGATCAGGTGCTGCGGTTCATGGCCCCGCTCACGATCGAGGAGGAACTCCTCGAGCGCGGGACCGAGATCTTCGAAGAGGCGATCGGGGACCTCGACACGCAGCCTCCCGGAGCGGCGGCCACCGCCCACGGATCGGTCCCATCGCCCCGCCCGGCCGACGCCCGACGTTCGGCTGCCTACTCGCCGCATCCCACGGGGTCGGGCGCCGCAATCCGACGGATCAACCGTCGGCGTAGTTTACCGAGATGAGCTTGACCTCGGTCATCTCGAGCATCGCGTCACGGATCCCCTCGCGGCCGAGTCCGCTTTCCTTCACGCCGCCGAACGGAAGCGCGTCCCAGCGCAAGTTCGTCGGATCGTTGAGATGGACCGAGCCGGCCCGGATCCGCTTCGCCACCTGGAACGCCCGCGTAAGATCCCGCGTGTAGACGGATGCCTGCAGTCCGTACGGAGTCCCATTGGCGATCCGAACGGCGTCCTCGATCGTTTCGAACCGGATGATCGGCGCGATCGGCCCGAACGGCTCCTGCCGCACGACCTCCGCGCTTTCGGGCACGGAGTCGAGAACGGTCGCCTCGAAGAAGTTCCCTCCCGGGAACGCGTTCGATCGCCGGCCGCCCGTCAGGATCGCGGCGTCTCGGCCCCGCGCGTCCTCCACCATCCGTTCGACCCGGTCGACCGCGACCCGGTCGATCAACGGACCGAGCTCGGTGGTCTCCTCGCTCGCCGGCCCCATCCGCAGGGCCTTCGCGCGGGTCGCGAGGGCGGCGCCGAACCGGTCGGCAATCGACTCGTGAACGACGAACCGTTTGGAGGCCGTGCATACCTGACCGGCGTACCCGAAGGCGCCCCGCGCGGCGGCCGCGACCGCCGTCCCGAGGGCCGCGTCTTCGAGGACCACAAACGGATCGAGCCCTCCGAGTTCGAGGATTACGCGCTTGGCGTGCCGTCCGGCCGCTTCGGCCAGCTGCTTGCCGACCTCGGTCGAGCCGGTGAACGTCACGAGGCGCGTGCGCGGGTGCTCCACGAGCGCGCTGCCGATCGATCCTCCCGGACCGATGACGACATTGAACACTCCCGGCGGGATCCCCGACGCCTCGAGGTGATGCGCGAGGCGGAGCGCGGTGAACGGGGCGCTGCTCGTTGGCTTGGCGACCACGGGATTGCCCACGGCAAGCGCCGGAGCGATCTTGTGGCAGAGAAGGTTCAGTGGGAAGTTGAACGGCCCGATGGCGACAACGACCCCCATCGGATCTCGGACGGTGAACAGAAAGCGTCGATCGTTGCCCGTCGGATACTCGTAGGCGTCGGCGGGGTAGCTCTCCCCTCCGAGATGCCGGATCTCCTCCGCGGCGAGTTCGAAGACGCTCGCCGCCCGGGTGACCTCTACACGGGCCTCGGTGATCGGCTTTCCGACCTCGAGTGCGATCAGCCGGGCGAGCGGGTCCCGATCGGCGCGCAATCGCTGGGCGACCTCCCGGAGGATCCGCGCACGCTGGTGGCCGCTGACCGCGGCCCAGCTTTCCTCGGTCGATGCGGCCGCATCCACGGCAGCGCGCGCTTCGTCGACGGATGCGATCGGCGCCTGGCCGATCTCCATCCCCGTCGAGGGATCGATCACCGGCCGATACCCTCCCCTACCGGGAACCTCCCACGCCCCGGCGATGAACAAGCGTCCGCGACCGTCGGGCGGGACTCCCTCGATCATGTTCGGCCCGGACGGATCCCCTCGGACCGTGTAATGGCATCCCCATCACCTAGGCCCGAGGTACGTTGCGTCGATCGACCGGACGATCGGAGCGTCGACGAGATCCGACCGCTCGACTCCCCACCGGACGCCGCGACCCCGGTTCTGCCGACGACCGCCCACCGGTCCCCGGAGGCGACCATCACGCTAAGTAATCGCGCGGGAGCGTCTTGAGCTCGGTGAAGGTCGCCCCGATCGTCTCGATGAACCGTTCTACGTCTTTGTCGGTATGCGCGCTCGAGAACGTGATCCGCTCGTAGTTGTCCGGGTGGGTGTAGATTCCCCGGTCGAGCAGCAGCTGGTGGTTGCGTAGGTAGAGGTTCCAATCGATCTGGAGCGCCTCTCGGTAGTTCTGGATCTTCTTGCGTCGGGTGAAGAAGTACTGGAGCATCCCGTTGACCGACTGGACGAGGACGGAGACCTTGGCGTCGTGGGCGGCCTGTTCGATACCCTTCTCCAGCTTGTTGGTGAGGTGCCCGAAGCGCGCGTACAGCTCCTCGCCTCCCCGGGCGAGGTGCTTGAGGTTCGCGAGCGCTCCCGCGAGGGAGAGGTTGTTCGCGAAGTAGGTACCTCCGAAGGAGATCCGCCCCGGCGCGATCGAGTCCATGTACTCGGCCTTCCCCGAGACCGCGGAGATCGGCACGCCCCCACCGAGCGCCTTCGCCCAGCAGGAGAGGTCGGGTTCGACCCCATAGAGCTGCTGCGCTCCACCGGGGGCCACGCGGAATCCCGTGAACACCTCGTCGAAAATGACGAGGATCTCGTTCTGGTGCGCGATCTCGACGATCCGCTTCAGATAGTCGGGAAGCGGGGCGATGACCCCCGCGTTCGCCATGATCGGTTCCAGGATTACGCAGGCCAACCGGTCGCGGTAGCGCTTGACCATCCGTTCGAAGGAGATGATGCTGTTGTACTGCGCCACCATGACGTAGTCCGTGACCCCGGGGGGAATCCCGGCGGAGTTGGGGAGCGGGCGGGGGTACTCGTCCAGGCCCGCGACGATCGGTGGCGCCTCGGCGCTGATCAGCGCGTAGTCGTGTTGGCCGTGGTAGTGCCCTTCGAACTTCAGGATGGCGTCCTTCCCGGTCACGGCGCGGGCGATCCGGATGGCGTTCATCGTCGCGTCGGACCCGTTCGAGCAGAACGCCACCCGTTCGGCGCTCGGAACGAGTCGGCGGAACTGTTTCGCCACATCGATCTCGAGCGCAGTGGGGGCCGCGAAATGGATCCCCTTCTCTGCCTGCTCGGCGATCGCGCGCACCTGGTCCGCGGGCGCATGCCCATTGATGAGGCAGCCGTAGGCGAGGTTGAAGTCGAGATACTCGTTCTCATCCTCGTCCCAGATGTGGGCCCCCTTTCCGCGCGCGATGAACGGGGGGCATGGGTCGTAGGACGCGACCCGGATCAGGGAGCTGGACGCGTTGGGGACGTACAGTTTCCCCTCGGCGAAGAGCTTCGCGCTCTTCTTGAGCTTCGGGACGAGGCGGGCGATCGGGATCGGAAGCTCCGGCGGAGCCTCGACCTCGACGACGCGCGGGGCAGCGATCGGTTCCTTCTTGGACTCCTTCGACCCCTCGTCCTTTCGAGCGTCGCTCGCCGGAGAGCCTCCGGGAGTTTCCGTCGAGGGCTGCGCGACGCCTTCTGCCTTCAGGGATCCCGGCAACTCCAGCGCGGGGCGTCCGTCCGCTTCCGGACGGTCGCCCGGGGCTCGGGGTAAGGGAGTTGGGGCGGTCTCCAGTTCCGCCATAAGAAATTCATCTCCGTAAGTGCCTCATCGAGCCGGAGAACCGTATATATAGACAGCGAACGAATGGAATCGTTGCTATGTCTGATGTACGTTATAATACATTTTCACGCGTGTTAAGTTAAAGGGCCATATATCGAATCTATCGTGCATTTTGCGTTCAAAAACAATACCATAGTCTCTTCAAACGACCCATTTCGGATACGGTTGGGTAACCCTTCGGAAGTCGAGTGGGGTAGCCGCGGTCGCTGCCCCCGGAGCCCCGAACGTTGATGCGCTCGCCCGCGCCATGGCCCCTCTCGGAGGCTCCCCCGCTAGATCGTATGGCGGTACACGATCGCCCGGTGCCCGCCCACGAACTCATCCACGTCGTGGACAGCCATACGGAGGGCGAACCCACCCGTGTCGTCCTCTCCGGCGGACCCGACCTCGGCGCCGGATCGCTCGCGAGAAGAGTGGAACGATTTCGCGAACAGCATGACGGGTTCCGCCGGCTCGTCGTGGACGAACCGCGAGGCTCGCCCATCGCCGTCGGAGCCCTCCTATGCACGCCGGAGACCGCGGCGGCCGCGGGCGTAATTTTCTTCAACAATGTCGGCTATCTCGGGATGTGCGGCCACGGCACGATCGGAGTGCTCGTGACCCTGGGCCACCTCGGGCGGGTGACGATCCCCGGAACTTACACGCTCGAGACGCCCGTCGGGCCGGTCGCGGCCGAGCTTCACAACCCCCACGAGGTCAGCTTCACCAACGTGGCGAGCTATCGCCACCGCAAGGACGTCACGCTCGACGTTCCGGGGTACGGCCGGGTCCGCGGGGACGTGGCGTGGGGAGGGAACTGGTTCTTTCTCGTGGACGATCCCGCCATCGAGCTGCGGCGGGAGGACGTGGTTTCCCTGGTCGAACGCACGAGCGCGATCCGGCGGGCCCTGAGAGGGCAGGGGATCACCGGCGCCGGAGGGGCCGAGATCGATCACGTCGAGCTGTCCGGACCCCCCCGGCGGCCCGACGCGGACGGCCGCAATTTCGTACTCTGCCCCGGAGATGCGTACGATCGCTCTCCGTGCGGCACGGGGACCAGCGCGAAGATGGCATGCCTCTACGCCGATGGGAAGCTTTCCGAGGGGGCGCTCTGGCGGCAGGAAGGCATCCTCGGCACTCGGTTCGTGGGTCGACTCTCGGTGCGCGGCGAAACCCTCTACCCGACGATCCGAGGGTCCGCGTACATCACGGGCGAGGCGAACCTCTTCGTCGACCGAAACGATCCGCTGATCGGGAGTTCTCCACCCTGAGCTCCAGGAATCCGGACGCGAGGGTGCGGTGGGCCGGAATCGCCCGCGACTAGAGCGGATGCACCCGGTCGATCTCCGGCATGCCCGGGCCCGACCCCTCCCCTTCATCGACTCCACGTCCAGGCGGCGCCGAGACGATCGTCCTGCTCGATAATGCGGGGTCTCGGAGCACCGAACCGCTCGTCCCGAAGGTTGGTGATGGGTCGCGCCATCGAGGCACCGATTGGGGCTCTCGAGCTCGGTATTCCGTGGACGGGGCGAAACCTCCATGTGACCGCGGACGCTGCGTGAGCGTTCCGGGCTCGCCTCGCGGATCTCGGCGATCCGTGGCACCGGTAGGGATTGATCGATGACGTGGAGCGGTGTGTGGCCCGCGCTGACGAGCCCCTTCGACCCGGCGTGGGAGGTGGATCTGCCGTTCCTCGAGCGTCACGTTCGATGGTTGCTCGACTCCGGCTGCTCCGGCGTGGTCGTCCTGGGTTCTCTCGGAGAGGCCCCTGCGCTCACCGCGGAGGAGAAGGCCCGTATCGTCCAGAGCGCGGTGCGCACGGCCGGCCGTGCGCCGGTCCTCGTCGGGATATCGGCCTACTCCACAGCCGAGGCGGCCCGCCTCGCGCGGGCGGCGGAGGGGTGGGGCGCGAGCGGGCTCATGGTGCTCCCGCCGTACGTCTATCACGGCGACGCCCGGGAGGTCCGTACGCACTTCTCGCAGCTGTTCCGCGCGACCCGGCTCCCCTGCATGTTATACAACAACCCCGTCGCCTATGGGACCGATGTAGTGCCGGACGACGTCGAGACCCTCGCCCGTGACAACCCCAACTTGATCGCCATCAAGGAGTCGAGCGGGGACGTTCGACGCATCACCGATCTCGGCTTCCGACTGGGCTCACGTGTCGATCGGTTCGTCGGGATCGACGATCAGATCCTCGAGGGGATGGCCGCGGGCGCGACCGGGTGGGTGGCAGGGCTCGCCAACGCCTTCCCCCGGGAGTCGGTCGAGCTGTTCGAAGCGGCGCGGGCCGGACGGCGAGCCGATGCGATCGCGCTGTATCGATGGTTCCTGCCGTTGCTGCGCCTGGACACGGATCCGAAGTTCGTCCAGATGATCAAGTTCGTCCAGGACGCCGTCGGGATGGGGAACTCGCGCGTGCGCCCTCCGCGACTCGAACTCGATGACGGAGAGCGCCACCGGATCCGACAGCTGATCGATACGGCACTCTCGAATCGTCCGAACGCCCCGTCGGGCTGAGGGCGTGTCGGTTCCGGAACGGGCTCTCCCTAACCCTGGAGACGGTCCCGGCCCGCGCCCGACGGCTACGGCCTTCGTTCCCGGGAGATCTTCACTATCGGGGTCGCGGACGCTGGGCGGCTACGTTCCCGAACGTCGGCGACTGGGCGACGTCCTCGCCGCGGACCCCTCCTTCGGAGGAGCGCGCGTCGCTTCCGGAGCGGAGGCGACGCTCGAGGTCTCCGCCTCTCCCCGAGCGAGGATCGATTGGAACGCTTCGAAGTGCCGGAGGAAGGGGTCCGCCCGTCGCTGATTCTCGACATCGCCGAGAGCGATCTCGAGTTGCGCCTTCGCCTTGGGATCCCCGCTCTGCGCACGGACCGCGTAAACGCACAGGAGCTGGTAGTGGGCGAGCACGTAGGAGTCCGGACGCGGACGGCTCATGTCGCCCTTGCGGGGTCGGTAGATCCGGTCGAACGGCACGGCTTCGGCGACCGCCTTCTTCTGGGAGAAGCCGAAATATCGGCCCGGACCGAGCACTCGGGTCACCTCCCGAACGTTGTTGGAGAGCGCGTTGGAGAGCCGATCGCATTCGTGCCAGCACCACAGCCCGAAGCCGTAATCGCCGGTGCTGTACGCTCCCCACGCTTGATCGTAGAGCCGCCGTTCTTTCTGTTCACTGGACCATTCCGGCAGGAGTTCGGCCCTCCAGTCGGAAACGATCAGGTCGACCTTGATCGTGGGGGAGAACTCGACGAACTTGGGAACGGAGGGAGCGCCCACGTTCGCCCTCCGGCGCGCGAACGTTTAGACGTTTCGGGGTCACCTCGTGCGGTCAGGCGACGCGCACCCCGCCGCTCCACGTCTCGGCCACCGGAGTGACGGATCGATCCAAGATCGTCTCGAGGCTGCCACCGTTCAGGACGACGAGATCCGCGCGTGCGCCCATTCGAAGGGATCCAATCGATTCGTCTCCCAACGCACGGCCGCCGTTCACCGTGTACAGCGCCACCGCCGTCTCGGGACCGAGTCCTTCCGAGCGGATCGGGTTAGCGGACCGGCCCGCAGCATCGGTCCGTCGCACCGCGCATCGGATCCCGATCCAGGGATCGAACGAGTCGAACGGAGCATCGCTCGAGCCCGCGACGAGGTGACCCTTCTCGAGGAAGGTCCGGAAGGCATACGCCCAGCGAACCCGGTCCGGCCCGAGGCGGTCCTCGAGCCACCAATCGCTTGCGAGGAAGCCCGGCTGCACGATCAAGGCCGGCCGGACCCGGTCAATCCGATCCATCGTTGCGGGAGGCGTCAGGGAAGCGTGCTCGATGCGGGAAGGAGGGGAGGACGATCGGACCGTCTCGAGCGCATCGAGCGCTCGGTCGATCGCCTGGTTGCCGATCGCATGGATCCCCGGAGCGAGCCCGAGGGAGCGCGCTCGCGCAACCACCTCGGCAAGCTGGGCGGGGGAGGCGACGGCGATGCCGGAGATCCCAGGGGCGTCAAGATACGGGCGGTCGAGGAGCGCGGTCCGCCCTCCGAACGACCCGTCCGCGAAGGCCTTGATCCCGATCACTCGCACCGACCCGGACGGCACCGATACGTCGATCTCCCCTGCACGCTCGACGGCGTCCAGGTACCGGATCCCGACGTAGAGGCGCACTTGCAGAGGGAGCCGGCCCGCACGCGCTAGCGTGCGCAGTCCCTCGATCTCGGAGAGATCGGCTCGCATCGAGGCGACGCTCGTCAGACCCATGCGGACGGCCGATCGCACGGTCGGCTCTAGCCTCGATGCGTCCACCGCGAGCGCGCTCTGGACGATCGGCTCGGCCAGGGGCAGCGCGTTCTCGTAGAGGAGCCCGTTCGGCTCTCCGCGCGAGTCACGTCCGATCGCCCCCCCGGGGGATCGGGGGTTTCGGGTTCAATCCCCATCAGGGCGAGCGCCGGGCTATTGGTCCACGCCACGTGCCCGCAGATGCGATAGAGGACGGCCGGCCGGTCCGGAGCGAACCGGTCGAGGTCCTGGCGATCCGGCCATCGACCGTCGACGAGTTCGTCCTGGTTCCATCCGCGCCCGAAGATCGGGCCGTGCGGGTTTTGGACCGTCCACGCAGCGATCCTTTCCCCGGCCTCGACGATCGAGCGGGCTCCGTCGAGCGCCACTCCCTCCCGCTGGCGTACGAGTTCGGAGAGGTGCAGGTGGGAGTCCACGAGCCCCGGGATCACGAGGTGGCCCGCGAGCTGATGGGTCTCGACCCCCGTGGGGCTGCTACGCCGCACCTCCTCTTCGGAACCGGCTACGACCACGCGGCCGTCCTCGATCAGGAGCGCCTCGGCGTACCGGCTCCCGGTGAAGATACGGCCTCCCAGCCATCGGTGTGCGTCGACCATGCGCCCGTCCCCGCTCCGGCCCTTCCGGCACCAAAGGAAGGGTCGAGAGGAGGAAAAGGTTGGACCGTGCTTCGAGGCCGTCTCAAACGTCCATGTATCGGTAGAACTCGTACGGGTGAGGCCGCAGGTTCAGCTGAAGCTGCTCCTCCCGCTTGATCTCGGTGTACGTGTCGAGGAGGGAGTCCGCGAACGCCGGCTTGAGGAACTCGCGATCGCTCGCGAGGCAGTCGAGGGCCTCTCCGAGCGATCCGGGCAGCTCCCGGATGGCGAGCTCCTTGCGCTTCGCGGGCGTCAGCTTGTAGATGTCGTGGTCGACCGGGGCCGGCGGCTCAATCTTTCGGCGGATCCCATCGAGACCCGCGAGCGCGAGGGCGGCCTCGGTGAGATAGATGTTCGCCGCGGAATCCGGCGTGCGGTACTCGATCCGCTTCACGGCGGGACGTCCGCGGTGATAGAACGGGATTCGGACGTTCGCCGATCGGTTCGCCTTGCTCCAAGCGATGAATACCGGGGCCTCGTAGCCCGGGACGAGGCGACGATAGGAGTTGGTCGTGGGGTTCGTGATCGCGCACAACGCGCGGGCGTGTTCGAGCAGCCCGCCGATGTAGTACCGGCAGGTCTGGCTGACCTCGGCGTAGGCATCGTTGCCATCGAAGAACGTGTTCGTCCCTTTCGTCCAGAGGGACTGGTTGACGTGCATCCCGATACCGTTGTCCCCGAAGACGGGTTTCGGCATGAACGAGGCGATCTTGCCGTGTCGATGGGCGACGTTCTTGAGGACGTAGCGAACATCCTGGACGTGATCGGCCATCGGGACGAGCTCGTCGTAATGCACGTTGAGCTCGCCTTGTCCGGCCGTGGCCACCTCGTGGTGGTGGGCATCCATCTTGACGTGGAAATTATCAGTGAGGATGTTCGACGCCTCGGCCCGGATCCCGATCATCGTGTCGTACGGCGCGGTGCGATGGTACCCTTCTTTGAAGCGAATCGGCGCCGGCGTCGGCCCTTCCTGCCAAGAGGTCTCGCCGCTGTTGATGAGATAGCCCGAACCTCCCCACGCATCTCGGACCCCTTGGGCGGATGGGATCAGCTCGATCGAATCGAAGACGAAGAACTCGATCTCCGGACCCCAGAACGACTGATCGTAGCCCGCGTCGGCGAGGATCTTCTCGGTCTTGCGCGCGACCCCGCGTGGGTCGTGGGCGTACGGGTCGCTCATCGTACCGAGGCGCACGTCGCAGATGAGCCGCGCGATTCCCCCGGCTTCCGGGTGCCATGGGATGATGGCCACGGTCCGCGGATCGGGCACGAGCAACATGTCGGATTCGTAGATTTCGCGGAACCCCCGCACGGAGGAGCCGTCGAGCTTGGGCACTCCGGAAATGAACGACTCGGCATCCAAGGTATCGAGCGGGACATCGACCTGGTTGAATCCCCCCAGGACGTCCGTGTAGCACAGCTCGATCCAGCGAACCTTCGCCTCCTTCAGATCCCGTAGGACCTTCGCTCCGTCTGACGCGCTACCGGCCGCCATCTGCGGTGACAAACTTTCAGGCCCCCGGCGAAGACGAGGGTCCCCGGCTACATCAAGGCATGGCCTAGAATATTGGATGCCTGTCCAACCTGCCGAAGGAAATTGTTAATTTCACCTGAATTATCCTCCATATGCGGTGCGTACGTCCAGCATGGACGAGCTCGATCGAGCCATCTTGGAAGATCTCAATGTGGATGCACGCCGTAGCCACCGGACGATCGCGCACCACCTGGACGTCTCCCCCACGACCGTGAGCGCCCGCATCGCGCGGTTGGAGGCGAGCGGTATCATCCGTGGATACGTCCCGATCTTGGACGACGAGCAACTCGGTTGGGACCTATGGGCCACGATCGGCATCCGGATCTCGAAGGGGAAGCTCCGGGAAGTGGAGGAGCGGCTCGCGCGCAACCCCCGCGCCTACGCGATCTACGATCTCACGGGCGAGTTCGACGCGCTCGTCATCGGCCGGTTCCGAGACCGGCGAGACCTCGACCGCTTCGTCAAGCACGCCCTCCAGGACCCTCACATCGAGCGGACCAACACGCAGGTGGTCCTCAACCGCGTCAAGGAGGATCGGCGGGTGCCGGTGTCCCTGCGCCCGGCTGATCGGACGGACTCGGCCTAGTACCCGCGGACTTCGGTTCTCTCGCCGGCGAAGCGCCGTCGCCCGGTCGCGGAGCCTCCGGGGTAACGGCTATGAGGACCTTCGGCCCATCGGTGGTCGAGGTCGCCATGGACTGGGGTCTTGCGAATCGGATGGGCCGGATGTTCTCCCCCGGGAGCCAGAACTCGGTCATGCTGGCGGTCGACCACGGATATTTCATGGGCCCCACCCAACGCCTCGAGGACCCGCGCGCAACGATCGCTCCGCTCCTTCCCTACGCTGATGCGCTCGCGCTCTCCCGTGGGATCCTGCGGACGTGCGTTCTACCGACGACCCGGACTCCGATCATCCTGCGGGTAAGTGGCGGTGTTACCGTCCTTCAGGAGGACCTTTCCGACGAGGACATCACGGTGTCGATGGAGGACGCGGTCCGGCTCAACGTCAGCGCGGTCGCGCTCTCCGTGTTCGTCGGCTCCGCTCACGAACATTCCTCGCTCATCCACCTCGCCGAGCTGGTCGACCAGGGAGAGGAGGCGGGAATGCCCGTGCTCGCGATCACGGCGGTGGGCAAGGAACTGGAGAAGCGGGACGCGCGGTATCTCGCGCTCGCCTGCCGTGTCTCCGCCGAGCTCGGGGCCCATATGGTCAAGACCTACTACTGCGACGGCTTCGAGAAGGTCGTCGAGGGTTGCCCCGTTCCCATCGTCGTCGCCGGGGGGCCGAGGCTGGACAGCGACCGGGCCGCGCTGGAACTGGCCCACAACGCCATTGCGCTCGGCGCGAAGGGCATCGACATGGGCCGGAACATCTGGCAATCCGACTATCCCGTCGCGATGCTCAAAGCCTTGCGATCGATCGTGCACGAGGACGCCTCGGTGGGCGAGGCGATAGACCTCTTGAACCAAGAGAAAGCCGAGCCGCCGCGTGCCACCGTAGCCTGAGGCACGCGCGATTCGTGGGTCAGGAATTCTCTTAAACGGTACACCGCTCCCAGCACCGCGGGGATCGCCCAGCTTGGTCAAAGGCGCCAGATTCAGGGTCTGGTCTCGTAGGAGTTCGTGGGTTCAAATCCCTCTCCCCGCATCGATCTCGTAAGCCGTGCATCCCTCACGCCGGACCTCCAAGGCGTGCGGCGGCCGTTCCCGGGGTACGAGCGCCTCGACCCTGCATCGCCTGCTCTCCGCCGAGTCGAACGAGGACGGAACGTTCGGATGCCCTCCTTGGGAGCGCGAGGGAAGCGCCGTCGGTTGCCATACTTCGATCGAGCTCCGGAAGAGTGCGTGTCCGACCGACGGACGCTCCCTCGTCCCCCGCCTCGGTCTCCCCGATGGACCGCCTCGGTCTCCCCGATGGATCGTCGGGCGGGAACGCGATACGGTCAACCCTTTGTAAGCCGCCGCCCTGAATACCTCGGCCGACCACGGCCCGCATCGAGGGGTGGAAGAGTGGATCCGATGGTACCTGCCATCTATGACGAGTATCGTCGTCGGACACCCCGGTCTCGCGCGCTCTGGGAACAGGCGCGGACCTGGACCCCGCTCGGGGTCCATTCGAACTATCGCTTCCTCGACCCGTACCCGTTCTACGTTCATCGAGCCCAAGGGGTCACCCTGTGGGATGCCGATGGCAATGCCTACCTCGACTTCAACATGGCGTTCGGTTCGTTGCAAAGCGGGCATGCTCATCCTCGCCTGGTCGACGCCATGCGTCGCCAGATTGATTCAGGAACCATCTACGGCTACGAATGGGAGCGGACCCCCGAGGTCGCGGAACGGATCTGCCGTCGTTTCGGCATGTCCCAGGTTCGGTTCAGCACGACAGGCCTCGAAGCCACCCACCATGCGATCCGGTTCGCCCGAGCGTTCACCGGCCGGCCGTACGTGCTCAAGTTCGAAGGGTGCTATCACGGCTCCCACGATACCCTCCTGGTCGGGGTGAAGCCACGACCGCAGGTCGCGGGGCCCCCGGATCGCCCTCGATCGGCCCCCGCATCCCAGGGCCTCCCTCCGGAGGTCACGGAGCGTACCCTGGTAGCCCCGTTCAACGATCTCGAGGCCACGCGAGCGATCGTACGAGAGCACACGCACGATCTCGCGGCGGTCATCACCGAGCCGATCCCGATGAACATGGGCTTCGTTCTCCCGGAGCCGGGATTCCTACCGGGTATCCGCGAACTCTGCGATGAGGTCGGCTCTCTGCTCATCTTCGACGAGATCAAGACGGGAGCGAAGTACCCCCACGGGGGAGCTGGGCGTCTCGGCGTGCGGCCCGATCTCACGACGCTTGGGAAGTCCATCGCCTGCGGAGTTCCCTTGTCGGCCATCGCCTCCCGGGAAGGGATTCTCGACCAGGTCGGACCTCGCAAGGTCGCCCATGCGGGCACCTACAACTCCAACCCGCTCGCGATGGCGGTCTGCTTGGCCTCCCTCGATTACATTCTCACGGACGACGCGCTCGCCCACTGCGGGCGACTGAACGATCGCCTCGCCCGAGGGTACCAAGAGATACTTCAGGACGGACATGTCACCGCCCATGTCTCGCATGATGGCCCGTCCGGGACCGTGTACTTCTCGGACCATCCCGTGCGAAACTGGCGGGACTTCCTCACGGTGGATGGGGACCGATCGATGCGCTACTACTACCTCTGCCTGAACCGTGGGCTCATCCCCTCTGGGACGGGCCCGGACGAGCAATGGACGCTCTCCGTCCAGCACACGGAGCAGGACGTCAACCGACACCTCGAAGTGCTATCGGCGATCGCCCCGCAGCTCTCCGGCAAACTCGAAGTGGGCGAGATCGAAGAGTCGGTGTGATCGCTGGCGCCGGTCCTCCCGAGCTTCTTCGCGACGCCGCCGCACAAGGTGCCGATGGGGGCAGGCCTCGCGCGTGAACGCTCCCGTGCAAAAGCCCATTAGCCCGCCGCCCACCACGCTCCGCATGGCCGATGACGTCTCGACGTTCGCCGTCGCGCCCTCGTCGACGCCGGGGTGGGGCGAATGACCCGGGCCGTCGTCGTGGGCGGCGGTGGGTTGACGGGACAATGCACCGTGAGGGATCTCGCCCACTCCACGGATTTCGACACCGTCGTTGCCGCCGATCTCGACCCGGCTCTCGCCGAACGGGCGCGGACCCGTGCCGGAGGGAGGCGCGTGGAAGCCGCACAGATCGACGTCCGCGATCACGCCGCCCTCGTCCAGCTCCTGAGAGGGGCGTCGGTCTGTGTCAATGCCGTCCAATATTCGTTCAACCTGGAGGTGATGGCGGCCGCTCGGGAGGCTCGCGTTCCGTACCTGGATTTCGGCGGGCTCTTCCACATGACGCGGCGGCAATTGGAACTGGACGCGTCGTACCGAACCGAGAAGCTCCTCGCGATCCCCGGTCTCGGACAGGTGCCGGGGATTTCCAACGTCCTCGCCATGGAAGCTACCCGCGACCTCGACCGCGTGGACTCCCTCATCATCCGAGACGGCTGGATCGACCTGACCCACAATGGGCCTGAAGTGTTGTTCACCTGGTCGCCGAGCACCTTCCTCGACGAGATGGTTCTTCCCGCCGTGGTCTACGAGGAGGGGGAGTACCGAGAGTACCCGCCCATGAGCGGGGCCGAGGAGTACGCGTTCGCTCCTCCCGTTGGAACCGTGAAGGTCTATCGGACCCTCCACTCCGAGCCAGCGACCCTTCCGGAGAGCCTCCGGAGCAAGGGGCTTCGTCACTGTGAGTGGAAGGAAGGGGGACCCGGGATCGATCTCCTGCGGACGATGGCGCTCCTGGGGCTGGCTTCGGAGGTCCCGGTGACGGTCGGCGGGCAGTCGGTGCGGCCCCGGGAGTTCCTCATGGCACTCCTGCGTCGAGAGAAGCTCCTGGGCGTGCCGGAAGGGCTGACCGTCGAGGACGCAGAGGTGTGCGATTTGGAGATCCGCGGCTCGGCGCGTGGAACGCCCGTGGAACGACACGCCGTCGGCCGGTTCCCCGCGCGCCCGGACTGGGGCCTCACTGCCACCGAGTACGCCGTCGGGGTTGCCGGGGCGATCGGTGCGGAGCTCATCGTCCGAGGAGATATCTCCGGGTGGGGAGTCCTTCCTCCCGAGCGGTGCGTCCCGGGGCCCGTGTTCCGAGACGCCCTCGCCCGGCGCGGGATCGAGACCGCGATCACCCCCCGGAGCCACCCCTCGCGCTCGATCCGCGGGCGCACCCGCGATGATCGCGGCATCGGCCGGACCCGCGCCCGCATTCTTCGATCCCGGCATCACCTCGAACTTTTTTGTACGCATAGGCGCTCTTCGGTCCGCATGAGACCATCCCGCGGCTCATATCGGGCCGAGTAAGGGTGGGCCGGGCGTGGGACGGAGCACCTCGGAAGCGGTGCTCCCGTCATCGCTCCATAAATAGTCCAAATCGGTAGGTCTGAAGATGGGTAGGTCGGCCGGTCTGCCGTGCTCCCGATAGGAGCATCGGCACGTGGGTCGTAGTCTCAGCGACCTCCTTATCTTTGTGGGGAAGCGCGTCGTTCAACTCATCCCCGTCCTCATCGGCGTGGTCATCCTGACGTTCTTCTTCACGCATCTCGATCTGACCGGTATTTGCAACGAATGGTACCCGCATGCCGGGGAAACCACGCTGATGAACTGTCAGGCGAAATACGGTCAACCCGTCATCACTCAGTTCTTTCAGTACGTCGGCAACCTTCTCCAGGGGAACTGGGGAGCGTCGATCTCCGGCGTCCAAGTCTACCCCGCCATCGCCACCGCCCTGCCGGCGACGGTCGAGCTGGTGCTGGCCTCGCTCCTGCTCATGATCGTCATCGGAATCCCGCTCGGGGTCATTGCAGCTCAGCACAGCGGACGCTGGGCCGACCACCTCGTTCGAGTCTTCTACCTGAGTGGATGGGCGACCCCCACGTACCTCGGAGCAGTGATCGCGGCGGTGTTCATCGCTCCCTGGCTCGGCTTGCCAGCCCATGGCGAGTACTCCACGCTCGTCCCGCCGTTCCCCCAGTACACCCACATGTCGGTGATCGACGCGATGATCGCGCTGAACCTGCCGTACACCGTGGACGCGATCTCCCACCTCATCCTGCCTGCAACCGTGCTCGCGTTCATCAACATGGGCATCGCGACGAGGATGACCCGGGCATCGATGCTGGAGGTCCTGCCGCTCGACTACGTGCGCTCCGCCCGGATGAAAGGCCTCAGCGAGTTCTGGGTCACTTACAAGCACGCGCTCCGGAACGCCCTCATCACGACGACGACCGTCCTCGGCATTACGGCCGGAGGGCTCCTCGCGGGGACCGTCGTCGTGGAAGAGGTGTTCGACTGGCCCGGGATCGGTCAGTACACGTACACCGCGATCGGGGGTGGAAGCTCCACACCCAATTTCGACGGGGCTGTCGCCGTCGTGATCGTCTTCGCGGTCGCGGTCGTGGTCGCGAACCTTGTCGCCGACATCCTCTACGGGATCCTCGACCCGCGGGTGGACTGGAGGTAGCGTCGCGTGGCGGACCCCTCTTCCACCCCCCGCCCCCGCAGCGACCACGGGCCCGCCGTGCTCTGGCGCGTGCTGCGGGCGAACCCGCTGTCGCTCTTCGGCTTCCTCCTCGTAGCGCTGATCTGCGTCACCGCGCTCGTGGTCCTGTTCGCGCCCCAGCTCCTCATCCCCTACGGACCCCAGCAAGAGACCGGGGTGTACAACTCCCCGCCTTCCTGGCAGCATCTGTTTGGAACCGATGGGCTCAGCTTCGACGTGTACTCGAACGTGATGCTCGCGCTCCCCCTCGACCTCGGGATCGGCTTCGCGGTCGCGGGCAGTGCCCTGCTCCTGGGGGGGACCCTCGGGCTCCTCGCCGGATTCTATGACACCCCCGGGACGCTCTCGGGGGCGGCGTCCCTGTCGGTGATGCGCCTGACCGACATATTTCTCTCGTTCCCGAGCCTGATCCTCGCGCTCGCGCTCACCCGGGCGCTCGGCCTCGGGGTGGGACCGACCCTGCTGGCCATCAGCATCACGTGGTGGCCGTACTACGTTCGACTCGTCCGCGGTGAGGTGCTCGCGGTCAAGCACCTTCCGTACGTGATGGCCTCCCGCGCGGCGGGAGTTCGCGAAGGACGGATCATCCTTCGTCACGTATTGCGGAACGTTCTCGAACCCGTCATGGTCTATTTCACGCTCGACATCGGCACGGTTCTCGTCGTGTATTCCACGATCGGATTCATCGGGGTTGCGAGCAAATACCCCGGACCCCAGCCGGAGTGGGGCGCGATGCTCGCGTTCTACCAGAGCTCCGGCTCGATCAACATCTACCCCTGGCTCGTGCTCGCCCCCGGAGCGGCGATCTTCATCACGGTCTTCGCGTTCAGCCTGCTCGGCGACGGTTTGCGGGATATCCTCGACCCACGGACCCGTCGGGCCTTCGTCCGGGGCTCGGTACGTGACCCTCCGGCGGAGCGTCCTGCGGCGACCCCGACGACCCCCGAGGCGACGGACAGCCCGGTCGGGGAGATCACCGGAGGGGTCGTGTCATGACCGAACCGGTCCTCGAGATCGAGCACCTTTCGGTCACTTACACGGTGGGCGCGGGAACCTTCCATGCACTCTCCGACGTCTCGCTCCGGATCCTCCCCGGCCGGGTCGTCGGTATCGTCGGCGAGACCGGGTGCGGGAAAAGCACCCTGGCCCATGCGATCCCGCGGCTCCTTCCCGAACCTCCGGCCCATATCGGCTCCGGGAGGGTGGTCTTCCGTGGAACCGACCTCCTCCAGGTCCCCAAGCGGAACCTCGCCATGGTCCGGGGCACCAGTATCGGGATGATCTTCCAGGAGCCCCTCAACTCGCTCAACCCCGCGTACCGGGTCTTCGATCAGATCGCAGAATCGATCCGGATCCGCCATTACCGAGCGATGGGCTGGGCGAAGACATTCCAGGGCGGAGACCCTCCGTTCGACTATTCGAAACGCCCGCTGACGACGGTCTCGAGTTCGTTGGCGCGACCGTTCGTGCCGGATGGGACCGTGGGGGAGGTCGCCCGGGAGCGCCTTCGAAACCGGTCCGACTATCGGAAGGAAGTGCTCGAGTACCTGGGCCTGGTTCGGATCAACGACCCGGAGGCGATCCTCGATCTGTACCCGCACGAGCTCTCAGGAGGGATGCGGCAGCGGATCATGATCGCGATGGCGTTGAGCGAGAAGCCGTCCCTCCTCATCGCCGACGAGCCCACGAGCGCGCTCGACGTGACGATCCAGGCCCAGGTTCTGACGCTCATGAAGGAACTGATCGACGAGGTCCACGCATCCATCTTGTTCATCAGCCATGACCTCGGCGTGATCGCGGAGACCGCGGACGAGGTCGGGGTGATGTACGCCGGGCGGATCGTGGAGTACGGCCCGGTCGCCGAGGTGTTCCAATCCCCCCGCCATCCCTACACGAAGGCGCTCCTAAGGGCCGCCCCGGCGCACTATAAGTCGGACGGCCCGCTGAACGCGATCCCCGGGTCCGTTCCGGACCTCTCCCGACCCCCCTCGGGATGCCGGTTCCACCCGCGGTGCGTGCTGGCGCGGGACGTCTGCAAGGGCGAGGCGCCCGGGCTCGTGCCGGTCACCCCGAGCGCGCCGGCCGATACGCTCGACGTTCACCGGAGCGCCTGCTACTTCGCGTCCGAGGTGCCCAACCTCCCATGAGCGCGTCGACCCCGCTCCTCGAAGCCACGGACATCAAAAAGTTCTTCCCGCTCACCCGGAGCATGTCGTCCATCATCCGGCGCGGGGCGCATCGCGCCGTCCATGCGGTCGATGGGGTCTCTCTCACGGTCACCTCGGGGGAGACGCTCGGTCTCATTGGGGAATCGGGCTCGGGCAAGACGACCTTCGGCTGGCTGATCTCCCGGTTGCACGAACCGACCGGCGGGACCTTGCGCTTCGCGGGCCAGGACGTGACCCACCTCCAGGGATCCGCACTTCGGGCGTGGCGCCGCAACGTTCAGATCGTCTTTCAGGACCCGGTCGGATCGCTCGACCCGCGTCTGCGCGCCTGGCAGATCGTCGGAGAACCGATTCGCGCGCAGGAAGGCCTCTCCCGCCCCGCGGTGAAGGACCGGGTCCGGGCCCTCTTGCCGAGCGTCGGGCTCCCGCCCGACTGCCTCGAACAGTATCCTCACGAGTTTTCGGGCGGGGGCCGTCAGAGGTTGTCGGTGGCCCGGGCCCTCTCGGTCGATCCACGCCTCATCGTGCTGGACGAGCCCACGAGCGCGCTCGATGTCTCGGTCCAGGCCCAGATCCTGAACCGCCTGGTGGAGCTCCAACGGGACCGGAACATCGCCTACGTGCTGATTACCCACAACGTCGCGGCGGTCCGGTACGTGGCGGACCGGGTGGCGGTGATGTATCTCGGGCAGATCGTCGAGCACGGCCGGGTCCACGACCTCCTCGAGCGGCCGGTTCACCCGTACACCAAGGCCTTGCTCGCGGCCGTCCCGGTGCCCGACGCGAGCCGGCGTCGAACGCGCTACCGGATCACCGGCGATATCCCGTCCCTGATCGACCCGAAGCCCGGATGCCGGTTCGCATCCCGGTGTCCGTTCGTGATCGACCGGTGCCGGGTCGAGGATCCCCTCCTCCGCTCGGTCGAGGGTCTGGGCGACCGGCTCGTCGCCTGCCATCGGGCCGAGGAGGTCCGTGACATCGCGCCGTCCACGCTTCTCGAGACCGGCCCCGAGGCGACACCGACGCTTCCGTGACCCCGCGGTCCCGACCCGCGCGAGCCCCCCGGCGAGAGTTCACGCCAACCACTGCGTATTGAAACCGATCGCGAACGGTTCGGCGCTCGCCATCGGGTTCTGCACGAAGCCGCGCAGGTTCGATGCGTACACGGCGAACGCCGTGGGCACGACGAGCCAAATCTCGGAGTAGTTGTTGTACATGAGGCTGGTCATGTTCGAGTAGTAGCCGGTAAGGTCGGTCGGGTTCGAGTCGGCGGCGGCGAGGAACGTGTCGCTGTCGACGGTAGCGTTCGCGTACCCGGCCATGCAGCGGTTCGCGCTGCCCAAGCTGTAGGCATCGTTTTGGGTCCAATCGTCCGGGGAGACGTAATCGGACGTGTAGAACTCCTGACCCATGTAGAACGGTCCGCCGTTCGCGATGGTGGAGGAGATGCAGGCCCCGTTCGAGTCGATCCCCTGCTCGGCGATGAGCTGGTTCAGGCTGACGCCGACCGTGTTGATCGTGATGTTGATCGCGGCGAGATCCTGCTCGATGAACTGGGCGGCATCGGCCCAATCGGCCCCGCTGTTGAGGTACATGTAGCTGATCGTGTTGCCCTTGCACGCGGCGTGCGCGCACGGCGAGTTCGCGATCTCTTGCTGGGCGAGCGCGAGGTTGTACTGGTAGTAGGGCTCGTCGGCCGTCACGTTGTTGTTGTACGGGTACGCCGGTGGAACGGGGCCGACCCACTGCGAAGCGTAGCCGCCGAACGCCTGCTGGATGATCTGGGCGTAGTTGATGGCGTGCGCGACGGCCTCCCGGACCGAGAGGTTGTTGAACGGGAAGACGCTCTGGTTGAGGAAGATCCACCAGGAGCCGCTCGTCGCTCCGTAGATCTCGGGCAGCGCCTGAACGACCACGTTCGAGTGTCCTTCGAGCTGCTGGATCGTGGAAGGACCGACGTAGGCGAACGAAGCGCCTTGGGCCTGTCCCGAGATGAGGTCATTGGTAGTGATGTCGATCGCATCCTGGAAGATCACCTCGACCGACGTGTTGGCCGGGGCCAGGTTGACGTTCCAAGGCTCGGCGGCCGCCGCCGAAGCAGCCCAATACTTCGGGTTGGGCTGCAGCGTGTAGCCACCGCCGCCCAGACCGTTGAACCCCTGAATTAGAAAGGGACCGGTGCCCAGCGCATTGGTCGCGAGGTAGTCGTTGACGTTACCCTCCTGCACACCGCCGTGCTGGTCGACCCAAGTGGGGTCCACGGCGTAGGAGTTCGGCGCCGAGATCGACGCGAGAAGGTAGGCGTAGTCGCTCGCGAGATACCCGTACCCGAGGTTCAGAGCGATCGACTGGCTGTTGATGACCTGGAACGACTGGTTCGGGAGCTCCATCTGCTGGATCTCGCTGGCCGTGGGGTCATCGAAGTTCCAAGAGTTGAGGTCGCTCACCAAGGTCGTGTTCGCCGACTGAATCGCGGTCAGGTCCGAGTAGTACGTAAGGGGGTTCGACGGCGTAAAGTCCGTCGAGAAGAAATTCTGCTCGAGGATGAACTGCGGTCCCTGCTCGAGCAAGAGGCTCCGGTAGAGGCTGTACCACTGAACGTAGGCGTTGTACGGGTCCCCGTTCGAAAAGGTCACGCCCGGCCGGAGCTCGAACGTATAGGTCGAGAAGCCGGTGTTGGGGTTGATCGTAACGATCCAACTCTGGGCCAGGACGCCCGAGAAGGTGGTGACGGAGGAACCGTTGTAGTTGACGAGGCCTTGGTAGATCTGTTGGACCGCGGCCCAGCCGGGCGTCGTGAACGTAACGGCCGGGTCGAGGGAGTCCGGAATCTCGGCCTGGTCGATACAGATGGTGGCGGTCTGGTTCGAGCCACAGGTCGACGTGGACGAGTGGCGAAGGACGAGGTAGGCGCCGGTGCCCGCGACGATCAGGACGACAACGATGCCGACCGCGACAATGTTCCGGTTCCGTGGCCTCATCGAAAAGGACCCGAGCCGGAGGGCAGACGAGCTTCCCCCTGATAAACTGTATCAGGGGAGTTCTTGGGATCCACTGCCCGGTCCCTGACGGTAGCTTTTTGACCCGCTTCCGGCTCGCGGCAACGCGATGTGCCCATGGTCCGAAAGATGCTGATCGCGGGAGAGTGGGTGACGGCGACAGAGGAGGCGACGATGTCGGTGATGAACCCGTACGATGCATCGAAGCTTGACGACGTACCGCGCGGGTCCCGGGAGGACGCGCGCCGCGCGATTGACGCGGCCCGCGAGGCGTTCGACCGAGGGCGGTGGCCGAAATTACCACCGCGCGCGCGGGGTGAGGTGTTCCTCCAAGTCGCACAGCTTCTCACGCAGCGGCTTCCCCAGCTCGCCGAGCTCGAGAGCCGCAACCAGGGCAAAACGATCAAGCAGGCCGCGGACGCCGACCTTCCGTTCTCGATCGACAATCTGATCTTCTACGCCGGTGCGGGGCGCACCCTGGAGGCAAAGAGCCCCAACGAGTTCACCGGCGACGGGACGACGATCTTCCGCCGCGAACCGGTCGGCGTGGTCGCCGCGATCACCCCCTGGAACTACCCGATCATGATGGCTGTCTGGAAGATCGCCCCTGCGCTGATCGTCGGCAACACGGTCGTACTGAAGCCGGCGAGCTGGACCCCGCTCAGTTCCATCGAACTCGTCCGGGCGTTCGACGAAGCCGGCCTTCCGAAGGGTGCGCTCAATCTCGTCACCGGGCCCGGGGGAGAGGTGGGGGACGAACTGTGTCGAAACCCCAAGGTCGATCTCGTGAGCCTCACGGGGGACACCGCGACCGGGCGAAAGGTGATGGAGGCGGCGAGCGGGACCGTCAAGCGACTCCAACTCGAGCTCGGCGGAAAGGCCCCGTTCGTCGTATTCGGGGATGCCGATCTCGCCGCCGCGGTCGAGGGAGCGATGGTCGGAGGCTTCGTCAACGGCGGGCAGGACTGCACGGCCGCCACCCGACTCATTGTCCACCGGGACATTCGAGCCCGCTTCCTGCAGCACTTGATCGAACGGGTCCGGAAGATTCGGATGGGAAACCCCCTCGAACGCTCGACCGACCTCGGACCCCTCGTCCATCCCGGCCATCGCGACCGCGTGCTTGAGTTCATCGAGACGGGCCAGCGGGAGGGAGCGAAGGTCGCCATCGGGGCCACGGCTCCGCCTGCCGCGCTCGCCGCCGGAGCATTCGTGACCCCGACCGTGTTCGACCAGGTCGCGCCGGACATGGTCATCGCCCAGCGGGAGATCTCGGCCCGGTGCTCGACGTGCTCGAGTTCTCCACGTTCGACGAGGCGATAGAGATCGCGAACTCCGTAGAGTACGGGCTCGCCGCCAGCGTCTGGACGAAAGACCTCGTCACGGCGTTGAAGGCGGCCCACGCGCTGCGCTTCGGCGATGTCTGGATCAACGATCACCTCCCGCTCGGCTCGGAGACCCCGCACGGTGGATTCAAGCAATCCGGATTCGGAAAGGATCTCGGTGCCGAGTCGTTGAACGATTACACCGTCCTCAAGAACATCTACGTCGACCTGACGGGGCAGGCCCGCAAGGGCTGGCACTACACCGTCTACGGGGATCCGGCCTAGGACGCACCGACCCCCGGTACGCGGGCGGTCCGTCGGTCTCCTGCCGCCGGGGCAGGGAGGAGCGCCGTCGTACGAGGCGTGCTCCGCACGGACGGGCTCGCTCGCTGGTACTGCGGTGATTCCCGGCCCGTCGCGGAGGATCGTCGGGGGCTCCGCGCCATCAAATACGCGAAGGAGGTTCCACGACGCGATGGCGGCCCATCGCCGGAAACCCCGCACCCGATCGGTGCGATGGCGCCCGCAGGCTCGCCGCCTCCGGACGACTCCCCCGGCCGCCCCGGCTCTCGCCGGCCCGGGCCCCGCCCATACCCACATCGTGTGTCGGCAGTGCGGCCGGATCAGCCACCTCACTCTCACGCCGGAGGATCTGGAGCTCCTGGCGGCGCTGGTCGAGCGGCGACCGAGAGACTGGACCGTGGACGGGATCTCCTACTCGCTCACCGGGATCTGTCCACGCTGCGCCGCCGGGCCGGCCTGATCGGAACCGGGCGCCGAGATGTCCGGGTTCTTCACGGCACCGCGCGTCGCGTGGGGACCGGGAGCCGTAGAACAGCTGAGCGGACTCGGCATCCGCTCCGCTCTCGTTCTGATCGATCCTACGATCGCGGCCTTGGATCCCGCCCGTCGAGTGGTTCAGGAGCTCGCCCGCAGCGAGACCCCTGCGGTCGTCGTGGACGACATCCCGGCGACGGCGACGCTCCGCACCCTCGCTCGACTCATCGATCGGTCCCAGAGCGCGTCGTTCGATACCGTCCTCGGCGTTGGCGGAGGCAGCCTCATCGATCTCGCCAAAGCGCTGGTCGCGACGCGGGCGCGCCCCGATCTGGATGTGCGCGCCTTGACCCCGCTCGCGGAAATCGCCGGACCGGCACGACCCCGGCTTATCGCGATCCCGACGACCGGGGGAAGTGGCAGCGAGGCGACGGGGTCGAGCAACCTTCTCGCGGAGGACGGCTCCACGATCGAGCTCGTCCATCGTGACCTGACGCCCGACTGGGCCCTGGTCGATCCGATCTTCGGCCGATCGATGCCTCCCGCCCTCGCCATCGACACCGGCATGGAGGTCGTCGCGCACGCGCTCGAGGCGATCGCATCGGAATGGGCAAACCCGTTCTCGGATGCGCTAGCGCGCGATGCGGCGGTGGCCGCGCTCACGGCGCTGCCCCGGCTGGCCCGCCACCCCCGGGACGAAGAGGCCCGAACCTCCCTGTTCTATGCCGCTACGCGCGCCGGGCTCGCCGCATCGAACGCGCAGCTCGGTCTCGCCCACGCGCTCGCTCGGGCGCTGCTCCCCGACACCGGGCTCGGATACGGGCGCCTGCTCGGCATCGTGCTTCCGTACGTCGTCGACTTCAACTTCGGCTCGGCGCGCGACCGTTACCTCTCGCTCGGCCCGGTGCTCTCCGAGCCGGTCGGCCAGAACCATGCGACGCTCTCCGAGCGACTGCACGCGCTCGGCGAGCAGCTTCAAATCCCTCGAAGCCTCGCCGCGGCGGGAGTTCCCCTCGACGCGCTCCGGGCGCAGCGCACGGCAATCGTCCAACGGGCTCTGCATTCGACCACCTGCATCGCGAACCCTCGCGTCCCCTCCCCGGAGGAACTTCGGCGCCTGGTGGAGCTGGTCACCGGCAGCGACGGCGCCCACCTACCATAGGTGACCGACTATTGGGTCCTAGCTATGTAGGTCCCGCCGGAGGACCTCGTTCACGCCTTCGGAACGGGCGCCCCCACCGGACGCTCGACCGTGGCGGTAGGCGTTTCGACGGCGTGGTTGATCGCGATCTCGGCGAGATCCCCGGCGTACAGCGCGCTGCGCTCGAGGCTTTCGAGGACGTAGGCGAGGCCGACCGCCATGCGGCCGCGCTTGGTCGAAACTTCCTGCAGCAAGTGGGCGCGCTCGCGGACGAGGCGATGGGCCGCATCGATGACGGCGTTCGCTCGCTCGATGTCCCGGTGCTCGAGGCTCTCGAGCGCCTCGGTGAGCGCCTTCGCCGCGGCCTCGGACATTCGCTCGAGCTCTCCGACCATCGCAGCCGGCGGGCGCTCCTTCAGGAACAGCGGGATGGTTCCCGCGATGCGCACGGCGTGGTCGGCGATCCGTTCCATCAGGCGTGAGGCGAGCAAGTACGTCGAGCAGTCCGGGAGCGTCACCGAGAGGCTCGTCAGGACCCGGGCATCCCGTAGGGCGGAGTTGACCTGCTTCTCCATGAACCAGTGGAGCCGATCGACCTCGCGATCCCGCTCG
The DNA here is from genome assembly GCA_963838955.1 of uncultured Thermoplasmata archaeon. GTDB lineage: Archaea > Thermoplasmatota > Thermoplasmata > Lutacidiplasmatales > UBA184 > Lutacidiplasma. The sequence continues at coordinate 214,896 of CAWISZ010000002.1, read as the reverse complement.
ATCACGTCCTTGGCGATCGACGCGTCCGCGGAATGGAACGCGGCCATCGCATCGGACTGCATCGCGCGCGCCATCTGGTGCATCCGGCGAATGACCGAGGGGAGCGGGAGCGGATTCGGTCCCACGACGTCCTGGAGGATCACCGATTCCGCGGTCTCCTCGATGATCTCCGGGCCGATCACACGCTGGGCGAACCCTCGAACGATGTCGCGGGTGCGGGCGCTCATCCGCGTGGTGGTACGGATCTCGAGCAGGGTCGAGCCGGCGATGTACTCCGCGATCAGACGGCGCAATAGGTGCTCTTCGTCCATGTCATTCGAGATCGGGACCACCCGACGCAGGACCTCCGGGGGGCCGGCCTCTTCCGGCTGGATCTGCAGCGAGCCGTCCGGGCGGGGAGCGAAGGTCAACACGTCCCCGGCATGGAGGCCTCGGCTCGTGACCCAGTTCTTGGGGAGCGAGATGATGTAGGTCGAGCCGCCGGTCTTCTGGATCTTTCGACCGTGAAATCCGCCGGTGGCCCGCATCGGAACGTCGGTGTATCAGGAGTCTATATAGTTGGCCCGTCCGGCAGATGTCGTCCCCACGCACCGGACGACCGCCCGGCATCCTCCGCGAACCATGCGCGAGCCCGGACCCTAAAATACTCCGGGCGGGGGTTCCGGGCCCGTTCCCTATGTCGGGTATGCCTTCGGCCTCCTCGCCGGAGCCCTCGACAATTCTCGTCGACGGAACCCCTCCGCCGAAGGGACATCTGCGTCTGTTCCAACGATCGATCCGCTACCATCGCCCTCGCGCCCCCTTCTGCGGGGTCGGCTACTGCACGAACTGCCTCGTCCGGGTCGAGGGTCGGACCAACGTCCGGGCCTGTCGGGAAGGGTTCGACATCCCGGCCATGAAGTCGACGGCGAACGCTTGGCCCTCCCCATCGTTCGATCTCCTCGGCATCATCGACGTCGTGTTCCCGCGGGGGATCGACACCCTTCGAGGGTTTCGGCGCCCCGCGGTGTTCACCCCGCTCTACCAACGCGTTGTCCGTCGACTCAGTGGGTACGACGATCCACCCTCCGAGGCAACGAGGGTGCCTGCTCGGGTCGCGACCCGTAGGATCGTAGAGGTCGCAATCGTGGGCGGAGGGGTCAGCGGGAGCGCTGCGGCCGCGGCCCTCCTGCGTTCGGGCGCGAGCTCCGTCCTCGTTCTGGATCGGGACGCCCGGGATCCGTCGTCGTCGGGCGGCGAGCTGCTCGGCCGCACCACGGCCGTGTTCCTGCCCCCTCCCGATGCGGCCGCGGCCCAGCCGTTCTCCATCGCGGCCTCCAACGACTCCGGCGAGGGAGTGGAGGTCCGCGCACGCTCGGTCATCGTCGCGACGGGCGGCTACGACGCCTCCCTGCTGTTCTCGGGGAACGATCGCCCGGGGGTTCTCACCGCAGAAGGAGCGTTCGCCCTCTCGGCCTCGGGACCCCCTCCGTTCGACCATGCCATCGTCTTCGGTGGAGGAGACCGCGCCCGGGAGGTGCTCGCACGCTTTCCCGGCCGGGTCTCGGCCGTTGTAGCTCCGGGCGACATCCACCCTGATCTCGTTCGCCTGGCTTCCGAACGGGGGGTTCCGCTCTATCCCCGGAGCCTCGTCCTTTCCGCCCTCGGCCGGCGCCGGGTCCGAGCGCTGCGCCTTCGCACCCGCTCGGACGGCCCGGCGTTCAAGCTCGACGCGGACGTGGTCATCCTGGCCCATCGACGTGTGCCTCATCCGCAGTTGTTCTTCCAGGCTGGGGCCGAGATGCAGTGGCGCTCCCGCCTCGCGGCCTACTTCCCGATCGTGTCGGAAACGGGGCAGACGACCGTACCCGGACTCTATGCCGTGGGCGAAGCGGCCGGGGTGTTCGACCCTAACGCGGCGGTCGCGAGCGCCCAGCGCGCGGCTACCTCGATCCTGCAGCGGGATCCTTCCTCGCCGACTTCCTCCCCTCCCCTCTTTGCGGACCGACCGGGCGAGTTCGAGGGGTACTACCGAGAGCTCCTCCGGCAGCCCCGGGGCACGGGAAAATGGATCGCCTGCCCATGCGAAGACGTCCTTCTCCACGAGATCGAGGACGCCGAGCGGCACGGCTACCGTGGGATCGAGGTGATCAAGCGTTACACCGGCCTCGGCACCGGGCTCTGCCAGGGCCGATACTGCCTCCCCGACGCGCTCCTTCTGCTATCGATCCTGGAAGAGCGTCGTCCCTCCGAGGTCGGTTACATCACCCAGCGCCCTCCGGTGCTGCCGACGGCGTTGGGAGCATTGGCGTCCTTCGCTGATCCTCCGGACGAGAAGGAGTCCCGGTGATCGCACCCGCCCGATCTTCGTATCACACGGTCGTCGTCGGTGCCGGGGTCATCGGGCTTTACACCGCCTACCACCTGGCGCGCGCCGGTGCCGGACCCATCCTCGTTCTGGATCGAGGATTTCTATCGAGCGGGGCGTCCGGGCGGAACGGAGGCGGGGTCCGCCAGCAATGGGAGACCCCGGCCACGATCCGGCTCGCCCGCGAATCCGTCGCTGCGTATCGGCGCTTCGGTCGGGATTTCGGATACAACATCTGGTTCCGGCAATCGGGCTACGTCTTCGTCGCGGAAGATGAAGTACAGCTGGCTCGCCTTCGCCAAGTCCACGCCGTCGTGCGGGGGGAGGGGCTCGCTTCCCGGGTCCTCGACGCCGCGGAGGTGCTCCGGCTCGTACCGGGGATCCGCCCGGGGGCGGCCATCGGAGGGACGTACCTGCGCACCGACGGGACCCTCTACCCGTTCCCGGCGGTGTGGGGCCTGTACGAAGCCGTCCGCGCTCTCGGCGTCGAGGTCCTTCTCGGCGTCGAGGTCACGGGAATCGGTCGTTCCGACGGTCGCGTGGCGGCCGTCCAGACCTCCATCGGTCGAATCGGGACCGAGCACTGCGTTAACGCCGCCGGCGGCTGGTCCGGGGAACTTTCCCTCCGCGCCGGCCTCGCGGTCCCGAACGTCGCCACGCGGCACGAGATCCTCGCCACCGAATCGTTGAAGCCGTTCCTCGATCCGATGGTCGTTCGGGTCTCAGATGGGCTGTACTTCAGCCAAACGATGCGCGGGGAGATCGTCGGAGGCATCGCGCCGTCCGCCACCGTAGCGGTCCGGCCCGGGATGGGTAGCTCCCTCGACTTCCTCGCGCGGATGTCGAGGGGCCTCGTCGGGCTCTTCCCCCAGTTCCGATCCCTCCGAGTCCTCCGCGCATGGTCGGGGTACTACGACGATACCCCGGATGGATTCCCGGTGATCGGCGCGGACGCACGCCTTCCCGGATTCGTGCACGCGAACGGGTTCGGGGGCCACGGGTTCATGTTGGCCCCGGCCTCGACCCAGCGCGTCGCCCGCGCTGTGCTCGGGGAACCCTACGATCTCGATCCCCGCCGGTTCGGTCCCCAGCGCTTCTCCGAGCCGGGCCGTGAGCTTCCCACCGAGCGGCTCCAACTCGGGTGAAGCCGGCCTTCTCTGGCGAACGAAGCGCCGATCGCGACGCCCTTCGTCGAGGTCGAGAGCCTTTTAGTCGGAACTTCATCGTGCGAGCGTGATCGGTCAGTTCCCGTGGGACCCGTTCCCGCATGGGATCCCGTTGCCCAAGGGTCCCGATCCGTTGCCCGCACTGGCCTACGAGGCCGCGGTGAAAGCGGCCGATGCCTACCGGGGCGTGCGCGACGCTCTCCAGATCGAAGGTGACACGATGCGCGTCGGGAACCGGTTCGTCCCCATCGGATACTACCGGGACGTCGCGTTCATCGCCTGCGGCTCGGCCGCCGGATCGATGGCGATCGCGGCGTTCGATGCCCTCCACGACCGCCTCACGACCGGGTTCACGGTCGGCCCGACCCCGATCCCTCCCGAGCTTCCGTTCCTGCACATCCCGCTCCCCCTCGGAGGCCCCGGCGCTCCCCACGCGGAGGAGGCCGCCCGCGGAGCGCTCGAGGTGGCCGAAAGCCTCGGCGAGCGGCAGTTGCTCCTTCTGCTCCTATCGCCCGGGACGATCGCGGCGCTCGCGCTCCCGCCTCCGGGCATGTCCGGCGAAGAGTTCGGCCGATTTCTGACGAACGCGCACGAACGGGGAGCGAGCGGCCGAGAGGTCGGTCTGCTCGCGCGCGTCCTGGCGCGCGGTCCTGTCGGAGGCCGCCTCGGGGCGGCGGTCCGGAAGGCGGACATCGCGACGTTCGTCGTCGATCATGGGGATGGCATCACGCTGCTCGGGGGCGGGCCGGTCCATCCCATCGCACCGCGTGAACGCGAAGAGGCGCGCTCGGCGCTGCACCGCCTCGACTTGGAGAGTGCCTTGCCGTCGATCGCGGTCGCCGAGCTCGCACCCGGAGGCGGCCCGGCCCTCGCCGGAGATCCTCCTCGGCATCGGCCCGTGCGCGTCGCGGGACCGAACGATGCGCTCCGCGCGGCCGGGGACGTCATCTTCGACAAGAAATGGCGCAGCCGTCTCGCCATGCTCCAGATTGAAGGCTCTCCCGAGCTCGCGGCGGATCGGTTCATCGAGCGGTTCGAGAGCATCGTCGCGCGCGAGGCCGATCTCGAGCTCGACCACAGCCAGGGGATCGGCGCCTTCGCCATGACGACCCTCGGGCTCCCCGAGGGAGCCGACGAAGGGCCGGGGCTCGCTCGCTTCCTCCACCGAGCTCAAGAGAGGATGGTACGGCCGGAGATGAGCGTCGCGCTCCTGCGGACCGCCGGGACGATTGGCGACGAGGCGTATCCTCCCGGCGCCGTGGTCGGGCGGCCGACCGATCCGCAGGCCCGGGTCCCGATCGGCCGCGCACGCGCGATCCCCATGCAGTCCGGGGTCACGGACGTCGGCTGTCTCGCGATCGCCCTATTGGGTAAGCCGTCGGCGGCCTGAGCGTGGATGACGGAGGAGACGTCGGCGGTCCCCCGCGACTCCCCGACCTCGTATGCCCGGCTGTTCGCCGACCGGCGCTTCTTCGCGTTCTTCCTCTCGTACGTCTTCGGCGAGGCGGGATACGCCGTGTACGCGATCGCGATCCCTTGGCTCGCCTACACGACCACCCACCAGGTCACGGTCGTCGGAGCCGTCGTGGGTCTCGAGTTCGGGGTCTACGCGCTCGCGTTCCTCGTAGGTCCGTACATCGATCGCGTCCGCAATCTGCGGCTCGTGCTGATCGTCGGCTACCCGTTGCAGGCGGTCGGAGCGGCCGCCCTCGGGTTCGCTGCCGAGGCGGGCGTCCTGACGATCCCACTCCTCCTCGGGCTCGTGGTGCTCATCTCGAGCATCTGGGACTTCACCTGGACGGCCTCCAACGCCGTACCTCCCGAGATCGTGGACGCTTCGACGCTCTTCCGCGCCAACGGCGTCATGAACGCCGGGGCCGGCGGCGGCCAGATCGCTGGGTACGCGGTCGGGTCGGTCCTGCTCGTTTTCGCCGGTCCATCCTACGCGGCGTTCCTCTACGCGGGCCTCAACGTGGCGGCCGGGATCGCCGCGCTCGGCGTGGACGTTCCTCGCCTCGTCCGCGCGATCCGCTCGGTGGGGAGCGAATTCCGCGCCGGGTGGCGATATCTCTTCGGAGGACCCCATCGCACGCTCCTCCAACTGTCGATGTACTCCGCCTTTCAGTCGTTCTTCACGGCGGCGCCGGCGATCCTCCTGCCCGTTCTCGCGAGCGAGCGGTTCGCGGTACCGGCCGGCGCCTACGGCGTGATGTTTACCGCGTTCGCGATCGGAGGTGGCCTCGGGGTCCTCGCGTTAGGGCATACGAACCCCCGTCGATGGCTCGGGTTCGTGCTCGGGATCGGGCCGATCGCCGAGGGCCTCTTGCTGGTCGGCGCGATCTGTGCCGCGCCGCAGCTCTTCGCGAGCGCGCTCGGCTGGTTCGCCGTGGGCGCGGTCGACGGGATCTTCTTCGCTACCTGGCTCGTGTACCTGCAAGCCACGGCTCCGCGCGAGCTCGTCGCGCGTACGATCACCAATTCGTACGTCTTCCGCGGAAGCTCGCGAGCGGTGGGAGCGGTCGTGATCGGTCTCCTCGTCGCGGCGGTGCCGCTCGCATGGGTCGGTGCGACGATCGGGGTGTTCATGGTCCTCGTGGGGGCCGTCGGGATGCTGGCGCTGCCCGTAATCCGACGCCTGCGGTTCTAGGCGGCCGGTCCGGGCTTCGACGGAACGGCCGGCGGCTCTTCGAAGTGACGCTTGAGGGCCATGTACTCCTCGAAGGAGATCTGGCGGCGCGCCCGCACCGCACCGGCTTGCCGCAGCGATTCGATGTGGTACTCCCGCACGAGATCGGGAACGGCACGCGGCGTGGCCGGTCCCACCGGAGTCGCGGGGGTCGCCGAGGGTGCCGGACCCATGGGTCGGGAGCCGATGACCGTGGGGGCCGCGGGTTTCGGCGGTGTCGCCGTGAGGTGGGCCCGCAGCAACTCATACTCTCGGGGCGAGAGCTCTCCTTCTTCGCGCAGGAGTTCGAGGAGCTCCGGCTGCCGAGGGCGATACGTCTCGACGAGCTCGACCAGATCACGATCTGCGTGCGTCGCCGCGGCCGGAGAACCTACGAGTTCGGCGAGCTCCTCCCGAAGGCGGCCGAGCGCGGTGGCCAGCTCCTCGGGATCGGGAGCGGTTTCCTCCGGACCGACCTCGAAGCGCGCGCTGAGCCGCAGGGTCCCATCCACGTGCGGACCGAGCGGTCGCTCCACGGAGAGCTCGATCTCCCTCCGTTTGAGCGCCATCTCCTTCGGAGGGGAGCGCACGGACAAAACGTACGCGCGGGAGCGGCCGGCCGGAGGACGATGCGAACGGGTGCCGTTCGTCCACTCGGTTACCCCAGGAGAGCTAATACCATACAGTAACTATAAGAGCGGTCCGGCGCTAGACACCTTCGTGACCCCCATGGATGCCGAACGTTCCCGTCGAACGCCGCGCCCCGCAGCTCCGGCCGATACCTCCTGCGACTCCGCGGCGATGCAGGGGCGCAACCTGTGCCCGGTGCTGGCCTCGGTCGGCGTGATCGGGACCGAGTGGCGCCTCGCGATCATCCACCGCTTGCTCGAGGGACCCCAGCGGTTCAGCGAGATCCTCCGGTCCAACGCCCGCCTCAACGCAAAGACCCTCAGCGCGACCCTGAAGTACCTCGAGAACCAAGGCGTCGTGCAGCGCCACGTGATCAGCACGCGACCGTTCTCGGTGACGTACTCCCTGACCGAGATGGGAATGGGCCTCGCCCCGGTCGCTCGCGAACTGCGGGCCTGGGGAGAACGTTGGCTCGTGCCTCGCGCGACGCCGGCAAACCGGCCGGGCGCGAATCCTCGTCGGACGCCGGCGATCCAGGGCGAGCTCCCGCGGATCGTGCTCGCCGATACCGACGGCCACCGGTCCCGATAGGCGAAACGGCCTCTCGGGGGAGCGTTGCGCTCCCCCTCCGTTCCCGCTTGAAATACTCCGGAACCCTTGGAGGTAGTGCAACCACCCCGAACGACCTCCTCAACATCGCTCACAGGAGACGGCACCGCGTCTCGAGCGTGCGAGGGGGTCGTTCAAACCCCTTAGTGCGGGGCGCGCATTCGTTTGTTTTGTTAATAAAAGAGTGTATAAACAATCGCGCCGATGCTTCCCCGCATGTCCGCTTCCGTTCGAGAGCCTCGCGGATTCTCTTCCGCGAAACGAGAGATTCTCCTCTACCTCAAGCGCACACCGGACGCTTCGCTCGCGGAGATCGCGGGCGCATCGGAGATCTCGAAGGCCGCCGCGCTGGGCCACCTCCAGGAGCTCGAGACCGAACGCTGGATCGAGCGCAGCTACCGACGCGGATCGGTTGGACGACCGGCCGTCTGCTTCCGGCTTGCGGAAGCGTCCGACGGGCTGTTCCCCCAAGGCTACGGAGAGATGTCCCGCTGCGCGCTCGCCTTCATCGAACGACGGCTCGGCCGCCCGGCGGTCGTAGAACTTTTGCAGGAGCGGGCCCGGGAGGTGGCCGACCTGAACCGTGCGCGCCTCGCGTCCGGAGATCTGCGGGCGCGGGTCTCCGAACTCGCCCGCATCCGCACGGAAGGTGGCTACATGGCCGAGCTCGGCGCTCGCCGCCGGGATGCGGTCGAGATGCGCGAGCACAACTGCCCCATTCTCACCATCGCGCAGCAGTACCCCGAAGCGTGCGTTACCGAACGGCGAATGTTCGAATCGTTGCTGCATGCACGCGTCGAGGTCTCCCACCGCGTCGTCGCCGGCGATCCGGTCTGCCGCTTCTGGATCCGGGATGCCTCGATGGATCGATGACGACCCCGGTGCGCACTATCTGCTACGCGGGAGCACGGTTCACCACCCGGGAGGGTCGCACGATCGACCCCTCGGGGTGCGTGGGTCCCTTCGCTGCATGACCGGATCCCTCCCATCGAACCCAGGTCTCCGCTCCCTCCCCATGGAAGCCGATTGCCTGCCGATCTGGATCGATCCGACGCCCCACGTCCCGCACCGGCCGCTCCGCAGGGCCCATCCTTGCCGACCCGCTCGTGCCTCCCGTGGACGACTCGCCTGACCTGACGTAACCGGAACGCGCGAATCGAACCCTCGCATCCGGCTACGGCGAGCCTCGGCCCGGCCGGGTCCACGACGGATCCCACCGAAATTGCCTCGCCCACCGCGACGTCCGCCCGAACGTTCGCGGCACCCTTCGTGTTCGATCTCGGGCTTTGGAGAGACCATGAGCACCATACGGACGCCCACAGAACCACTTCCCGCCGAACCCGTTCGTAGCCGAACACGAAGACGCCTCCGTCCCGCTGACCCTCCGGTCGCGTGCCGCTCGAGATCCTCATGACCGCGGATCGATCGATCGTCTCGCTCCGTTGCACCGGGCCTCCGGAGATCCGCGCACGACTCTACCAGAACCTCGCCCGGGCGATCGTGACGACCTCGGGTCCCGCCGGTGCGGTCTTCGAGCAAGAGGTCGCGAGGGGTCCTCCGCAGATCACGATCCGTCCGCGGTCGCTCCTCTCGCTCGTGTACGGGACCGGCGCGGTACGAACGATCACGCAGGAATCGGCCGCTCCCGCCCCGTTCGATCCTCCGCCCGGCCGGCGAGACCGCTCGGGAGGCCTGCTACTGTCCCGGTCCTGCTCCGAAACGACCGATCGGCCTCCGCCCGAGGTTCCCTCTGGAGCGGTCGTCTTGCAGCCCGTGGAAGGAGCTTGGATCGGGGTCCAGACGTACTGGCTACGGGCTCCGGAAGGCGCTCTGTGGCTGGCGCGTCGCTTTCGCGTGGCGACTCGGGACCCCTCCGCCCTCGAGCCGGTGTTTCGGACCACGGGCCTGGCCCTCGCCCGGCAGTGGGCCGACGCTCTCGGTCTTCCCTGCCAGCCCCAAGCGCTCTCTCGGTTCCGCTCTCGGCGCGACTGGAGCCGGCGAACGGTCGGCGCCCTCCCCGATTCCGCCTGGACCCTGCGCGCGCCGGAGCCTATCCCGGGTCCGGAGCTACCTCCGCCGGCACGCCACGCGCGCTGCTTCCCTTGGGAACGCGGCCACCTCTGCGCCTTCGGCGCCTCCGGAGCCGGGAAGACCACCTTCCTGGCGGAGGTCGCGGGATCGGCGATCCGTCGCGGTCGTTCGGTGGTCGCGCTGGATCTGCACGGGGACCTATCGATCGCGATCGTCTCCCGCCTCCGTCGCTCCGAACGAGATCGGATCGTCGCCGTCGACGTCGCCCAACGTCCCGTACCGGGGATCGACGTCCTCGCACGCGGGCCGCGCGAAGGGGACGATCGATCCGCGGCGCATCTGGTAGCCGCCTTGAAGCGGCTCACCCCGGATGGGGAGGCGATGTATTGGGGATTCCGTCTCGAGCGGATCTTCGACACGTTCGTTCGGCTCGCGCAGGAACAATCGGGCTCGCTAGTAGACCTCGCCGACCTGTTGTCGAACCCGGACCGACGGGACGCCGCGCGGCTCGCCACCCAGCGTCCGGAGCTGGCGAGCTTCCTCGAGGAGCTCGGACCGCTGCTCAAGCGACAGCCGGACTTTCTGTGGTCGGCCGCGACCCGGCTTTCCAAGATCACGCTCGTGCCGGAACTGCGCGAGCTCCTGGCGCCGTCGGAGACGGCGGTGTCGATCGACTCCGTGCTGGCCGATCGACGCTCGCTGTTGATCCGACTTTCCTTCGCCCAGCTCGGCCCCGAGGCCGCGGCGCTCGCCGGCACCCTATTGCTCGCGCGGATCTATCTGGGCATTGCCGCCCGGTCGCCGGGCGATGGCACGGGCGTACCGGTGCTTCTGCTGCTGGACGAGGCCCAAGGGTTCTCGCCTCCGCTCCTGGCCGAGATCCTCACCGAGGGCCGCAAGTTCGGCGTGCGCGCGATCGTCTCGACCCAGTTTCCGTCCCGTCTCGGCCGGGAGGCGCGCGATGCGGCCACCGGCGCCGTGGGCGCGCACCTGAGCTTCCGGGTCCCGCGGTCCGGGGCGGTCGGCACCGCGCGGTGGCTCGGTCTCCCGGCGCGCGACGCTCCCGAGCAGCTCGCGACGCTTCCGATCGGCGAGGGGATCGCGGTCGACTCCGGGACCGGTCGGAGTGGGTCGGCCGTGCTCGTTTCGAATCCCCCCTCACCGGACCCCGCAGCCTGGTTGGAGATCGTCCGCAGAACTCAGCGGGCGTACGTCGGCCTCTCCGGACCTTCCGAAGCGACCCCGCTGGGCCCCGATCTCGCGAGCGAGCGATTGTTGCTCGCGATCCTCGCGGCGTCCGAACAGGGCCGTCCGCTGCGGCCCGAAGAAGTGGTTACGCGTGCTCTCGAACTCCCAGGGATTCCCCCCGACGCGGCTCAGCTCCTGGACCGGTGGAGGCAGATCGAGCAGCGGAGGTGGATCGAGCGGACCGAAGAGGGCTGCCGGCTCACGCCGAGCGGCGAGCGCATCCTCGGTCTCGGGGCGCCCACCGGAGCGGTTCGGGAGACCCCCGAGCACCGCGCCCTCCTCCTCGCCGCGTTTCGCATCTTCGCACGGAAGGGCCACCGCCTCGAGCTCGTCCGTCAAGGTCGCTTCGACACGACGTTGCCCGACGCCCGTCTTTGCCTCCTCGCCGATCCCCTTCAGCGTCGCCCCCGAGCGAGCTCGCGGAGGCGATCGATCGCGCACGCACCGGGTGGGCGTGGCGAATCTTCCACGGAAAGAACGTCCACGTGGAGGCGGAGGTATCGGGCGCGCTCCGCCGTGAACGGATACGGCACGGGTTGCGGAAGGCGGCGCGTCACGACACCTTCGCGCTGTTCCTGGTCTCCGACGCCCTGCGAGCACGGCGGGTGCGCGCGGTGCTCCGGGAGGAGGGGGTGGGCATCGACCGGGCTCAGGTATGGACCCTGTCCGGGTGCCGAGTGGGGTCGGCCGACGACAATCGATAGATGGTCCCTCGCCTTGGGAGGAGCAATGCGCGCGTTCGTGGCCATCGACCTTCCGTCGACCACCTCGAACGATCGGCCGGCTCCATCGTCGTCGGATCACCTCACCCTACGGTTCTTCGCGGAGCTGACCGGCGACTCGATCCCGGCGGTGGTAGAGGCGGTGTCCGAGGCGGCTCGAGCGTCGAAGCCATTCTCGATCACGATCGAAGGGATCGGCGCGTTTCCTTCTCCGCGGGATCCGAAGGTCGTCTGGCGCGGGATCACGGACGGCCGGAACGCCCTCATCGACCTCGTCGCCGATCTCGATCGCCGACTTTCCCAGATCGGGTTCCCCTCCGAGGCTCGCCCGTTCGTCCCTCACCTGACCTGGTTCCGGGTCCGCTCGGATCGCGAACGCGCGCTCGCGCGCGACGTGTTGGCCCGGGGTGCGGGCCCGCCCCCTCTCACCGTTCCCGTCCGTGCGATCGCGCTCAAGGAGAGCACGCTCACCCCAGATGGACCCGTCCATCGCACGATCGCGAGCGCGGAGCTGGGATCCCGTTCCGAACCCGCGTGAGACCCGACGCATCCGCGCGCTCCTCACGTTTCACCGTTCGCGGCCTAGGTGCGAGAGATGGACCCGATCGACCTCCTACACGGCATGCTGCCGCTGCTGGGCGGTGTCCTGATCGGAGGGAGTGCCGTCGCCATGACCGGGGTTCTCTGGTACGGACGAACGCAGCGGGTCTCCTGCGCGCACGAACTCGAGCATCTCGTCCGGGGCCGGCAGGCCGTGCTCGAGGTCCTCGCGCGCGACGGACCCCTCGATTTCGCGGACGTGTATGCGCGTCTTCGGCCTCCACCAGGACCGGAACGGCTCGCCGACTGGCTGGTGTCGATGATTGCCGATGGAAGTCTCCACGCGTCGATGGATGCACAAGGGCGAGCGGTGTTCGTACGGACCCGCATTCCGGGCCCTGCGCCCCTACCGCGCGTGACGGTCGATACCACCCGAGCGAGGCGACTCGGCGCTCGTCGCGCGGGGCCGGGCCTCGAGGATCACCCGGGTCGAGGGGCGGGAGAGGGGCTCTAGCTCGGATCCCGGCCGACGAGGTCGTAGTACCGGTAGGCCGATTCGCCGGCGCCAAAACAGTACCCGGACGGTGGTGAACGGCGCCTTGAGGGCGGTCGCGGCCGCTTGCACCTCGTCCCTCGAGCGGCCCTGGTGGAGCAGCATTTCGAACAGTTCGGCCACGCGCACCATCTCCTTCTCGGTCATTCCCACGCGCGTGAGCTCGGGCGTGCCGAGGCGGATCCCCTGGGGGTGTTTGGGGCTCGCGTCCCCCGGAAGCAGGTTCTTATTGGTGATGATGCCGGCATCGGCGAGTCGACGCGCGACCGTCTCGCCTCCACCTTCCCGTGCGACCCGGACCGCGATCGTGTGCGAGCGTGTGAACCCGAGCTTCGGAGCGAGCACCTCGAAGCCCCGCTCGTACAGTGCTTGCGCGAGGGCCTGGGCGTTGGCAATCGTCTGCCGGGCGTAGTCGCGGCCGAACTCGATTTGCTCGGCCAGGCTCACCGCGAGGGCGGCCATCGTGTGGAGATGGTGGTTGCTCGTGACGCCGGGGAACGCTGCCGATTGCAGGCGTCGTACCGTCTCCTCATCGGTGGTCTCCGCGAGGAGGATGCCGTGCTGGGGACCGGGGAGCGTCTTGTGGGTCGAGGCGGAGATGACCGTGGCGCCCTCGCGTAGCGGGTCCTGGAACTGGCCGCCCGCGATCAGGCCGAGGACGTGTGCCGCGTCGTACCACCCCTTCGCGCCGATCTCCTCGAGCGTGCCTCGAAGCTCCTCGAGCGGTTGCGGGAACAGGAACAACGAGAGTCCGAACAGGCAGAGCTTGGGCCGGACCGACTTGAGGATCTCGCGCGTCTTCGCGACGTCGATCGTCATGCGCTCCTCGTCCCAGGCGTAGTAGACCGGCTTGACCCCGCGGAGCCCGAACGCGCCGAACGACGCGCTCGAGATGTGCGCCCCGTTGGCGAGCCGATTCGTGCCGACGAGATCGCCCGGCTCGGCCAGCGCTTTCAGGACCGCGAGGTTCGCGACCGTGCCCGAGATGGGCCGGACGTCCGCGAACGAACATCGGAAGAGGCGCCGTGCGAGATCGAGGCATATGTTCTCCACCCGGTCGACGTCCTCGTTCCCCTCGTAGTACCGCTCGCCGGGTAGCCCTTCTGCGTACCGGGAGTGAAAGTCGCTGATCAGGAGCTCCTTCGCATACGGTGATAGTAGGTTCTCGCTCGCGATGAGCGGGATCGCGGCCTCGAAGCGCGCGGAGTGGTGGCGAACGGTCTGCCGGATCTGTTGCACGATCCCGGCCATCTCTCCCGGAGCGGGGCGGCCGGCCCCCCCACCCCCTCTCTTCCACTGGAACCGGTCATCGCCTTCCGTTCCTGTTACACCCCCACCCATATATTCGCCAACCCCGTGGACCCCGGTGGATGGCGCCCCCGATTGCTCCCGAGCCCGCCGCGCCCTGGCCCACCCGGCGACGGTTCTACATCGAATACCGATACCTCGACGTTCTCGAGCACCTCAATCACGCGGCCTACTTCGGCTTCATGGAGACGCTACGCTGCGACTACTATCTCCCTCTCCTCTCTCTCTCTCTCTCTCGCTCTCACTCCTCTCCATCCCATCCCTCTCAGCTCGACATCATCCTCGCAGAGGCATCCTGCCGGTACCTCGCAACGGTCTCGTACGGAGAGGAGATCCTCGGAGAGATCACGGCCGCGCGACCGCTCGGTCGAACGAGCTTCGTTCTTCTGTACCGGTTTACCCGGAAGGGAGGAACGGAGGTCGTTGCTCGAGGTCGTTCCGTGGTGGTCTGCTACGACTACGCGAAATCAGCGAAGAAGGAGATCCCCGAGGATCGTCGACGCGAGATGGAACGCCATGCGGTCGATCCAGCGAGCGAAGGTTGGTAGGCCTCCGCTCCGCGGACCCTCCGGGATTCTCCACTGGAAGGACGGGGGTGGGGGGGTCGGATTGCGCGCGGGGGCGGTGTGCTAGGCCGATAGGATGGCCGCCCAGAGAAGGTGTGCGTTGATCTTGCGCGCTCCTCAGCCCCGTCGCCCCACCAGCGTCGACGGGTCACGGTAAGGCTGCTCCCGTCAGGACCTGACCCGGTGCCCGTGATGGATAACCGCTAGACCGCTCCTCCGAGCGTTCATCGCAGTGCCCGCGGCCCAGTGGAACAGAGCGTCGACGAAGCAACGCAAGACGTACTCCTCCCCCGAACGTCGCTCCTACCTGTCACCCCCGCTAAGGACGGTTTCGGTGTACAAGGGGACGCCCAACCCCCCGGTCAAGCCTAGCGAAGAACCAACCTCGTCACCGTATTTAGCATGGGTCCCGGGGCGGTGAGGGCGGGGGAAGGCCGAGAAGAGCGGCACCTTCCCGTACCGCCCGCCGAGCGCGGTCGAAACTACAGGTAAATAGCGGGGCCTCCCTCGCGCGGGTCGTGGACACCGAGGAGCGGGTCGAACGCATCGGTCGAAGGACTCAGGAAGTGCTCACACCGGAGGAGCTGCGCGCCCTCGTCGCGGCGAACGACCGGCCCCGGGCGTACATCGGCTTCGAGCCCTCGGGGATGCTCACCGTCGCCCACTTCATCACCGCCCGCAAGATCCGCGATCTGCAGGAGGCGGGGTGCGACGTGACCGTCTTCCTCGCCGACTGGCACGCCTGGATCAACGACAAGCTCGGGGGCGATCTCGAGCGGATCCGGGCCTCGGGCCGCTACATGCAGGCCGGGTTCACCGCTCTCGGGGTCGACCCCGACCGTGCCCACTTCCGCTGGGCGAGCGAATTGACGGACCGCGCCGACTACTGGGCCCGGGTCGTGCGGGTCGCGAAATCGACCAGCCTCGCACGAACGAAGCGCGCGATGTCGATCATGGGCCGCAGCGAGGAGGAAGCGACCCTGGACACCTCCAAGCTCTTCTACCCCGCCATGCAGGCCGCCGACATCTTCGAACTGCCGGTGGACATCGCCTACGGCGGGATGGACCAGCGGCGGGCCCACGTGCTGGCGCGCGAGGTCGCCCACCAGCGTGAGTGGCCTACTCCGGTGGCCATCCACACGCCGCTGCTCTCCTCGCTGAAAGGCGGCGGGCGGATGGACCCTTCCAGCGGTGCATTCGAGGGAAAGATGTCGAAATCGGACCCGGCCACGGCGATCACATTGCCGGCGCCCTCGGAGGAGATTGCCGCGCGGATCGCGGGGGCGTTCTGCCCGGCGAAGCAGGTCGAGGGAAACCCGATCGTGGAGCTGGTAGAGTACGTGATCCTCCCGTGGCTCGGAACGATCGAGATCCCGAGGGCCGCGAAGTACGGAGGCCCCCTCACCTTCCGGGATTCGGCCAGCTTTCGGATCGAGTGGGAGAGCGGGAAGCTCCACCCCCAGGACCTGAAGTCGGGCGTGGTGGTCGGACTCGACCAGCTGATCGAACCGGTCCGCCGCTACTTCACCGACCACCCCGAGGTCTCCCCGACGTCGTTCCTCGGCCTTCCCTAGTTAGATAGCGTAGGAGCCCCATGGGGCGCCGGGGTCCCGCCAAGGACCCTACCGATGCCCGAAGGGTCCGCGCACCAGGGATTCGAAGCGTTCGGTCGCGGCGGTTCGGTCGGGCTCGTCCTCGTTCACGAGATCTTCGGCTACACTTCCATCATCCGGGGGGTCGCCGTATCCCTCGCGCACGAAGGGTATCCCACCGTGGCGGTCGATCTCTACGGCGGTCGAACGGCCCAGAGCCTGGAAGGGGCGCTCGCCATGCGCGGTGCTCTCACGGAAGCCCACGTGCTCTCAGCGCTCGAACGGGCGCGGGGGGAGGTCTTCGCACGGCTCGATCCCGGGGCGCGTGTGGGTGCGGTCGGCTACAGCATGGGCGGAGGGTACGCGCTCCTCGGCGCCTGCCGCCTCCCCTTCGATTTCTGTATCGACTCCTACGGCCGGATCGAACACCCGCTGGAGGTGAACGGGCTCCGGGGCCCGCTCCTATTGATCCTAGCCTCGGACGACGAGAAGGTCACGGGTTGGGCCTTCTCCGAGCTCCTGCCCGCCCTCAACCATGCGAAGCGGCGGGTCGACGTGCAAGTCTACCCGGGGGTGCGCCACGCCTTCCAACGCCCGGGCTGGGAAGGGCACGAGGATCGAGCGGCGAATGACGCCTGGCGACGCACCCTCGAATTTCTCGCCCGGGTTCGCTCCGAAACCGGCTATTTGCCCATCGCCGAGGCTTCTGTGCCCGCTCCCTCGCCAGCCTTAAGTAGCGGTCCCCCTACGCGCTCCCACCCGTGAGCCGAGGATCCCCTTCGGGGGTTCCGCTGACGCGAGGTACAACATGGCGCGACCAATCTACGTACGGTTCGAGACCCCGAGCGACGTTGCCGACAAGGCCCTCCAGCTCGTCCAAGTGGCGAGCGAGACCGGGAAGATCCGGGTGGGGACCAACGAGGTCACCAAATCGAGCGAGCGGGGCGAGGCCAAGCTCGTCGTGATGGCCGAAGACGTCGATCCGGTCGAGATCCTGGTCCACGTACCGATGCTCTGCGAGGAGAAGCGGATCCCCTACGTGTATGTCAACAAGAAGCAACGGCTCGGCCAGTCGGCCGGCCTCACCAAGTCCGCCGCGTCCATCGCGATCGTCGAGCCCGGGGACGCGAAGGCACTGCTCGAAGAACTCATCAACGCCTTCCCGACGCTGAAGAAGTAACGGACTCGGGAGCGAGCGAGGTCGCGAACCATGGCGGATGACAAGGGAAGCCCGGCGGAGGTCGTCGAGCTGATTGGACGCACCGGCATGGCCGGAGAGGCCACCCAGGTCAAGGTCCGCGTGCTCGCCGGCCGCGACCGCGGCAAGATCATCACCCGCAACGTCGCCGGTCCGATCCGACTCGGGGACGTACTGCTGCTGCGGGAGACCGCGCGCGAAGCGCGCAAGCTCTCGATCCGCTAAAGGGAGTGGAGATAAGCCGATGGTCGTCAAGCGACAGTGTTCGTTCTGCGCGGACGAGATCGAGCCCGGCACGGGCATGATGTTCGTCAAGCGCGACGGCACCGTCTACAACTTCTGCTCCGGCTCCTGCCGCAAGCAGCAGTTGCATCTCGGACGAGTGGGCCACCGCCGCAAATGGACCCGCGCCCACGCTCAGAAGAAGGCGACCGAGCAGACGGGAGGCCGCGCCGCCCAGAACCGTGCGGCGGCGGCCGCGGCCCGGGCCGCGAAGAAGGCCGCGCCCGCACCGCCGGCACCGGAGCTTCCCGAACCCGCGTCACCCGAGGCTCGCGCGCCCGCGACCCCTGCCGCCGGAGCGAAGCCGAAGACCCGGCAGCGACCGAAGACCGAGGCCGCGGAACCCAACTCCACCTCCCCGTAGACGACCCGTCGCGCGAACCCCAGCGCGCGCGGAGCGAACGAAGGTCCGAGATCGCCCACCAGGGATGCGATCTGTACGGGCTCCGAGGCGAGGTGTTCGGCCTCGCACTCGAACCACACGATCTTTTCCCTCGAGAATCCTAGGAGCCCCGATCTCCGAGCCCGCGCGGGTAGGAACTCCACCCGGGAGCATCGCGGGCTACGGTGCACGCACGCGCAGGCGTGTTCCCATGGAACAGAAGGCGTAAGTTCCGCTCCGGATCGTCGGTTCCGTGGACGCCGAGATCCCCTGGGCCTCCGCGAGCGACCTTGCCGAGTACACGTACTGCCCGAGAGCGTACTGGTATCGCAAGCACCCCCCGCCGGGGGAACTTCCCCGAAGCACGAGCCATCGGGCAGAGGCCGGCCGGCGCTATCACACACGTGAACTTCGTTCGGAGCAATCGCGCGAATCGCATGCGGCAGCCTACCTCGCCCTCGCCGGGATCGGGCTCCTCCTCCTCGTGATTGTCGGGGTCTGGGTATGGTCGCTTCGCTGACGATCGTCTTCCTTGTCGGGCTTGTCGGGGTCGGCGTGGCGGCGCTCGCGGTGGGCGCATGGTCGCTCCATCGACGGGCCCGGAATCGGACCCACGGGGAACTGATCGCGGTCGACGACGGGCGGCGAACGGACCTTCCGTTGGTCTCGCATCGGTACCGTCTCGTCGGGCGACCGGATTCCTTGCGTCGGACGCGCGACGGTCGGATCGTTCCGATCGAGATCAAGAGCCGCGCGAGCCCGCCGAACGGGCCACCGCTCTCGCACGTCGTCCAGGTCTGGGCGTACTGCCTCCTGGTCGAGGAGACGACGGACGTCTCCCCGCCGTACGGCGTCCTCCGCTACTCCGACGGAGGAGAGTTTCGGATCGATTGGGGAGAGGATCCACGGCAGCGCCTCCTCGAGCTGCGACGAGAGGTCGCCCGGCGCTACGACGGCCGAGCGCGCCCCTCGCCCGTGCGGTGTGCCCTGTGTCGCTATCGGTACGGCTGCGACGTGCGCGCGGTGTGAGCACGCGCTCGGGTCCCGGTGCGGCGGCACCAGTACACCTCGGTCCGGTACGGTACGTCGATGAGCGGTCGACCCCGGGTCATGGGATCGGAGGCGAGAAGCTCTCGAATCCGGAGAGCGACCTTGCGCTGCTCCGCCGTGGACTGCACCGCGATCACGCTCACGGAGAGCGCGCGCGCGACGACCCCGGGAACGTCGGCCTGCTGAACGTGGTGGAAGGTCCGTCGCTGCAGCGGTCCGAACGGGATCCCACCCCGCTCGAAGACCGGACGCCACCGTCTCTGTCGGGTCCGGGGAACTCCCCAGTCGTACTCCTCCAGGATCCGGGTGAACTCCCGCATCCAAGGCACGCGTTCATCGCGCATGTTCCAGACGAGGCCGAGGCCACCTCCGGGTCGCAGGACCCGCGCGATCTCGCGGAGCGCGGCGCGGGTGCGGAACCAATGGAACGCCTGGGCGACCAGGACCGCGTCGGCGAATCCGTCCGGGACCGGGATCGCCTCGGCGGTGCCGTCGAGCACGGAGAGGTCCGGTACCTGGCGAGCGAACTCCTCGCGCATCCCCCGGGTAGGTTCCACGGGGACGATCGCCGCCCCGAGGGGCCGCAGGGCACGGGTGAACTTCCCGGTCCCGCTTCCGAGCTCGACGATCGTCTGCCCCGGCCCGAGGTGGAGCGCGCGCGCGAGATGCTCGATAACCTCGGCCGGATAGTCCGGACGTCCTCGTTCGTACGTTCCGGCGGAGCGATCGAAGCCGCGAACCGCGCGGTGGGTGCGCCGATCGAGGATCCTGCCGCTCGTCATGCTGGTCCGCCCCGGGGGCATGCGGCGCAATAACGGCGTCGTCCGCGGCAACCTTTTCATGGGCGCCGGGCTCGCCGGCTCGATGGCAGAAGGCTCGGTGGAGCGCACGCTCGTTCTCGTGAAGCCCGATGGGGTGCGTCGAGGACTCATCGGGGAGATCGTCGGTCGGCTCGAACGCAAAGGGCTGAAGCTGGTGGCCGCGCGCCTCGTGCGGGTCACGCCCGAGTTCGCCGACCGCCACTACGCCGAGCACCGGGGCAAGCCGTTCTTCCCGGGGCTCGTGGACCACATTACCTCGGCGCCGGTCTTCGCCATGGCGGTCGAGGGTCGCTCGGCGATCGCGGTCGTCCGTCTGCTCATCGGCACCACCAACCCCCAGACCGCGGCCCCGGGAACCGTGCGGGGCGACCTCGCACTGGCCATGACGCCGAACCTGATCCACGCCTCCGATTCTCCGGAGGCTGCGGCGCGGGAGCTCGCACTGTACTTCACGGAGAAGGACTACCTCGCCTACGAACGCGCGGGCGCGGAGTACCAGTAAGCGATGACCGACCCGATCCCACGCGCCGTGCGCGCTCTTCGAGCCGGCGAGATCGTCGGCTACCCCACCGATACCCTCTACGGTCTCGCGGTGACCGCGACCAACCCCGCGGCGGTCGAGGCGCTCGTGCGCGCGAAGGGCCGCGCCACCCACCAGCCGATATCGGTCGCGTTCTCCTCCTTCGAGGAGCTCGAGCCCTACCTCGAACTCTCGGAAGAGAACCGATCGTTCGTGCGCACGCACCTTCCCGGGCCGTACACCCTTCTCGCCGCCCCCTCCGCGCGCGCACGGAGAGAGTTCGCCCCGTCGATCGCCGGAGGAGACTCGATCGGGATCCGGATCCCGGATCATCCGCTCGCCCGAGCGCTCGCCGAGCATGCCGGACCGATCACGGCGACCTCCGCGAACCGCCATGGGGAGCCCCCGGCACGCACCGCGGCCGAGGCCCGTCGCGTCTTCGGCAAGGAGGTGACGGTGTACCTTCCTTCCGATCCCGCTCCCTCCGGGGCCCCTTCGACGCTGGTCGACCTGACCCGGGGAGTTCGGGCGATCCGCGGACGGAAGTGAGCCGGATGGCCCGCTATCCCGAAGACCTCGATCGGTGGCGAGAGGCCGGCCGTATCTCGGCGCGGGCGCGGGCCGTGGGGGTGCGCGCGCTCCGGCCCGGGCGATCACGACGCGAGGTCGCCGAGGTGATCGAGGCATCGATCCGCGGGGACGGTGCCCTCCCGGCGTTTCCTGCGAATCTCTCCCGCAACTTCGAGGCCGCGCACTATACGCCGAGCCCGAACGACGCCCTCGCCTTCGAGGCGGGGGACGTGGTGAAGGTGGACGTCGGTGCGCATCTCGACGGTGCGATCTCGGACACGGCGGAGACCGTCGAGGTTGGGGGGACCCACCAATACGAGAACCTCATCCGCGCGACCCAGGACGCCGTGCGCGCCGGGATCGCCCAGGTTCGAGCCGGGGTCGCGATCGACGACATCAGCCGTGCGATCGAGTCCGCGATCCACGCGCGGGGGTTCAAGCCGGTCTCCAATCTCACGGGGCACACGATCCAGCGGTATCTCCTCCACGCGGGCAAATCGATCCCCAACGTGAGCGGAGCGACCGGCGAGACGCTCGAGGAAGGGGAGATTGTGGCGATCGAGCCGTTCGCCACGAACGGGGCCGGATCGATCGAGAACGGTTCGTTCGGTCACATCGTGCGTTTCCGCCGGGACCCCGGGGCGGGCGAACCGGAGCTCGCGGCCTTGTTTCATCGGTTCCGAACGCTGCCGTTCACTGCGCGCTGGGTCACCGATGCCGCGCAGCGGACGGCCCTCGCCCAAGGTCGTCGGTTCCTCCAGACCTACCCGGTCTTCGTGGAGAGCGGCGGTGGGTGGGTCTCGCAAGCGGAGCACACGGTGCTCGTCGGACCGACCTCGGCCGAAGTCCTCACGGAACTCGGAGAATGAAGGGCTCCGGCTCCGAACGTGCTTGGGGGAGCACGGACGGCCGGTACTGACGAAGTCGACGCCGATGTACGACGACCTCGCGGCGTACTACGATCGGATCTACTCCGAAGATCGCTACCGGACGGAGGCGCGCCGCCTGTGGGAGGTCGTGCGGCGCTACGGGCCACCGCACGCCCGCACCTTGCTCGACGTGGCATGTGGTACGGGAGGACACATCCAGTACCTGCAGCGCTGGTTCGACTGCCGAGGAATCGATGCGAGCCCATCGATGCTGCGTCTCGCCCGGCGACGACTTCCGGGCGTTCCCTTCACGCGGGGTCGAATGGAATCCCTCCGCCTCAGCGACCGGTTCGATGTGATCACGTGCGTGTTCAGCGCGATCGGGTACGTGCGCACGCTACCCGCGCTCGAAGCGACGTTGCACCACTTCGCCCGTCACCTTCGGCCCGGCGGGATCGTGATCATCGAGCCATGGCTCGCTCCCGAAGACTACCGGCCGGGCTACTACCACTTGATCACGCACAACACCCCGGAGCTGCGCCTCGCCCGCCTGAGCGTCGGCGAACGGCGCGGAAACGAGTCGATCATCGAATTCCATTTCCTCATCGCGACGCCGGGACGACCGGTCCGGTACCTGAGAGACCCGCACGTCCTGGGGCTGTTCACCGTCCCCGAGATGTTGGAGCGCATGCGTCGCGCAGGGCTGCGCGGTCGCCACTTCCGACGCGGGCTCGGGCCCGGCCGCGACCGAGGCCTGTTCATCGGCCTCCGGCCGATCGGACCTTCGAAACGGTCCCCCACGCACGTTCGAGGCCGTTCGCAGCACCGGAAAGCCTAACGGTCGGACCCCTCCCGCGACGGCGGCGGGCGGGTCGGTAGGTCACGCTCGAGGATTGGAGAACTCCGCGCGCGCGAGCTCGGCCCCACGGCGCATGACCGCGAGCTTCGCGTAGGCGACGTCGAGGCTGCGGGTGCGCAAGCCGCAATCCGGATTTACCCAGATCCGCTTCGGGTCGCCGAGGATCCGCGTCGCGCGGCCGATCCGCTCCGCGACCTTCTCCGGGGTCTCCATCTCATCGCGGTGCACATCGAGGACCCCGAGACCGACGTCCCGGGTGTCGCCGTACTCCCGCAGCACGTTGAGGATCTCGTAGCCGTCGCGTCCGTCGCGGTCGCGGTTGGCGAACTCCCAGGCCCACTGCCGGCACCGCTTCGCCTCGAGAAGGGCCGGGAAGAGGTGGCGGTAGTCGGAGAAGCAGATGTGCATGGAGAACTCCGCGTCGAGGCCGTCGGTCGCGGCGTCGAATCCCTCGGCCACGAGGTCGCCCTCGTCCGGATGCGTTCCCGCGGCGGGCTCGTCGATCTGGATGACCCGGCAGCCCGCTTCGATCAGCGCGGACAGGGTCGGGCGGATCGCGGTGCGGGCGAGCTCGATCACGAACTCGCGCTGCGCGGCTCGACGGCTCGCCCGCCCCTTCCAGCCCTTCTGGCGGGAAAGGAAGTATTCGTTGAACGACCAGTCCGCGAGCGTGTACGGGCCCGTGATCGGGAGCTTGGGCTCCGCATGCGCGTGCGCCTGGACGAACTCGAACTCCTCGGTGTGGTACGGTCGCTCGAGTCGGATCGTGTCGGTGTTCGCGGCCTTGAGGTAGTACTTGTTGTCGAAGGAGCGCACGTGGCCGAAGAACTGGAAGCCGTGCATCTGGCGGATCGGGTACTGGTACATCTCGATCCGGCGGGCCTCGGCGTCGTAGACCCGATCGAGCCCGGCGCTCTCGAAGTAGCGCAGGCCGAAGAGCGCGCCGAGGTCCCGGACCTGGTCGGGGGTAACGCTTCCCGGTGAACCGTTCAGGAGCGCGTGCGCCGTCGTCTCGGCGCCCCGAGTGAAATGGATCCGCTCGTCCCAAGACCGGAACTCGGTCCGCGCGCGCTCGTCGAGCGGTTCCCCCCGGGCGCCCTGCAACTGCCAACGGGTCTTCATCAAGCTCCCGATCTCCTGCATCGGGAACAGCGGATGGGAGGTCATCGAGCGCTCCCGCGCGCCGCGATCTCCTGCCGAGCGGCGGGCAACAGGTGGAGCTTGCGAACGGCCGCCTCGGCCGGCAACAGATCGAGAGGTCCGCCGGGGCCGAGCCAGATGTCGAGAGGCTGGAGGCGGACGGCAAGGCCGTGCACGATCTCGGCGACCTCGGCCGGGTCCTCGGGGAGCGTGGTACGCGGATCGACCACACCGAGGCCGAGGGACTTAGCGGCCGTCCACGGGCGGAGGCGCGCGTAGTCCGTCTCCGCCAGATCGATCCCGATCACCGATACCGGCAATCGGTCGAGGAGCGCGTGCTGCGAAGCGGCGTCCCCGAAGTACGTCCACACGATCGTGGTCGAGCCGCTCGAGTGAGCCTCGATCGCCCGGTACGCGGCGAGCACCGCTTCCGCTCGCGGGCCGGTCGGGGGCTCCACGACGAGGAGCGGCTCTTGGAACTGGAAGATCGAGTACCCGAGGCCGTGCAGCTCCTGAAGCTCGGCGCCGAGGAGGCGTCCGAGGCGGTGGATTAGCCCCTCGGTGGTGTCTCCCGAGCGGTTGTCGGCAGCCCCCGCCAGGGTGTACGGGCCGGGGAGGACGATCTTCGCCCGGGACTTATCCCCGGCGCGCAGGGGGAGGGGAAGCCGTGCAGCGATAGCGCCGGGCACGCGCTCCGGAGGACCGAGGAGGATCGGCTGGCGGAAGAACGTATTCGTCTCGAACATCCGTGTGAGCGGCCCCACCGAGAATCCCGACCACGATTCGGAGATCGGGCGAAAGATGTCCTGCCAGCGAAGGTACCCTGCGGTGACCGCGTCGACCCCGAGCCGGCGCTCCAGATCGAGCACCTCGCTCTCCGTGCGGGCGTACACCGCCTCGAGCGCCTCGGGGGTCGTGCGGCCCCGGTCGAGGTCCCGGGTTGCCGCGACGAGCGCTTCCGACCTCGGAAACGGCCCCGAGAGCGCGCTCCGAACGGTCATGGGACGTGATGGACCCGGGTGACGTCTTTAAGCGTGTCGCGCAAACGCCCCGATGCGAGCGAGGAAACGCGGTTGCACACGAGGCAACCTCGGGATCAACCCTCGAGGTTCGCCCGTACGATCCGTTCAAAATCGGTCGGTTTCGGAGGCCATCCTTCGGTCATGTACCGCACGAACGCCTCGCGCGAAGGCTGGTTCAGCGCCTCGTTGGTCGCGCGTTCGAAGCCGATCGTGGAGACGTACCGCGCGGGGAGGGAGTGCCGGGGACCGAAATGGGCCGGGTAGACCTCGACCTCGTCCGGCAGGTGGAGCAGCTTGTCGATGAGGCTCTCCCAGAGCATTTCCGGCGAACCGTCGCCGAGGTCCGTGCGGCCGCAGGCTCCGATGAGGAGGGTATCGCCCACGAATGCGGAGTCCCGGACCCGCAACGTAAGATGATCGAGCGTGTGGCCCGGGGTCTCGAGGATCCGGATCTCCTCCGAACCGAAATCGATCGCCTCCCCTTCGGAAAGGGTCCGGTGCGGGTACTGGGCCGGAGAGCGGCGACTGACGTAGATCGGGGCATCGGTCGCGCGATGCAGGGCCGAGTGACCGGCGAGGTGGTCGGCGTGCGTGTGGGTCTCGATGATTGCCGTGAGGTGCCACGATCCACCGCGCAGTGCCTCGAGGTACGGGCTCGCATCCACCCCCGGATCGATGATGACCGCCTCGCGCGCGAGCGGATCGCCGACGAAGTACGCGAGACACCCGGTGTCGGGACGGGGAAGCTGTTGGAGGAGGAGTCCGCGTTCGCCTTCGCCCTCCCGGTACCGGGGAAGCGACAGGTCGACGATGCGGGCGTACTCATCGATCCCGCCCTCGAGCGCCGCGGCGGACTCGAAGCCTCTCGATCGAAGTAGTTCCGCCGCCCGGCGAGCTCCGGGACCGAAATGATCGTAGGTCACGATCGGCCGGTCGCGAGGAAGCGACGAAATCTCCCGCGGAAGCAGATGGATCGGAACGTGGCGATCGTTCGGCAGGTGGACCCACCGCCGTTCGGCCTCGGAGCGGACATCGAGCACGAGCGGAGGCTCGGGTCCCTCGAGGAGCTCGCGCAGCTCCATCGGTCCAATAAGGGGAACCGCACCTTCCCGGACCGTCCGGAAGAACGGGTGCGGGAGCGAATCGGGGGAAGAGGACATCGGGAATCGAACGGCCGGGCGACTCAAGACCTGTTCGGTGTGCGACTCCGCCCGCTCTCGTGGGGAGCCTCGATCCTACGTCAATTGCCGAAGCCGCACTTCGTCTATCCAAAGGGTTAATACGAGCCCACTAGGTCGCGCCCGTCCGATGGTGCAGGCTGCGATGCCGCCGTCGAATCTCGAGACGGGCCGCAAGAGCCGCAAGCGGCCTTCGGAGGCCACCATCGAGCGCGCGGCGACGGAGCGGACCGACGCGCTCGGGGAGCGCTCCCTCCGCCTCGCGGAGTACTATCACGGAAAGATCGAGACGATCCCCCGCGTCCCGGTGCGCTCGCTCGCGGACTTCTCCCTGTGGTACACCCCCGGCATCGCCGAGGTCTCTCGTGCGATCGCCGCCGATCCCGATCGCTCCTTCGACCTGACGGGTCGCGGGAACACCATCGCGATCGTGACGGACGGAAGCCGCGTGCTCGGCCTCGGGGACATCGGCCCGCGCGCCGCCCTTCCGGTCATGGAGGGCAAAGCCCTGCTGTTCAAGTATCTCGGAGGGGTCGACGCGATCCCGTTGCCCATCTCCGTCGACTCGGACGCCGCGTTCATCGAGACGGTCGAGCGCATCGCGCCGGCCTTCGGTGGCATCAATCTGGAGGACATCGCATCGCCGAAGTGCTTTCGCATCCTCGAGGAGCTGCAGAAACGCCTGCCCATCCCCGTGTGGCATGATGACCAGCTAGGAACCGCAGCGGCCACGATCGCCGGGTTCCTGAACGCCCTCGAGCTGACGGGTCGCAACGTCCGTACGATGCGCACGGTGCTCCTCGGGGCGGGGGCCGCGAACATCGCCACCGCTCGGCTCCTCCTCGCCCTCGGCCACGACCCGCACCGGTTGACCTTGGTCGATCACAAGGGGATCCTCGATGCCGAACGTCAGGACGTGGATGAGCTCATGGTCCGCAACCGGTGGAAGTACCTGCTCGCCTTGCAAACGGATGGAGGCGGTCGCCGAGGCGGCCTCGTGGAGGCGGTGGAGGGGGCCGATGCGCTGCTCGCGGCGTCGACGCCCAATCCGGACACCGTCCGGCCCGAGCACATCCGTGCGATGGCCTCCGGACCCATCGTCTTCGCACTCGCGAACCCGGTTCCGGAGATCTGGCCGGACACGGCGAAGGCCGCCGGCGCCGCGGTGGTCGCGACGGGCCGAAGCGATTTTCCCAACCAGGTGAACAACTCGCTCGTCTTCCCCGCGGTGTTCCGAGGCATCCTCGATGCCCGAGCCCGCTCGATTCCCGACGAGGTGGTCCTCGCTGCGGCGAAGGAGCTCGCCCGTCATGCCAACGATGCCGGCCTCACGGTCCACCACATCCTCCCCACGATGGAGGAGACGGAGTTCTCTCCGCACGTGGCCGCCGCGGTCGCCGAACAGGCCGTGCGCCTCGGCATCGCCGGACGTCCCCGCACGCGCGAGGAGTTCTACCGGATCGCCCAGGAGGTCATGCGACGACCGAAGAAGCTCGCCCGCGAACTGGCGCGCTCGGGGGTCACGCTCCCGATGCCCGACGAAAAGAGCCCCCGGAGGAAGAAACGATGACGACCCCCAAAGGGAAAACCGATGCCGAGCGACCGAACCCGACTGCGGCCGGACCAAGCGTCCCGATCCATCTGCGCCTCGCGCGGGCGGGCGATCTCACCCAGCTCGTCCCGCTCATCCTCCGGCTCAAGCGCTTGAACGAGGAGTTCGACCCGCTGCTCAAGGTGCGCCCCGACGCCGAGGAACAGGCCGCCGAGATCCTGAAGCACGACATCTCCGACCCGGAAGCGCTCGTCCTCGCCGCGGAAGGGGTCGGAACGGACAAGGACAAGGTCGTCGGCGTCGTCCGTGCCCGGATCCGGGAGCGGCCCTTCTACACCCCCGAAAAGGAGGGGGTCATCCTCGACATCTACATCCTCCCGCTCTACCGCCGTCGAGGCGTCGGGGAGTACCTTCTCCAGGAACTCTCGAGTGCACTGAAGGCCAAAGGGGCCGGAGTATTGACGGCGGAGTTCCCCGTCCAGAACGAGATCGCGATCCGCTTCTACACAAAGCAAGGGTTCCGGCCGATCACCACCCTGCACGGCCGCATGATGTAGGGCGAGATCCGCCGCGCTCCGGCCGGTCAGCTTAAAGAACGGAACCCTCCTCGCCGCGGCATGACCAAGAGCCCAGTGCCGTCGGGCCCGGGCGAGCCGCAGTACCTGCGCCGGGGCAAGGTCAAGGAGGTCTACGCCGTCTCTCCGACCGAGCTCGAGTTCCGCTTCACCGACGATATCTCCGTTTTCGACAAGCACATCCCGAGCGAGATCCCACACAAGGGAGAGACGCTGAACCGGACGGCCGCGTTCTGGTTCGAGATCTGCCGAAGGCAGAAGATCCCCAACCACTTCCTGCGCCTGTCGGGCCCGACCTCGATGCGCGTCCAGCGCGTCCAGGTCGTTCCGCAACCGAGGACGCTCGGGCCGCACCCGAAGAACTACCTCGTTCCCCTCGAGCTGATCGTGCGGTACTATCTCGCCGGGTCGATGTGGGACCGGGTACGCTCCGGCAAGGTCACGCCCGAGGAGCTCGGGTTCCCCGCGGGCAAACACCTCGAGTTCGCCGATCCGCTCCCCGAGCCTCACTTCGAGATGACGACCAAGCTCGAGCCGATCGATCGCCTCCTCTCGATCGAGGAAGCGCTCGAGCTCTCGGCGCTCGACCGCCGGCAGCTGGGCGAGTTGAAGGAGACGATCCTCAAGATCGATGCGGCGATGCAGCGGGAGATCGCCCCTCGCGGCCTGTTGCACGTCGATGGAAAAAAGGAGTTCGGGATCGACGCGGCCGGGGCGCTGATGGTCGTCGATACGTTCGGGACCGCGGACGAGGACCGATTCTGGGACCGGGACGCCTTCGAGCGCGGCCGACAGGTCGATTTCTCCAAGGAGTTCGTCCGACAGCACTACCGCTCGACCGGCTACTACGACCGCCTCGTGGCCGCTCGACAGGCGGGCGGACCCGAGCCGGAGATCCCGGCGCTGCCTCCGCTCCTGGTCGATGAGGTCAGTCGCTTGTACACGACCGTCTACCAGCGGCTGACCGGGCAGCCGTTCACTCCGTCCGCGTGACGGCAGATTCCGCCGTTTCGTGACCCCTCCCCCACCCTTATCTCCCCCGGCGCGACTCATCGCATTGTGTCGCCCAAACCCATCGTCCGCGTAGCCCCGCCGGCGGAGCCGGCCGTTCCCGAAAAGACCGAGACCGCGCTCGAGGACCTCCCCGGCGTCGGGACTACGACGGCCGACAAGCTGCGGGAGGCCGGCTATACCGACCTCATGGAACTCGCCGTCGCCTCCCCCGGAGATATCGCGGAGGCCGCGGACATCGGACTGGCCACCGCCCAGAAGATCATCGGCGAGGCGCGCCGTAAGGCCGACGTCGGCGGGTTCGAGCTCGGGACCCAGGTGCTCGAGCGGCGCAAGAAACTGGGCCGTATCACGCTCAACGCGAAAGCGCTGGACGAGCTCCTCGGGGGCGGGGTCGAGACCCAGGCGATCACCGAGTTCGCGGGCGAGTTCGGCACCGGCAAGACCCAGATCGCCCACCAGATCGCGGTGGACGTCCAACTGCCCGTAGCCCAGGGAGGACTGCTCGGGGAGACGGTCTACATCGACACCGAGAGCACGTTCCGGCCCGAGCGGATCATCGACATGTCGAAGGCCGTCGGCCTCGATCCGCAGGAGGCCCTCACCAAGATCCACGTCGCCCGGGCGTTCAATTCGAGCCACCAGATGCTCCTCGTCCAGAAGGCCCAGGAGCTCGCGCGACGGCGTCCGATCCGCCTCCTCGTGGTCGACTCCCTTACCGCGCACTTCCGCTCCGAGTACGCCGGACGGGGCGAGCTCGCCCGCCGACAGCAGCTCCTGAACAAGCACCTGCACGAGCTCCTGCGCTTCGCCGACATCTACAACGCGGCGGTCGTGGTCACGAACCAGGTCATGTCGCGCCCCGACATCCTCTTCGGCGATCCGACCCGTCCCATCGGAGGCAACATCGTCGCGCACGCGTCGACCTACCGACTCTACCTGCGCAAGTCCAAGCCCCCCAAGCGCATCGCGCGCCTCATCGACTCGCCGAACCTCCCCGAGGGGGAGGCGGTCTACTCGCTCACGAGCGAGGGGATCCGCGAGTAGCGACGCGACGAACGGACACGGCCTTCACGTAGAGGTACACCCGCGCTCCCGGCACCAGCGCGAGTCGGCGGATCGACCCCGGGGTGATCCCCACCCGTACGACGAGCCCCCTCCAGAGGGCCCGGAGCTCCGCGCTCTGGGCATTGTGCTCGTGGGTGGAATCTACCGTGGCGGCGAGGGCATTGCGAGCACTCAATTCCGCCGGACGACGGGCGATGACGATCGAACTAGGATCGATGGCGACCTCCACCGGCGCTCCTTCCCGCCCACGGAAGCCGACCTCGAGCTCGCGTCCCTCGCCGAGATCGACCTTCGGGGATCGACCGGCACGGTACACGCCGGAGAACCGGTTGAAGTGCGGCTCGGCCCGGTCCTCACGCGCGTCGCGCAAGAGTCGGCGTCCGAGCGCCGTGAGCTGGGTCTCGCCGGGGGTCGATCCCCCGCGGCGAGCGCGCACCACAGGAGCTCCGTAGAGCCGGTGTAGCCGAGCGAGCCGATAGACCGCGCGATCGCGCGGGATCCCCAACGAGCGGGAGGCGCGAACTACGTTCGGGGTGGTCGAAAGTCGGGCCAGCAGTCGGACGTCCATCGGGGTCAGCCACCGTTCCATCGCTAGGACGCGCCCTCCAGGGTGAGCGGCCGAAGCCGGGTCGGATCGAGGCTCAGCCGGACGGAATCTCCGACCCGCAGGCGCACGGAATTCGCTGGCGAGTGCACGAACAAGGTTAGCCCATCCTGACGTACGGTGAGCGTCCAACCTCTCGGAGCCCATCGTACGGAGGTGATCCGGGCGAGATCGGAGCCGGAAGCGGCGTCGGTCCAGCCCAAGGCGTCGTCGGGCACCACGATCCCGCCCGGGCCGGACTCTCCGAGAAGGGTGCGCGAGAGGGAGGTATCGCCCGAGGCGAGGAGTTCTCCCCGCGAGAAGAGATTCTCGAAGCCGAGGAACCGCGCCATGAACCGATCGAGGGGCGCGTGCGGAAGAGCGGCCACCTCTCCCTGGAACCGGACCCGTCCGGCTTCCAGCACCACGACGTTCGACGCGAGCGCGAATGCGGTCGCCGGGTCGTGCGTGACCAACAGCAGCGGGATCCCCTCGGACTCGATGAGATCGCGCAGGAGTCGGAGCAGTACGTCTCGGCTCTCCACATCGAGGGCCGCGAGCGGTTCGTCCCAAAGGAGCGCGCGCGGTTCCGCCGCGAGCGCGCGGGCCATCGCCACGCGTTGACGTTGGCCCGAGCTCAGCTGCGCGGGATAGCGCTCGGCGAATTCGGAAAGCTCGAAGTGATCGATCCAGCGCTTCGCCCGGGCCCGCGCATCCGGGACTCCGCGGAGATCGAGCGGATAGCTCACGTTCTGGCGGACCCGACGGTGGGGAAGCAGTCCGAGACCCGGAGGAACGAACCCGAATCCTCGTCGTTCCGGAGGGGAGCGCTCGACGGCGGCGCCGTCCACGCGCACGGTGCCCCGACGGAGCGGGAGGAATCCGGCGATCCCTCGCAATAGGCTGGTCTTACCGGCGCCGGACGGGCCCAAGAGCACCGTCGCCGAGCCGGATCGGAGCTCGAGGTCGATCGGGCCGATGCGGAAGCGATCCCGGTCGACCACGACGTTCGAGAGAATCACATCGGTCAGGCGAACCACCCCACCTTCGTCCACGCCATGCCCGTGCGGTCCAAGAGGCGGACCCCGACGAAGACCGCGAGAGCGACCAGCACGAGGAGCGCCGAGGCCCCGGCGGCGGCCTGCACGCCGGCCGTGGAGTAGAGGTTGTAGATGTACACGGATGCCGTATTCGTCACCGGCCCCCCGTACGGGAAGCTCGGGTAGATGGCGTAGGCGAGGATGAGGAACCCGCCGATCTCGCTGACCCCCCGGGCCCACATCAGCAGGCTTCCGGTCACGATCCCGCGGAAGGCCTGAGGCAACGTCACGGTCGCGAACGCCTCGGTCGGCGAGGCTCCGAGCGATCGCGCGGCCTCTATCGCCTCCCTATCGACCGAGCGGAACGCGAGCTCGCTGGTGAGCACCACGTACGAGGCGCCGACGTACACCATCACCAGCACGACGCCCCAGATCGCATCGAAGATCGGGATCCCGAGCCCGGCGACCCACGCCCCGAACGGGTTCGTCGGTGCGAAGAGGACGAGCAGCGAGATCCCGACGATAAGGTGGGGGATCATCACGGGAACGAGGACGATCGACTCGACGATGGATCGGCCGGGGAACCGGTAACGTGCGAGGATGTAGCCGAGGGGCACGCCGAGGAGGATCCCGAAGCAGACCGCGATCCCGGAGGCGAGGAGCGTGAAGTACAGCGCCGTCTGGAACCCGGCGCTCCCCGCGGCACTGGCGATGTTGCCATAGCCCGCGTACAGGAACAGCGCGAGGATCGGAAGGACGAACAGGCCGATCAGGGACGCGGCGAGGACCGCTCCCACCGCGCGTCGCACCGGAGCCGCGCGGTCCCCCACCGTGTCCTCGGTCATGAGTCGAAACCGCCCCTAGTAGAGCGCGGCGAGATACGCCGGCACCGTCGGCAAGGACTCGGGAGCGAAGCCGGCGAGCGCCGCGGGGATCGCGTTCGGATGATCGGTCCATGCCGGGGAGATGACGGAGAAGCCGTCGGCGGCCCAGGTCGCCGAGGTCTGGTTCGATAGCAGGTAGGCGATGAACGCGACGCCGAGCGGAACGTTCGGAGCCGTGTTCGGCACCGTCGCGGCGAACAGCACCGGTGCGCCCTCGACGGTCTTGGTCGTCGTTCCCGACAGGATCGTGGTCGACGCCTCGGTGTCGTTGGTCACGGACGTCGGATCGTACGCCGCGAGGTTGACGTGGGGGGAGAGTTCGACGTACGAAAGATGGTCCGCGATCGCGTAGGAGCGGTAGATGAGGTAGGTGTCCGCCGTGCCCGTGGAGAGGACCGCGGAGGCCTGCGTCTCGGGGACGATCTTCGTCACCGCGGTCACCGGACCCGCAAAGCTTCCCATGCTCCCCGTGTAGAAGTGGGAGTAGAACGATCCTCGCGCGTCGTCGAGCGAGTCCTCCAGCTCGATGGAGAAGATCGCGTTGTACCCGAGGGGATCCGAACTCGCGTTGGGAGTTCCGAGCGTGATGCCGGGCTGGACGATGACGCTCGCCCAGTTCGAGGTATTGATGCCGGCGAGCGCCGGGACGCTCGGATCGTAGGCGAGCACCATCGGGTCCGCCGCGAAGACGACCTCCCAGCTTGCGGTAGTGGGCTCGAGATGCTGGGGGATGACCCGGAAGTCCGCCGCGACGAAGGCGTCGTACGGCTGGCCGAGCTGGGTCAGGGCCGTGGCGGCGGCGAGACTCCCTTCGTAGAGCTGCGCCGAGAGCGGCGCCTGCACTCCGGGAGTCTGGTTAGCGAAGTTCGAAGCGAACGACGGCAGGTTCGGTCCGAGGGTTCCCGCGGCGATGACGGCGAGCGTGGAGGTGGTGCCCCTCGAGGAGGTCGATCCGGCGGGGTCGGCGTACCATCCCCCCACGAATCCGGCCCCCACGGCGATCACGACGATCCCGATGACCGCGATGTTTCGAGCGACCGGACGCATCGATGTTGGAAATACCAACATCACTTAAGCGTTGGGCCGATCGGCCCGCGCCGTTCGGTCGGCGCGTAGCGGAACCAGACGACGCCTTCGACCTCGCGGAGGTCGACCGCCCCGAAGACCGAGCTGTCTCGGCTTCCCTCTCCCGCGTCTCCCTCGACGTAGAGCCGAGCGGGCGGGATCGTCGGGCCGTTCGGTGGTATCGGGTCTCCCGGGATCCCGGTAACACGCTTGACCAGGCGTTCGACCGAGCGGGTGGGGTCCCGGAGCACGACGATGTCCCCGCGGGCGAGTCGACCGGCACGGGCGGGCGCGGGATCGAGGTAGAGCCTATCCCCGGGGCGGAGCGTCGGTTCCATCGACCGGTCCCGTACGATCACGCGCCGGCTTCTCCACCAACGGTGGAATCGAGCGATCGCGGAGTACGTCGGTTCCGGCAACCTTATCCTCCGCGTGCGGTATATCGAGCCATGTCTGCCTCCTCGAGAATCCGTGAATGGGTCGACGCGATCCGAGACGTCGTCCAGGACCCCGAACCCGTGTACGCCCACTGCGACATTCCGTGCGGTATTTATGACCCGCACGAGGCCCAGATCGCGGCCCTAACCATCATCCGCATGGACCAGCTCATCGGCGAGCTTCCGCGGCCGACCCCGACCAGCAAGCCGGAGGAGGTCGACGCCTACGTCGCGAAGCTCGGGCGCTACCAGCTCGTCAAGGAACAGCACGCCGAGCGGCTGAAGCAGGAGATCCGGGTCATCTGGGGCGACTACTTCACCCCCGACCACGCGAAGCAGCACCCCGGGATCCACGACCTTACCTGGAAGATCCTGAAGCAGGCCTCCAAGGCTCGCCAAGGAACGAACATCGCGGACGCCCAGGAACTGCTGAAGCAGGTCCAGGAGTTCGCGGAGATCTTCTGGAAGACGAAGGGAGCCACCTCCAAACGCCAGCCCTCGCTCCAGAAGCCGGGCGGCGAGATCGTGGTGCCGGTACCTCCGTAGGGCGCATCGTTCAATAGGGCCAGACGGCTCCGATCGCCGGCCTTGCGATGACCGAGACACTCCCCCTGGACGGCCGTTCCCTCACGCTCGAGCAGTTCCTCGCGGTCGTACGGGACGGGTGCACCGTTTCCCTGACCCCCGAGGCCCGGCAAGCGGTCGCGCAGAGCCGCCGGGTCGTGGAACGGGCCGTCGCGGCCGGTCGTCCCGTGTACGGCGTGACCACGGGCTTCGGCGCGATGTCCAACCACCCGATCCCTCCGGCCCGGGCTCGGGAGCTCCAAGCCTCCCTTATCCGAAGCCACACGAGTGGGACCGGACCCGCACTACCCCGGGATGTCGTACGCGGAATGATCCTCCTCCGGGTCAACTCCCTCGTGCGAGGGCACTCGGGCGTCCGCGGCGAGCTCGTCGAACTCCTCATCGAGCTCCTGAACCGCGGCATGGTCCCGTTCATCCCCGAGCAGGGGTCGGTCGGGGCTTCCGGCGATCTCGCACCGCTCGCCCATCTCGGCCTCGCGATGATGGGAGAAGGCGAATTCATCGACCGAGCCGGCAACCGGGTGGCCGCCTCGACCGTGCTTCAAGCCGAGGGGATCACTCCATTGTCCTTCGTGGAAAAGGAGGGGGTCGGTCTCATCAACGGGACCGCGTTGATGGGCTCGTATCTGGCGCTCGCCGTCACGGACACCCGCGAGTTATACGACGCGGCCAAGGTCGCGGCGGCCCTCTCGTTCGATGCCCTCGAGGGCAACCCGGAGTCGTTGGACGATCGATTGGGTGAGGCGCGGAACCTGCCGGCCCAACGCGGGGCCGCCCGATCGATGCGTGCGCTCCTCGCCTACAGCAAGCTCTCCCTCGCACGAGCCACCTGGCAAGGACAGGATCCGTACACGCTACGCTGCATCCCTCAGGTCTTCGCCGCGGTCGAGCTGGCGATCGAGTTCGCGGACGGGATCGCCCGAGGCGAACTGAACGCAGTGACCGACAATCCGCTCGTCTTCGAGGGGGACGAGTTCATCAGCGGAGGGAACTTCCACGGACAACCCCTCGCGCTCGCGCTCGATACGCTCGCCCTTCCCGTCCAGTATCTGGCGGCGTTCAGCGAGCGCCGGACCGCCCGGATCCTGCACCCCGCCCAGAACCGGGGCTTGCCCGCGTTCCTGGCCTCGGAGCCGGGAATGACCTCGGGGCTCATGGTCCCCCAATATCTCGCCGCAGCGCTCGTCAACGAGAACGCGACCTTGGTCCATCCCGCCAGCGCGACCAGCATCTCCACTTCGGCCGATCAGGAGGACTTCGTGAGCATGGGTCCTTGGGCCGGCGCCAAGCTTCGCCGCATCATTTCCAACACCCAGCGCGTCATCGGGATCGAGTGGATCGTTGCCGGTCAGGCACTCGAACTCCGCCGCCCGCTCTCGGGCGGCCGTGGGAGCGAAGCCGCCCTGCGGGTGCTCCGGGAGAAGGTCGCGCCCTGGTCTCAGGATCGAAGCCCTGCCCCCGATATCGAGCGGGTCGCCCAGGGAATCGCCGATGGCTCGTTCGTCCAGCGTGTGCGCACCGAAGTCCGATTCTAGGGACACCTCTCCCGTGCGCGTGCGCCTCCGAAGTGTTCGTGGGAACGGGGAAGGCACCGGCGCCCCACCCCCCTGGCCTGTTGGACGGTGCCACCAGGGGGCCGGTTCGCCGATGCCCGAGGCCATTGTACATAACCGCTCAACCAGCTATATAGTTTCCAGGAGGCCCGGGTGATGGAATTTGACCCCTTCCGGATGGAAAATCACGCCTGAGCGTGGTAGCAAACCCGGTTCCAGAATCGCGCAGCCGGACAATATAGGCCGGGTCAGAATGCGCACCCGAACTCGCTCAAATTCACACGTTCCGTGGAATCGATCGCGTCCGGCTCCGCTCCTCGTCGATTCGGCGAAGCAGGTCGAGGATCTTAGCGGTGGCCTTCGGAAGCGGCAGCCGCCGGATCTGGCTTCGGGAAGCCCACCGGCGATCATGATCGGTTCGTACTCGCCGAACACGGGGTAGGCGAGCGCGGTAGACGTGCAGATCGACGCTGAAGTGGCTGTAGCTGTGGTGAACGATCCCAATCGCTTCGAGGCGCTCGAGGGTTCGGAGTCCCGTCTCCTCCTCGAGCTCCCGTCGTGCCGCGGCTTCGGGAGACTCTCCCCGCTCGATCTTCCCTCCCGGGAATTCGTAAAGACCCGCGAGGAGGCCGTTCGGTCCCCTCCGCTGGATGAGGAACCGGTCGGCGGCCTGCACGACGAGGACGGCGGCCCGGAAGTGAGGCTTCCGCCGCCGAGGGGACCGAAGAGGGATCGATCCCGGAACGTCGAGCGTCGCGTACGCCCGACACGTCGCCGAGACCGGGCAGCGATTGCATCGCGGGGAGGTAGGGAGGCAAACGGTCTCGCCGAGCTCCATCAAGGCTTCGTTGAACTCTCCAGGGGAGTCCCGTGGAAGAAGTTCCGTGAGGTGCCGATCGAGCACGCGGGCGATGGCGGGGGTCCGTACGTCACCCATCTCCGCCCACCATCGGGCGCCGACGCGCCGCCCGTTTGCCTCTAGGGCGAGTACCGGCGCGCCGAATGCGAGACTGGCCACAGCCCGGGCAATGTATGGGCCGACCCCCGGGAGCTCTTCGAGCTCAGGAACGGTCCGGGGGAGCGTTCCGTGGGGTCGACGGGCGAGTTGCCGGGCGGCCTTCCCGAGGTTGCGGGCCCGAGCATAGTACCCGGCCCCCTCCCAGGCCTTGAGGATCTGTGATTCTCGTGCCCGGGCGAGCGAACGGACGGTCGGGAACCGAGCGACGAACCGTTCGAAGTAAGGAACCGCCTGATCGACCCGGGTCTGCTGGAGCAGGACTTCCGCCACCCAGATGTGGTACGGGTCCCGATCGTCTCTCCAGGGGAGCGCCCGGCGAGTGTTTCGGAACCAAGCGAGCAGGGCCCGGGCGGTGGCTGCGTCGGGCGCCTTCGCAGATGCGCGGCGTCCGCTCACGGGGTTCCCGGCCGGCGGCACGGAGAACAGGCTTAAAGCCCGCCCGGAGTTCGAAGCGCTAGCGTGTCGAAGCCGGTGCCCGGAACCGTCGTCATCGTCAACGATGAGAACTTCGATCAAGAGGTGATCCACTCGGACCTCCCGGTCGTGGTCGATTTCTACGCGGACTGGTGCGCTCCCTGCCGCGCCACCGAGCCGCTCATGCGCGAACTGAGCGAGCATTGGGTCGGCCGGGTCAAGTTCGCGAAGGTGATCGTGGACGAGTCGAGCGCGGTGACCCAGTCCTACGGGATCCACTCGATCCCGGCCTACCTCTTCCTCGACCAGGGGAAGGAGAAGGGACGGGAGATCGGGCCCGTCGAGCCCGGGGAGTTCCGGACGATCCTGAAGAAGTTCTTCGATTTCACTTAGGGCCGTAGGGCGTACTAGTGGCGGAAGACCCGCCACCCGGTGAAGTACATCGACATCCCGAACTTGTCGGCCATCGCGATCACTTCCGGGTCGCGCAGGCTGCCTCCGGGCTGGACGATCGCGCGGACCCCCGCTTTCCCGGCGATCTCGACGCCGTCGGCGAACGGGAAGAAGGCGTCCGAAGCCAGGATCGCGCCCTTGGCCCGAGGGCCGGCCACCCCGCAGGCCAGCTCGACCGATCGGGCCCGGGTCGGCTGACCGGAACCGATCCCCACGGTCCGGGACCCATGGGCGAGGACGATCGCGTTGGATTTCGCATGCCGCACGACTCGCCAGGCGAAGTCGAGAGAGCAGAGCTCCTCCGGGCTCACGGCCGTGCCGGTCACGAGACGAAGATCGGGCGGAGCGAGCTCGCGCCGATCGACCTCTTGGAGCAGGAGGCGGCCGAGGCCGCTGTGGGCCTCCCAGCGGTCGACCTCGATCGAGGGCGTTTCGATCCGAACCAGTTTGATCTTGGGGCGGTGGGCGAGGCGCTCCCGGCTCACTTCATCGAAGGACGGGGCCGAGAGGAGATCGACGAAGATGCCCGCGAGCGCGCCCGCGTCGTCGGCGCCGAGCGGCCGATTGACCGCGATGGCACAACCGTACCGCGCGACCGGGTCGCTCGCAACGGCCCGTTCGAGAGCCTCCTTCACCGTGGCCCCCGAAGCGACCCCGCACGGCGTGGCATGCTTGACCACGGCGGCGCTGGGTCCGGGGAACTCCGCGACCGTACCGAGCGCGGTCTCGAGATCCAGAAGGTTCGTGAAGGAGAGAGAGTCCCCTTTCACCAGCTCGAACGGGGTGGAGGGGAGCCCCGAGCCGACCGCAGAGTAGACGGCAGCACGCTGGTGGGGGTTCTCGCCGTAGCGAAGCTTGAGCGGTTCACGACGGAAGGTGACCTCGGACGGGAACGGGTCCGAGGAGGGCGCGACGGCGGGAGCGAGTCCGCGGGCGATCGCTGCGTCGTACGCCGCCGTTCGCGCGAACGCCTTCAGCGCGAGACGCAGGCGAGTCGCGTCCGAAAGGGCTCCGGAGCGCGCCCCCAGCTCGGAAACGATCCCCGGGTAATCGGCCGGGTCGACCACGATCGCTACGTCCTGGTGGTTCTTGGCCGCGGCTCGAGCGAGCGTGACGCCGCCGATGTCCACGAACTCCTCGCGATCCTTCGCGTGAGGATGCTCGGTGAGGTGGCGTTCGAACGGGTAGAAGTTCACGACCACGAGATCGAACGGGAGGAGCTTGCGATCGGCCAGCTCCCGGGTCCCCTCTTCCGTCCGCGGAGCGAGCACGCCACCGAGGATGGCGGGGTGGAGCGTCTTGACGCGTCCGCCGAACCAGGAGCCGATGCCCGTGAGCTCCTCTGCCGGGCGGACCGGGATACCGGCCGAGGAGATCGAGCGCTGGGTCCCTCCGGTCGCCCACAGCTCGATGCGCTGAAGAGCAAGGGCGCGTGCGAGGTCGACCAGGCCAGCCTTATCGTCGACCGAGAGCAGGGCCCGCGCGATCCGCACCTGTCGATCGGATTCCGGCGCCACCAGCCTTACCCTGCATAGCGAGGGGGGAATGAAGATAACTTTCGCGGGGGAGTTCACTGGGCCATTCGAGGCGGTCCGCGGGCGTATCCACGCAGCCACGCCTTCGCACCGACGAGCGTCCCCCAGCTCCGGACGGTGCGTATCGAGTAGCTTTGGCCATCGGGCCCGGACACCGTCGCGTTCCACGCCGCCCGCGCCGATGGGACGGCGCGGTGCCCGACCTCCACGATAGCGCGGTCCCGATCGAAACGGATGACGCGGAACGGAGGCGGAGCGGGGCTCGGGGGCTGAAAGCTCGAAAGGATCGACTGCCACCAGGGCGGCGAGGTCCGCAGATTGAACGTCCCCGCCACCTCGATCCCGAGGTAGCGGGGGCGTGACGGGTTCGCCTTACCGGACGAGGTCGATGACTTCCTCGGACTGTCCACTGGCGTACCCTCCGCCCTTCTGGCCGAGGAGGCTCGCCGCGCGTACGCCCGTGATAATCAGGAGCACCTTGATGGTGTTCTCCATCTCAGGAGAGTTCTCGATCGTGCAGCCCCAGATGATCCGGGCGCGCTTGGAGATCTTGGCGCCGACCAGCGCCGCAGCCTTCTCGGCCTCGGAGACGGTCATGGTGGGTCCGCCGATCACGCGGACGAGGGCGCCCGTGGCGTCCTTGAGGTCCACGTTGCCGAGTAGCGGAGAGGTAAGCGCCTCGGTCACCGCCTCGGTGACTCGGTCGGTCGCGCTCTCGCTCTCGCCGAGCCCGATCAGGGCGACTCCGCCGTCCTTCATGACGGTCAGGATATCAGAATAATCGAGGTTCACGAGGCCCGGGCGGGTGACGATTTCGGCGATCCCCTTGATTCCGGTCATCAAGACCGCATCCGCGAGCTTGAAGGCCGCATCGAGCGGCATGCGCGGAACCAGTTCGAGCAACTTCTCGTTCTGAATGACGATCGTGGTGTCACAGACGCGGCGCAGGCGCTCCAGTCCGTCGCGGGCCTGCTCCATGCGGTTGGTCCCCTCGCCGGGGAAGGGGAGCGTGACCACGCCCATCGTCAGTGCGCCGGCTTCCTTAGCCAGGCGCGCGACGAGGTGCGCGGAACCCGTTCCGGTTCCGCCGCCCATGCCGGCGGTAATGAAGACGATGTGTGCTCCCTGGATGAACTGGCGAATCTCCTCCTCGTTCTCTCGGGCCGCTTCTTCCCCGATCTCCGGGCGAGCGCCGGCGCCGAGGCCCTTCGTGGCCCGGCGACCGATGAGGATCTTGCGCGGGGAGTGGATGGTCAACAGGTGTTTTGCATCCGTGTTGATGGCGCACATCTCGGCGCCCTGGATCCCTTCCTCGGTGCAGCGGTTGATAGTGTTCGACCCGCCGCCGCCGCAGCCTACAATGCGGATGTTGACCCGCAACGTGTCCGCGAGCTTCGCGAGCTCGGCATCGTCAGCACTTGCATACAATGGGCTCGCGGGCTTGGGTCGGTCGTCCACCAGGGTCTGGTTCTCCTGGTGCTTCGCGATCGCTTCCTGGATAATGGACTTCATCGTTGGTTCCTCGTTCCCGTTTGTCAGACGAGCGTCATACGCTCTGAGGAGCAGTTTGCTGTTCGATACTTAAACATTTGTTTCAAACGGAACCGCTCCCGAGGTCCTTCATTGGATCGGACCGAGATCCATGGTGCGGAAGCCCCAAATGGCGGCCCCGAAGGCCAAGATAGCGAGCGCGCCGAGGATGCCGAGCGACTCGAGGTCGGTACCTCCTAGGGTGCCGCCGAACGCGTCTCGGATCGTGTTCGCGGCGTAGGTGAGCGGATTCGCATAGAAGACCACCGCGAGAGCCTTCGGGGTGCTCGAGGTGATGGGGTAGTACACGGTGGAGAGAAAGATGACGAACAGCTGGAGGAACGACTGGATCGTGAAGTAGGCGTTCGCCGAACGCAGCCGGGTCCCGAGCGCGATCAGAAGCCCGGCGAAGAAGATGCTCCCGAGCGCGACCGTCAGGAGGACGGTGCCCACACCCAGCGGAGAGAGCGATGGGATGCCGATGAACGGAAGCCCGACCAGCATCATGATGCCGACGCCCACCAGCGCGAAGAGGAGCGTGGTGAGCACGAGCCCGCCGAGGTACTCCGAGCGGCGGAACGGCCCGGAAAAGATCTGCTCGACCATCGCCCAGCGGCGATCGAGCCAGAACAGATTCCCGGAGACGACGCCCCCGGTGATCATCTGAAAGGCGATCATACCGGGAACCAGGAATGCGGTGTACGACCCGCCGCCGGTCGCGTTGGTGGAGATGATCGAGCTGAACATCGTGCCCAGCACGACGATCGTGATGACCGGTTGGCCGAAGCGGATGATGATGGTCAGAGGGTCCAAGTTCGAAGCGAAGTTCCGGACCACCAATCGGAGTACCGGCGGAAGCTTCACGTGAGTCCCCCGATGCGCCCCGGGGGGAGCGCGCCAGAGGATCGATCGCGGTCGTTCGTTTCGCCGGCGAGATTCTCGTCCAGGTCTCCGATCATCCCCAGAAATGCCGCCTCGAGCGTCGCCTCCTCAACGGACATCCGCTCGAGCTCGAGCGCGTGGGACTGAGCCCAGTGGCTGAGCCACGGCAGCATCTCCTCGGCGTGCGGTGCCAAGAACGCGAGCTTGGTATCGGGAGCCGAGAGATCCTCCTCCCGTTCCAGGAGGACCGCACCGCGGACTTCGAGCTCGCGCGCGAGCTCGGTCCGGAGCGCGGGCGCCGGCGGGGCAGCGAACGTGACCGATACCTCGCGCGCCCCGGCGTGCTTGCGCTTGAGCTCTTCGGCCGTATCGAGGGCGAGGAGCCGGCCGAGATGGAGCACCGCGATCCGATCGCACAGCATGTCCGCCTCGTGGAGGATATGCGTGGTGAACACGATCGAGAGGCCGCGGCGGGCCCGCTCCTTCAGGTAGCGGAGGATCCTGCGGCGCGCGATCGCGTCCAAGCCGACGGTCGGCTCATCCAAGAACAGGATCTCCATGTCGTGCATCAGCTCTCGCGCCACCTGGAAACGGCGGCGCTCCCCGCCGGAGAGGGCCCACGGCTTGCGACGCCGAGCCTCTCGGAGCTCGAAGAGCTCGATCATCTCCTCCGCCCGGGTCTTCGCTACTTCGCGCGGTACTCCCCAGAGGAATGCGTAGAGCGTGAGATTCCTTTCCACCGTCACGAAGTCGAGCGATTCCGCCTGAAGCACGACTCCCAGACGCGCGCGGAGCGCGCGACCGCCGTGCCGAACATCCTGACCTAGGACGATGGCGGTTCCCTCGGTCGGAGGCAGCAGCGTCGTGAGGAGCCGTACGGTCGTGGTCTTGCCCGCGCCGTTGCGCCCAAGCAGCCCCAGCACCTCTCCCCGGTGCAGATCGAGGTTGAGATGCCGAATGGCAAACCGTCCCGGAGCGTACGCGTATCCGAGATCGAACGTCTGCAGGGCAATCTGATCGGAAGGCATGGTCGCTCGGTGGTAGCTCCGGCAAATCAAGCGCGGCTTGACC
Organism: uncultured Thermoplasmata archaeon; assembly: GCA_963838955.1. Lineage (GTDB taxonomy): Archaea > Thermoplasmatota > Thermoplasmata > Lutacidiplasmatales > UBA184 > Lutacidiplasma. Next base: position 171,772 of record CAWISZ010000002.1, on the reverse strand, counting down.
ATTTCGAGCCCGGCGGTCCCGCCACCCTTCCCTGCACTCCCGCGATTTTGCCTCTCATGGATTCCCGCTGTCGGTAAGTAATCCCGACGCCCTACTTCGTCGGAGAGACCGATGTACTGTGCTCACTGTGGAACGGAACTTCCCGCGGGATCGGTCGTCTGTGCCTCTTGTGGATTCACAACGAAGGCGCCATCGCCCGTCCGACCGGGATCGAACTCTCCCGATCCGGTCGACGAGATCCTTCGGGAAACCAAGCGAGCGGTGAAGGATCTTGCGGAGGCGACTGCGAAGCTCTCGAAACGAGTGGCCGCGCACGCAGATGCCGCGGTGAAGGATCCCTCGGGGACCACGAGGAAGGCCCTCGACCGGTTGAAGAGGGATATCAATTCACTCGTGAGCGACGTTTCCGATGCACTGAAGAAGCTGTAGAAGCGCGGCCGGCGTACGTTCTCACCGCAGTTCTCCTCGGTTCGCGTAGCTCGATCCTCACCCTTCTCGCCCCCGACAGGCCATCCGCTTCGATGGGGTGGCCCGATCGTGCCCGAACCACGAGCGAAGGTGGTCTTGGTTCTCGGCGCGACCGGCTTCGTCGGGCGCCGCCTCACGGAGGCCCTGCTGGCCCAGGGGGAGTCCGTTCGGGCGCTCGTTCGTCCGCATCCCGCTCCTCGTCCCACTCCCCCCGGACTTGCGTGCGTAACGGGGGACCTGCTCGATCCGACCGGGTTGGCGCAAGCGTTCGAGGGCGTCGGAACGGTGTACTACCTCGTCCACTCGATGGCGAGTCGCGATTGATCGATAGATTTCGTGCATCTCGATCGAGAGATTGCGAACAACACTGTCCGGGCCGCCGCCGACGCGGGCGTGGAGCGGATCATCTACGTGGGCGGCCTCCAACGGGGATCGACCGAGTCCTCCGCGCATCTCGAGAGTCGGCAGGAGGTGGAGGGGATCCTTGCGGAAAGTGCACCCTCGCTGACGACGTTGCGCGCGGCGATCGTCCTTGGCGCCGGCGGCGCATCTTTCCAGATGGTGGTGCAGCTGGTCGAGCGTCTCCCCGCGATGATCTGCCCTCAGTGGATCCGGACGCGCTGCCAACCGATCGCGCTCGACGACCTCGTCGCCTACCTCGTCGGTTGCCTACGCGAGCCGCGAACCTCAGGGCGCGGGTTCGACGTAGGGGTCCGGAGATCCTGCGGTACTACGAGATGCTCGACCGCATCGGAAATCGTCTCGGAAGCAGATCCTGGATCATCTCGACGCCGCTGCTGACCCCCCGCCTCTCCTCCCACTGGGTCGGGTTCATCACCACCGTGCCGGCGCGCATGGCGAGACTGCTGGTCGATGGCATGAACACTGAAGCGACGTGTCGGGAGAACGATATCCGTGCGCTGATCGATGTGCGGTTGCATTCGTTCGACGAGGTGCTCGACCTCGCGCTCGCCGACCGGCCTCTGCGACCGCTCGCGATGCGGCAGTACCTCGCCCGCCTCCCCGGGGGCGGCGCTCGAATGATATCATGCCCGCCGACGCGATCCGACGTCGGACGCTGAGGCTACTCCGGGACCGGACCGAAGAACTCGATCCAGTTCCCGTCCGGGTCCCGCGTGTACACGAGGCTCTCGTGCTTCTCACGAATCCGAGCCACGATCGGAAGCTTTCGGCGGCGCAGCTCCTTCTCCCAGGTCTCCACGTCGGAGACGCGGAAGCCGAGGTGATCGAACTCGGTGCCCTTGCGAATGGGCTCATAGAACGGGTTCGTCCGAGGATAGAAGTTCAGTTCCACTCGCTGGACGGCCCCCGGGAATGAGAGCTGAACCCACAGACCACCGTGCCCCATCTTCCCTCGCTTGTAGACGCGAAAGCCGAGCTTCCGGTAGAATCGAAGGGACCGAGGGAGGTTGCGAGTACGCAGGCCGCTGTAAACGAAATCGACTTTGACCGGGGCCATCGATGAGGTCGAGGCGATAACCAAGATAAACCTGCCGGAATCCGAATCTCTCGCACGGAGCTGAAAGATCGCCGCGTCGCACGATTACCCTTGGGCGGGTGGCTTCCGGGCCATCTCCTCGACGATCGCGGGAGGGCTGTGCCCTAGAGGGCGCGTTCGGCCCGTACGTACGAAACCTCGTCCGACGTAGAGCGCGGTCGCCGCTATCTGAGTCGGGTTGACCTCTAAGAGGATCGTTCGCGAGGGTGCGACCGAAGCGAGCCAACTCAGGAGCGAGTCTAGCAGCCGGCCGCCGACCCCTTTCCCTCGACTCTTGGGGTGGACCCACATTCCCCAAACGTGGGGCTGCTCGTCCTCGGTGAAGGTCCCGATCATGCCCACCATCTGGCCCGGCTCGTTCACGGCGACGTAGATCGCCTCCCGAGTTCCCGAGCTCCCACGGGTGGCCCAGTTCTTCCACTTGACCGGGTCGGATTCTTGTTCCCGACGGAGGTTGCTCCCAAAAGCCAGGGGATCGGACTCCAGGGCAGCGAGCCGGACGGCACGGAGCGCATCCCAGTCCTCGGGGTGGATCCGGCGGATCGAGATCGCATCGGGGGTCGGCATGGGCCAACTACCGGGAGCATGAGTCGAGCGTCCTGATACCCCTTCCTCGAACTTTGGCCCGTCTACCCGCACGTACCACCGCAGAAGCTCCGGAGGGGGATCGATTCGGGCCCGTCCCACGGGAAACGAACACTGCCGCGGCGAAGTCGATAAGGCAAGGTGACGATCTGTAGGTCCGCGATTCCGGGATCGAGAGAGAAATGTTCGAGTCGTACCAAGGAGTTCGGATCCAGAGGAAAGCTCCCATCCGACTATATCGATTCGAGCAGTTCTTCCAAGGGTTCGAGAACACTCCGCCGATCCGGGATTTGTTCGGGAAGAACGCGGGAAAGATCCTTCGCGCGCTCAAGGTCGAGTTCTTCTCACCGCCCTTCGGGTACATGGGGACAAGCGACGTCGATGGCCACCTCATCGTCAGTAGTCATCACCTCAAGACCAGCGATCTGCGCACGCTCTACCTTGACATCGTTCACGAGCTCTGTCACGTCAAGCAGTTCCGCGCCGGACGACCCTTGTTCGATCGGAAGAAGAAGTACGTCGACACTCCGACCGAGATCGAGGCGTATGCATTCACCGTCCAGGAAGGGAAGCGACTGAGCATGACGGAGACCGAGCTTCTCACCTATCTCGAGGTCGAATGGGTCGATGCGAACGACCATCGCAGGTTGGCGCGCCGGATGGGACTTCTGAAGAAGGGATCCCGCGGCACGGCGAACGCCGGTCGTTCTCGGCCGCATCGCAGCCGACGGGGCAAGTGACGCTCCTCCTCGCGCAGGGCGGCACGCTCCGGACGAACGGGCCCCCCGGGGCCCAGCACTTTATTATTCAAAGCTTAAGTGCGCGCGAAAACTGGTAGGTCGAGGAACCTCCGATGCAAGCATGGCACAACGTCCCCGAAGCGAAGGATCTGAAGCATGGTGAAATGACCCACGGACGAGCCGGAGGCGAAGACGTCCTCGTAGTCAATAACGCCGGCGAGCTGCGCGCCTTCATCAACCGCTGCGGCCACATGAACGCGCCGCTCGATCTGGGTACGTTCAAGAGCGGGGTGCTGAAATGCGCCCAGCACAACGCGGTCTTCGACGCCCGGACCGGAGACGTACGGGGTCCGCCCGTCCTGTCGATGCCCGGGATGGACAAGCTCCCTCCGGAGTTTATGGAAGCGATGGCGCGGATGGCCCCGATCTTCGCACGAACCGAGTGCCGTCCGCTGACGCCGCTTCCGGTAGAGCAGGTCAGCGGGAACGTCCGCGTATTCGTCTGAGCACCTCCGATCGCAACCACTTCCCCTTGGAATTCGGGCCCGCCGCGCCCCGGCTGCGAAGGCTATCGCTCGACGACGCCGAGAACGCGCCCGCTCGCGACGGGCCGCTCTCCGAGGTTCACCCACTTCCGGAGAGTTTCGCGAGTGACGCGCCCTTTAACCGCCCGTCTCCCTCGCTCTCGCCGTTCATGGCCGACCCCATCGTGCGGGCAGAGGACCTTCGCCATTCGTACGATGGCAAGCGCTTCGCGCTGAACGGTGTGAGCTTCACAATCCGCAAGGGAGAGATCTTCGGGCTGCTCGGCAAGAACGGCGCCGGAAAGTCGACGCTCATTAAGGCGATGACCACGCTGATCCGCCCGAGTTCCGGAACGCTCCGCATATTCGGGATGGATCCGGCGAAGGAGGGGAAGAAGATCCGGTCCCGCATCGGGGTCGTCCAGCAGGGTGAATCGTTCGACTTTACGACCGTCGAAGGGAACTTCGACGTGTACGGAGTGCTGTGGGGAGTTCCTCGGGAGCAGCGGCGGGAACGTCGCGAGGCCCTGATCCAGAAGTTCGGTCTCGAAGAGATCCGACACCGCCGTTCGTTCGATGTCTCGGGGGGCCAGAAACGCCGGGTCCAGGTCGCTCGCGAGTTCATCCACGACATGGACATCCTGTTCCTGGACGAGCCGACCGTCGGAATGGACGTGATCATGCGGCGCACGCTCCTCGACTCGATCCGGGAGGAGGCGAAGCGCGGGCTCACAGTCGTGTTCACGACGCACAATCTGGAGGAGGCGGACTACGTCTGCGACCGGATCGCGGTCATTGACGAGGGGAAGCTCCTCGTCCTGGACGAGGTCGAGAACCTCAAGCGGCTCTACGGGGGGAAGAAGACCATCGACCTGACCGTCGATCCGGGGAGCGTGGCTACGTTCATTCCTGCGCTCGCCGAGCGACTCGGCGCCGGGACGAGCGTGACCCCGAACGGCGACTCGGTGGTCATCCTCACCGACGATCCCAAGGACTCCCTCGCGAAGATCCTCGATCTCTCGCAGAAGATGGGGGTCCAGCTGGAATGGATCAGCGTGCGCAAGAACACGCTCGAGGACGTCTTCCTGCGCTCGGTCAGCCACGGAGGTGAGCCTCTTGGAAGCGCCTAACATCACTCGCCTCATCTATCGGAACATCAAGGTCAATACCGATCCGGGAAGCCTCACGATCCTCATCGGCCTCCCGGCGATGTACCTCGTCTTCTTCGGGTTCGGGTTCGCCTCGCTCGAGTCCACGTCCGGCGGAGGAGCGAGCTATCTATCGTTCCTCACCCCGGGGCTCATGGCATTCCAAGCCGTGATGGCCGGGACGGTGGGAGGCGGCATGCTGTGGGCCGACCGCCGGTGGGGCATGCTCGCCCAACTCCTCGTCGGTCCGTTCACCCGCCTCCAGTATCTCCTCGGCATCATGCTCACGGCGGTCGCTTTCGGGCTCGCCGGTGCGCTCGTCATGCTCGGCATCGCCTACCTCCTCCTCGGCACGCTCCCGGTGACCCTCGTCGGAATCGGGGTGATCTTGGCGATCATCACCGTGGGTTCGATCTTCTTCGGATCGCTTATGCTCCTCATTGCGGCGAAGGTCAAGTCCAACACCACGTACAACAGCATCCAGATCCTGGTGATCTTCCTGGTGAACTTCGCGAGCACCGTGTTCTACCCGTACAGCTCTGGACTGCCGGCCGCGATCCGGGTCCTGTTCGCGGTGAACCCGCTTACCTACATCGCCGACGCGGCGCGCGCGGGATACTTCGGAACGTACACGGCGACCGTGGGCTACGAGGTCCTCGCTCTCTGCGCCGAGACCGCGGTCGTTCTCGTCCTCGCCGTCCGGGCGTACATGCGATCGGACGTCTCGATGGATTGATCGTTGCGTCCGTCCCGCGAAGAGACCGATCGATCCCTGCGAAGGGGAGAGCTACGGTACGAGCACGGCGGCGCCCTCGAGGCGTCCTTCCCGGAGCTCGGCCAATGCCACGTTGGCGTCGCGCAGCGGGAAGGGCTTCGTCACGGTGCGCACCTTGGCTTCCGTCACGATCGCAAAGAACTCCTCGCCGTCCTTCCGGGTGAGGTTCGCGACGGACCGCACGACGCGTTCCTCCCAGAGGATCGCGTACGGAAAGCTCGGGATGTCGCTCATGTGGATCCCCGCGCAGACCACCGTACCGCCCTTGGCCGTCGCGGCGAGAGCCGTCGGCACAAGGGCACCCACCGGGGCGAAGATCAGCGCCGCATCGAGCGGTTCCGGGGGGCGTTCATCCGACCCTCCCGCCCACTCAGCTCCGAGGCTCCGAGCGAACTCTTGACCCCGAGCGTCCCCCGGTCGAGTAAACGCGTACACGGTCTGTCCCCGGTAGCGCGCGACTTGCACCGCGATGTGGGCCGCGGCCCCGAAGCCGTAGAACCCGACGCGCTGGCCCTCTCCGGAGAGCCGCAGCGCTCGATATCCGATCAGGCCCGCGCAGAGCAAGGGGGCGGCTTGAACGTCGTCCAGACCCGAGGGAATGGTAAAGGCGAATCGCGCGTCCGCCACCGCGAACTCGGCGTATCCTCCGTCCACGTCATAGCCGGTGAACCGAGCGCGGTCGCACAGGTTTTCCCGGTCCGTCCGGCAGTACGCGCACGCGCCGCACGTCCACGCGAGCCACGGTACTCCTACCCGATCCCCGGGCCGATACCGGGAAACCTCCGATCCCACCCCGGCCACACGCCCGACGATTTCGTGTCCTGGGACGAGAGGGAGCTTGGGTCGGCGAAGCTCCCCGTCGACGATGTGAAGATCCGTACGGCATACCCCACAGGCGTGAACCTCGATCCGTATCTCGTGAGGGCCGGGGGGAGGGGTCTCCTTGTGCTCCTCCAGACGAAGCGAGGAGCCGGCCGAGTCTAGGACCATCGCGCGCATCGAGATCCCGATCTCCTCCTGCCGGCAGGCCCGTGGAGGACCGCGACGACATTAACAACGACCCCGGGACGCATCGCACATCTCTGGTCCGGTCTCCGAGCGGACGCAAGTCCGTTAGGTGATGATCATCGTCCCCGTCATGAAACCGGGGGTCCCCATCGGCGGGGTAGAATAGGGGTTGGCTCCGGCTCCGCAGGGTGCGGTACAGAACCAATCGAAGGATCCCGGGTTGATGAGATCGACGGTGAACTGAACGACGCTGAACCCCGGGGTGTAGATGTCGAGGCCCAGGGCCGGGATGTTGAACGTATGGGCGACGTTGGTCGACGGAACGACATGATACGGAGTTCCATTGATTAATTCGACGCCGGCGTCTGTGCCCGCCACGACGCACGGACACGGCGACCAAGCCACCGGAGAGTCGAAATCGGTAATCGTGAAGATGACATGTCCCGTACTCACCGTGAGATTGGCGGGCGAGTATATTGGCCAGCCGTTGGTCGCATTGATCGAGATCGTCAGATTCTCGTACCGAGTACTGGATCGGCGTTGGGCCCGGAGTGGGGCTCGCCGGGATGGCGATCATGAGCCCCATGCCCATTCCGAAGGAAATGACGGTTCCCGCGATGAAGTAGGTAAGGGCGATCCGCGAGGTAGAGCCGGCCGCCCACACACCCCGAGGCGCCGCCTCACCCAACGTCGCCCGGTAGGCGCGGCGTCGTGCCCATGCCTCGGCGATCCGGTGGTCCAAGGAGTACGCCGCGCCCGCGCCTCCGAGCACCAGGGCGACGTAGATCACCAAGTACAGGGGGTGCTCCCCGACGTCGGTCCCGCCCGGGAACACGTAGATGGTCCCGATCTGAGCACCGAGAAGCACGGCGGAGAAGATCCCTCCGATGATGCACGCCCAGCGTGTCGTCAGACCGAGGATGAATGCAACCGCGAGGTACCCCGTGACGAGCGCGACCATCCAGGAAAAGATCGCAGCGTTCGCCGCTACGAACGTCTCCAGCCCCGAGCCGCCGAGCGAGGTCGGACCGAGCGAGAGCACGACCGCTCCGAAATTGCCGAAGAAATCGTTCGCCGGCGCGACGATGAAGATGAAGTTCAGCGCCCAGACGACACCGACCCCAACGCGCAGCGCCTCGATAGCGAGGGAGGCGCGGCTACTCCTCGAGTTCGCGTCAGCGGCTCCGAGCATGGCCTACGACGAATCCGGGGGGTCTTCCCCTCCTTAAGCCATAAGTCAACCGCGGTTGACCATCGCCGGTGGGAGATCCGCCCCTGGCTGAAACCTTAAGGGAGTTGCCGAGATTTGGAGATCGTGAATCCCCGGGACCGCGAGCTACTCACCGGAATGGGGAACTGCTACGAGGCGTGCGGGGAGGATTTTGAGGGGACCGTTCGGATGGTCGCCAACTCCCGACACCGGGAGACCGACGAAGTCAAGGCGACCCTGAACCGACTGCGGAACATGCATCACGGCGACCCGGAATATCAGGCACTCCGGAGTCGTCTGCCGAACTCGTTCCCGCTTTGAAGGGGAAGGGATCCGTGACCAAGTGTCCGGCATGCCTCCTCGGCCTCGGCGACGATGACCTTCCGGCCCTCGCCCGCCACCTGGTCGACCAGGCGGAGGAAAGCAACACGAACCACGTTCGATGGCTGAACCAGAACCTGACTCGGCGGAAGTCCGAAGCGGCCGAGCTGGTTCCGGGTCTGCAGGAGCTCTACGAGGTGGGCCCGGGCGGGATCAAGGGATGGATCAAGTCAAGGTTCATTGCGAAGTTCTACGGAAAGAACCCCCACTCCTTCGTCGTCGCGCTCCAACACCCGTCGCGGGCCACTCTGCTCGGGTATGTGATCGAGCATCAACATTTCCTTCGTCAATGGGTTCGCTCCTGCTCCTACATCATGGCACGCACCGATCAGTCGAAGGTCGTCCTCTATGAGCTCGACAACCTCAACACGGAGTTCGGTGGGTTCGGCTTGGAGCGCGTATCGCACTACGAGCTGCTGCTCCGGATGGGGGAGAGCCTCGGTGTCGACCGGGCGCAGGTGCTCGTAACTCCTCCTCTACCGGCGACGCGTCATGCGATCGAAGCGTGGAACGAGATCGCCTCCCGCGAGCACTGGCTATCGGTGGTCGCCGCGATGCACAGCCTGGAACTCATTGCGAACCGCAATCTAGTGAACGACGGGGCCGTGATGCGATACTTCGACCCGTCCATCCTCGAGGGGACGGAGATCACAAACGCCGCGAGGGACTTCCTCCGGGAGGGGTACGAAGCCGACGTAGAGCATTCGGACGAGGCGTTGGACCTGGTGACCGAGTTCGAGGACGGAGCCGGGCTCCGCGAGGCCGTGCAGTCCACGTTCCTACGATCGATCGACCTGTTCGATGACTACCTCATCGCCCGGCTCGAGAGGGCAGGCCAGTTTGAAGCGTAACTATTCCGGCTGCGCCATCTGTGACTCGACGTGGGGGAACCTCTGGGAAGAGGTCGACGGAGAGCGAATGTTCTTCTGCTGTGCGATCTGCGCCACCCAGTTCCACCAGTTGGTGGAACGGATCAAGCAGGAAACGGGCTGGTCCCTCATCGAGGCCCTCGAGATCGCCGGCGATCGACGAGGCCGAACGTGCGTCGCCCAGGCGGGCGCCGAGACGTTTCGAGCGCGCGTGACGTTCAACCCCGAAGGCGGCCTCCTGCGCTTCGAAAAGCTCCCGCCGCCCGGAGGATCCACCTCGGGTGGTTCAGATCGCACGGAGCTTCGCCAATAGGTGGTCGGCGGTGCGCTGCGCGACCGCGAGGATCGACATCATCGGGTTGGCTCCCGGGGCCGACGGCAGGAGGCTCCCATCTCCGATCCACAGGCCTTCGACCCCGTGGACTTCCCCGGATGGTCGCGTTGCGGACGTGCGGGGGTCGCGCCCGGCACGCGCGCTTCCGATCGGGTGCGCCGAGAAGAGCGCGATCGCATTGTCCCGAACACCGACGTGCTCCACCTGGGCGATGAACCGATCCAGCTCCCCTTCCGAGAGCGGTCGCCTCCCATCGCCCACCTCCGCATAGGAGGTCTGAAGCGAGAGCAGTCGGGTGGCGCCCCCCGCATGCAGGAGTCGAGCGGTCTCGACCATGCCTCTCAGAAGATTCTGCCGATCCCGCGGGGTGAGAACGTAATCGAACCGAGGTCGACCCTCGGTGTCGATGGTGACACGACCCTCACCGACGTCGCGGACGAGCACGATGGGGGAGGCGACGTACTCGCTCCGCCCCAGGAGGCGATGGAAGTCGCGCGCCCCAGCCCACGGGAGGGCGATCGCGGAAAGGCCGGGATGCGCCGGGGCGACCTCCATCCACGGTCCGTGCGCGCCCGCATCGCACGTCTGGAATCGGTAGACGCCGATCGTTTGAGGGGGCCCGACCCAGGTCCGAACCGGCGCTGGGAACTCCCCGGCCAGGGCTGTGGTCGGATCGAGCCGGAGACCTGCCCCCACGCCGGCGTGGCGGATGCCCGAGCGTAGGAGTAGAGCGGGGGTCTGCAGCGCACCGGCTGCCACGACCGTCGTCCGTGCGCGGACGTGAACGTTGCGAGTGAGCGATCCCTCCCGGAAGGTCGCGCGGACCCCGGTCACCCGCCCCTGCTCCACCTCGACGAAGTCCGCCCGAGTCGACGAATACAATCGCGCGCCCCCTCGGAGCGCGTCCAGAAGGAAGGTCACCGGCCCCGATTGCCGGGCGGCGTAGGGACAGCCGAAACTACAGAACCCGCAGCGCTCTTGGCAACCGACCGCGTTGCGCGGAATCACATCCCAATCGATGCCTTGACGGAAGCCGAGCGCGATGCAACCCCGGCGGAGGGAGTCGTTGTTGGCGTTGATCTGGCTTTCCGCCGTCGAGACATGGAGCCGCTCGGCGACCGCTTGGAGGTGGCGATCGAAATCGGCCCCATCGATCCCTTCCATCCCTCCGTCCCGTGCCCACTCCGCGCGGGCCTCGGGGCGAGGCGATAGGCACGTCATCCAGTTGATCGCGGTCCCCCCACCAACCGTCGCCCCGGCGAGAATGCCGATCGCCCCGTTCCGGGTCGTGAGCAGTCCTCCGCCCGCGAAGAGCTGGCGCTGTGCATCCCGCTCCACTCGGGGGTACGATCGATGGGTGAACCAGGCACCCGCTTCGAGCACGACGGTCGAGTACCCCGCCCGAACGAGCCGCTCGGCGATCACACCGCCCCCCGCCCCGCTTCCGATGACGCAGGCGTCGACCTCTTCCTCGACATCGCGGTCCGGGCGCACCGGGGAGAGACCGTCGAGCGGATCGGGAAGGCCCGACGGGACGCTCGGCGGGCCGTAGTGAATCCGGTTCCAGAGCGGGTTCGGCGTACCCGCGAGCGGCCCGGAGAAGTACTGACCGGCGGCGAGCCGTTTCATCGCGTGGAACCCCTTGCGTTTCACCGCGAGTCGACTGGTCGCCCAACCGAGGAGGTAGCGCTCTCGAGCGGCAGCGTCCAGGCGATGGAGCTGCACGGGGCGGCCGGTGAGCACGAGGTTCGCGAAGCGAGAATCGAGCGCCGACAGGAGTCTCGCGAAATCGGCCTGTTCTCCCTTAGAGAGATCGGTCACGATCTCGGCGATATCCCGATCCAGCCCGACCGAAGTCGCAGCGGGATATCCGGGCCCTTGCTCGTCCGCCGGGCTCGCCGGCAAGAGCGTATCGACCAGCGCACGGAGAGTGTCGGAAGCCCCCATCGCGAGTGGGGTAACTCAGGCCCGCCGGTTATTTTGACTCTCTCCGCTCGCTCACGGCGGAGACTTCTGTGGTGGGTGAAGGATCCAACCGCGAGTCGTGGTCAAGGGTACGAAGCCGAGCCGCTCCAGGATCGGGAGGCTCATGGCTCCGGCGTCCACTGTGAGGAAGGAGTAACCACGCCGCTGAGCGAGGGCCGCTCGAGCCGCCACGAGGCTCCGGTAGATTCCCCGGTGCCGGAACTCGGGCGAGGTGCCCCCTCCATAGAGGCCGGCGAACGACCGACCGGGGAACATCTCGAGTCGCCCCGTCGCGACCGAGGATCCGTCGATGTACGCGACGAACAAGGCAATCGTCGGGTCGGCGAGGCGACCTCGGTATCGGTCCATGAATCGATGCGTGTTCGGTCCGAACGCCGATTCGCTCGCCCGTAGGGCATCGCGGAGCTGGGCCTCGTCGATGACCTGTCGAATCTCCAGTCCGGGCATCGACGTTTCACCGAACAGTTCTTCGCGCAGATCGAAAACGACGAGGGTCTCCGGTTCGTCCGGAACGAACCCCTCCTCCGCGAGGATCTTGGCGAGATCCTTCGGCCGGTCATGCCCGAAGGTCTTCCACTCTGCCTGCACCCCCGCGCGTCGAAAGAACTCCGCCTGCGAGGCCACCACCTCGCTAGCGTCGGTCTCCGAAAGATCCGAGAACACCACATAGTTGTCCGAGCCGACGATCCGCACGACCGTGCCGACCCGTTCCGCGCGCGTGCCTGGCTCAGGGATCGGGTTCCGACGCATCTCGGCGTCGTAGAGGGCCAGGATCTTCTCTCGGTCGAACACCTTCGGTCCGAGTGCGTCCGTCGATATAACGATCCGAGGAGGGGGAGGAAGTGCGGTCCGCGCTCTCGGAAGGAGGCCAGGATCCCTAGCGCGAACGTGATAGGGGCGATGGGTCCTCCGGCCGCCGGAGGGGATCGGCTTGGCGGTCGACATCGAAGACGGGAATTCCTCGACAGTCCCTATCACCGGAACGACCTGTTTCTACGTGCTGACGGTGGTCGTTGGAAAGGATTTGGAAATGAGCGTTTACACCCATGAGCCGGCCGACCTCGACGAGCTCCGGGTCGCGCTCGAGGAGGCACTGAACGCGAAGCAGGCGCTGATCCTGCTCCGCGCCGACATGCCGCTGGGGGCGGGCACGACGTGGCAGGCCCTCGATCCCGGCGTGTTTGCGAAGCGCATTCCTCGGCCCTGACGCTCCAGCGGCCCCTGCGGTTTCGCCGGGGATTCGGATCCAGCTCGACTTTCCGGGAAGGTACCTTCCGCCCGGACGCGCGCACCTCTTAGTTGTTCGGAGGATCGCCCGCCCGTGCAGATCCGCCCGTTCCAGCCGCAGGACGAGGAGACGATCGTTGCGCTCTGGCAACGATGCCATCTCGTTCGACCTTCGAACGATCCCCGAAAGGACATTCAACGCAAGCGGAAGGTTCGACCCGATCTTTTCCTGGTCGGCGTGCTCGATGGCACCATCGTTGCGTCCGTCATGGCAGGGTACGAGGGCCACCGCGGGTGGCTCAACTACCTGGCCGTCAATCCCGACCACCAGCGCTAGGGGCTCGCGCGTGCCATCGTCGTGGGGGCCGAGCGCCGGCTACGCGAGTCCGGCTGCCCGAAGGTCAACCTGCAGGTTCGGGCCTCCAACGCGGAAGCGGTCGAATGCTACCGACGCATCGGCCACTCGACGGACGAGGTCGTGAGCATGGGAAAGCGGCTCGAGTCCGATGACCGAAATATCTAGCCACGCGGCCCCCTGCGTCGGTGGGTGGGTTTCCACGACGAGACTCGACGGTACGTTCATAGCGAACCCGCGACCTAGCGAGACGGTCTGAGCATGCCCGTGGCAAGCACCCCCCCTCATCCGGGCCGTGGCATCCAGCGCCGGGTTCGAAAGCATCCGAACGTCCCCGGGGTGCCACTCCTCGAAGTCCGAGTCGATCATCGCCCGGGTGACCACTTCCTCTCCGAGGTCCTTCGCCGAGACGGCGCCGAGCCGCACCTAATCGCATGTCGCTTGACCAGCCAGACCCCACCGCGGTTGCTCCGATGGCTCGATGTCGAGGTTGAGCCGGAGCGGATGGACCACCTCCTTCACACACTCCGACAGCGGCTCCCCCATCGGCAGTTGGCGCTCGCACAGCTCGGGCCGGGGCGGGTGCTGGTGCGAGTGAGTGAGCCGGCCCCGCCGACGTGTACGGTCACCTATCGTGCCGGTGGGATCTGTGTGACCTGCCCGCTCCACGCCCGGGGGGAGCGAACGGAGTGGCGGGTGGTCCTTCCTCGCGGAGCTCAAACCAGAGCCTTCCTCCGGGAGCTTCCACGGGGGAACGCCCCTCAACCTGCGATCGTCCGGTGAGGTCGTATCGCTCCAAGACCAGCCTCACGCCCGCGCAGGACCGCGCCTTGCGGGTCGCCCACGATATGGGGTACTTTGCCTACCCGCGACGCGGGTCGCTCGGAGACGTCGCCCGCGTCCTTGGGACCCGTCGCTCCACGACTCTGGAGCTGCTCCGTCGGGCGACCGCGAAGCTAGCGGGACGTCGGTACGGCGACGAGCTGCAGGTCCGGCGTTCCCCCTGAAGCGGACGACGCGAGAGCCGGGTCCACCAACAGCACCGTGACCACGGACCCTTCAGGAGTGCTCGCGGCCGCCTGGAAGCGCACCTTGCCTTCCTCGATGAGCGATCGGAACAAGGCTTCGACGAGCGCTGGCGGCACGCCCAGATTCCGGGCCCACTTCCGGCTCCGTGCGAGGACCCGCCGCTCCTGCTTGGGGTCCGTGAGATTCCGATCGCGTCCGGCCCGCAACTGAAGGGCGCGCTGGGCGGCGTCGAGACGAGCAGCGAGCATCAGGACGATCGATCGATCCACGCTCTCGATCTCCTGACGCAGTCGATCCAGAAGATCGCGGTCGTGCTCGTCCGCAGACACGCCCATGTGAAAACTGCGACGGTGGATTCGTCTTGTGCCGCACCGGTGCGGGGGTACACTGACGTGAGCGGGAGGTCTCCGAGGGCGGATGGAGATCGTACTCGCAACGAATTTCGACGACGCCCTCCCAGAGCAGGTTTCGGAGCTGCCCGTCCGCTCGTTCTTCGGGGGCTTTCCCGTCTCTCTGACGGGAGCCGGGCGCCCTCCGTACATCATTCCCGAGGTGGACCGCGAAGGGTTCCGTCGCCACCTGCGGATCATCCATAGCGGAGGACGCGAGTTCTACGCAACCCTGAACAGCAACGATCTCGGCTTGAAGGAGTACCGGTCGGGCTACCTCGATGCCTTCCTACAGGAGGTCGCGGAGTTCCTCGACCTGGGAGTCGACGGATTCGTGATCGCGATCCCCGCGCTCATCGATGCGGTCCACCGCGCCTATCCCGAGATCCCGATCTCGGTCTCCTCCTTCGCGCGCATCCGGTCGGTGACCCAGGCCGAGTACTTCCTCCGGCTCGGTGCGGACACGGTGATCCTCGAAGAGGAGGACCGGAACTTTCCGCTCATCCGCGGGCTCGCCCGGACGGGTGCGCGTATCGAGGTGCTCACGAATCAGACGTGCATCCGAGAGTGCCCGTTCCGCGCGCACCATCTGAACACGAGCTCCCTGTGCTCGCAGTCGGGAGAGGATCGCATCTGGTTCGAGTTCCCGATCCTTCAATGCGGCCTCGAGGTGATCCGCGATCCCCAGAAGCTCATCTCCTCGATCTGGGTACGCCCCGAGGACCTAGCGTTCTACGAAGAGGCGGGTGTCCACCGCTTCAAGATCTCCGGACGAAATCGGTCCACCGAATGGCTCGCAGCCACGGCTCGGGCCTACACCAACCGAACGTACCACGGGAACCTGCTCGACCTCCTCAGCTCCGTCCAGATCAAGGGGCCCTCCCGGGCGCTCGCGACGCTCGCCCACCGCGGGGTGGCCCCAGAGGTGGTCGAGCCGCTTCGCCAAGCGTTCGCCGCGTTCGACGATGTGACCATCGACAACGACGCGTTCCCGCCCGGCTTCCTTCGACGGATAGCGGCTACCGAGTGCGAACACCGTTCCTGCGAGGAGTGCGGCTACTGCGGGATGGTCGCGGAGAAGGTCGTTCGGATCGGAGGTCGCCCTCCCTCGCAATATCACCCACCCGTCGAGCTACCGTCCCCGGTCCAACTGCTCCCGGCATTCGGGAAAGCTCCGTAAGGCAGGCCGATCCCTGCGCTGCGCGAGACGTACCCTCGGTGACCCCTCCCTGCGGGTGAAGCATCGTACCGTGGAAGCAGGTCGCGCCCGCTGGGAGCTCGCCGGTCAGTAGAAATGCCTCGAGACCGCCAGCAGATACACGAGGAGGAGCACGACGATCACCAGGCTCAGCCAGGCGCTGCCGACGAACTCGATGACCGCGTAGAAGAGGAGTACGAGTATGGCGAGGACCAGCGCCCATAGCTCTTGGTTCCAGAGCCCGACCGCCGTTCCGAGGATGACCAGCCCGATGATCAGTACGATGATGGCCGCGACGATTCCGGTCGCGCCGAAGACGGAAGTTACGGCCAACCCTCCGAGGGACACGCCGGCGACGCTGAGGAGGAGGAGCAAACCACTGATGAGTACGAAGAATCCGAAGATCCCGATCAGGATGGCTAGGATGGCCACGCCCAGCGGGAGCCGGCTGTCGTCCATGCTTTCGAATCCAAGTCCACCTTCAAAAGGTCTTCCTCAGATTGAATTCAGCCGAGATTACCCCCCGAAGGTTCGGTCTCTCAACGGGTACGGAGTACCGCCACGCGCGGGTTCCGGGACGAGCGGGAGGGCGTGGGCCACGAGCGCCGCATCCACGATCTTGTCGGAGAATTGGCGGCGAAGCGCGGGAACGTGGCTGTTCGGGTCCTGGCGGAGGAAACGGTAGTTCCGGACACCCCGGAAGGCTTCTTCGGGGGGTCACGGCTGGGCTTCCCTCGGGGACCAAACCGCCGCGGTTGGCTGAGTTGTCCGTGGAGTTGGGAGCGTATAGGTTTGCGACCGCTCCTCCGCGTGGATGGGATAGACCGCCCGGGAAGAATGGCCCCTTTGCGAATGGCTTTATCGAGGAACAGCCGTCTGCCGATCATGCGCAAGCGGTACGCGGGAATCTCGATCTGGGGCAAGTCCGCGAACATCAAGCTGGGCGACCGGAGGAGCATCACGATCGACGTGTACGGTGCGAACGACAAGAAGCTGGGCACGCTGTTCGTCGGCGCTGCGGGAATCGCGTGGCAAGATCGATGGAAGCAGCGACGAACCACCCGAACCGTCGCCTTCGAGGCTTTGGCGGACTGCCTCGGGTAGTCCGGTGCACTGAGAAGGGCTGCGTTCGTATCGGGCGGTAGGATTCCCCGCGCGGTCCGGTACGACACAAGCTTACGCGGGCACCGTGTTCTGTGGGTCTGCAGGTGGGGATGACCGAAGCGGATCCGGCGGTGCTCTGTCCGTCCTGCCACGCGGTCATACCCGTGGACCCCGAGTGGCGCGTGGCTCAGTGCCTTCGGTGCGGGGAGATGGTAACGCGGATGAGCGAGGACAGTCGGTACGACTGAGACCCGGTCCGAAATCCGTGGGCCTCGCGAGCCGTGCCGGGCCCAGCCTGCCATCAGACCATCCACGCCTAAATTCGGGGCCGGCCGACACATCTTTCGCCCGGCCCACCCATTACCCCAATCGTGCAGGGATCCCCCGGTTCCACCTCCGCGCACGCGTTAGCACCGATGCGTACGAAGCGATTCGCCCTATCCTCCGGCGGTACGTGGAAGGGCGAGGCTCCTTTCGGGAGACCGAGGAGTGGTTCCTCATCGAGGCTGACGTGGAAGGTCCGTCGGCTCGTGAGCTGAACCGTAGTCTCCTCAGCGAGCTTCGGCGCGCCGAGAAGCGGACTCGGCTCCGCTCGGAGTGGACTCGGGAGGGTGTCACCGAGAAGTTCTTCGACTATGTGTCGAAGGGCAGCACATCTCTGCCACCGTCTCCGTGAACGCGCGGGACCCCGACCCATTCGCAGCCGATACCCAAGCCCGGGCAGCGCCCGCACGGCGTTCGGGAAAGACTGACCTTCATCCGGCCGAGTATCTCCGAGAGCCGCTGAACACGTCTGGGGGCGATAGGTGCCGTCGACCCCCGGACAACTCCGGGATTGTGCATGAGCAAGGGGTGGCATGGCAACGGGCGCCTCTGGGGAGTGGGTCTCACGCCTCTGCCGTTCGGGGTGAGCGGGAGCCCACGTTCGAGGTCAGGTGTTAACTCCCTCCGAACGGTGCGAAGATCATGACGACCCCCTCATCCAGTAACCGACCGGGCCTGGCCTGCAGCTGTTGCACCTGCGCCGCGTGCTGTCGGTGCTGCGCATGCTGCTCGGTCGGCGACCCATGCTGCACGTCCTGCCCGCCCTAGGTACGCCGTCCGCCGAGAAGCCGGCCGTACCTGGGCCGCGAGTTCGCCGCCGCCGTCGGATGGGTTGGTCACACGGTCAACCCTTGTCGGATTCCGCCCCAGGAACAGTCAGGTTATCCCTCGCAGGTCGATCGGGTCCCACGCCACGAACCGTTCGTTCCGGGGTCGAGTCCAAACGGAAAGGTCCACCGGATGCTCGGTCCGAATCCGACGGATGATCTCGGCATGGACTTCGGGCGGAACCTGACCCCTCCCGTACATTCGGGTCCCCCAGCGGGCCATCCGTTCCTCGGAAGTGAGCGTCGTGGAAGGCGGTCCCGAGACGGCTTGGACCGTCTTCGGGGGCGCGATGGCGGCGAGCTCCTCGAGCGTGTGCCAGTATCGGGTGCCCCGCTCCGGCAACGAATAGCCGAGCTCGGCCGCTAGCTCGCGGTACCGCTGTTGAAGCTCTTGGACGGCGCCCGTCCGCCCCCGCTCGGACCACTCGGGAAGCACGATGACGACCCAGTGGCGAGCCACCCGTCCGAGTTCCCCGAGCACCGAACGTGGGTCCGGAACGAGCTGGAGGACGTGGGCCATGAACGCCGCGTCCACGATCTGGTTGGAGAACGGTAGATGCCGAAGGTCAGCCCGAACGAGGGTCGCGACGCCCTTGGCCCGGGCCCGTCGCATCATCTCGAGCGAGAGATCGACCCCCAGCACCTCGAAGTCGTGGGCGCGGAGCGGTACGGCGAAGCGACCGGTACCCACCCCCGCATCGAGGATTGTCCGGCATCCGGCGAGTATCCCCGCGAGCGTCCGAACCTCCTCTTCGGAGGGTGGCTCGCGGGTCTCATCGTAGACCGGTGCGATCCGGTCGAACTCGACTTCCCCACTCATCCACCCGATGAGACCGCACGGAGACTTATCTTCTCAACAGGTCAGCGGATCAGATAGACACCGATGGCCGCGAAGATCAGGATCAGACCGGCCGGGACGGTCACGAATGCCCATTGTAGCGCGACATCGGTCGTGGCCAAGGCCGCAACCCCAAATCCCGCCAAGGCGAGCGGAGCGTCCCCGAACATGATGCCGCCTAACCCGGCCACGAAGCCGCTGAGGCCGATGATCTCGGTGACGGCCCGGTGATTCCTGCGCACTGCGGCGAACGCGTCCGCCATGCTCTACTCGTTCCAGCTCCGAGCGCCCGGGCGCCCTAGGGTTCTCCCGTGAACATGGGCGGGAGGTTGTTAAAGTTGGGTGCTTCTGGTCCGAGCGTGAGTTCGGAGCCAGTTCCGGCCCCTCTCGATTCAGCCGGCGAGCAGGGCGTAGCCGCTGCAGACTTGCCGAGCTTTGAATACGCCGATTCGAACCGAACGCTCACCGCCGGCCTGGCGGGGACCGTCGTGGTCATGCTGACGTTCGTGCTGATCTTCCTGTACGACCGCGCCGCCTCCGGCGCGATCAACTCGGTGCTGTTCCGGGTGACCCTGCTCAACGTTGTCGTGACCATCTTCCTGCTCTCGGTCGCCTCGGTCAATTACTGGTTCCTGATGGAGGCCCTGCGGTCGGACCATCCTCGCGCCGGGGTCTACCTGCGACGGGCCGACGGATGCTTCGCCGCGAGCTTGATCCTCCTTCTGCTGGAGCCGGTGCTGATCCTCTTCACCATCCAGATCTACGACGTAGCGGAAGTCGCCATCGGATTGTGGGTGGTGAGCATCCTGGTCCTTATTTTCGGATGGCGCGACGTCCTGATTGGATCGAAAGCAATGCGGCGGTGATTGAGCCGAAGCGCGGGGAGTGAACGGGAAACGGTCAGCGCGATAGTACCCGCAACGTCCTCCACGGAGGAGGGTACGGGATGTCCGGCCCGGCCGTCGGCGGGGTGCGCGACGTGAACCTGGCGGAGAAGGGCGTTCGGGGAGGGCTAATGAGTGAAAGACCCTTCAGGCTCGCTTGCAGAGGGAGGCGACACGACCATGAAATGTGAAGGATGCGGAGCAGAGCTACCGGAGGGCGCGAAGTGGTGTCCGGGCTGCGGACACGAAGTAGGGACGAACGTGGGGATGGAACAGAAGATGAAAACCCAGGCCGATAAGCTCGGCGAGGGGGCTAGTAAACTCGGCAGTGAGCTCTGGGGCGGCGCGAAGGGCATGGGCTCCGGGGCGAAGAAAGGATTCCAGGAAGGTGGCGCCAAGGAAGGGGGGCCGAAGACGAGCCAGAAAGCCCGTAAGCTCGGCAGCCAACTCTGGGGTGGCGCGAAGGGCGCGGGCTCCGGGGCGAAGAAGGGATTCAAGGCAGCCGGCGTCAAGAAAACGGCGAAGAAGGGGAAGAAGAGATAGCGTTTCGACACGCCGCGAGAGCGGCTCGAGGGGCGTTCAAACTCTCGAACCGTCCGCGGGCGGGAGGTTCGGTTGCCTTTCGGGTGGTCGGATGCTCGAACCTCCTCTGACGGGAACGTCCGCATCCCGCCTCATGTGACATGATCGAGTCGGGGTGCTCGGGGGAGACCGAACGGAGCGAGCAGCGGCGGAAGCTTGTCTGTGCGCATGCCTTGTGCGATGAGTTCCCCGAGGACGCTCGCAACCGTGGGCGTTTATCTCCTCAAGGGCTCCGGTTCGCTACGGTCGGACGATCGGCTGTCGAAGCCGCCGCGCTCGGGCCGGACTCGGACGAACCCATCGCGACGGTTCGAGTCTGCCCGTAGATGTACCGCCTGCCGCGCAGGGCCGAGATGAGGGCCCCGAGGGCGGTCGTGGCCCCCGCGAACAGGAACGAGTCCTTCAGAGCGCCTCCAAAGGCCGGCGCGACGGAGTTCGCGAAGAAGGTGGGGGTCAGGAGGGCCGACATGACGGAGGGGGCCAGAGGCTGCCATCCCGGGATGGTCGCGGCCACGATCAGGTACGTCTGCATCGGATTCTCTCCTAGGAAAGCTCCGAAGAGGGCGCCGGTCGGACTGGCCGACATCAGGCCGCTGAGGATCTGGAGGTCCGGGGGTCCGACCTGGACGGCGGAGAGCGCGTTGGTCACCGAGCTTCCGATGCCCGCCGATAGGCCCAGGATGACGACCGTGAAGAAGAGGGCCAGCGAGAGTTGCTGGCCGGTGTTCTGCAACGTCGCAAGCATTCCGGAGGCCGCGCCTCGTTCTTCGGCAGGGACGGAGTTCATGACGGCCGCAGCGTTCGGTGCGGCGAACATTCCCATTCCGCAGCCTTGCACGTAGAGGAGCAGGCCCACTTGCCAGTAGACGAAGTCCACCGGGATCAGGAGGAACAAGAAGAACGTGGCGCCAGCGATTGCCATTCCCACGGTCGAGAGCGTTCGAGCCCCGCTTCGATCCGATAACCACCCACTCAACGGGGCCGCCGTCAGGAACCCGGCGATCATCGGCATCATCATGATCCCCGCCCAGAGGGGAGTTTGCGCGAGCGAGTAGCCGTGCAGAGGGAGCCAAATCCCCTGGAACCAGACCACCAGCAGCAGCATGACCCCCCCGCGCGCGATCGAGCCCAGCAGCGCGGAAGAGATCCCCGCGGAGAACGCTCGTTCACGGAACAAGTGAAGTCGGAACAGCGGATCCTTCACTCGACGTTCGATGAACGGAAAGATCACGAGCAGCAAGATTCCCGCCCCAAGGCCGGCTGAAGACCCAGGGGTTGGACCATCCGGTCGGAGACGAGCCGTAGGGGAGGAGCCCGTAGGTCGTGGAGATCAGTATGAGCGTGATCCCGGCGGCGAACACTCCGTTCCCGACGTAGTCGATCTTCTGGTTGGCCCGGCGGATCGATGTCTCGCGGAGCCGAGCGTACGCCCACAACGTCCCGAAGACCCCGACGGGCACACTGATCAGGAAGATCAGGCGCCACGTCGGTAGGACGAACGGACCGATCGGGATGTCGGGAATCGACGCCAGGATGCCGCCGACCACGAGGCCGACCATCGAGCCGCCGATGAACGCGACCTGGTTGAACCCGATCGCCTTCCCTCGTTCCTCCGGGCCGAATGCGTCGGTCAAGAGCGCGGTCGAGTTCGCAAAGAGGAACGCGGCCCCGACCCCCTGGATGAGCCGGAATCCGACGAGCATCCATGCACCGGTCATGCCGGAGAACGGCTCGACGAACAGCAGGACCGAGGCGGTCGAGAAGATCGCGAAGCCGGCGTTGTACATCCGGGCGCGGCCCCACATGTCGGAGAGCCGGCCGACGGTGACGAGCAGGGTCGCCGTCACGACCCCGTAGCCCAGCAGCAGCCAGATCAGGATCGGGAAGCTCGAGGGGGCGAACGGGTCGACCCCGAGGCCCCGGAAGATGACCGGCAGCGAGATCAGTATGATCGTACCGTCAATCGAGGCGAGGAGGGCCCCGAGGGTCGTGTTGGAAAGGACGGTCCACTTGTATTCCGTACTCAGCCGCCCCCTCCACTTCGATGAGAATCGTCGCGGAGCGCGGCCGTGAGCGCAGAGAGTCCCTTCGCCAGCGCACGCCGCTCCTCCCGGTTCATCACGTCATCCAGAGACCGATGGGCCTCGCGTCGCGTAAACTTCGCTTCCTGGTACAGGCGCCGACCGGCAGGCGCAAGTTGAACCAGCACTACCCGGCGATCCTGCGGATCGGCGACCCGCCGAACCAGGTGCCGAGCCTCCAGTCGATCGATGACATCGGTCGTACCCGCGGCGGTGATGCCGATCCTCCGGGCGATCTCGGACGTCTTGGCCGGGCGCGGAGCGCACAGCTCTAGAACTACGAAGTCGGAGACCGACAGATCGAATCGCTCGAGCTGCTGTGTCCAGCGCTCCCGGAGCAAGAAGAAAGCCTCCCGGAGCAGTTGCCACGGAAGATCCTGTGGCGCCTCTGGAAGGTCGGTGGCTCGCGGATCCTTCGATCGGAGCATAACGCTCGCCACGAGGCAATTAGTTCGATCCAGTATATTTCGATTTCATAGTAAATCGGGTCTTGACGTCCGAAGCCTGGGGCGCGGCGTTAGGCTCCTCACCGATCTGCAATCGGCCGGAAAAGGTCGACGTATTAGCTCTATCTTCGCGTCTTCGGCAAACGGAACGAAGCGAGTGGGGGTGCGAGCCTTCCGGTGTGCACACCTTGCGCGATCAGCTCGCCCAAGACGCTCGCGAACTTGAACCCGTGACCGGAGCACGCGCTCACGATGACGACATTCGGACAATCGGGGTGGAAGTCCACGATGAAGTTCTTGTCCGGAGTGTTGGTGTACAGGCAGCGCGCGCGGTGGGTGGGTTGGGGAGACAGGCCGGGCAGTCGATCACGCCGGAACCTCTGAACGGACCGAAGTTCGCGGACCGAGGATCGCGGGCGACGTGCGAGGTTCCGAACGCGCTGCCCCTGGTTGCCCCCGATCTTGACGCCATCTCCGACGTCCGGCGTCCCGTAGTAGTACCCGCCTTCCGGCAGATACCATACGAAGGCGGGCATCGTCCGGTACGGAGAGCTCCGTCGAGCACGGGGTCGGAACCAGTACACGGTCTGTTGCTCTACCTCCAGGGGTAATGAGAGACCTGGAGTCAAGGTCGGGAGCCAGGCACCGGCACAAAGTACGAGGGAGTCGGTGAGATACTCTCGGGTTCGGGTGCTCACCCGGATTCGTCCATTCGAAGTGCGTATCCAGTCGCGTACCGGCGAGTTCCACCGAAAGGCGACCCCACGAGAGTGGGCCAGTCGACGGTAGGCGTGGATCGCTCGCTCGGGAAACAGCACTCCTCCCTCCGGGTCCCAAAGGATCGCGTCCTGCGGATCAAATTGGAAGGCCGGAAACCGGTCGCGAGCCTCGTCCGAGTCGAGCACCTCGCTCGGAAGCCCATATCGACGAGCGCTCTCGCGGGCACTTGCAAGCGAGGGCGAATCCGAACTGGCGGCCATGAGCACGCCGGTGGGCCGGAAGATTTCTCGCTCGTTCTCTCGCTCCAGCCGTTTCCATAGGCGGCGCGCTCGAAGGACTAAGGGGACGTACGCAGCACCCTCGGAGTACGCCGTGCGGAGGATCCGGGTCTTCCCATGGGACGAGCCGAATGGATGATTCTCGTGATAGCGCTCGAGCACCAGGGTGCGTCCGTGCAGATGAGACATGTAGAATGCGATCGAAGATCCCAGCGCCCCCGCGCCGACGACGATGCGGTCGTACTCTCGCGGCCGGTACCCCACGATCCTCGCGACACGCGGGGCGATATCTCTCCTTCCCGCTCCCGCGAGAGGGTGGGTTGATGGAGGTCTCCCGGGGATTCAACTGAGCCGAGAGAGGACGGTGAGCGCCCGGAGCGTGATCATCTTGCTCGGGCGGCCGACCTTCTCGAAAGCGAGAGGGGTCGGTCGGTCCCCAGGATGCTGCGCGTACCAGCGGTCCATCGTTGGTCCCACGTCCGGGTGGACCGCATCTAGGGTCCATCGTCCGTCGGACTGTCTCCTCTTCCGAAGGTGGGTGAGCGAGAACTGAAGTCTCGGGTCGTCCCCATAGCCGAGGGCGGTCAGGATGTCGAGGCCGACCAGGAGGTCGTAGTAGTAGTGGACCGGCCAATGGAAGCGGTACCACGGGGCGTACCGCTCTCCCTGCCGATGGAGCTCCCGGTCGAGGAAGAACTCGGCCCCTCGCTCCACGCAGTCCTTCGTCTTGGGGGTCCATTTGGAGCGGGGGTACACGGCGAAGGCGCTCAGCCCCTCCCACGAGTCGAGGTTCCGCCCGGGAGCGGGCCCGTCCGTGAACGACCAGCATGTCCATCCGCCCTTGGGATGCGCGGTCCGGACCAACCAGTCGAGCGCCTTGCGGACCCGCGGGTCGTCGCCATAGCCGAGCCGGATCAACGCGCGGGCCATGTTCCCCGTGTAGCAGTGGTGTCCTTTCCCGGTGGAGAACCCGCCGACGCCTCCTCCCTTCAAAGGCGAGCGTCTCATCCACAGTTCACACGATGCCCGCACCGCGGGAATGGAGCGTATCGCGCCGAGGTCCGATAGGGCGAGCAGGTTCCAGTTCGTGGAGATGTACTTCGGGTGGTAGAGACTCTTCTCGCGGACCCACCAACCGGCGGGGTCGCGCCGAGCCAGGATCTCCGCGGCCCATCCGGTGTACGGGATCCGGGCCCGCGCCTCCCGAACGTCGGCGTCGGATGCCTTCCGGCCGAGTAGCTGCGTCAGGGTGAGATACCGGATCGACGGCTGGTCCGGCTCGAGCAGCCAATCGAGGACCTTCTGGCGGGGCACGCCCGATTGAGAGGGGACGGGATTCATTAGCCCTCCTTAGACGCCCCCCTTCAGAGATGACCGCCGTGCTGGACCGGGTCCGGTTCATGTGGCTGGGTCCCGGTGCCCGGCGGAAGACGGGTGGTCTGTTCATCCCCCACTCAGCTCTTCCGATCGCCGTGAATCGGAGACCGGATGCAGGTCAAGCGGCTCGTCCTGGGAGAGGAGACAGAAATCCTCGCGGTGCCAGCTCTGTTTGACAGGCCCCTAGACCCGGAGGCCGTGCGGGAGTACCTTGCCGAGGATCGAAACATCCTACTACTGGCGATGGAACGCGGCCGGGCGGTGGGCTTCCTCCGAGGCACGGCCCTTGGCCAACTGAGGTCAACCCGACCGCAGATGTTCCTGTACGAGGTCAGCGTGCTCAAGGGATTCCGCCGACGCGGGATCGCCGGGAAACTCATCCGGTCGTTACTGAGCTACTGCCGCGAGCGAGGCTTTGAGGAGGTCTTTGTCCTGACCGACCCGAACAACCGGGCGGCGGTGCGTCTCTATCGGTCAACTGGGGCCCTCCCCGAGACCTCCGCGGACCGGATGTTTGTCTACCAACTCTGAGGGACTGAACCCAGCGCAACGCCGCCTATCCGAGGTCGCGCAGCATCAGTGGGTGGGTTAGCCGACCGAAGCCAGCCCCATGGATCGATCGATCACGGGCGGCACCAGGGAGGGCAGGCTCAAGACCCGCGGCCGCATGCGCGGGTGGGTTCGATCGATGACGAAGGAACTGCAGTTGATGGCCGACGAGCTATCTCGCTACCTCGAGTTGGATACGCCTCCGGTGCAGATCTCCTACCTGGACGCGTCCCCCGCAGGCGTCCCAGCGCATCCGGGGGGTGTTCCTTCCGTGTGCACGTTCTTCGCGTATGGCACTCAGAGCGCCTTCGTCGCGCCCACCGCCCAGCACGAGGACTGTGAGATCGGGGCGTTCGTTCTCGGAATTCCACCGAAGGGAGAACCGGGGAGTCGGCTCATGGGCACGATAGGATCCATGCAGAAGGAAGGCTACCTAAACCCGGGCGAGGAAGCCCGTGTACCCCACAACGCCGAGGCCCCCCGCTTCGTGGCCTACGGACCCCTTGGGTCGCTTCCGTTCCCTCCGACCGGTGTGCTGATCTTCGCCCGACCCACCGCCGCCATGCTAGTCGCCGAAGCCGCCGAATCGGGCGCGGACGCGCAGCCGGTGCCCATGCTCAGCCGCCCGATGTGCTCGATCATGCCGGTCCTGAACGCTGGCACTCCGGTCGCCATCTCGCTCGGATGCGCAGGGTCGCGGATCTATACCGACCTTGGGATCGACAAAATGATCGTGGGCATTCGCGGCGATCAGCTCGAGGGGTTCGTCGAGCGGCTCGGTCGGATCGTTCGAGCCAATCGATGGGTTGCCCAGGAGGATTCGGCCCGCAAGTCGAAGGCTTCGGGATCGTTCCACGCGAAGTAGGATTGGCTGCGATTCCCGCGGGCCCATTCCGGACGGACTAGAGAATCCTCCCGGCCTGGAGGCTTCGGAAAATCTATGCCCTCATGAGATCATGAGACTCCATGACAAACCCACCAGGGTCGCCGATGGTGACCACTAACCGCGGTCCACTGAAGGTCATGGGAATCACCATGTACGTTCGGGTCGCCGGTGTCGAAACCGGCGGATCGTACTCGGTCATGGAACACATCTTCCCGCCCGGTACCGGTCCGGCGTTCCTGCACGCCCACCCGGCTCAGGAGTCCGTCATGATCCGGGAAGGAACCTTCGAGATCTATTCGAAGGGGATCAAAGGGAAGGAGACTACCCGAGCGGGCCCGGGGGTCGTGCACCACGTCGTCTCGCTGGGTGTCCACGGGCTCAAGAACGTCGGCGATTCAACGGGTCGGGCGTTCATCGTCTTCCACCCGGCAGACCTGCAGGAGAAGCTCTTCTTCGAGCTCGACGAGCTGTTCGCGAAGTCGGGCGGCGCTCCTCCGGACCCCTCCCTCGTCGGGGCCACGTTGGCGCGGCACGGCATGGTCCTGATCGAACGCCCTCCGGGGATGTGAGCATCGGATCGCAAACCCTCCGATTGCCGTCCGAGGGAAATCCGATGGACTACGCACCTGAGGTTGGCTCAAGACTGCTTGAGCGCAGTGAAAGTTGAGCGGAGTGCTACTTCGCTTTCCAGCCGCCCCGGTTTCCACCGAGTGGGACCTGACGTCTTCGTGCCGCAATTCTTCGCTGCCGTTGCTTCTGGTGGCGCTTCTTGCCGGCAGGCGTCGGTCGCTTTCTTGGAGACGGAGGCATAGGTTACCTTGTCTGCTCCAGACGTAGGTGCTGATATCGATGCCCCCTCAAGATTGTGACGCGAGTTCGACCGCGTTCTACAGCTCTCCCGACGTCATCCAATCAACGAATCGGGCCTCTGTGCTCAAGGCAGCGGTTTGAAGAGGGTCCACGAATCCGAGCGCGGTGGAGTCGGGCGCGGAGTCACGACGTAGGTTCGTCGTTTGGATCCGAGCTTCTGCCGCCCCAGCGATTTTCGAGTCCGAGCGGACCTCGAATCCCGAATCCGGCTCCTTCGGCCACCTCTCAATCTCCGTCCGGAGGAGCTCTACCAACAATCCGAGGAGGAGGGCGGTCAACACGAAGTCGAGCGCGTACGAGGGGACAGCAGAATTGCCGACTGAGGCGACCGGTTGGAATGCCAGGAGGTAGAGGTAGTTCGAGATGGCCACAAGACCGATCGCCCAGAGCCACCACCTTGCCCGCGTCCCGATTAGCGCGACGGGCAGCAGGAACACCAGCTCGTCGAACGATAGGAACTGGGCCAGGAGTACAATCCCGGTGAGAACAATTGCAACGGCACCAAGAGTCGAGCGCGCCCACCCCCAGACGACCACTACCAGTGCGATCGTGAGGGCCGTTTGCACGATAGTGACGCCGGTCGAGGGGACGAGCCACCCGAGTCCCTCCAGAACCCCCCAGTAGTTCAGGGTGAAACCTTCCCGCGTGAACTGAAGAAAGAAGGCCGGGCCGTGAAGCTGGCTCCGTAGACCGCGACTGAAACCCCCGTGACCGCGGCAAAGAGACCGAGCGAGCTCACGAATGCCACGGCCCGCCGAGATCCAGCGCGTCCGGTGGCTCCGAGAATCGGGAACAGCGCAGGGAACCGACCAGTTGAGAGGAACCCTCCGACCGCTGCCGCCCGAACCCAGCCCAGCCGGGCCAGGTACAGGGTGAGCAGGATCGCCAGGGGCACGAGGGCAAGGCTTGCCCCATCGACCTGGGCGGCGACGATCGGGAAATACAGGAGGGACACGAGCAC
This sequence comes from uncultured Thermoplasmata archaeon, assembly GCA_963838955.1. Taxonomy (GTDB): domain Archaea; phylum Thermoplasmatota; class Thermoplasmata; order Lutacidiplasmatales; family UBA184; genus Lutacidiplasma. The sequence goes on along the minus strand of CAWISZ010000002.1, from coordinate 143,300 downwards.
CCACACAGTCGCGATCGCCGGTGTCTGTTCGCTCAGCGTCCAGATCAGGGGTATGATCGCCACGGAGACCGCACCCCAAACGAGTAGGATCCCTGCGAGTCCCCCAAGGCTTCCCACTGCATCGATGAAGACAGACGCCAGCCCTGCGGGCACCGGGTTCCCGGACGTCCCGCACGCGGTGATTGTGAACGGATCGCCACCGTGGAGAAAGGCGTGCCCAGACGTCCACAGGGTGATGAGGTCCGAAGGGCCGCCCGGACTGCAGCCGTAAACCCCTAGTGCCCAGTTGACCCCTGCGCCTAGTGTGAATACGGCGGCAGCCACGGTGGTCAGAACCCACACGTTGACCCAGGTCAGATCCGCTCGGCCCGTGAGCCGTTCACTCCCCCGGCGCACCCACGCGCGCCAAATCCAGTGACCGGGCGATTCGTACCAGAGCACAAAGAATCCGGCGAGCGCCGCGACTGCGATGAACCCTACTAGGATGAGGGGAGCGGTGAATCCGCCTCCCCACACGGACATAGGCCCAATAGCGTCGGGGACTTGATATAGGCTCCTTCACCGACGGAGCGATTCGACAATGCAATCGGGTTGAGGAAGCTGAGACCAAACTCCTGAGCTATGTCGCGTGTTTCGAGTACGTAGAGCCGACGCGGCGTCCCGTCTCCGCATGGCCGAACCTGCTGGCGTTCCTCCGTCAAATCGGAGCGTCGCGGTCGGACTCAAGCGAGACCCACGCGGCGTTTCGTGCCGCCGTGCGTAAGTATGGATAGTCCAGTCGAGGCGCCGTCGACTTGGCTCCGGAAGACCCCGGTCGGGCCCCATCGGCGGTAGGGAAGTTCGTGCTCAGGTTCGCCTCTGTCCGATAGGGGTCCCCATTCGCCGCCGTTCCGCGGACATCATGCCTTCCGGCCGAGGCCGCGGAGATGCCACCGCATGGTGCGTGGATACCGGATCGGAAGCGCCATCGCGTCCCTACGAGCGACCTCACAACACTTCGTCCACCCTCCGGAGCCAACATCGATCTAGAAGCTCCGACCGAACGGACGAGCTACGAAACGTCCAATCTGCGCTGGTGAGCTGCCGGCGCGTAATCTATCCGTTCCAACCCCATCTCCTGCCGGAACAGGTTCACCGACTCGGGAGCGAACCCAGCGAAGTGGTTGTTAAAGAATGCGAACGTCGATAGGACGCGGTTCGCAACAGCCTTCACTCGGTTGGCCCAGCGTTGAGTCTCTCTGGATCGGTCGATCCGCATCTCTCCGTGGATGCTTTCCGGCACCGTGGTATGGTCGCCGATGAACCGCAAGTACACGAAGTCCGACGTAAGCTCGGGCGGGACCTCGACATACGTCAGGTAGGACCATGTGAGAGCGATTCGGCGATCCCGAAGCTGTGCGAAAAGGCTGTCCCACGTCGAGCCACGGAACCAACCGGCATCCCGAAGTTCCACGGAGTATCGAAGCTGATGGTCGAGCGCGGTGAGCGTCTCGGTGAGAAAGCCGCTAGCCTTCCCGGGCTTCACCCAGGGAGGGAACTGAAGGAGGATCGGACCCAGCTTCGGGCCGAGGAGCCGCGCGCTGGCGAGGAAACTATCGATCTTCGCAACGTCCACCGGCCGCTTGGGATCGAGAAGGTCGCGCGGGAACTTCAGGGTGAAGAGGAATCCTTCAGGAGTAACCGACGCCCACCGACGGACTAGAAACTCGGAGGGCGGTCGGTAGTACGTCGAATCAACCTCGACGGTATCGTAGAGCTTCGCATACCATGCGAGTCGTTCCCCGTCTCTCAGGCCGGTTGGATAGAGCCGACCCCACCACGCTTCTGAGGTCCAGGACGAGCAGCCGATCCGGAGCTCCATGTGCCGAAACGGGAACACTCCGACCCGTTCAACGTCTTCGAGGTGGATGAGTCGGCCCTCCGAGGGCGGCGTTGCATGCCCCCTCCCGTCGTGTTTTAGCAGGAAGTCGGACGCTCGCGTATGGCATGGAATTCACTCCGAAGGCGATAGCAGATTTGTCCCCCTCCGGCGACGGTGACCTAGACGACACGGAGCGTGAACTCGCGTCATGGACCGGCTATGGGGCCAAGGTCCTCTCCGAATTGAAAGCCCGACGTGCCCCCGTCCCGCGGGCGGAGCTACGCCTACGGTTGCCGGGAACCGAGACGTCCGAGGGCGAATCCGAGTTCATCTTCACCCTCTGGTTCCTCGACACTGCGGGAGCGATTCGACGGTGCGATCGGTTTGAGGAAGCTGAGACCAAACTCTTGAGATATGTCACGTGCTTCGAGTACGTAGAGCCGACGCGGCGTCCCGTCTCCGCATGGCCGAACCTGCTGGCGTTCCTCCGTCAAATCGGAGCGTCGCGTTCGGACTCAAGCGAGACCCACGCGGAGTTTCGTGCCGCCGTTCGTAAGTATCGATAGTCCAGTCGAGGTGCCGCGGACTTGGCTCCGGAAGACCCCGCTCGGGACACATCGGCGGCCGGCAGTTCGTGCGCAGGTTCGGCGCTGTCCGATAGGGGTCGAGACTGTGTAAAAACGTCGGCCGGTTCGAGAGATCCCTCCACTCCTTTGTCCGTTCGAATTCGGGGAAGAGGGGAGTTCAGGCCGCAGCCCCTCGAGCTCTTCGTTCGCTCGATAGGTGGGCCACCAGAGCTCGGGTTCCGACCAGGCTCAGCAACCGTCTCAGGTCATACGCGATCATCGTGAGCCCCATTTCCCCCATCACCTTCCGAAGCCCTTTCAACAACAGGTAGCCTTGGTTGAACGCTCGTTTGATCGTGCCGAACGGGTGTTCCACGACCGATTGGCGCTCGGCGAGGATTCGCTCTCCCTCGTCGGTTCGCACTCGCCTCCGCATCGCCTCCAGATGCTCATCGTTCTCTCGTCGATGGAACCGTCGTCCCATCGGATTGTGGGTGCACCGTGTCATGAAGTGCGGACAGGAAGGACACTGGTCCGTCCGATATTCGCGCTCGAGAATTCCCCCCGGGCGCTGGTGCCAATGGGTCCGACGCTCCCCACGGAAGGTCAACCGAGCTCCGGCGGGGCATCGAACCGTGTCGGTCGTGGGATCGTAGACGAACCGGTCTCGCTGGAATTCCGGAGCCATGGCGGTCCGTTCGGCTGCCCCTCGCCCCTTCTCGGGCTCCGGAACGTACGGCGTGATGTCCCGCGCGATGCATCGACGGACCTGCTCGCCATCGTAGTATCCGCGGTCCGCGACAGCCCGTAGAGACGACCGTCGTAGAGCTGCCTGAGCCTGCTCCGCCATCGAGGCGAGCTGGTGGTGGTCGGACGCCTTGTTGTCGACATCGTAGGCGACAATGAGCTTGCTGTCGGCCTCGACGGCGATCTGCCCGTTGTAGCTGACCTCCATCCGGTCATGGTTCCCTTTCATCATGCGACTGTCCGGGTCGGTGAGGGAGATCTCGGTAGCCCCGGTCGTCTCCAGCTGCTCGAGCAGACCTCGATAGCGGCGCTGTCGTTCCTTCAGCCGCTCGATCTTCTCCTGGAGATTCGGGACGCGCAACGGAAGACCGGGATTCTCCGATTCCTTCGCGTCATTCTCATCCAGCTCACGCAGGTAGCGATCGATGCTCTTCTCGATCGCCTTCGTCCGGTCGGCGAGCTTCGCACGATTGAAGTTGCGGTCCTTCGCGTTCACCGCTCGGAACTTACTCCCGTCGATCGCCACCAAATCTCCCTCCAGCAGGCGGAGTTCTCGGCCGAGAGCCACGAGCCGCTGGAACAAGGGTCGGAAGCGATCGACATTGTCCTTGCGGAAGTCGGCAATCGTCTTGAAGTCCGGGGTGAGCTTGCGCAGGAGCCACATCACCTCCAGGTTGCGATGGCACTCCTGTTCCAGCTTCCGACTGGAACGCACCCCGTGGAGGTAGCCATAGAGGTAGAGCTTCAGCAGAGCCGCGGGATCATACGGTGGTCGTCCCGTCTCGTTCGGTTCGGCGTGAGTGATCCCGAGCTCGCTCAAGTCCAAGCCGTCGACGAACACATCGAGGAACCGCACCGGGTTCTCCTCCGTCACGTAGTCGTCCAGAAGGTCGGGCATCAGAATCTGCTGGTGACGGTGAACGGCTCGAACGTAGCCGCTCATGGTCGCCTCCCTCGGCGAGGTCGATCCTCGGGCCAATCCTCGTCGGTGATCACCAGATAGACGGTCTTCCCCAGGAACGCCCTCGGACAGGTGACCTTCGCTCCAGTTCCGTGAGGAACCACAGGTCGACGGATGAACCCGACGATGTTCTCCATGGTCAGCTTGTTCGTCGCTTCGAGATGGACAGTTCGAGCCATATGGCTCTGACAGAGTAGTACTACCGGATAAACCTACGCACGAGTTTTCACACAGTCTCGGTCCGTTTCGAGCACGGGAAACGCGTCGGTTTGCGAATTGGGCTTACCGGCTATCGTCAGCGTTCGTGATCGAGGCGATCCCTAGGATCGGGTGGGTTCAGGGGCGGGCTTCGAACACCCGGTTGAACGGCGTCTCGATCGCTTTCCGGACCCGAGTAAACCCCGCGTCGCGGAACACTCCGTTCAAGCTCGCATCGCTCGCCTGAGCCCCCAAACCCTTCCCGACCTCCTGAGAAAGGGAAGCCGGGACGCACACTAACAGGGAAGCATTGTAAAAGATCCGGCCTACCGCAGTCATATTCTGCTCGACCTGGTCATGTGCAAACGGCTCGACGGCCATCAGAGTACCATCTGGCTTCAGAGTCTTGAGGGTGTGCCGCGCCGCACCGACCGGGTCGCCCATGTCGTGCAAGCAGTCGAAGAAGCAGACGAGATCGTAGTCCTTCCCCCGGAACTCCTTCGCGGTTGCAACCTCAAAGTCGGTGTTTTGGGTCACACCCGCTGTCACAGCGTCGTTCTGCGCCCATTCGATCGACTCCAGGTGGTAGTCGAAGCCAATGAATCTGGACTTTGGAAACGCCTTGGCCATGATGATGGTAGACGCCCCGAGACCGCAGCCGATGTCGGCGACCCGAGCACCGGCGTCGAGCTTCGGCACGACCCCCTCGAGACTGGGGAGCCAGGAGCTGACGAGGTTTGCGAGATAGCCTGGTCGAAAGAACTTCTTTGTGCCGATGAAGAGGTCGTTGTGGTGTTCGTGCCAGCCGAACCCTTTTCCGGACTTGATCGCTTCGGCGATTTTCCGTTGGTCCTTGTAGACCGACGCGATGGTATAGTAGACCCCCGGGATGTAGACCGGGTTATCCTCGACCGTCAAGGCAAACGCCTGTTCGGGCGTCATCCAATAACGTTCGCTACCCGCGTCGTACTCCACGTACCCTGAAGCCGCCTGCCCCGCGAGCCACTCGCGTGCGTAGCGTTCCGGTATGCCGGTCTTTTCTGCGAGTCCTTCCGAGTTCAGTGGTCCGTCAGCGGCGAGGGCTTTGTAGAGACCGAGCTGTTCTCCGATCAAAATGGCTGGTCCGTGGATCGCGGCACCGACATCGCCTAGAAACCTGCCGATAAACTGGTTCAACTTGTCTGGATTGACGGCCATGGGTTCCCGCGCGAATTGGTATCATGCCTCGAGGTTAAGCCTTCCTCGGGGCTACGATTGACTCTCCGGCGCTAGCAAACTGGGCAAAACGAGTCGTCGACATCCGGGACACTCCAACGGGTCTAGGGTGCTCAGTCTTTCCACCTAGGTGACGGGCAGGATACTCTCTGTCTGTCATCGACGCCGCGCGCCCTCTATCCAGGTCGCGGTCGCGCCCGATCAGGCCAGTGTCGACAACACCCTAGTAACGGGTGCGTTTTCAACGGGGGAAATGGTTCCGATTCCCCCACTCCGGGCTCAGGGAGAATTGAAGAAGGAGCTTACCGGCGACGACCCAAACGACCGACACAGGCCGCCTATTCCGGCTTGCGTGCGAAGACGATTACGCCTTCGCCTGGTATCGAGAGGCCTTCGGGCCTCTTCCACGGAACAAGATTCTCCCGGGTCTTGCGAAGGACCTCCTTCTGAGTATCCTCCGATTCCTCGGAGAGTGAATGTCCGATTGGTGTTGCCTTCAGGACTGCCTGTAGGTAGGCCTCCTCATCGTCGAATTTGAGGAAGTATTGCCGCCGCTCCTCCAGAGCGTACTGGAATCCCGCGCCTTCCAGGAACGCAACCATCTCACCCGGCCCCCCGGTCTCGTACGGAGTTGGGATGTAGCCCGTCTCATCCGGTTCGGCGCGCTCGAGCATAGGCCCTACGATCGCATGGATCCACGGTACCTTGTCTCCAGTGCTCCAGACGGTCACAGCGATTCGACCACCGGGACGAAGCACCCGACGAGCCTCTTTGGCTGCCTTTTCCGGATCTGTGAAGATCTGGAACCCGAAACTGCTGACTATGGCATCGTACGTTTCGTCGGGAAACTTCAGGTCGCTGCAATCCATCGTTCGGAAATCGACGTTGTTTACTCCACGGGCATGCGCCACCCGTTGGGCGATCGTCACCATGTTTTCCGACAGGTCGATTCCCGTCACGTGACCGGAAGCCCCGACATGTCTGGCAATTGTGATTGCGGGCTCTCCCGGTCCGGTACCCATGTCCAGGATCCGCTCTCCAGACTGGGGGGCTAGTCGCGCAACGAGGTCGGAACGGAACGGCTCGAGATTCCTCATCAGTCCGACGTAGGCTTCAGCGCTATCATTCCACGTCACTCGGGTGTATTCCCGATAGTACTCGTCCGTGTACTTCCAAGGCATCTGCGGTCAGGGCCGGAAACCGTTTCGACCTATTTCATCGTGCTCGTCGGCTATCCCGCGGTTGGCTCTTCAATGGCTCCGACCGTTGTCTATCCGGGGGGTCCTTTAACGGGTGGGTTGAGAGCGGTCTACGGGCCCCGGACTGCAGAGTCCTACCGCTTGGCCATGGCCTTCCACCCGGCCACTCCGCGCTTCAGGTCATCCATCACCATTGCTGGATGCATACTCACCTGGAATCCCAGATGGAAGAACGGTTCCGCGATTGCGGGAATCTTGTCCGGAGTGTCGAAGCTTGCAATGATGATGGCCGTTCGATCTCCGTCCATTTCGCACCCGTAAAACGCTTCGGCGTTCATCGCCTTGACTCCGGCTTCGAGATTCTTCACGAAGTCTGGGCTCTCCAGAGCATGGTTTCCGGCTTCGGTGGGCATTCGCACTTTGATTAGAAATCGCATGGGCGACCCTCCCGAAGGAAGCGATCCTCTACTAGTTAAAAGAAGACGGTCTCGGTCCGATGACTCGGCACCAGGTTCCTTTCCGGTCCGTTATCAGCGTTGCCACGGGGGGGCTGACTGGCACCCTAGAACCGCTTGAAATACGGAACCGGCCTATCGAAGCGGACCCCGTCCATGACCGCGCCCTTGGCGCCCGTGCCAACTCCACCTCCCCCGGCAGTTCACCTGGTAGGCGCTCAAGCGTGGCCGCACCCGCCCACGCCTTCGAAGCGGATGTCGAAGGGGGTGACCCGGATCCTGGTCATCGGGGTTGTGGTGGTGATCGTCGTCGCTGCTTCGGTCCTACCTGGGGTGTGGTGGCAGCCGTAGCGGTCGGCGCCTTGTTTGGTCTGATCGGGGAGATCACCTACCGTCGATGATCCAATGATATCGTTCATCACCCCCACACGAAGTCCCGAGCCGGCCAACATCCACCGGATCGGGGCGATGCTCCCCACCGGCTCAGAATTCATCGTAGTCTCGGCCCCGGGTGGAGCTGCCCACGCCCGCAACATCGGAGCGGCGGCAGCGTCCGGTGATGTGTTCGTGTTTCTGGACGATGATGTCCATCTGGTGGCCGACTGGGATTGGACAACATGGTTGACCTGGAATTGGCAGTTCGCCATCGCGGAACTCTATTGGCCCGGGCGCCGGTGGACCGATTCATGATGCGGGCCGAGAGCACGATGCTCAACGTGTTGACGTCCGTGTTCGGATACAAGCTGTTCATGTCGGGATTCGCCGCCGTTCGCCGGGATGCGTTCGAGGCGGTTGGCGGGTACAACGAGTCTGTCGTCTTCGAGGAACATGCGATGACCTTGGACTTCTATCGTCATCATTTCAGGGGCGCACGACTGTCCGTCCGCGTCAAACTACTTCGTCGATGGCACGGTTGGAGCCCAGATAATGACACTACGAGCCGAGGAAAAGAGCACCCTCCCCCCAAACCGGGCGAGGTCGTCGTCGTCCGCACTTAGCGATGAATCCGCTCTTCGTAGGGCGGCGCTCGGAGCTCTTCCTTGGGTCAGGTTAGTTCACTCTCTCCGTCGAAATATGAACGGAAAAACTCCCGATCGAGGACCACCGCGAGGAGGGCGCGTACGTTGGAGTCAGGCCTTCCGTGCCTGGACGATCGCCCAAAAGCCGTCCCTAGTATGCGGGTCCGCCTCCAGGTCGAGCCCGCACAAGGGACAAGGGAAGTCGTCGGGGTTCATGCTCGGCTCCTCCCCCGGTCGTGGAGTAGAGCAGAGCGAGGATCAGGGCGAGAGCACCGAATAGCAGGATGGCGAGCGGCCCGGTATGGCGGGACGAGCGCGCCGACGCCGGTCCCCTCGGTGCTCCATAGCAGGCACGTCGAGCCGGAAGCCCTGTGCGAAGGAACGGGTCGCGCCTCATGGACCGGACCCTCCCCGGAGAATCTTACCCACGGTCCGCCGCGCCTTTCGAGCCAGGAGGGGCGGCGCACCGGGCTTGCGTACGCTGACGCGGGACCGGGACCTCTTACAGTAGTACGTTGCCTCCCCGCTCTCGATCCCGTCGAGCTCGGCGGTTCGGACGTGCGTTTCGCCGTCAGCGAGGAGGGCCAGGCAGGCCGGACAACGGCGCCGTGCAGTCACGACGTACCCCCGGCATCGGAAGGGAGCAGTATCCATATCATCTCCCAGACCACAAACTGGGCAATCCGACCTCCCGAATGTTGCCGAACTGGCACCGTGCGCAAGCCACCCTTTGCCGATTAGCTCATTCTAGCGGAAGCTGCATACTCGTCTCAAGCCTTTTCGTCCCTGCCCGGGGCCGCAGATGCGAAGATCAGCCCCTCCACGACTTTAGGGAGGAACATCGTCGACTTGTGGGCCATGACATTCCCACGCTGGAACGCGCGGTCCTCGATGCCGCTTTCCGATAGCGCCGGGAGGAGAAGCGCAGTCCCAGGGGATTCCTTCCGGATCTGTTCGATCGCCCATCGCGGCGAGCGCACAAACTCGAGGTCATGGGCGTCGATGCCGAGCCGGTCTTCGAGGAAGGCGTGGAGCAGGTCGAAGTCGGCACCGGCGTCGGTGGAAGGCTCTCCATTCACCTCGAGGGCTCCTTCCAGCGTCACGGCCAGGAAGCCCCGGCGGTGACCCGCTTCCATGTCGGCGAGCTGCCCGATCGCCGCCTCCACAGTGAGTGGAGCGAGCGAGCGGACCGCGAGGTCGGGCTCTCGTCGGACCGCGTCGAGAAAGGCCCGGGGGTCAAGCTGGCGCGCATGGAGGACGCGGTGCCACGGCATCACATGGAGGGCCCTGTCGTGTCCGTCGACGAGCATGACAAGGGGAGCGGACGGCCGGCCGTGGTAGTGGCGTTTGGCGGCCGCAGTGAACCGATGATGTCCGTCGAGGATCAGCAACCGGAGCGGGCGGAGCGCTTCGACCAGCTGCCGAACGAGCGCCGGGTCGGAAATCTGCCATAAGCGGTGGTGCGTGCCATCGAGACGCGCTTCGACCACCGGAGCGAGCCGACCGCCGAAGTCGAGGCGACGTCGATCGAGACCGAGGGTCGATTCGAGGAGCGCGTTGAGCTCGTGACCCGGTTGGTTGTAGCCCGCCACGATGGGCGCGAAGGACATGCCTGTGGCATCGGTCAGAGCCGCTCGCTCGTCGACCCGGTCCGGGAAGGTATGCTCGTGCAGGGCGACCTGACCGTGCTGGATGCTGTCGAAATCCAGGGCACCGACAAGGCCGAGGAGGAGGTACTCGCTTCGGCGGCCCGAGGTAGGGATCGTCTCCGAAATGTCTGGGGGTGGGCGGTACTGGATGCCGTAGACGTAGAACCCGGGGGCCTCGTCACGGATGTAGGCTCCGGCCTCCAGCGCGCGTCCCAGCTCCTCCTTCGCCGTCGCGAGGAAGCGCTGGAGCGTGGTGGTCTGGCGTCGCGGAACGAACCGTGCGGCGTTGAACGGTCGGACAACGAATCGGGCGAAATCCAGTTCCGAGAGCGTGTCGTACACCGGACAAACAGTCTCGTCGGGGTCGACGACCTTCGGGTTCGGATGCCAGGCCCGAACAGGAGTGAATTCGACCACGGTGGGCGGGGCCACACCTGCCCTTGCATAACGGCGCGCCTTGGTCGCCCCTCGGTGATTGGGCTGCGCGAAACGAACGCCTAACGAACGGGTCTGGCAGACTCAGGAGCCTACTATCGGTATCGGTCATTTGCGAAGAGAAGGCCCTCTTTCGGCCGACGATCCCTCGACCCCTAGGCGTCGTCGAATCCGCAGACCCCTCAGGAAGGAGCGCCGAACAATGTGCAGAGTCTCTCGCGTGTAGAGCGAGCGTGCCGAGTTGCTACGAGTACATCCCCCGACCTCGTGATATGGCCCGTCGCCCCGCTCGCCGAGGAAGTACGAAGCATCGCACTGAGAGTTATCGAATGGCGAACCCACGATAGTGTCAGCGACGAAAGGGGCTGCTTGTATCGGATCGTTCCTTGACGGGGGGCGCGTCGGCCGTCAACCGCCCGTCACATCCTCGAGGAATTCCCGGATAGTCCCCAGGAACTCGCGAGGTTGCTCGAGCACTTCCATGTGACTGCTGTGGGGGAGGACGCGCAGGTGGGCGGGCTCGATCCGTTCGGCCATCTCCATCGATGGCTCGAGGAAGAAATCGTATTTCCCGACCACGACTACGGTGGGCACCTCGATCTTCGAGTAATACTTCCGTCCGTCCCACGAGGCAATCGTTCCGTCGACCGCGAGCTCATCGCCGGTGCGGGTCATCATCGCATGGTAAACAACGGGATGGGACTTCGTCCTCTTCCAATCCGCCGGCGTCGACGTGAGAAATCGGGTCTGGAACGGCTGGGCGACCTGCTCCGTGAGCTTTTGGTACTCGGGCGACTCGAACGCCTTCGCCTTGGTGAGTTCCCTCAGGCGCGCTCGTCGTCGGGGAGAGGCGGAGGCGAGCATCATCCGGTTGGCGGCTCGGATCTCCTCGGCGCTGCCGGCGGTCGCGCAGAGCAAGAGCGACGTCAGACGGCGTTCGTAACGATGGGCGTACTCGAGCGCCACGAACCCCCCGGCCGAGTAGCCTAACAGGTGGAGCTCCCGGATGCCGAACGCCCGACGGATCGCCTCCACATCCTCGGCCATGTTGGCGATGGTGTACTCTCGGGGGTTCTTCGGGGCCCAGCTGTGGCCCACGCCACGCGGGTTGAACAGGATCACGCGCAGATTCGCGTTCGCGAGCTTGAGGAGGCCACGGAGGTAGTGGTAGCTCAATCCGGGTCCGCCCGGATGGACTAGAAGCGTCGCCGGGCCTCTGCCCTGAGCGACGTACTCGAACGATCGGCGTCCCGGAACCGTTACCGTACGCGGGCGCGCCATCGCATGCCGTTAGCACATCATCCCCAAAAGCCTCGCGACGGGGGCAGTGGGATACCGACCCGCGTCCATGCCCTCCCTAGGCATTGACCGGTCGAATTCGGCTGGACTCCCCCCTTCGAAGACCCAGCTCGGTAGGGAGACCCGGCACCGGTGGGTGAATGTTTGTAGCGCGGCCCTCTGTTCGCACGCAAGTGATCGCAGCCGCTTCGTAACGTCGTCCATAAAGGATGATGGTCACGGAGTCGAATCCCGAGCCCCATCTGGTGGGCTACCGCACATACCTACCGAAGGGAACCGGCTGCCTCGTCTGCAAGGAGCGGCTCGCGGCGGGGGCGCTCGTCATCTGGATCTACGTAGAGCAGCACGGTAAGCCCATCCCCGGCACGTCCATGTTCGGGTGCTTGACCCACGATGCGGATACCCTCAAGCGGCCGGCGATCGCGGAGATCAAGCGACGAGCGGATGCAGCCGAAGACGGGCGAGTGCAGGTTCTCCTCGTCCACGATGAGGGTTCGCGTTGGAGGATCGCGCGCGTGACGGGCAACCCGCGCGCGGCGCGCAAGGTGTACGAAGCCGCTCCGGGAGGCTTCATTCAGGCACCGCCGCCCCAGTGAGATTCGTCGCAGCGTTAGCCCGTTGAGAACGAACGCGGGATAGCACGTCAGGACAGCGCCATTCGTGTCGGGTCCACCTCGAAGAGACTCGCTCGTTCGTAGCGTCGCCTCCCTCGGGTGAGAGTGGAACTGATGTCGAACTCTACGGAGGTCGCAACAGGGCCTGAGGCCGAACAGAAGACACCGCCAAGCGCGGGAAGCGGACACGGCGAGCTGCTGCACAAGGATCTACGCTGCTCGGAGTGCGGCGGCGTCCTACCGACTGGCACCCCGACCAGCATGCTTGTTTGGGACCGAGATTCGCGGAGGTTCAAACGTCAGGTTCTGAGCGTAACAGATCGCGGCTTTTGATGGACCAAGGGGAAGGGTTGCGTGAACGTCAAAATAAACCCCCGGAGCGGCGCCTCGGGGTCGAAGCTACGTGGGCGAGGCCAGCCACCCAGTGAGGCGCCCGCACGGGAAACCTCGCTAGGAAGATCCCAACCACGATGGACCAGAGGAGGACCGGCGCGACCACGATGCGTTCGAAGAGGCCGGGGTACAGGTTGGCGCCGACGCTCGTGAAGTGAAAGAGGGCGACGAAGACGAGGGTGATGGCGCCGAGGGCGATGGAGAACCATCGGAGCGACTCCCAGCCCGAGGTCTCGCGCATCGAGGCTCCGAGCGCCAGGAGAGCCAGGCCACTTGGCAGGAAGACCACCAGGGACGCGGTTCCATGGACGGTTCCGTTCACGTTCTCCGGGAAAAAGCCGACTACGATCGCGCCGACGCTGGCGACCAACAGCAGCCCGAGACCTGCGACCCGGAGCCCTCCGTCGGGGAAGGTGCTCCAGAGCAACAGGATCGCAGCGATGGCGAGGAGCCCGAGCAGGATGATACCCGCGCTGAAGACGTACCACAATGGCGAGTTGGCCGTGTTACCGAGGTCGCTGATAAAGTTGGTCGACAACGAATAGTTCGGGTAGTAGAGTTGCGCCACGATCATCGCAGCGACGAATGCGAGCGGTCCCAAGACGAACAAGATGGCGCCGGTGCGGACCGAGCGGTGGAGCGGGGCGCTGCCGAGAGCCATAGGGCTGATTCTCCCCCGCGCCTCCTCTTAAACCCATTCTTCCACGCGCACCGATTCACCTCCTCCATGGCAGGCGGGTCGTCTGGAACACGGGCGAGGAGGTCTGCTGCCTTATGCTGGCTAAGGTCGATTCTCTCGACGAGGCCATTCGGACGGCGTACGGTCCAATGCTCTCGGAGATCGTACGAGCATGGGACCAGCCGGAGAAGGCGTCCGTTTCTCACTATTTCAGAGGGGTCCCTTCGATGGGCGCCGACGTCGATGGGCTCGCCACAATCTGCTCGATCTGCTGGATGACCTGCTTTTCCACATGCACGGTCCAGAGCATCTCAGGGACGTCCACGACTAGGAAGAGCTCGGTGAGCAGCAATGCCTCGACGGCGGTCACCGCGAGGTTCTGGATCAGCTTGCCGATGCCGACGCGCACGGTGAAATCGTCGGGCTGGCCCGAAATCAGGATGGAGAATACCCGATCTGCCGCGATGATATCGCGCAGGATTCCGGCCTTGGCGGCCTGGATCACCGTCCCGGTCGGGGATGTGGTGGACTGGACCTTGTACCCTTGACTCTGGAGCTGTTGGACGATCTGCTGGCCGAGCATGCTCAGGTCTCGATTCTTACCCTGAAATCGTAGCGTCTTCTCGGCGACCATGTGATTTACCTGCGGGAGCAGGGATTCCCCCATCGCAAATAGCCTCCCGGGACGACGGATTCCTTGGGGACCGGCAGCCAATATCCCGGTCGCCGAACCCCGAGGGAACGGTCGCCCGGAATTAGATCAGGGTCGACATCACTCTATCAGCGGGTCCCAGTTCGGCACCGGAACCGGTCCGGTTTCTCGTAACTGACCGTTTAGGGGGGAGGAATGGGGGCTCGATCTGGGTTGGGTGTCCGCTGACGCGAAACGGGATCCTGTCACCTCCGGAGGATTGTGCTCAGCCTGTTTGAAACACGGGCATCATCGAAGAGTAGGTAATCGTCGCTTACGAACTGGCGGGTGCCAGACGCTTGGCGGATGCTCGCTGGCGCGCTCAAGTCACCGACCGGGCAGAGTGTACTCGAGCTGGTAGGAGTGCTTTCCGCCCGCGATATGGACCATCATGTGTCCCGTGAGTCCTGCAAGTTCCCCCGTGCCGGAATCCGGGAGAATCTCTATGGTCTGTTTCGCGGCACCGTGATTGAGGACGCCCCAATGTTGCAGAAGGAAGGTGCCGGAGTGCCCGTGGAGCTTGCCCCGAACCCGCTCAATCAGCACGTACCCTGCGGAGCCTTCCACGCGGGTCGTGCCGGTTAGCATCCGGCCATGGCCAGACCCCTCGAGATCGCCATGGAATCGCTTTTCAACGACCACGCATCCGAGGCTGTTTCCATCGGCGCGGCGGTCGTCTGACTCCGGTTTCAGCTCGACCTCGAAAAACCCGCGAGCCGCTGTCATTGCCCCGCCGCCCGAGGATCCTCGAGAGATCCGAGGAGACTGATACTCCGGTGGGAGGGCGCGAGACACCGTCGCATCGCAAACCCGCTGACGGTCAGCGTGGGAAGCACCTCAGGGCAGCGCCACTTGTGTTGGGCCCGCCTTGAAGAGACTCGCTCGTTCGTAGCGTCGTCTCCCGCGGGTGAGAGTGGAAGTGATGTCGAACTCTACGGGGGTCGCCACAGGGCCTGGGGCCGAACAGAAGACACCGTCAAGCCTGGGAAGCGGCCACGGCGAGCTGCTGCACAAGGATCTACGCTGCTCGGAGTGCGGGGGCGTCCTACCCGCCGGAACCCCAATCAGCAGGCTTCTCTGGGACCGGGAGTCGCGGAGGTTCAAGCACGCCCCTCCTTGCAGCGCGCAGGGCACGACGCGGCATGGGTCAGAGGAATCTCCGACTGCGGCATGTCCTCAGTCGCTCGCCCTCGCGCAGGAGAGCCCCGGCGAGCCAGGACCCTATGCGGGAAGGGACTGGGCGAGGATCGGGTTCACGCTTCGGCTGGCCGAGTACGAGTCGCTGCGCGCCGAGGTCGCGCTCTACTCGGCCCTCGATGAAGCGGATGCGAAGTTCACGGAGCGGCTGCGGGAGAGCCTGCTGCTCAAGGTGCAGGAGGCGCTGGCCGCCGTCGAAGAGACCCGCGAGATGGTCCACGGGCGGGTTCGAGCATGAGCGCGGAGATGATCTCCTTCGAGGTCCGAGGAGTTCCGGCACCCCAAGGAAGTGCGCGTGGGTTCGTCGTGGGCGGGAAGGTCCACATTACGACCGCGAACCGAGGCTTGGCTGCGTGGCGACGCCTCGTTTCCGACGTCGCCCAGCAGCACGCTCCGAGCAGCTTGTGGGAAGGCCCGCTGGCGGTGACGCTGATGTTCTACGTGCCGAAGCCGAAGAGCGCGCCGAAGAAGCTACGGACGTGGCCGGAGCGCCGGCCGGATCTCGACAAGCTCGTTCGGGCCTGCCTCGACAGTCTCACGGGGATCGTGTGGAGAGACGACGCGCAGGTGGTGCGACTCGAGGCCGAGAAGGAGTACGGCACGCCCGGGGTAGTGGTCTGGGTCGAGCGGGTGAAGGAGGAAGCCGAAGAATCAACCTGGGATGACGCTGACGTGGGCTCTGGATGAATCGACGCCGGTGTCGATGCAGGCGGGTGCCTACCGTCTCATGATCGCTTAGCTGCCGACGACCGGAACAGTCGACGGGCTGGTCGGGAGGGATTGCTCTGTTCACCACCGAGTCAAGTTGTTAACTTTCGGGGGACGGTCCAGTCGATCGGCTCCGGGAGCGTCATGATGAGAAACGCCGGCCGCGATGCGTTGGCTACGGCGTAGGTGGGGTCCTCGGGGTCGAGCACTGGGGACGTCTATGGAAAGGTGCCTGAATCGGCTCCCGCGCGCGTACATTGGCATGATGCTAACGGTCAGGGCCCGACGAATCGGGATGCTCCGGACTAACGGTTAAGCCCGAATCGAAGTCGCCGTTGGCGATTAGGAGATGACCTCGCAGGCGGTCTTCGCGAGGATCACGCCCGACTTCACGATGCCCTCGAGTCGGGAAATGATTTCGCCCATCTGGTGTTTGTCTGGTGCAGTCTCATTCGGACCTAGGTCCTGCATTGCCATGTCGGTCATGTACTGGACGGCGGCGGCCGTTTGGGACCGGAAGGCAGCAGCCAGCGCTTCGAAGTCGGCTCGGGGCTCGGGGCCACTCCGGTTGTCGAGTTTCTCCTTCAGCTCAGCACCAGGGGAAACAGACGTCGGGGGCGAGTTGTTGAGGCGGTCGATGCGGGAGCGCACCCACTTCAGTCCTTCGTACTTCGCCTCGATTCCCACCCGCTCCACTTCCCAATCCCACCGCTTTCCTAGTGTAGTGTCCTCGTCAGTTCTACGTTTAACTGGTGCTTCTGTATCTTTGACAAGATCGCGTCGGCCGTAGCCCTCCAGATGAACGGTTTCGGGACCTCGTTGTACCGCTCGATGTAGAGCTTCACGGCCCCAATCAGCTCGAGTTCGCTGCGGAAGGTTCCCCGACGAATCCGCTTGTCGGTAATCTCCTTGAACCACCGCTCGACCTGGTTCAACCAAGACGAGCTGGTCGGAACGAAATGGAAGTGAAAGCGCGGGTGCCGCAGAACCCACCGCTTCACTCTCGCCGTGCGATGCGTAGCGAGGTTGTCGAGGATCAGGTGGAGGTCCAACTCGGGAGGAGTGGTGCGGTCAATGGTTCGGAGGAAGGTCAGGAACTCCTTCGCTCGGTGCCGTTTGTGGCATTCCCCCACGATCTTTCCGCTGAGGATATCGAGCGCCGCGAAGAGGTCGGTGGTCCCGTTCCGCCGATAGTCGTGGGTCTGTCGCTCGGGGATGCCTTCGCGCAAGGGGAGGATCGATTGGGTCCGATCGAGCGCCTGGATCTGGGTCTTCTCGTCGACGCTCAGCACGAGGGCATGCTCGGGGGGATTGAGGTAGAGGCCGACAACATCCCGGAGCTTCTCCTCGAAATGTTTGTCCTTGCTGAGCTTGTAGTGCTCCAGTCGATGTGGCTGGAGCCGTCGCGCCCTCCAGATCTGGTGAATGGTGTTGGGGCTCACACCGTACCGTGCGGCCATCGTCCGAGTGGACCAGTGAGTGGCGTTCGGGGGCTTGGTGTGCAGCGTGTCGTGGACGATTGACCGAATCGTGGAGTCGGGAATCTGCAGCGGTCCACCGGCTCGAGGGGCGTCCTGTTCGAGACCGGGAAGGCGAAGGTGGTGGAAGCGATGGCGCCAAAGAGCGCAGGTGTTGGCTTGGACGCCGAGCTCCTCGGCGATCTGCTTGTTCTGAGCCCCTTCGGTGGCCCTCAGGACGATCTTGGCCCGGAGGACGAGGCGATGAGGGGTCGAGTGGCCCCTCGCCCAGCTCTCGAGGCTGTCCCGTTCCTCCAGCGTGAGAGGCAATGGTGGGGCGACTCGCACATGGCCCCCAAGACCTCCCCGGTTATAACCGTAGCCATTCAGAGGACGCTACACTAGCTCGATGACCTTCCCGTACTCGAGCTAGCTGGGCTTCCCTAGAGGAAATCTCCTCCGGTGTGAGGATGGAGTACATCCGTGCCTCTCCCTGGGCTCTGCCCCTTTCCTCTGCTTCGTGAATTCGTCGAGCCTGCTCAAGGTCGAGTCCCCGGTCGATGGCCGGAAGGCGAGCATGTGCCGCGTTCAGCTGCATTTGCTGCTCCTTGTCCTTGCGCGAGTAGTTCGAGATGGTCTGACCGCGGCGGTCGCGCTCATCCTGCAGGTAGCGACTTTCCTGCTGGAATCGGTCGATCGTACAGGTCCTTCTCGATTTCGAGTTCCCGGACTTTTTGCTCGAGATGCTGTGCCCTCCGGGTACTGTGCGGCCCTGCCCAGCGACTTGACCTTGTCCTCGAGCTTCCCAAGCTCGTCGAGCTGCGCCCAGAAAGCGTCCCTGTACCAGACGAAGACGCCCAAGGGTCCCCACGTCGCGTACTTATCGGGCAGACCGGGACCAAGGCTTCGGAAGGTCTCGATTGCCCATCTAAGTTCGTCAGCGGGCAACAGGGGAATCGGCGGGAGAGGCTCCACCCATCGGCCCGCGGAGGGGTCACTAACCGTAGCTGTGACCTTTATGACAGTCGGCTCTTGATTCACGGGTGCCTCGCCCGCCACTTCAATGCCGTTCAGCTGGCAGAATTTCTCGATCGCCTTCTTAGAATGCCCGGTCCGACGGGCCAGCTCAGCCAGGGACGCGTTCGGCATTCGACGTATCAGATTCTCGAGGTGCTGCCTTGTAAGTCTACTTAGTCCCGGCATTTTCCGTCTCCTTCTCCGGTGATATTCGAGAGGAGGTATATGATGGGGCCGAGTCTCAGTATTCAGTTACAGACGAAGCGCCGCTAGACATCCCGGCCGTAATCCATCGATTGAAACTCACCCGCGCGAGGTACGCTCGGGGCCAGGGCGCCTTCAGGGCCGAACGTCGTCATCCGTGGGGGACGCCACTGGTCGTCGGTGCCCGGGCGGCTCATTCCCCTGAGGCCGCTGTACCTAGGTCCATGGGTCCGTCGGCTCTGACGAGAACCTTCCGGGGTACCTCGAGGGACCATAGTCCCTTACTCTGACGGGAACCTCGGACCGAAGCTACCTCGAACCTTCGCAGGGTTGGGGGCAAGGTAGGGGGGCCCCCTACACCCCCGTCCCGCCCCCCTTACGGACGGGGGGGTCCCCTCCGAAGGTGCCCCTCCAGGTTCAAGGCCGCGCGGCCTTGAGCGCGGAGGGGGGACCACTCCCCCCCAACGTTGGGCCCCCCACTCCTCATCCCCTGGGCGGTGGTAGAACGAGGGCCGCGAGTCCACAACACGGGGTGGAAGCCCGTCCACGCTCAAGGATACGCCTCCTTGAGCCTGGAGGGATGACCGCTCCGCACCAGCTCCACGAAGGTCCACAGTGCGGTCCTCGCCTCGTGCGGTCGACGCTACGGAGAGGGGCTCACCCGGCGTCCGCGGCGATCGGCGCCCCGAAGCTCCCGAGCCCGTAGAGCCCCGCCTTCGGGGTCACGTTGCCCCAGGTCGCCCAGCCGCCCCGGTGGTAGCGAGCGAACAGCTCCAAGCGAGGCATGGGGCCGATGTCCTCGGCCATCGCATAGACCTCGTCGGGCTTCTGGGAGTGCTCCCGGCGGCGCGCGAGCAGCAGGGTGCTCCACGCCTTCCCGGAGGCGCCGTGCGGGCCCGTGAAGCGCCTCCGGGGCGAGCCGCGGCCGGCAACGATGAGTTGCTCGGTCGCCCCTCGGAGCCAGTAGCCCAGCCCGGTCTGAGACCGATCGTGCGCCGTCACCTCGGCCCAGGTCTGGGTCCTTGGTGTACAGCACCGGCTGGTGTTATGATCACGAAGAGGACGGGGGACCGAAACCTACGGGAGATTTGGGCTGGGAGCCCATTGAACATACGTTTGACGATCGGCGGACAGATTAGATACGTCCGCTACATGCGGACCATTGTGCAGCCTCTCAACATTCCGACTACGCCGGAGACCGGGCGGAAGTGATGTGGACCGCGAAGGGCGAGGTGCAGGCCCTCATTTACCACTCCCCGGAGCAACTGTATGTTCGCTGAAGTGCCGATCGAAATGTTGCGGAAGAGCCGCTGGGTTCGGACCACGCCCTCAAGGCCTGCGCACGGTGGAACGCGGTGAAGCCGACTCCCGTGATCACAGGAGAGGACCTCGCCCGCGTCCTCTGGAAGAACGAGGGTCCTGCCAGCATCGAGGACTTGGGCATCGCGTTCCAAAAGGACGGGGAGTCGTTGGCTGACGGAAGGGGGGAGTTCACCGTTACTTCCCTGTCCTCATTGGTCGAAGCCAAGGGGGGATTCGGCCTTTGGTGGCTCGTCTTGCGCCGAGGCGGCACTCTCTGGGAAGTGGACTCGGAAGATCTCGAAGGGTGGGAGAAGTTCCTGGAGGACCTGCAATCGAAGGGGCTGACCCCTCGTGAGCTCGTCGGCGCCACAATCGAGCTGGTAGGCCCGGGATTCGAAGCAGAGGACAACCCCACGAAGTTCCGGATCGGAGCGGTCAGGTGGGAGCGGCCGTAAAGGTCACTAGGGCGCGTTTCACTGTGCCTGCGAGAGTCGTCCATTGAATGCCAAGAGTGACAGTTACGGCAGTCCAACCGTGGGAGGGGTGGTTAAGCGGCGCCCAAAGGCGGCGTCGGTTAGAGGCTCCCAACCAGACCCCAAGTCGTTGCAAACCCGCGCGATCCGCCCAGGCGTATGACCGGCTCCGACAGGTGCCACCTGCCTTGACCCGAGTCAGTTTAAATGTGCGCCCCTAATCATTTCAGTGCCCTTGTCTCAAACAGCCCTTTTCGCCGAAATGAATGATGAAATCAGCAACCACGAACACTATGTTGACCGGACCAACTAGCGCGCTTTTCGGCGACGGGCGCGCACGGACACTTTCCCTACTCGAGGTTTCGCGACCATCGCCCGCCTCCGATCCTCTTGAGCCCGCCCAATTCGTGCTCCCCGGGGGGCCGTGGCACGGATGTGATGATGGCTCCTCGAATCCGGGGAGATCCAGCATTCCCCGCAGGCCGCCAGCTTCTTGTCTGGAAAGTACAGGAAGGGCAGCTTCCAACAGTCGCTGCAGACGTAGCGGTACGGTCCCCTGGTGTACGGGCCTTTGACCTCCCGCCCCTCCTTGTTGATTTCTCGTCCACAGCAGAGGCAGGTAGCAGGCGGAGCTAGGGATCCGATCTGCCAGAATTTGTCTGCGTAACCTAGCGGCGACCCAACCTTAAGTTTCGCTGCTTCTGCATCCGCCAATCCAAATCACCTCCATACCGCGGAATACTCGTCCTCCGCGGCCGGACCGAGGGGCCGTGCACCCGCCGTTTCCGCAAGCGGAACGCCGTCTCGAAAGATCGAGCTCGGCGGAGTTTGTGAACCAGGTATTCGTACGGCGGGAACGCTCCAGCGAAGCCCATAACTCGCCTGGCGGCTGCCACCTGTTGGAGTTGCTCGGCTGTCCACTTTGGGGAGACGAACGCATTCTTCGTCAGTGAGGTAAGAGGCTCGAATCTCATCGGGTAGGAGGTCGCGCCCCACTGAACGATCTCTTCGACTCGGGTTTTAAAGTCCTCTGGATCATCAATGTAGTTGTATAACGTGTAGAGGACGACTTTTCGCTTGTCGATGCCTCCCGCATCGAGTCGTTCGAGCGCCCGCTCGACGAATGGCCGGATCCCTTTGTAGTCGTAGGCCAGCCGAAGGTTGTAGAAACGAAGCTTCTTCAGCTTCTCGACGACTTCATCCGTTATGAATCTCGCGTCAAGGCCCTGGTTGAAATCTACTTCTAACCCGATCTCAGCCAGTTCGTCAAAGATGGCACGCCAATTGGCATTTCCGAGTATGTTGTTGTCCCAAAGGATGACCTTCCTGTGCCCCGGCCAAATGAGGTGTCGGATTCCGTACTTGAAGTCCTGAGGTCGTCCCTCGAGCTTCGGCACGGAGCAGAATCCGCATTTTCGCACGCACCCACGGGAGGCGAAGAGGATGCTGCCGTCCCAATCCGGAATCAGATCCCAAGCGGGCATGAGGTCCTCGGTTTCTGGGTATAGGCCGGCATGGACTTCGTCCGCTCCGGACGTGGCGGCGTGCTCCGGTAGAAGAGACGCGTAGATGCCGCCAACGCTTACCTTGACGTCCGGGTAGCGCTCCTTGTAAAATCGGACGGCGGAGTGCACCGCTCTCCAGGAGTATGTAAACAAGGAGGTTACGTAGATCTGTTCAGGGCGCAAGGTCTCGACATTCCCCCGGACGAGTTCGACTTCGTTACCGCGCTGTCTTTCTAACGCGGCGAGCTTAAGGAGACCAAGTGGAGGATATCGTGTGTAGTAGTCGGGCTCAACCAGTAGGACCCGCACAGTATCTCGGAGGCTTCCGAGGCCATAAAGATGGAGACCTCGTCGAAAAATGGCGAGGGTGGTGAGCGCCGTCCTGCTTCCCGACCCGGCAGCCCGAGTCATGACCATGCCCTTCTTCGAGACAAGATTCATCGATTAGCTTGCCAGATTGGCCTTGAAGGGCGTAGGGCGTGGGCTTAGATCTCTATGGTTGATCAGGTAGGTAACCTATGACCGACCGATCCGCAGGTTCCTTCGAGACAATCCGCTTGGCGGGGAAAGATACAAAGGTCGAACGCGCGGAACTTCCGCTGGATCTATTGAATCTGGATCCTGAGAACCCTCGCGTCGGTCAGTATTCCGACACGAAAGCAGCTGCAACTGACGTGCCTCAGTCTCAAGAGGAGATTGCTTACGCGATTCGTGCAAAGGCCCCCGAAGCTGTGGACAAACTGAGACTGGCGATCGAGGTGAATCGTGGCCTGGTGAACCCAATTTGGGTATCACGGCTTCCGGGCGGGAGGTATCTGACGATAGAGGGCAACACAAGAGTGCTGGCTTACAGAGATCTTCACTCGAAGTTTCTAAACGACCAGACATTCGAACATATCCAATGCAAAATTCTGCCTCCCGGAGTCGATCAGGAGGTGATAGATTTCGTGCGAATAGAGGCCCATCTCCGTGGAGTGACCCCCTGGGATGCCTACGAACGTGCGCGTTACCTCTTTCAGCTGTATGATGGAGGCCAAACGCTCTCACACCTTGCGGCGCAGACTCGGCTTTCCGAATCCGAGATGATGAACTCCATTACGGCGTACAGGACAATGACTGAGCACTACTTGACGAAGTTCAGGGCCCCAAACGAAGTCTTGAAATTTTCTTACTTCGTCGAGTATCAATCAAGAAGGCGTATCCAAGAGTCGATCGCCCGGAACGGGTTCAGCGTCGATGACCTTTGTGACTGGATCGGAACACGCAAACTTCCGCGCGCCGCCGACATCCGAGACTTGCCCGACATCCTCGATACGCCAGAAGCAAGGGAGGAATTCTTGGCGACCGGCTTCGAGGGGGCCCGGGACGTGCTTGCGTACATCAAGCCCTCTAAGGTGTCCCCTCTCTACATGAATATCGGTCGGTTGATCGAGGGTCTAGACACGATCTCCCTCACCGAGGTTGCAGACATCAAGTCGGGAAAAGGTGAACGGATGCTCGGGATGCTTCATCAGCTCGAAGCACGTCTGCAGATAGTTCTTTCCCTCGTGGAGGATCGACGGAGTGCCCGGAAGCGTTCATAAATTCCTGGTTCAACTGCTCATCCCCCGGGTAGTTTCGTTGGGGTACCGGGTCGTTGCCAGCGATCAAAGTTACTATACACTGGGGAAGACGAACATCCCGTCACCTCCGGCCGTTGCTCGGCATCGACCGGATATCCTGGGGCTCAGGAACACTCCGCCTATCTTCTGCATCGGTGAGGCAAAGACGGTCGGAGACCTTCGCACCCGACACACTAGGCAGCAATTGGTTGACTTTGTGTCTGTGATTGACAGTCACGTAATCATCGCGATCCCGGCGGGTGGTCTCTCGATTTTGCGGACAGTTCTGGAAGAAGAGGGGCTGGTGTTCGGACCGCATCTTGAGTGCCTTCCAGTACCCGAGGTGCTGCTTCCGGACCAATGACGCCGCTCGATTTTAGCCCAGCTACTGCCCTTTTTCCACACCAGCTAGAGGCCGTCGAATTCATCGCGGATAAACATGCAGTCGCCATCTTCGATGAGCAGGGGTTGGGGAAAACCAAAATCGTATTGGAATCGATTCTCAGAGGAATGCACTCGGGGAACCTCGACGGGGCTCTGATTGTCTGCCGAGCGGGGTTGGTCCCCACCTGGCGGGATGAGGTGAGCAAGCACACCCACCTGACAGCTGTGGAAATCTCCGGGAGTGCAGGTACGGCGGGGAGCGGCTTCGCGACCTATTCGCCGTTCTACCTGACCGCATACAGCCTATTGCATCGAGAGTTGGCCCGGCTCAGACAATTGCTGCAAGTTAGAAAGCTCGCCCTCGTGCTGGACGAGGCACACACCATCAAGAATCCTCAGGCTCGGGCCACCTTGGACGCATTCTCGCTATCTGAGCTCGCGAGAAAGCGGATCATTGTGACCGGAACCCCAGTTGCAAACTACCCAGAAGATCTCTGGGCGCAGTTCTACTTCCTAGACCACGGGAAGACATTAGGCACGGATTTCGAGGCCTTTCGCCTGTTTTACGATCTGGGCACGGGAGCCCGGCGTCGCGATGTCTCTCTCTCGAGTCTTCAGACGCTCAAGGAGAGGATACGTCCTCTGAGCATTCGCCGAACTAAGGAAGAGACACTGGAACTCCCGGAGAAGAGCTACGCAACCGTGGTTGTCATCATGAAGGGATCGCAAGCCGAGATGTACAGGGTCGTTCGCGACGAATTGCGACTTGAGCTTCTGGACCATGGCAAGCTCGCGCAGACCGTCTCCGTCGAGAACGCGTTCGTCCGATTGCTTCGGCTTGTTCAAGTGAGCAGCAATCCAGCACTGATTGACCCCGGGTACGACGGCGTGCCTGCAAAGTTCGCTGCGCTCGACTCAATGATTCAACAAATAGTCGCGAATGGAGAAAAAGCCATTGTTTGGTCTCAATTTGTAGAGAACGTCAGGTTGCTCCGCCGAAAATACTCCAACTTTGGGAGCGCGGAAATTCACGGCGGGATCCCGATCGAAGCAAGGCACGACGTTGTGCGCCGATTCCAAAGCGACCCCAAGAAGTCGCTTATCTTTGCCGTTCCGGCGGCTGCGCGGGAGGGGGTTACTCTTACAGCCGCCAACAACGCAATCTATTTGGACCGAGGGTTTAACATGGTTGACTACATTCAATCGCAGGACCGGATTCACAGAATCGGCCAAGAGCGACGGTGTGTGGTGACTAAGATTGTTGCGAGAGACAGCGTGGATGAGTTTGTGGAGGCGGTGCTTGCGCGGAAGGCCGACATCGCAGGAGAGATCCAGTCCGGTATCGAACATCTACGGTCGACGGCGGGGGACGATGTGATCGAGCTTGAGCATTTTCTTGCGGAGTAACGATGGCCGACAAGGATGGCTCGGGAACCGACGAAGATGCTTTCCTTACGATTGGAAACAAGCAGCTAAACTTCGAAGTCCGACAGGTTCCAATCACTGAGCTTCGTTACTACGAGGACAACCCTAGAATTTACAGCCTTCTTGCCTCCCTAAGTATCGCACCAACCCAGGAGTCAATCGAGAAGGAGCTCTGGAAGCTTGCCCCAACCCATGACCTATTTCAACTTGTGAAAGCCAACGGCGGGCTTCTTGAGGAGGTCTATGTCTCAGACCTGAGTTCCACGCATCATAGGCAGCAGGCGCTTCTCGACTGATCGTTCCTCCTCGAAGCTCGGGCGGCCGCTCCATCGGCAGGTTTATCTCGTATAGCGCCTATTAGACGCCATATGGCCTATACCCGGGTCAAGCCTCAGGGCGACCGGTTCTACCTCTGCGAGTACGAGTCCTACTGGGACCCCCAGATGGGTCGGTCGCGCCAGCGATTCTTGCGCTATCTCGGTCCGTGCGATCGCCACGGGAACCTCCTCGCCGCTCCCCAGCCACGGGTCGGGATGATCCACTCCGCGTTCCCGGTCGGAGCCCTGGCGGTCTTCTACGCGGCGGCTCAGGAGCTCAAGGTCCGGTCCCGGGTCCAGGAGATCCTCGGCCTCGACGAGAAGGAGGCCGCGTGGGTCCTCACCTTGGGACTCAACCAGGCCACGGCCCGGGTCCCCCTCCTCCATCTCCCTGACTGGTTCCGCGCCAGCCCCCTTCCGGGCTGGCTCTCGCTCGATGCCGAGACCCTGACCCCACGCCACTTCGAGAATGCGCTCTTCGGACTCTGCCATCTCACTCCCGAGAAGACCTGGCACGATCGGGGCCTCCTTCTCCAGCAGGAGCTGACCCACGGTTGGCGCGGTTCCTCGCGTGAGCCGGCCGGCGCCTACTACGACATTACCAAGCAGGCGTACTACGGGAGCCACTGCCCCTACGCTCAGCTGGGGCACGATGAACGTGGCACCGCGGTCGTGGTGGGCTTCGGGATGGTGGTCTCGAAGGAGCATCATCACCCCCTCCTCTGTCGAGCTCTCTACGGTGGGCAGAACGATTTCCTCAGTGTCACTCCCACTCTCGAGTTCCTCCGGGGTCAGGGGCTGAAGCACCTGACCCTCGTGATGGACAAGGGGATGACCTCGAAGCCGAACGTGCAGCGGGCGGTCGACGCGGGCTACGAGGTGGTCGGCTCGGTCAAGGGATGGAGCTCGGCGGCGGTCGCCTACGCCTCCCGATGGCCGGGGGAGAAGCTCGAGCGCTCCGAGTATGTGGTAGGCACCTCGCACGGCGGAGCGGTGTATGCGCGGGCGTTCACGGCCCCGCTGATGGAGTTCCCGAAGATGCGGATCGCGGTGGTGGAGAACCTGTCGAGGAAGGCGGACGACCGTCAGGCCCGCGATCTCCTCCTGCAGGAACTCGAAGGGCCGGTCTCGAAGGATCGGTTGGCCGAGATCAAGGCGGAGTTGGGGGAGGTGATCGTGTCCTCCCCGGGGCGACGGGGATTTCGGGTCGACCCGAAGTCGGTCGATGTGGAACGGGCCTTGGACGGACGCTTTCTTCTGTTCAGCACGAATCTCTCCCTCGATGGCCGAGCGATGTACCGGACCTACTTCGCGAAAGACGCCATCGAGAAGGCGTTCCGCACGAGCAAGGGGGAACTCTCCCTCGGCCCGGTGCGATATCGACGGAAGGACCGCCTCGACGCCTACGCTACGGTGGTCTATCTGGCGTATCTCTTGTGGAGTTGGGCGGAGCGGAAGCTGCAGGCGAAATACCCCGAGCGGCACCTCTCGGAGGCACTCCGCTCTCTCGAGAGCGTGTCGTGGGTACGGTTCGGTGCCGGGAAATCGGTCCGGGAGTGGGTCACCCGGCTGACCCAGGAGCAGAAAGACCTCGTCACGGCCCTCGGAGCGACCTGCTGCCTACCTGTTGCCTAAGTCCGTGGGAACGCAGGTCAGAAGGTCGGGTTTTGGAGGGTAACCGGCGACTCTGTGTCTATCGGAAGCTTCGAGAGTTGGAGGGAAACCCAGAGGGTGACAGCCCTTGGTCGCGAATTCCTTGTAAAGTAATCACCCAAGAGATCTCGCGAGAGGAGATTTTCTCCCTGCTAGGGACGTTACACATCAAGGGGAAAGCAGAGTGGAAGCCCGTTGAACAGGCCGGCTTCATTTACCGGGAGAAACACGAGTTCGCAAAGACCAACGAAGAGATCGCTTCCATGATTGGTCTGAAGGCACACAATGTCGTGGCGATGCTCAGGGCCTATGAACTAATGAGGGAGTTTGAGGTCAAAGACCCGGAAAAGTACAGTTACTATTTGGAGTACGCGAAAAGCCCTAAATTCTCAAAGATCAAGGAGAAACAGCCAGACCTCGACGCTCAAGTCTCGAAGCTTATAGTTGACGGTAGAATCCCGATCGCACAAGATGTTCGGAAGCTCGCCGGGATCCTCGAAGACAAGAAGGCTGCAAAGCAGTTTGTAGTAAAGAACGACGATTTTGCGTCTGCGTTGGAGACGGCCTATGCGCGGAATCCCGAACAAATCGACACATTCTACAAGCGCCTTTCCGACGTGCGCGTCGCCCTACGGTCGGCGTCGGTGGTACGAATAGTTCAAGATATCAAGGATGACCACACGAAGAAGAGCAAACTCGCATACTTCTTTAGAGACGTAGAGAAGTTCGCAAAGGCAATTCGCTGGGACAAGAAAGGAAATATCAACAGCGGCGGTGATGAATGAGAGGGCCCTGTTCCGATTGTGCGTCGGACCAGGGCGATAGGGTTCGTCCCCCACCCCGAGCGGCGTGACCACTCCATCAGTCAATCCTCGAATGAGTAGGAAGGATGGGCTGCCTACGTGTAGTGTAGCAAGACATCCTGCCGCCTGAATTGTCAACACATATTGCCGCCCCCGGGAGGGGGGGCTTTGGTCAAAGAGGACGTTCGTCTCCGACTCCAGGCGGTCAAACAGCATCTCGAGAAGGGGATCCGGTCCCGAGACATCTGCAAGCTCTTCGGGATCTCGGAGAGGACTCTGAGGTACTGGTGTCGAAACTACCGAGAGGAAGGCGTCGAGGGGCTACGGGACGAGTCGCGCCGTCCTCGCCGTAGCCCCAGGCGGATCCACGGTAACCTCGCGAATCGCATCCTCCAACTGAGGCGGAATCATCCGGCTTGGGGCGCTCTCCGCATCCATGCCCTCCTCACGCGGAGAGGCGTTCGGGTGAGTTCGAGCACGGTCCACCGCCTCCTGAAGAGACACGGCTTCCTGGTTCGGATCGTCAAGAAGCCCAAGCCGTTCAAGCGATTCCAGCGACACCACGTCGACTCCCTCTGGCAGGTGGATGTCTACGAGTTCCGTATCGCAGGGGTCCGGGGGAAGGTCTACGTCCACACGATCCTGGACGACCGCTCCCGCTTCCTGGTGATGGCACGGGCCTATCGGAGGGAGCGAACGCGAGAGGCGACCAACAACCTCTGGTGGGCGTTCAAGAGCGGGAGAACACCCAAGGCGATCTACGTCGACAACGGGAGCTGCTTCATCTCGGGTGAGTTCCGGCGATTCTGCCAGGAG
Source organism: uncultured Thermoplasmata archaeon (assembly GCA_963838955.1). GTDB lineage: Archaea > Thermoplasmatota > Thermoplasmata > Lutacidiplasmatales > UBA184 > Lutacidiplasma. The sequence goes on along the minus strand of CAWISZ010000002.1, from coordinate 114,457 downwards.
CACCACATTCAGGTGATCTACGGGAGGCCGTACAACCCTCGGGGCCGAGGGAAGCTCGAGAGGTTCCACGGGATCCTGACCCAGGAGCTCGTCGGTCGGGTGAACTTCCGCTCTCTCGGAGACTTCCGGCGCCACCTGTACCACTGGAGACGGAAATACAATCGGAGCCGCATCCACGGAGGGATCGGCTGGAAGACGCCCGCTGAGGTCTACAATGACCGAAAGTTGATGAGCCGGGTCCGGATCAGGAGGCTCTGAGGGCGGCAATATCTCCTGACAAGTCCAGCGGCAACATGTCCTGACACACTACACCTAGGTATGGGATCTTCAAGGACTCCGAGCCGCCTCCAATGTCACAGTTCTGTCGTAAGGCGAGACGTAGTCAACTTTCGGTTGTAGACAGACCTACCTCACGAAGCCTCCGCCTCTGTGTACGCGCGGCGTAACTCCCTCGTTGTGCCAGTCCCCGGCGTGACCGCAGTTGAAATGACAGTTCTCAGGATCGCCGACGCACAGTATCACGGGAGAAGGCCGGCTGCCGTGGTGGGCCTCCCATCGTCCCCGGACACCTGCCCTGCGACTATGCTCCCAGACAAGCTCCTTCCCACAACACTCACAGCGCTCGTCCGCTTGCGAGAAGGCGAATTGAACGTCATCGTCTTCGAACGGCTCTTCTGGGTGCACGTGTGCTCGATAGAACCGAACAACATCAACGTTTCGTCGACCATCATGCGATCGACCAAATACTCCACAGATCAAGTCGGGCTTTGGGTCTCCGCTGGGTTTTGGGTGATCGGTTTCCCCAAGCGTGCCAGGTAGACTCAACAACTCGAGCACACACGATTAAGATAGCCTCATTGCTCGGTGTGCCGCAAGGAGCAGATCAACTCGCGGAGGCCGGGCAGGTTCGGGCGCTCGCGGTTTCCGGCCCAAAACCTCCTTCGAATGAAGTAACTTCCGGTCGCGTTCGCGCCGAGCTGAATTCGAATCCAATCGAGCATGAGTTAACAGCCCCGCGGTCTCCAACAGTTGTGGACGCCCGCGCCGTACTTACTGCTACTAACTTCGGACAGGCGATTGCCGAGGACGAGGCAGAGCGCCTTGCCAGCTACTTCGTGGAGACTCAGCAGTGGACAGAATGATTGCAAGGCAATGTTGACGTCGTCTACGGCGCGAAGGGAGCCGGAAAGAGTGCGCTTTACATCCTTCTGACCCAACGAGGGGCGGAGCTCGCACAGCGTAAGATCCTGGCGATAGAAGGAGAGAACCCACGCGGCGCGCCAGTCTTTCAGGACCTCGTAACAGATCCGCCTACGACAGAAGCAGAATTTCGGTTGTTGTGGAAGCTGTACGCCCTCACCATCATTGGTCAAAGATTCAGGGCAGCAAAGCTCGAGGGTCCGAACGCCAGAAGGATCATTGGTTACCTGGAGGGCGCCCGCTTGCTAGGCCCAACGACCACGCTGAAGGCAATACTCAAGGCGGCTCACGAGTACGCACGCATGCTTCTGCGCGCCGAAGCGATGGAAGCCGGCGTATCGATTAGCCCGTTAACTGGCGTCCCGGCCATCAGCGGCAAGATCACGTTCAGAGAGCCTACAACTGAACAGCGTCAAGATGGTTATGTTAGCGTCGATGAGCTCCTCGCGAGAGCCAACGACCTGCTGAAACAGGATAGTGCCCAGGTGTGGATCCTGCTGGATCGGCTAGACGTCGCCTTCTCAGAGTCAGACGAACTAGAAGCGAATGCGCTTCGAGCCCTCTTTCGAAGCTATCGAGATCTAGGGAATCTGGATGCTATCAGATTCAAGATTTTTATGCGCTCAGATATTTGGCGTCGGATCACTGAAGGACAAGGTTTTCGTGAAGCGAGTCACATCGGCCGCCAGTTGACCATCAGCTGGGATCCAAATGCATTGCTCAATCTTGTCATTCGTCGCGTCCTTCAAAATCAGTCGATACGCGAAACGTACCAGGTTGACGAATCTACGCTTTCAAGCCTGCCGAGTCAGCGCGAGCTATTCTATCGAATATTTCCGCTACAGATTGACGTCGGCGAGCGGAGACCTGAGACTTTCGACTGGATTCTCTCTCGAACAGCCGACGGCAAGGGAGCCAGCGCACCAAGGGAGATTCTCCAGCTGTTGACATCGGCTCGCGATACCCAGCTTCGTCGGTGGGAGATTGGGGAGGCCGACCCTGAGGGTGAACGGCTCTTTGATCGAAACGCATTCAAACAAGCGCTCCTCGAGGTCTCCCGGATGCGGCTGGAGCGCACCCTGCTAGCAGAATATCCGACACTCCGAGAGAGAATCTTGGCGCTAGAGGGGGAGAAGACCCAGCAGACCCCCGAGTCTCTTGCGGCTCTTTGGCGAGTCACGCTCGACGAGGCTTCGTCAGTGGCTGGGAGACTCGTAGAGGCCGGCTTCTTCGAAGTACGCGGATCGAAAGCGGCTCCGGAGTTCTGGGTCCCCTTTCTGTATCGCGGCGCCCTGAAAATGGTTCAAGGTACAGCGGACTAACTTGCAAGACATACCCCGGAATCAGCTCCTCAGTTCCGGGCGAAGGAGTGCGTGGGACGATGCCGTCACAGGGCATTCTGGTCAATACACGATGTTCACAAGTGTGGACTGCCTATGGAATTTCGGTGTGACGATGGCCTTTCGGCTCGATCTGAAAAGGTAGGACCCTTTCATGCCCGCCCGGCGGGCGGACTTCCGGCAAAATCGAATACGGGGTCCCAGGCGCCTTCTCGGAAGGGCGGCAGTCGATCCTACGACGGAGCGCTCGTCTCCCCTGGGACGTGACGTTCCCTGGGTCCGGTGTAGAGCTGCCGCGGTCGGGAGATGCCCTGTTCGTCGTCCATGAGCATCTCCTGCCATTGAGCGAGCCAGCCCGACATCCGGGGGATGGCGAAGAGGACCGGGAACATGTCCGTCGGGAACCCCATCGCTTGGTAGATGATGCCGGAGTAGAAGTCGACGTTCGGGTAGAGCCGACGCTTGATGAAGTAATCGTCCGACAGCGCGACCTTCTCCAGCGCGAGGGCGATGTCGATGAGGCGGTTCTTCCCCGTGACACTGAACACCGAATCGGCTAGCTTCTTGATGATCCGGGCTCGCGGGTCGTAGTTCTTGTACACGCGATGCCCGAACCCCATCAGGCGTCGCTTGCCGCTCTTGACCTGGCGGATCAGTTTCGGGATGTTGTCCTTCGACCCGAGCTCTTGGAGCATGCGCACGACCTGCTCGTTGGCTCCTCCGTGCAGCGGCCCGTAGAGAGCGGCCGCGGCCGCCGCCGTGCTGACGTACGGATCCGCGCGGGAACTCCCGGCGGTCCGCATCGCGGTCGTGCTACAGTTCTGCTCGTGGTCGGCATGCAGCACGAACATCGCGTCCAGGGCCTTCGCAAGGATGGGGTCGGGATCGTAGGCGGTGGTCCAAGAAGGGCGATACATCATCGCGAGGAAGTTCGCAGCGTACGCCAGATCGTTATTCGGATAGATGTAGGCCATGCCGGTCGAGTGCCGGTAGGCGAAGGCCGCGATCGTGGGGATCTTCCCGAGAAGCCGATGGATTTGGCGCTGGCGAAGGTCGGCGTCCCCGACCTGTTTGGCCTCGGGGTAGAAGGTCGATAGGGCGGCGAGCGTGCTCACCATCATCCCCATCGGGTGGGCGTCGTGACGAAACCCATCCATGAACTTCTTGACGTTCTCTTGGACCATTGTATGGTACGTGATGTCGTGGAGCCACTGCTCGAGCTCGCTCTTCCCGGGGAGCTTGCCGTAGATCAGAAGGTAGGCGACCTCGAGGTAGCTCTTCCTTTCCGCGAGCTCTTCGATCGGATACCCGCGGTAGCGCAGGATCCCCGCGTTTCCATCCAGAAATGTGATGGCACTCCGGCAGGAGGCGGTGTTCTGGAAGCCGGGGTCGTAGCTTAAAAGCCCGGGGCCGTCGTCGGAGATCTTGATCTGTCGCAGATCCGTTGCCCGGATCGAGCCGCTCGCGATCGGGACGACATACTCCTTGGAGGTCCGGTTGTCCCGGATCGTCAACGAGCTGGCCTCACCCGAACTCCTCTTCTGTTCTGGGACTGACTTCCGAGCTGCCACCATAGAATCGCCCGAGGGCTCTCCTCCGCGACCAAGGGTAATGCGCGCAAGCTCTTGAATCCCCCCGCCTCGGATCGACCCGGGCTCGCATGACGGAACAGTAGGTTCCATCGCCGATGGACGGAACAGTTTTGTGACTACCCGTCCGAGATCGGTCGTTTCGCCTCAATGTAGCATTCTCCGAGAGCACCCCATTACGGGCATCACTGACGGAGATTGCCTCCCTGCCACACGTAGCCATCGTATCTTCGTCATTGGGGCAATCGGAGCGCTGAACGCCGTCCGGCTGCCCCGCACGAGGGACGAGGCGCGGCTCGAGCCAGAACGGCTCGCACCTACCGTCACTTCGGAGCGAACTGCGCGGTGAAATGTGGAAGTCGCTCCGGCCGATACACCAGCCGGAGGCCCCGAACCCCCGCCCGCCGCGCGTACACTCGGCCGACGACGTCCGCGACGTACGCGAGGTGACTCCCGGAGTAAACTCGCCGTGGGATTGCGAGGCGAACCAGTTCGAGCGGCCGCGATACTTCCTCGGAGCGGGTACCGAACATCAGCGACCCGACCTCCACCGATCGAACGCCTCCTTCGCGGTAGAGTTCCACGACCAGGGCTTGTCCGGGGAGATCGTCGGCGCCCAGGTGAGGTAAGAATCGTCGCACGTCGAGGTAGATCCCATGCCCGCCTACCGGGCGAAAGAACGGCACTTCGAGATCCTCGAGGAGCCCGCCGAGATAGCGAACCTGACCGATACGATGCTCCAGATAGTCGAGTTCCGTTGCTTCGATGAGCCCCACCGAGATCGCTTCGAGATCCCGACGCGCGAGCCCTCCGTAGGTCGGAAACCCCTCGAACAGGATCAGCGCTTCCTTCATTCGCTCGGCGAGTCGCTCGTCCCGCGTCGCGACGAATCCCCCGATGTTCACGAGGCCATCCTTCTTCGCGCTCATCGTCGCCCCCGCCGCAAGGTCGAAGAACGCCCGCCCGATCTCGGGGATCGTCTTTCCGGCCATCTCGGGCTCGCGCTCGCGGACGAGGAAGGCATTCTCCGCCCAGCGGCACATGTCGAGGTAGACTGGTACGTGATGGGCACCGGCCACTCGGGCGACCCCCCGGAAGTTCTCGACGGAGACCGGCTGGCCGCCCCCGGTGTTGTTCGTGATGGTCACCATTACGAGCGGCACCCTCTCCGGGCCGAGCTCGCTCAGCAGCTTCTCGAGGGCGACCAAGTCGACGTTTCCCTTGAACGGGAAATCGGTCTCGGGATCGTACGCTTCGGGAACTGCAAGATTCACGGGGGTAGCCCCCTGATGGAGAACGTGCGCCTGCGTCGTGTCGAAGTGCATGTTGTTCGGCACGACGAACCCGGGTCGACAGACGCTGGAGAACAGCAGGTTCTCGGCAGCGCGACCCTGGTGGGCCGGAATGATGTGGGGAAATCCGGTCAAGGAGCGCACGGTCTCTTCGAAGTGCGCGAAGTTACGGCTCCCGGCGTAGGTCTCGTCCCCCAGCATCAGCGCGGCCCACTGCCGATCGCTCATCGCGCCCGTGCCGGAGTCGGTCAAGAGGTCGACCCGGATGTCGTCTGAGCTGAGGTTGAACAGGTTGTAGTGCGCGTGCTCCAGAGCGCGCTCTCGCTCCTCCCGGGACGGGTTCGGAATCCGCTCGACCACCTTCGTCTTGTAGGGTTCGAACGGAGGCTGTCGTGGTAGCGAGTTGCTCACTCTCTCCACGACGGACCCAGGCTATTTATCTCGGGCCTCCGGCGGTCTCAATTCCCGGAGCGCCGCTGGGAAAAGACCAGGGATCCTGACTCGCACGGGCGAACGGGATGTGTCGCCAGCACCTCCAGAGATCGATTGAACCGCCATGCGGTCGACGAGTTCGGACACAACCCCGGAGGAGCCGAAAGCCCGAGATGGCCGACATTCGGTCCTTCTCGACGGACAACGAATCCGCTGAAACCGATACGAATTCGATCTCAGCATGGCCGTTCCACACCCTTGTAACGAAACCGCTGACCGCGTCCGGAGGGGACATGCACCGGAAAAGCGGGCAGCCCGGAACCTGGGGCGGGAAACCTCCGCGAGGGCTCTCCTAGGTTCGGGGTCGTCCGCAGGAAGGGCAGAACATCTGGTCTGCAGCGAAGGGATTTCCACAGCCCGGGCAGAACTTGGTTGAGCTGGCTCCCAGCGCGGGCGACGGGCTCGGTCCGGTCGAAACGCGAGGCAGGGCCGCTGAGGGGGGCGAGGCAACTCCAGAGGCGGGAGGATAGGCGTACGCCGGGGGAGGGCCGGTTGCTTGCTGCCGCTTCTGCTCGCGGGCCGCGTCGCCGAGCTTGACGAAGGCGATGAAGTAAAGAATCCCCGGGATGACTCCTCCAAAGATTAGCGCGAGAACGCCAAAGACCAGCGTCGGGGTCTTCGCTTCCTCGTACTCGCCGTTCCGTGTCCGCCGGTAGCAGAGAGCATAGACAAGATACAAAAACAGGAAGTCGATGAGACCGAAAACCAGCCAGACGGCTGCCAAAGCGAAGCCGATGCCCACCGGAAGGGTCACTAGTGCGGCGATCCCGAGCCCAAAGAGAAAGATGAGAGCAACGATCAGTTGCAGGACCAAGCCGATTAGAATCAGTGTCTTGGCTGTGCCGCCGGAGCTGGTCAGAGGTCGGGCCGCGCCGTACACCGAGAGAACGGGACCCCAGACGGGTTCTTAACTCTGGTTCGTCCGCGGAGGGGTCGGGTCAGCGGCGGGCAAGACGGGTCCCTTCCATTTACAGCCAGCTATGTTCCGAATTCGTGGGGATAAACGGACCCGTCACGCCTTGGTGGACGGCGGTATGACCCGCGACCAGTTCTGCGTCTCGGCCCATGCCTGGAACGAGGTCCAGTGGACCTGGGGGTACTCCCGCTTCAGCTTCGGGATGTCGACGCTGTAGCCGACCCGATTGAACCAGTCGTACATCTTCGCGAAATCCTCGCTCTGTTGTCGCACCTCCTCGAGAGGAACCGGGTAGTACGCTAGTTTCTCTCCGGCCGCCTCCGAGACCTGTCGGGCGATCTCGGGCATGGTGAGTTCATCGGAGGCGATGTTGATTCGCTTTCCCCGGAAGGCACTCCGTTGCTCCACGGCGAGCGTCGTGAACTCCCCGACCTCCGGTAGCGAGATGAGCTGCAGCTTTCGGTCGGGAGCGATTCCCGTCGCGAGGACCCCCTTCGCGAAACCCGCGGTGATCCACGGTGCGAACAGATTCTCCATGAAGAACACCGGCGCAACGATGGAGTAGTCGGTACCCAGTTGCTTGAGATGTGCCTCCACGGTGGCCTTGCTGTCAAAGTGGGGGATACCCGTCTTCCGATCGGCGTCGCTCACCGAGGAGTAAACGATGTACGGGACCCCGGCGTGCTGCGCTGCGTCGACGCCGTTCGTAGCGAATCGAGTCTCGGCGGCTGTGCCCTGTTCATAGGGAGTCGCCACGATATACGCCACGTCGACCCCCTTCGCCGCCCGTTCGACCGAGGCGCGATCCCCGAGGTCCCCGACGATCACGTCGGCTCCCGCTCGCTTCAGTTCGGTGGCGGCGGTGCTCTCAGGCTTTCGAGTCAAGGCCTTCACGTGATGACCGCGCCGAAGAAGAATGCGCGCGAGGGCCCCTCCCTGCTGTCCCGTCGCCCCTGTTACCAAAACTCGCTTGATCTCGGGAGACCGGCCCGCAAGCTCTTCGGAATGCGTCATAGTCCAACCGACAGGTGTTCGACGCGGCGGCAGATAGCTCTGTGCTCACCTTGGAGTAACTCTCTTTTTTCGGCACGCCGCGAGCACGGGTCGGGTGTCGTTTTGTTCGTTATGGGGTGGCGAAGGCCGCTCAGAAATGGGTGTCCGGCGTCGGGTAGTGACCCCTAGTTGTTCCGACCTCTTCCGAACCAGGGGGTTCTCTGACGGGTCCTTTTCGAGCCGGCGTCTCAACTCTGGTTCTACCCTGGCTCAGGCCCCGAAGAGTCCTTCAGCTTCCGAAGGCAGCATCATCGGAGCGGCTTCGGTCCCCGATGGTATCGCCCGAAGATGCTCAATCCCCGAGTCCGAACCAGCGGGCGCGCCGACGTGCTCCGAACTGCTCCTTCTCGCGGACGAGGGCCTCGGAAGGCTCTTGGAACGCCCCCGTGGGCGTTGGCCCCGACAGGAAGTCCACGTCCACGCGACCCACCCGACTCCCGCCAAATTCGACGTAGCACGAACCCGCTCCGCTGTAGGCGGGAGGCTTGTCCCCACCCTTCAGCTCCACGATCAGTGATTGGGCGACAACGCGGGCGGCTCCCTCCGCAAAGACCCCCGCCTTGGGGACAGAAATGTCCGTTACGTCGCCCACGGCGTAGACGCCAGGGAATCGAGTCGCGAGGGTTCTGGCGTCGACCGGGATCCAGCCGTCCTCGGTCATCCCACTCTTCGCGACCACCTCTGGGACCCGGTGCACGGGAACGCCGAGGAAGAGATCGAACGGCAGTTCTCTCCCGTCGTCGAGCACCGCCACGCGGCGCGCAGGGTCGAGCGAACGGACCTCCCGCCCGGAGACGAACGTGATACCTCGCTCCGCGAAGGCAGCGAGCAGGGCCCGCGAGCTCGAGGGTGCCGGAGGGATTGGGACCTCGAACGGGAGGACGAGGCTGATCTCGCAGGCCTCGCGGACCCCCCTCGTGGTCAGATAATCGTGCAGCAAGAGCGCGGCCTCGCTCGGCGCCGGGGGACACTTGAACGGCGTGGAGGTGACCCCCACGATCGCGCGGCCCTTCGAGAAGGTCGGGAGGATCGATCGCAAGGCTACGGCCCCCGGCACGGAGTAGAACTCGTGGCCGGCCTCGGCGAGCCCCGGGGTCGCGGCCAGGTCGTAATCCGCCCCTAGTGCGACCACGAGGATATCCGCCTCGTAGCTCGCCCGGTCGGTCGTTACCCGGCGCCGTTGAGGGTCGATCGCGGTAATCGTCTCCTGACGAAAACGAACTCCCGGTTGGCGGATTTGATCGTAGGGAAGTCGCACCGCATCGGGGAGCTTGCGCCCGAACATCACGTCGAGCTTTGAATAGCCGAATACGAAGGAGTCGTTCTGATCGATCAGTGTGAGATCCAGACGCTCCCCGAGCGCTTCGGAGAGCATCGTGCTGAGCTCAAGTCCCCCGAACCCGGCTCCCAGGACGACCACTCGCGGGTTTCCCATCGGGTCCCTTCATCGACTATCTAGGCCTTAACTCCGGCGCGGGAAGGAGTCCACGAACCGTAGCCGAACGAACTTATCTCGCGGGTTGTCAGCGGCGGGATGAGTAGGTCCCGAGGCGCGAGAACTATCAGCCGTGAACGGAGTCCCGTCAGCAAGAGGATGGTGACCTGGACCGGGCTCAACCCGGGAAGGGCGGCGCCGGGTCGGCGATCTTCAACAGCTGCTTCCCGGCATTGGCTCCGGAGTACAGGCGCGCGAGGGCGGCGGGAGCGTTCTCCAACCCGACTGCAACGTCCTCCTTGGACTTGAGCTTCCCTGCGTCAATCCACGCGCGCAGCGCGGCGATCGCCTCGGGGAATCGGTCGAAGTAGTCCCGGCCGAGCAACCCCTCCATGCGACCGTTCACCATGATGAGTTGCGGATAGTTCATCGGACCCGGTACGCGCGGCGTCTGGCGGTACTGGGCCGTCATCCCGCAGAGCACGATCCGCCCGTGGGGACGAAGACGCTCGAGGGCCAGGTCCAGGACCGGCCCGCCCACATTGTCGAAGAAGATGTCGATCCCCTGGGGGCAGAGCGCATCGAGCCGGGCGGCCACATTCTCGCTCCGGTGGTCGATCGCGCCGTCGAGGTGGGCCTCCTCGCGCAGCCAATCGCACTTCTCCTTCCCTCCCGCGATCCCGATCACGCGGAGCCCCAGGACCTTGGCGATCTGAGCCGCGACCGACCCTACTCCTCCCATCGCGGCGGAGACGACGAACGTCTCGCCGGGGCGGGGCTTCGCGATCTCCGTGACCCCGAAGTAGGCGACGATCCCGGTGATGCCCAAGGTCCCAGCGGCCAGGTTCGGGGGGACCCCCGGCGGCACCTTGATCGTGTCCCAGTATCCCTTGCCGTCGACCACGGAGTAATCCTCCCACGCCGAGAACCCGTAGACGAGATCGCCGGGTCGGAACGCGGGGATCCGCGACGCAAGGACCTGAGACGTCGCCAACCCGCCCATGGGCGCCCCGAGAGCGTACCCCCCTTCCTCCGGGGGTGTCAACATGTTCAGCACCTGCGTGGGTTCGAACGAGAGCCACAGGTTCCGGACCAGCATCTGTCCCTCCGCGGGCGAGGGAATGTCCGACAGGGCCCAACGGAAGTTTTGGGGCCCCACCGGGCCCTCCGGCCGTTTCTCGAAGAGCCATTGCCGGTTGGTCACGTCGGACATGGGAGGTCTGGATCGGCCCCGCTACAGGATCCACACGGGCCATCGGGAAGGTTCTATATCTATGTCCGAGGGCGCGCGGCTATCGCGAGATTGACCCCGTTACGAGTCGCGGAGGCTCCGCGTATGTAGCCGCTCCCGGATGTTCGCCTGAGAGGGGAGGCATGAGGACTGCGAACCACGCGGAGAGCTACCTTGAGTCCTCGGGGTACCTCGGACGGCTGCCCCTGGGCGTGTTGATCATCGCGGTCCGCCGTCATCGAACCGCCTGCTTCCGACTTGAAACCCGGGGCGGTCGCCAGCTCACAACGGGTGGAGACTGTGTGAAAACTCGTGCGTAGGTTTATCCGGTAGTACTACTCTGTCAGAGCCATATGGCTCGAACTGTCCATCTCGAAGCGACGAACAAGCTGACCATGGAGAACATCGTCGGGTTCATCCGTCGACCTGTGGTTCCTCACGGAACTGGAGCGAAGGTCACCTGTCCGAGGGCGTTCCTGGGGAAGACCGTCTATCTGGTGATCACCGACGAGGATTGGCCCGAGGATCGACCTCGCCGAGGGAGGCGACCATGAGCGGCTACGTTCGAGCCGTTCACCGTCACCAGCAGATTCTGATGCCCGACCTTCTGGACGACTACGTGACGGAGGAGAACCCGGTGCGGTTCCTCGATGTGTTCGTCGACGGCTTGGACTTGAGCGAGCTCGGGATCACTCACGCCGAACCGAACGAGACGGGACGACCACCGTATGATCCCGCGGCTCTGCTGAAGCTCTACCTCTATGGCTACCTCCACGGGGTGCGTTCCAGTCGGAAGCTGGAACAGGAGTGCCATCGCAACCTGGAGGTGATGTGGCTCCTGCGCAAGCTCACCCCGGACTTCAAGACGATTGCCGACTTCCGCAAGGACAATGTCGATCGCTTCCGACCCTTGTTCCAGCGGCTCGTGGCTCTCGGCCGAGAACTCCGCCTGCTGGAGGGAGATTTGGTGGCGATCGACGGGAGTAAGTTCCGAGCGGTGAACGCGAAGGACCGCAACTTCAATCGTGCGAAGCTCGCCGACCGGACGAAGGCGATCGAGAAGAGCATCGATCGCTACCTGCGTGAGCTGGATGAGAATGACGCGAAGGAATCGGAGAATCCCGGTCTTCCGTTGCGCGTCCCGAATCTCCAGGAGAAGATCGAGCGGCTGAAGGAACGACAGCGCCGCTATCGAGGTCTGCTCGAGCAGCTGGAGACGACCGGGGCTACCGAGATCTCCCTCACCGACCCGGACAGTCGCATGATGAAAGGGAACCATGACCGGATGGAGGTCAGCTACAACGGGCAGATCGCCGTCGAGGCCGACAGCAAGCTCATTGTCGCCTACGATGTCGACAACAAGGCGTCCGACCACCACCAGCTCGCCTCGATGGCGGAGCAGGCTCAGGCAGCTCTACGACGGTCGTCTCTACGGGCTGTCGCGGACCGCGGATACTACGATGGCGAGCAGGTCCGTCGATGCATCGCGCGGGACATCACGCCGTACGTTCCGGAGCCCGAGAAGGGGCGAGGGGCAGCCGAACGGACCGCCATGGCTCCGGAATTCCAGCGAGACCGGTTCGTCTACGATCCCACGACCGACACGGTTCGATGCCCCGCCGGAGCTCGGTTGACCTTCCGTGGGGAGCGTCGGACCCATTGGCACCAGCGCCCGGGGGGAATTCTCGAGCGCGAATATCGGACGGACCAGTGTCCTTCCTGTCCGCACTTCATGACACGGTGCACCCACAATCCGATGGGACGACGGTTCCATCGACGAGAGAACGATGAGCATCTGGAGGCGATGCGGAGGCGAGTGCGAACCGACGAGGGAGAGCGAATCCTCGCCGAGCGCCAATCGGTCGTGGAACACCCGTTCGGCACGATCAAACGAGCGTTCAACCAAGGCTACCTGTTGTTGAAAGGGCTTCGGAAGGTGATGGGGGAAATGGGGCTCACGATGATCGCGTATGACCTGAGACGGTTGCTGAGCCTGGTCGGAACCCGAGCTCTGGTGGCCCACCTATCGAGCGAACGAAGAGCTCGAGGGGCTGCGGCCTGAACTCCCCTCTTCCCCGAATTCGAACGGACAAAGGAGTGGAGGGATCTCTCGAACCGGCCGACGTTTTTACACAGTCTCGGTGGATTTCGTTATGGGGCGCGCCGAGGTCGGAACGGTCGAAACTCTCGCCGAAGGAGCCCGAAGAGGACCAAATCGCGATATCGACCGTCCACGAGACTGTCTTGGCGGGCACGTCCCTCAGTTCGAAAGCCCAATCGTCGGAGCACCCGAATCGACCGATCATTGTCGGGGAATGCACCGGTGTGAATCCGGTGGAGGCTGAGCTCCCGGAATCCGGCCGCAATGAGGATGGACGCCGCCTCCGAGGCGTATCCATTCCCCCAGTGAGGGCGTGCGATCCAGTAGCCGACGTGTCCATTCCGGTGGTCGAACCGGATCTGATCAAGACCACAACCACCGATGAGCTCCCCGTTCTTTTGAAGGATGATAGAAAGGTAGTACGTCGACCGGTCCTTCAGCCCCCGATGGCTTCGACGGATGAACTCCCGCGCGTCGTGGATCGAGTAACGGGCGGGCAAATGAATCGGCCGAGTCACCTTGCGGTCCCGAAGCGCACGCGCGATGGCAGCGGCATCCGTCGGTTCCGGTACGCGGAGGAGCAGACGACGGCCGACGATGGGAAGCCGTAGGCGAGGAGGATCGGTCCGCGTCGCCATCTTGCTCGAATAGGGGTTCGCGAGTTAAAGCCGTCAGGACGACTCGTGGTCGTTGGACCCTCATCGTGTCTGGAGCCGAAAACGGGTAGAGACTGTGTAAAAACGTCGGCTGGTCCGCGAGATCCCTCGACTTCCTTTGCCCGCTCGAATTCGGGGCGAGAGGGAAGTTCAGGCCGCGGCCACTCGAGCCTTTCGTTCGCTCGACAGGTGGGCTACCAGAGCTCGGGTTCCGACCAGGCTCAGCAAACGCCGTAGGTCATACGCCATCATCGTGAGCCCCATCTCCCCGATCACCTTCCGAAGCCCCTTCAGCAGCAGGTAGCCTTGATTGAACGCTCGCTTGATCGTGCCGAACGGGTGTTCCACGACGGATTTGCGCTCGGCGAGGATTCGGTCCCCCTCCTCGGTTCGCATTCGCCTCCGCATCGCCTCAAGGGGCTCATCGTTCTCTCGCCGATAGAATCGGCGTCCGATCGGATTGTGGGTGCACCGCGTCATGAAGTGCGGACAGGAAGGACACTGATCCGTCCGATATTCGCGCACGAGGATTCCCTCCGGGCGCTGGTGCCAACGGATCCGATGCTCCCCACGGAGGGTCAACCGAGCTCCGACGGGGCACTGAACCGTGTCGGTCGCGGGATCATAGACGAACCGGTCTCGCTGGAATTCCGGAGCCATGTCGGTCCGTTCGGCTGCCCCTCGCCCCTTCTCGGGCTCCGGAACGTACGGCATGATGTCCCGCTCGATGCATCGACGGACCTGCTCGCCATCGTAGTATCCGCGGTCCGCGACAGCCCGTAGAGACGACCGTCGTAGAGCCGCTCGAGCCTGCTCCGCCATCGAGGCGAGCTGGTGATGGTCGGACGCCTTGTTGTCGACATCGTAGGCGACAATGAGCTTGCTGTCGGCCTCGACAGCGATCTGCCCGTTGTAGCTGACCTCCATCCGATCGTTGTTCCCTTTCATCATGCGACTGTCCGGGTCCGTCAGGGAGATCTCCGTCGCGCCCGTCGTCTCCAATTGATCGAGGAGTTCCCGATACCGCCGCTGCCGTTCCTTCATCCGTTCGATCTTCTCCTTGAGGTTCGGAACGCTCGCGGGCAGGCCGGGGTTCTCCGCCTCCTTTGCATCGTTCTCGTCCAACTCCCGCAGATACCGGTCAATGCTCTTCTCGACCGACTTCATTCGGTCGGCGAGCTTCGCACGATTGAAGTTGCGGTCCTTCGAGTTCACGGCGCGGAACTTACTCCCGTCGATCGCCACCAGATCCCCTTCCAAGAGGCGAAGCTCCCGGCACAGCGCCACGAGCCGCTGGAAGAGCGGTCGGACGTGATCGACATTGTCTCGACGGAAGTCGGCGATCGTCTTGAAGTCCGGGGTGAGCTTGCGCAGCAGCCACATCACCTCGAGGTTGCGGCGGCACTCTCGTTCCAGTTTCCTACTGGAACGGACCCCGTAGAGGTAGCCATAGAGGTAGAGCTTCAACAGGGCCGCGGGGTCGTAAGGGGGGCGCCCCGTCGTGTTCAACTCGGCGTGGGTGATTTCCAGCTCGCGTAGATCCAACCCATCGACAAAGGCATCGAGGAACCGTACGGGATTCTCCTCGGTCACATAGTCGTCCAGGGTCTCCGGCAGGAGGATCCGCTGACGACGATGGATTGCGGGAATGTAGCCGCTCATGCCCGCCTCCGATGGCGGGGCCAATCCTCCGGCCAGTCCTCGTCCGTGATGACGAGATAGACGGTCTTCCCCAGGAACTCCTTCGGACAGGTGACCTTCGCTCCCGTACCGTGAGGAACCACGGGACGACGGATGAACCCCACGATGTTCTCCACGGTCAACTTGTTCGTCGCTTCAAGGCGGACTCTTCGAGCCATACGGCTCTAATAGAGCAGTACTACCGGATAAACCTACGTACGACTTTCCACACAGTCTCGGTAGGGTTCGCAACGCGCCCGGCTCATCAGGGTGGTCGGGCCCCGCCTACCCCACCGCCTGCCCCGTTACGAGAGCCGGGAATGGAGGGCTGAGGAAGGGAACAGGGGGTCGACGTTCGTGTTATCATCTATCGACCGAGTCCGGGAGCGTGAGAGCGAGCGATCGCCGGCGGATGAACGTCAACCGCCGCAAATGGGACGAGAGCGTGCCCTTGCACATCGCTTCTCCCTCCTACGACGTCGCCTCGTTCCTCCGAGGACGCTCGACCCTCCGACCCATCGAAGTCGAGGAGTTGGGAGAAGTGCGAGGGAGCTCCCTCCTCCACCTTCAGTGTCATTTCGGCCTCGACACCCTCTCCTGGGCGCGGCGTGGCGCCAGAGTGACCGGAGTAGACTTTTCACTCCCCGCAATCAGGGCCGCACGCCGACTCTCACGACATACCGGGATCAAGGCTCGCTTTGTCCAATCGAACGTCTACGACCTGCCCGAGGTCCTCGAGGAGCAGTTTGACATCATTTACACCGGGAAGGGAGCGATGTGCTGGCTTCCCGACATCGACAGATGGGCCCAAGTCGTCGGGAGGTTCCTGAACCCGGGCGGGAGGCTCTACTTCCTCGAAGACCATCCGATTGCTGACGTCTTCCCGAACGAAGCCACCACGACCCGTCTCGAGCTTAAGTTCCCTTACTTCGGGACCCGAGCCCTGCGAGAGGAATATGACGGAACCTACGCGACCAACGTGAAGATGCGACATCGAGTAAGCTACTCGTGGATCCACCCGGTGTCCGAAACCTTATCGGCGTTGGCCCGGCGAGGGCTCACAATCGAGTCGGTACGCGAGTACCCGTACACGTACTGGCGAAGGTTCAGTTTCATGACCCGCGATCTGAATGGTTGGTGGCACCTTACCAAGGACCAGGGCCGGATCCCTCTGATGTGGTCCGTCGTAGCCCGTCGAGAAGGGCCGGCTCGTCCGTAGCGTGGCTGAGCGGCCGTTCGTTCAGGTGCGTCGCGGGGACTGCCGTGCCTTGGAAGTATCACGGGCTGCGCCGACAGTCCTGAACCGTTTACTATCGCGGAGCTCGATGGGAAGTGGGATTTGCGGGTCGCGATGCTCGGATCGGATCGGCAATGCGCGACCCCCGCTCACCATCGCAGAGATGATGCGACCTGCTTCCGAGCGGCTTTCGTTTGGTGCCCGGGGCCGCTCCGAGTATATGCGGTGCAGGCGCACGCGCGGCATTGACCATCCGATGGGTGCAACCGCCTCTGATGCATGCAGCCCGGCGTCTCGCATTCCGTCGTCATGTCGCCCCACTCGGAGGCGTCGGCCCCGTTAGGCGGTTTCGGACCGGGCGGCGTTGAGGAAGTTGATCGGGAGCCATCGAATCGTTGAAGCAGCCGCTCAGGCGGAGGCCTTCCGGGAGGGAGAGGGCGACGGCCCGCTTCCGCCCTTGGTGCTTCGAACTACCCGAATGTTGACGTCGTCATTGAATCTCCGGACCTCGAGCGTGGATCCCTGCGCACGGAGGGCGACGAGGAATGGTTCCGCGCCCAGTCCGGGACCGTCTCGCCACTTCGCAACGAATAGCCCCGTACCCTGCTGGGATGGAATCGCCAGACCGCTTGCGACCAATTGGCGAAACTCGTCATCCGGCAACGGTGCGAATGGCGTCGCCAGCATTTTTCTTCTCCGGGGATAACTCGGCTTCATGGTCTTCATTTCTTCACTCCGATGCAGGGATTTCAGCTCGGTTCATCACAGCCGGTACCCGTCCGGGGCGACGGGCGGGAACTCGTGAAGACGCGGCACGAACCACGGTAGGCGCGCGATCCGGCGTCGGGTCTCGCTCCGCGCGCAAGAGCCCTGCCCGCCGCAGCTCCGCCGTGATGGTCCTTACCGCAAGTTCAACGTCCGACGGTCGACGGGCCCCGGTGCAGACCAGCTTACCACTACCGAAGAGGAGCACCACGACGCGCGGCTTCGTGAGGCGGCAGACCAGTCCGGGGAACTGCTCGGGCTCGTACTCCACGCGGTCGAGACCGAGGGTGACCGCGATCGAGTTCAGGTTGACCTCGCTCCCGAGGTCGGAGGTCGCGACGATGTTCTGAACCTGGATCTTGGGGTGCGCGAGAATCTTCTGGCCCGCCTTGCGGATCAGCTCGGAAACCGTGTGGACCGCCTCATTCACCTGATTCCAGCTCTTCCCACCCGTGCACACGACCTTACCCGAACGGAAGAGGAGGATCGCCGTCTTGGGCTGTTTGAGCCGGTAGATCAGTCCGGGGAACTCCTCGGGATTGTACTCTGCGCCATCGAGAGCGAGGCCGATCGACTGCAGGTCGAGTTCGTCCCCGAGCGATGTAGAGGCCACCACGTTCTCGATTCGAATTCGTGTCATAGCGCGTATATATACTATTTAAACAGGTATTTAAGGGTCCCCCTCCCCCAGGCTTTAAAACGGAACCTCCCCCAGTACTGTAACTCCTCGCGGCTTTTCACGAGTGAGTTTCGGCCCGTAACAATTCGCGGTTTCTCAGAGAGTAGGAGGAGGCGCTACATAGGGGAGCTAATCCGCGAGGAGGCCTCCCCTCGTGGTGGGGCCAACGAGATGAATCTGATGGAAAGACTCAACGTGCTCGAAACCACGCTGGAGCAACGAGAGGACGGGATGGGGGACGAGGAGCGGGCACGCCTCGTCGCTCGCTATGCGGACTTGGCCGAACAGGCAATCGCCTCCGGAGACTACGGGACTGCTCGGACCAACCTGGACTGGGCAAAGATGTTCTCTCAAGTTTAGGGCCAATCGGTCGAGGCACCCGGGGTGCTGTTAAAGTTCGGGGCATTTCGGTTCCCCTGAAAATCGTGGTACTCTTCGGGGCGAACGGCACCCTCGCCGCAATTCCCTCCATATGGATACACACTCCTAGACGGGCCCGGCGTGCAGCGCCCCGCAGTATCTCGAGAGGAACGGATCGTTGTCGGCCTGCTTCGTGCACAGGAGCGCGGCGTGCTTGCCCAGGGCCGGAGCGAAGCTCCAACCCAGTCGGAACCCCCCATTCGCGATGATCAGTCGCTCCTTCCTTCCGACGATCGGCAATCCGTCCGGAGTGCACGGGCGGGAACCGCTGTTGAAATCGAGGATCTCGTCGATGGTCACGACTTCCTTCACTGCGGCGAGAATACTGCGCGAATGTGAGAGGCTCGCGGAAAGGTCGAAATCCCAGCCGCCCGTTACTTTGAGCTCGTCCTGGAACGGAACGACGGCGATTCCCCGGTCCACGTAGATGGTCGCGACCTCGACGTTCGTGGGGCTTCGAAGGTGCCAGCCGTACCCCTTCACGCCCGTGAGTGGGAGGCCGAGTTTCCGCGAGGTCACGCCGGTGCTGACCGCAACCGTGTCGAAGCTCGTCGTACCTTCTCCCGTCCGGACGGTTCCGTCCAGTCCGACGTGATTCACGCGCTCACGCACGATCTGACCTGAGTTCCACGCATCATAGGCAGCAGGCGCTTCTCGACTGATCGTTCCTCCTCGAAGCTCGGGCGGCCGCTCCATCGGCAGGTTTATCTCGTATAGCGCCTATTAGACGCCATATGGCCTATACCCGGGTCAAGCCTCAGGGCGACCGGTTCTACCTCTGCGAGTACGAGTCCTACTGGGACCCCCAGATGGGTCGGTCGCGCCAGCGATTCTTGCGCTATCTCGGTCCGTGCGATCGCCACGGGAACCTCCTCGCCGCTCCCCAGCCACGGGTCGGGATGATCCACTCCGCGTTCCCGGTCGGAGCCCTGGCGGTCTTCTACGCGGCGGCTCAGGAGCTCAAGGTCCGGTCCCGGGTCCAGGAGATCCTCGGCCTCGACGAGAAGGAGGCCGCGTGGGTCCTCACCTTGGGACTCAACCAGGCCACGGCCCGGGTCCCCCTCCTCCATCTCCCTGACTGGTTCCGCGCCAGCCCCCTTCCGGGCTGGCTCTCGCTCGATGCCGAGACCCTGACCCCACGCCACTTCGAGAATGCGCTCTTCGGACTCTGCCATCTCACTCCCGAGAAGACCTGGCACGATCGGGGCCTCCTTCTCCAGCAGGAGCTGACCCACGGTTGGCGCGGTTCCTCGCGTGAGCCGGCCGGCGCCTACTACGACATTACCAAGCAGGCGTACTACGGGAGCCACTGCCCCTACGCTCAGCTGGGGCACGATGAACGTGGCACCGCGGTCGTGGTGGGCTTCGGGATGGTGGTCTCGAAGGAGCATCATCACCCCCTCCTCTGTCGAGCTCTCTACGGTGGGCAGAACGATTTCCTCAGTGTCACTCCCACTCTCGAGTTCCTCCGGGGTCAGGGGCTGAAGCACCTGACCCTCGTGATGGACAAGGGGATGACCTCGAAGCCGAACGTGCAGCGGGCGGTCGACGCGGGCTACGAGGTGGTCGGCTCGGTCAAGGGATGGAGCTCGGCGGCGGTCGCCTACGCCTCCCGATGGCCGGGGGAGAAGCTCGAGCGCTCCGAGTATGTGGTAGGCACCTCGCACGGCGGAGCGGTGTATGCGCGGGCGTTCACGGCCCCGCTGATGGAGTTCCCGAAGATGCGGATCGCGGTGGTGGAGAACCTGTCGAGGAAGGCGGACGACCGTCAGGCCCGCGATCTCCTCCTGCAGGAACTCGAAGGGCCGGTCTCGAAGGATCGGTTGGCCGAGATCAAGGCGGAGTTGGGGGAGGTGATCGTGTCCTCCCCGGGGCGACGGGGATTTCGGGTCGACCCGAAGTCGGTCGATGTGGAACGGGCCTTGGACGGACGCTTTCTTCTGTTCAGCACGAATCTCTCCCTCGATGGCCGAGCGATGTACCGGACCTACTTCGCGAAAGACGCCATCGAGAAGGCGTTCCGCACGAGCAAGGGGGAACTCTCCCTCGGCCCGGTGCGATATCGACGGAAGGACCGCCTCGACGCCTACGCTACGGTGGTCTATCTGGCGTATCTCTTGTGGAGTTGGGCGGAGCGGAAGCTGCAGGCGAAATACCCCGAGCGGCACCTCTCGGAGGCACTCCGCTCTCTCGAGAGCGTGTCGTGGGTACGGTTCGGTGCCGGGAAATCGGTCCGGGAGTGGGTCACCCGGCTGACCCAGGAGCAGAAAGACCTCGTCACGGCCCTCGGAGCGACCTGCTGCCTACCTGTTGCCTAAGTCCGTGGGAACGCAGGTCTGAGTATGGGTCAGCTCGCGCAGGATCCGCTGCACGAATCGTTCGGTATGCAGCCACCCAACGGAGGGGTAGAATAGGCTCCCCGCGCTCCCCTCCGCCTCCCGCACCTCCACGGGAACGGTCGAGCCCCTCGACAGTGCGACGGCGCGATCCTCCAGGAAGTGGTCCCGGTCGTCGTATCGCTCGAGGAGGCCCTTCTGGGTGTACGCGAAGTCGTTCTTCCGAGCGGCCAGTTCAGCGTATCCGGCGACGGACGTCTCTGCCATCTCCCGGAGGCCATCGTCGGTGCCCGCGATGGGGTCCCTCTCCAACTGTCGGAGGCTCTCGGCCAGCCATCTTCCGTCAACGCTTCGAAACGTACAGGTTCGATCTCGCCAGAGTTTCCAGACCCGACGCAGGAACGCGAAGGTGTTCGTCCGGTAGACGGTGGCCGGCTCGATGATCCCCGCTGCGTGATCGGAGCGGCCGCCCGGCTTCCCCTCCTCGAAGAGCGTGACCTCGGCCCCCGCTCGTTCGAGGTAAAGCGCGGTGAAGAGCCCGACGATTCCCCCGCCGACGACCGCGACCTTCATCTACCGACCCGTGGCCCTCCGCAGGAGTTCCACCACCTCGTCGTCTTCCACGGGCTCAAACTGTTCATAGAACTGTCCCACGGCATAGAACGACTCGGGCTCCAGCAGGACGACCAGCTCATCGACCTCTCGCTTCAGACGTTGGCACGTGTCCGCCGGGGCTACCCCCAGGGCGACCACGATCCGGCGAGCCCCTTGCTCGCGAGCCATCCGGAGCGCGGCCAACAGCGTGCCACCGGTCGCGGCCCCGTCGTCCACGACGATCACGGTTCGTTCCTTCCAATCGATCCGGGGCCGGTTCGCACGATAGATCCGTGCCCGGCGCGTGATCTCTTCTCGCTCTCGTCTGATCACGGGCTCCAGGTCGACGCGGGTGATCCCCGTCGCTCGAACCCGGTCCTCATCTAGAAGAAGGCCGTCGTCTTCCACGATCGCGCCGAGTCCGTACTCCGGATTGCGCGGGTCGCCGACCTTCCGGACCAGAAGGACATCGAGCGGAGCGTCAAGCCGTCGGGCGATCTCGAATCCAACCGGAACTCCGCCGCGAGGTAGAGCAAGGATCACCGGACGCTCCGGTTGAAGGTGGAGCAAACGCTCCGCCAGTTGGCGGCCAGCATCGGCTCGATCCTTCAGGGCCAGCGTGTGCCCACGTGTCGCTCTCATGGTCCATCTCACCTGGTTCGAGCCGTCGCTCCCGTCGCCCGGGACTAGAGAGCCGCGGTGGTACGTCCGAAAGACGGAGCCACGGAAGAGGCCGATGGTATCGTCCTCGTGGATCCGCACCCTCGCCGAAGCCCCGGGCCCGAGAGGAGGCAGGGGGTTCTCGCTTCGGGCCTCTCCCATCGATCGTTCAGTAACCCCGGAAGGGTTCCCACCAGAGACGCTCCTCCGGGATCCCCAACCGAGATCGCAGGATCTCCATCGTGGATTCGATCATCTCCGGGAGTCCGGCAAAGTAAAAGTTCGGAGCATCGAGGTCCGCCGCGGCCTCGCGGATCAGCCGCTCGTCGATCCGTCCCACCCGGCCCTTCCAGGGGACGGTCGCCTCCTGCGGGCGGGTGACGGTGTACACGATCCGGAGCTTCGGGTGTCGCTGGGCCATCTCGTCGAGCTCGGTCCTGAAGGCGAACTCCTCCGGGACCCGGGCGCTGTACAGGAGCGTTATCGGCTGGTCGACCCCTCGGTCGACCGCGAATCGGGTCATCCCTCGAAACGGGGTGATCCCGATGCCACCGGCAATCATGACAGCGGGACGAGTGGGAACGTAGATCAGATCGCCCAGCGGTCCGAAGACTTGGACCCGATCCCCGGGTTTCACGTTCCGAAGTGCCTCCTTAAACGGGGAGCCGGTCATCTTGACCGTCACTGCGATCCAGTCGGTCTCGGTGGGGCTCGACGAGAGCGAGAGCAGCCGCGCGGGACCCCACGGATCCTGGATTCCGGGAATCTGAAGTCGCACGGCCTGGTTCGACTGGAACGTGAACCCCGAGCCTCGGGTGGAAAAACGGAAGGTCATCGAGGTCGGGGTTTCGACCCGAGAGTCGAGGAACGGGAAGGAGTAGCTTCCACGGGTAGGTGGCAGGACCTGCATCGCGCCTCTAGAGTTGATGGTAGAGTACGCGGCCGTCGCGGACGGTCGCGCCCACTCGCGCAAATGCACGTCCGTCCTTCATGGGATCGTCGTTGAGTACGGTCAGGTCCGCGCGTCTACCTACGGTGATCGATCCTACGTCGTCGCTCATCCCAAACCGCTCCGCGGGCGCCGTGGTCAGCATCCTCAGGATGGCAGGGGCGTTCACTCCACATCGCGCCAACGCGCGAAACTCGTCCTCCGTCGCGTAATCGCGCATGTAGCCGACGTCCGTGCCGAAGAGGAGCTGGCCGCCCAAGGCGTGGAATCGAGTCACCACGTCGTAGATCGGGTCGAGATACTGGGGGTTCACGGTCACAGTGTCCGCGAACATCTTGAGCGTGGGGGTCATCGCCATTCCGCGAGCGACCATCTGCTGGAGCAAGGACTCCTCCACGCCCTCGGTGGTATCGGGAGGATGAGCGAGGATATCGACCCCCGCTCGGATCGCGATCAGTGTGCCCTCGAGGTTGGAGGGGTGACTATAGACGAGCTGGCCGTGCGCGTGCGCCGTGTCGGCAGCGGCCCGCGCGATCGATTCGGGCATCGGCTTGACCTTTCGCCGCTTGACGTACGACCCGGTGAACAGCTTGAGCAGGTTACTGCCGTGCGCGATGTTTCGTTCGGTGGCCCTCACGGCGGCAGCGGGGGTCGAAGGTTGGGGGACGGAGTCGCGGAGCCAGAACGGGATGCTGCCTCGAAGATAGTACGGCAGACCTCGCGGAGGAAACAGGCTCGGACCCGCGGTGAGGATCGAGGGGCCCGCGAGCTCCCCCGAATCGATTCGGTGACGTAGAGGTAGGGTGACCCTCGGGTCGGAGCCGGTGTCGACCGCCGTGGTGAACCCGCGGCTGGTGAGCATCTCGCGGAGTTGGGCATCCAGGATCGTCGCGGGTGCACGGCTCGCGTTCCTCCACTTTGGCTCGGTAAAATGCACATGGGCATTCCAGAAGCCGGCGGTGACCACGCGACCGTCTCCCTCGATGATCCGGGCCTCCGGCGGGATCGTTACCCGCGTTCCGATCTCCACGATGCGATTCCCCCGAACGAGAACCGTACCCCGCTCGATCGGAGCCGTGTTCGGATCCGCGTAGATCCTCGCGTTCCGAATGGCAAGGACGCTCCGAGCGGACGCGCCGTCGATCCCCATGGTGTGCCCGATACCAGGACTTTCTATCGACGGGGAGATCGAGAGAGATGGCGGCACGACGATCCGAGCGGGATCGGTATATATCTGCATGCGGGGAAGGGATCCGAATCGTCGCACCCCGGCCGAGGAGGGTGATCGGATGGCGTAGTTCGGGCGGTTCTCTGTGGACTGAATCTCGCCATCATCGTAGCTAGTTCCTGCCGGATTACGGTGCGCCCGTTTCGTAAGGTACACCAGCTGATGCCGAACCCACGGGCCCCACGGCCACACCGGCTCGGGAGACGCTGCCTCCCGCCCTCCCGACATCCGAAATCGTATAGGGCGATGGGGTCTGCACCCTGGGTTGGAGACCGAGACGATGA
The DNA here is from genome assembly GCA_963838955.1 of uncultured Thermoplasmata archaeon. Taxonomy (GTDB): domain Archaea; phylum Thermoplasmatota; class Thermoplasmata; order Lutacidiplasmatales; family UBA184; genus Lutacidiplasma. The sequence continues at coordinate 90,320 of CAWISZ010000002.1, read as the reverse complement.
GCGCTACAGAGGATGTTCTGGGAAGGGGAATGGTCGAGGGACTGATCGGCGCCATGAGCGACAAGCACGCCCAGCTGGACCTCCGGCTGACGGGGTTGACGCTCAACTTGGTCGGAGCTCCCGTCAAGCTCGAGGTGAACGGGACCGTGTCGGTCTCCGTTCACATGCGCGACCTCACCAAAGAAGAGTCCGCTGCGCTCGCCGCTGCGCACATCGCGCGGACCAAGGCCGCCTAGAGCAGGCGCAGCAGAGCGGGAAGAGCGCCGAGCTCTACGCGGACGTTGCCCGTGAGGGCGCTCGCGCCTCTTCCGAGCCGGGCCAGCGGTCGCTTCCCTACCTTGAGGGTCACTCTCCAGCCGAGTTCCGATAGGCGGCGAGGTATCGAGAGACCCTGCCGCATCTCCCCGACTCCTCCCGACAGGAGGAGTCGCGGGAGCTCCTTAGTGAGGTTCTTGACGGGGGTGATGTCCACTTCCAGGTCGCGCTGGTCCGCGTCGATCTCGATCCACGGGACCCCGTCCCAGTCGATGCTCAGCTGACCTCCGCTGATCTGCTCGATGAGATCGAGGCCCATGGGAGCGGGTGGAGATCGGACCATGATGGCGGAGGGCTCGGTCGCTTAACCCGCTTCCTCCCCGTTCCCAAACCGTTAAGCCTCTGGTCCCGGAGTGGCCCCCGATGCGGTACGTGGTGCTGGGTGCGGGAGGAAGCATCGGGAATGCCGTCGCTCGCTCCGCGGCCGCCCGCGGTCACACGGTTCGCGCCGTGGCCCGCCACCCGGAGCTCATTGTAGTTCTGCCCTCGGGAGTGGAGCGATACCGTGCCGACGTGCTCGATGCCGCCGAGACGATCGCGGCATGCAAGGGCGCGGACGTGATTGTGCACGCGGTGAACGTACCGTACCCAAGCTGGGCCGAGCTCGTCCCGCGGATCGCGGCCAACGTCCGCAGCGCGGCCGAGGCCACGGGTGCGATCCTGGGCTTCCCCGGAAATGTCTACCCGTACGGTGTGCCGCAAACGAATCCGGTTCTAGAGAGCCATCCGTTCGCAGCCACGACCGTCAAGGGCCAACTCAGGGCCGAGATCGAGCGTGACTACATGGCCGCGCACGCGGCCGGGAAGATCCGCCTCGTGCTCCCTCGGTACCCGGACTTCTACGGTCCGAACGTTCTCAACCCACTGTTCGCCCCGATCTTCGACGGGGCGATCTCGGGCAAGGGCTGCCGGTGGCCGCTCGATGCGGACCTTCCGCACGAGTTCATCCTCATCGACGATGCCGCCGCGGCGATGATGCGCCTGGTCGAAACACCCGCAGCGCACGGGATCCCGGTTCACGTCCCCGGACCCGGAACCATTCCCGCTCGAGAGTTCGTCCGACTGGCGTATGCGGAGGGCGGGCACCCGGCGAAGCTCAGCGTCTTCGGGAGGGGGGCGTGGCGAGTGGCCGGTACGTTCAACGCCGAGATCCGGGGAGCGTACGAGATGGCGTATCTCTTCGAGACCCCCGTGGTGCTGGGAGGCTCGAGGTACGATTCCCTCGTGGGAGAGTCCCGCCCCACGACCCCCTATCCGGAGGGGATCCGCCGCACGGTCGCGTGGTTCCGTTCGCCCTCGCGCGGGTCGGGCACGACGAACCGGCACTGATCCGACGGCGGCGCCGCCGTTCACTGCGCTGTAATATCTCGCTGCGCACCTATCGGGGCATGGCCGGAGAGACCGCGACCTCGTTCCGCAAGCTGAGCCGGGCGGAAGAGGCCGTGATCGTCCATCGGGGTACGGAGCGCCCGTTCTCCGGAGAGTACGAACAGCACTTCCAACCCGGCACGTACGTGTGCAAGAGGTGCAGCGCACCGCTGTATCGGTCGAAGGACAAGTTCGATGCCCGGTGCGGATGGCCCAGCTTCGACGAGGAGATCCCCGGGGCGGTCAAGCGGTTGAGCGATCCGGACGGAATGCGAATCGAGATCCGATGCGCCCACTGCGACGCCCACCTCGGTCACGTCTTCGAGGGCGAGGGGCTCACTCCCAAGGACACCCGCCATTGCGTGAATTCGATATCGTTGCTCTTCGTCCCCCAGGTCGGGAAGCTCTAGACCCGGTCGCACGACTCACCCGGCCGATCCGAGACGGCGGAGTCCGAGTCGTGTTCACCGCCATCTACATATATCGTGTTCATCATGGTCGACATGATGGCGGCTACGAAGGTCGAACTGGGTCTGGTCCCTCGGCTCGAACGGCTCACGGGTGAGGACGCGAGCTGTTGCGTCCCGGGATACCGCGCGCTCTCTCGTGAAGTGACCCATGCACGAGGGTTTGCCGAAGCTCTGGCCCGCGCGCGAGCCCTCTCCGACATGAGCCGAATGACCGCGGTCAGCCTTCTCCGGAGGCGCCCGGAACTGTGTGCCTGCGAGATCCAGGCAGTCCTCGGGGTCTCTCATGCCACTGTCAGCCACCACATGAGGGTCCTTTCCAAAGCCGGGATCGTTCAGGGCCGGCGGAAAGGGAAGTGGATGTACTATCGTCTCGCCTCAACGGAGGGGGTCACCATCCCGTGACCGACCCTGCCCTGGATGCGGATACGGTCCGAGCCCGGGTCCGCGAGCGCTACGCCGTTCGGTCGATGCAAGGACAGAACCAGTCGAGTCCGTCCACGGAGGCCTCGTGCTGTGGGAGCAACGCGGGCTCGTGTTGTGCTACGGGCTCCCAGTCCGTGGCATTGGGGTACTCGGCCGCCGATCTCAACGCGCTCCCGCCGGGTGCCGACCTCGGTCTCGGGTGCGGCACGCCCGGAAAGCTCGCCGAGCTCCGCTCGGGTGAGTTCGTGGTGGATCTGGGCAGCGGTGCCGGAATCGACTGCTTCATCGCGGCCCGGCGCGTCGGGCCCAGCGGTCGCGTGATCGGGATCGACATGACCCCCGAGATGCTGGCCAAGGCGCGTGACCTCGCGAAGGCCTCCGGAGAGCTGCCGGTGGAGTTTCGCCTCGGGGAGATCGAACACCTACCGGTCGCCGACGCGTCGGTGGACGTGGTGATGTCGAATTGCGTCATCAACCTCGTCGTGGACAAGGCCCAGGTCTATCGCGAGGCGTTTCGGGTCCTTCGACCGGGGGGTCGGATCGCGATCGCGGACGTGGTCGCCACACGTCCCATCTCCGCAGCCATGCGGACCGATTCGGACCGGTGGTGTTCCTGCTCCTCCGGGGCGATCACCTCCGAAGAGGTGTCCGATCTGTTGCGTTCCGCGGGGTTCACCGACATCTCGATCGAGATCTCATCCGCCGGTAACTCCCCAGAGTCCCTCCAGGGACAGGACGAGATCGGGGTCGTGGCGGCAGCGGTTCGCGCGAACAAGCCCGGGAGGGACTGAGCATGGCCTCCGAACGCACGGTCGTCTTCATTTGTATCGAGAACGCGTGCCGTTCCCTCATGGCCGAGGCGATGTTCAATGCGAACCCGCCTCTGGGGTGGCATGCGATCTCCGCGGGGACGGCGCCTTCCCCTTCTCCGAACCCTCGTACCGTTCCCATGCTCGCCGAGATCGGCCTCGGGCTCCCCGACCACCCTCCCCGTCTGCTCACGAAGGAGGTGATGGACCGCGCCGATCTACGCGTGACGATGGGATGCCTCGACGAAGCGAGCTGTCCCGCCCATCTCAGGGAACTCGAGCTCCGCGATTGGGGCCTACGCGATCCATCGAAGCTGGACGACGCCGGGTTCCGTGAGGTGCGGGACGAGATCCTCCGGCGGGTGGGGCGCCTTCGGCTCGAGATATCGCTCAACGATCGAAGGCGCGGCCGTACTCAGGCCCCCTCCGCGTGAAGCGCACGCTGCTGCTCCGGTGCGTCGCCGAAGTGGCGGGCACGGCCCTTCTGGTGGGGATCGGCACGGCATCGATCGTCCTTGGGGCCAAGGCCGGCGGCGTCCCGCAATGGGTCCTCGCGGTGGCCTGGTTCGCTGCCGTCACGATCCCGGTCTTCGCATTCGTCAGCATCTCGGGCGCCCACCTGAACCCGGTCGTGACGGCCGCGCTCGCGACGAGCGGCCGGATCGCGTGGGGGGAAGTGCCGGCGTACGTCGCCTCGCAGTTCATCGGGGCGTTCGTCGGCAGCGCGCTCGTTCTCCTCAGTCTCGGCAACTACGCGAACCTCGGCGCAACCGTTCCTCAGAACGGCGAGGTGGCGGCGGCGTTCGTGGGAGAGCTCGCGTTCACCGCGCTCCTGATCGGGGCCATATTCCACCTAGCGGACCGCGGAGAGGGACCCGGGTTCTGGCGACTGTTCCTGCCCGGTCTCGTGGTGGGGCTGTCGACGTTCTTCATCGGACCGATCAGCGGCAGCTCGCTCAACCCGGCTCGAACGATCGCACCGGCCGTACTGTCGGGGGTCTACACGGACATCTGGGTGTATCTCATCGCGGTCCCGATCGGAGCGATCGCGGTCGCGCTCGCGTGGAAGCCGCGCGCCGTGGACATCCTCGATCGGGGCCCCGGCCGGGTGGACGACCTGCGCTGAACGCGCGATACGAACGACCCCGAGAGCTCTTCCACCCTCCTTCCTGAGCAGGTCGTCATGGCGTCCCGCACACGAGCACCGCGCCGCGCGTTGCCCCGACCCGCATCGTCCATCTCCGACGTGAATCGGAATCGCGCGGACTGGGAACGAACCAGCGCGATGTACGAACGGCGTTGCAAGCACGTGCTCGGCGGCCGCTCCGCGATGGCGTGGGGGTTGTGGCGGATCCCGGAGTCCAGCACCCAGTATCTGGGTCCGGTCCGGGGTCGATCGCTCCTGGAACTCGGATGCGGCGCGGCTCGCTGGTCGATCGCGCTCGCCAAGAAGGGGGCGCGCCCGACGGGCCTCGATCTCTCCTGGACCCAGCTCGCCCACGCTCGGCGGGAGATCCGGCGCGCCCGTGTACAGCTGCCTCTGGTTCGCGGGAGCGCCGAGGCGATACCGTTCGATGCGGGGTCCTTCGACATCGTCTTCTGCGACTGGGGAGCGATGACGTTCGCCGATCCGAGGAGGACGGTACCGGAGTGCGCGCGGGTACTGCGCCCCGGAGGGATCCTGGTCTTCGCCACCGCGAGCCCCGTTCGGTCCCTCACCCACCATCGGGCAAAGGACCGACAGTCCCGACGACTGAGGAGGGATTATTTCGGCATGCATCGCATCGAATGGGAGGACTCCGTGGAGTTCCAGGTCCCGTACGGAGAGTGGGTGGACCTGTTCCGCCGCCACGGGTTCGTCATCGAACGGCTGGTGGAGACCCAGGCACCGCCGGGAGCGAAGACCCCCTACCTCGCCGCGGCCGACTCCGCCTGGGGAGCCCGGTGGCCGATGGAGTGCATCTGGCGCGTACGCAAGGAGAGGCCGGGGCCCGGCCGTTCCCGAGGCGCTCGACGGGCCGTTCGGCGGGTCTAGGTTTAAGCTCGACCGCGACGATGGGGCGTCGTGGAAGCGTACTTTCGACGGATCGAGGATTCGGTCGACCGCGCGTACGCGGTCGCGGAAGCCGCCCGTCGTAAGGGGCTCGATCCGACCCTCGCTCCGGAGATCCCACGCGCCCAGGACATGGCCGGGCGCGTGGAGAAGTTGCTGGCGCACCTCGACATCGCGGGCATCTCCGAGGAGATACGAGCGCTCGCGCAGCAGATGCCGCGTGAGGAGGTGGCGGTCGAGATCACCCGACGCATCGCCCGCGACACGACACGTGCCGGAGGACTCGTCCAGCGGGTCGACGCCGCGCTACGGGTCGGCCTGGCGATCCTGACGGAAGGGATCCTGGTCGCTCCGCTCGAGGGGCTGGCCGAGGTGCACCTGACTCCCGGGCCCGATGGGACGCCGTACATCGAGCTGCACTACGCGGGCCCGATCCGCGCCGCCGGAGGGACCGCCCAGGCGCTGTCGGTCCTCCTCGCGGACATTGTCCGGCGGGACCTCGGACTCGCTCCGTACCGCCCCGAGCCCGCCGAGGTCGAGCGCTACAAGGAGGAGATACCGCTGTACAAGTTCCACCAGCACCTGCAGTACGTCCCCTCCGCGCACGAGATCGAGATCGTGGTGCGCCACGTGCCCGTCTGCATCTCCGGGGAAGCGACCGAAGGCGACGCGGAAGTGAGCGCTTGGCGGAATCTCCCTCGGGTCGGGACCAACGGCATCCGAGGAGGTGCCTGCCTCGTCATCGCCGAGGGACTCTGCCAGAAGTCCGCGAAGCTGCAGAAGATCGTGGAGAAGCTCCAGATCCCGGACTGGGAGTTCCTCCAGGAACTCGGCCACAGTCCCTTCGACGACGACCACGGGACCCCCAAATACCTGACCGAAGCGGTGGGCGGGCGTCCGATCCTCGCTCATCCGGGCCGACCGGGGGGTTTCCGTCTCGTCTACGGACGCGCTCGCACTACCGGTCTCGCCGCATGCGCGGTGAACCCCGCCACGATGATCGTGTTGCACAACTTCGTTGCCGTGGGAACGCAGGTCAAGCTGGAGTACCCGGCAAAGCGTCGGCGATGGGCCTGTGCGATCTCATCGAAGGACCGATCGTCGAGCTGGACGACGGCACCCTGACGGCGATCAACGACGCGGCCCGAGCGCAAGCGCTCGTTCCACGTATCCACCGCATCGTGGACATCGGGGAGCTTCTCGTCTCCTTCGGGGAGTTCTTGGAGAACAATCGACCGCTCGCACCGGGGGCCTATACGATCGACTGGCACCGCGAAGAGCTACGGGCGGCCGGGGCGCCGCTCGAGAAAACCCTCGACCCTCCCTCGTACGAGGCGGCAGTGGAGACCGGCCGCACGTGGGGCGTTCCCCTGCACCCGCGCTGGCTGCTCTTCTGGCACGATCTGACCTCGGCCGAGATCCGGGCCATCGGGGAGTTCGTCGAGCGCTGCGGCATTTGGCGCGACGGAGCCCTCGAGCTGCCGTGGGATGTGGCATGGCGCGAGGTCCTGGTGCGGCTGGGGTTCCTGCATTACCGCACGCCCGGCGGGGCGATGCGCGGCAACCCGGATGCGAGCGCGGCGCTCGTCGGTACGCTCGGCCTCGGTATCGAAGGCGGGCTATTGCTCCGTCAGGTTCCGCTCGACCCGATCGATCCCGATCCGCTGGGCTACGCGAGCCGACTCGCGAGGATCCCCATCCGCGCGAAGGCGCCGTCCCGCATCGGGGCGCGCATCGGTCGGCCCGAGAAGGCCCACCAGCGGAGCATGAAACCCAACGTGCACGCCCTCTTCCCGATCGGGGAAGCCGGAGGCTCCAAGCGCTCGGTCTCGCAAGCCGTGCGCGAGACGGTCAAGACCGGTGTGAACGTTCCGTTGGGCGTGCGTCAGTGCGCGATGTGCGGCCGCCGCACGGTCTGGACGCGATGCTCCTGCGGTACCCACACCGAACCGACCGGAGCGGTGCAGAGCCAACCGTTCCCCGTCGCCCAGATCTGGGGGGAGGCGCTCCAGGGCCTCCATCTGAAGCGAACCCCCGAGGTGAAGGCCGTCAAGGGACTCACCTCGCCCGGCAAGACACCCGAACGGATCGAGAAGGGGATCCTGCGCGCCCACCACGGGATCTCGGTCTATCAGGACGGCACGGCCCGCTTCGATCTCACCGATCTCCCGCTGACGCACTTCCGTCCGCGCGAGATTGGGACCGACATCGCCACGCTCCAGCAGTTGGGATACACCTCGGACTGGACCGGGGCAGAGCTGGTGGACATCGACCAACTGGTCGAGCTCGCTCCCCAGGACGTGATCGTCTCTCGGTCGTGCGGGGAGTACCTTCTGCACCTCGCCCAGTTCGTGGACGACGAGCTCGTCCTCGTGTACCACGGCGAGCCGTTCTACCGGGCGGCGGGGATCGACGCGATCCGGGGCGCCATCGTGGTCGCTCTCGCGCCGCATACCTCGGGGGGGGTCGCCGGGCGGATCGTCGGTTTCACCGAGGCCGAGGCGTGCTTCGCCCACCCGATCTTCCACGCCGCCAAGCGGCGGAACTGCGACGGGGACGAGGACTCCGTGACCCTCCTGCTCGACGCGCTGCTGAACTTCTCCCGGGCCTTCCTGCCCGACAGCCGAGGGGCGCTGATGGACAAGCCGCTCGTGCTGACGACCCGGCTCAACGCGACCGAGGTCGACAAGGAAGCGCACAACGTCGACATCGGAGCGCGCTATCCGCTCGCCCTCTACCACGCCGCGCTCGAGCGCCGTTCGCCCAAGGAGGTGGAGAGCCTGATCGATACGGTGGGCCACCGCACGCACGGCGGATGGACCCTCTCGGGGTACGCCTTCACCCACGATACGCGCGACATCGCGGGCGGTCCCGTACGCTCCGCCTACCGGGACGATCTGTCGATGATGGAGAAGGTGGAGCAGTCCTTCCTCCTCGCCGCCCAAATCCGCGCGGTCGACGTGGGGGACGCCGCGACGATCCTCCTCAACGGACATTTCCTGTTGGACATGATGGGGAACCTGCGCGCCTACGCCACTCAGAGCTTCCGGTGCAAGAGCTGCAACTTCTCCTATCGCCGGCCGCCGCTGTCGGGTCGGTGCAACCAGGTCGCCGGGCGCAACGGGCGCTGCGACGGAGCGCTCGCTCCAACCGTCTTCGAGGCGTCGGTCCGCAAGTATCTCGCCCTCTCCCAGGGGCTCGCTTCGACCCCCGGCGTCACCCCGTACGTCCGTCAACGGATCCAGGTCCTAGCCGATTCGCTGGCGACCCTGTTCCCCGGCAACACCGCCCAGACGACGCTCGAGACCTACCAAGCAGCGTAGGGACGCGAGCCCGCGAGCGGTGCCTGCCTTCCGACAGTTGCGCCCCCGCTCGAAACCGAGGAGGTGGGAACGTTCGGATCCGGTCACGGCGACTCGAAGGGCCCCCTCTCGAAAACGGCTCTCGATCCGGGCCGGTGGGCGATCGTTCCCTTCCGCGGAACGGCCAAATACACGGCGGCCGCTCCTTCGGGCGCGGGCTTGTGGGGTAGTCTGGACTATCCTGTCGGCCTTCGAAGCCGACGACCTGGGTTCGAATCCGCCCGCCTCGCGGGCGGCGAAACTCCCAGCAAGCCCGCTCCCCGGTCCGCCTCCCGAGCTGCCGAACGGCTGGGAGCGGGTTTCGACGGCATTTATGGGGGGCGGCGGCTCCTCATTTCATGAAGGAGGAGGGCGTAGGCTCTCCTCGAACGCTGGGACGAGAGGTCGGAATGAAGGCGACGCACGCGATCGCGGAGACCTGGAAGTCCGACCCGCGCTGGAACGGTACGTTGCGACCGTACCGGGCCGAGGATGTCGTACGTCTGCGCGGCTCCGTTCCCATCGAGTACACGCTCGCCACACTGGGCGCGCAGCGCCTGTGGAAGCTCCTCCATTCCGAGCCCTATCTTCCGGCGCTGGGCGCGATGAACGGCTCGCAGGCCGTTCAGATGGTCGAGGCGGGGCTTCCGGCGATCTACGCGAGCGGTTGGCAGGTCGCCGCCGACGCGAACGACGCGGGCCAGACGTACCCGGACCAGAGCCTCTACCCCGCGCTCAGCATGCCGACGCTCGTCCGGCGGATCAACAACGCCTTCCGACGCCAGGACGAGAAGCAGCACTCCGCCGGTGGCACGGCCAAGTACTGGTACGCCCCGATCGTCGCGGACGCCGAGGCGGGGTTCGGCGGCACGCTCAACGTCTTCGAATTGACCAAATCGCTCATCGAGGCCGGCGTCGCTGGCCTGCACATCGAGGACCAGCTCGCCTCCGTGAAGAAGTGCGGCCACATGGGCGGCAAGGTGCTCGTGCCGACGCGCGAATTCAACCAGAAGCTCTGGGCGGCCCGCCTCGCCTCCGACATCCTCGACGTGCCGACGGTCATCGTCGCCCGGACCGACGCGCGGTCGGCGCGCCTCATCACGAGCGATATCGACCCCCGGGACCAGGAGTTCATCACGGGAGAGCGGACCCCCGAGGGCTTCTACGTCATCCGCGACGGGCTCGAGGCGGCGATCGCGCGCGGGATCGCCTACGCGCCGTACGCCGATCTGGTCTGGTTCGAGACCGCCGGGCCCGACCTCGATGAGGCGCGCGCTTTCGCCGCGGCCGTCCACGCGAGGTACCCGAGCAAGCTCCTCGCCTACAACCTCTCCCCGTCGTTCAATTGGCGCCGCAAGCTTCCGCTCCGCGCGATCGAGCGGTTCCAGGAGGAGCTCGGCGATGTCGGCTACAAGTTCCAGTTCGTGACCCTCGCGGGGTTCCACGCGGTGAACCTATCGATGTTCAAGCTCGCGAGCGATTATCGGGAGCGCGGAATGCTCGCCTACTCCGAGCTCCAGGAAGAGGAGTTCGCCGCGGAGCCGCTCGGATACCGAGCGGTCAAGCACCAGGCGTTCGTCGGAACGGACTACTTTGACGAGGTCGCCCAGGTCCTCTCGGGCGGCCTGACCTCTACGCTCGCGCTGCAGGGCTCGACCGAGTCCGAGCAGTTCCGCCCCCCCGAGACTCCCGCTCCGGAACCGTCCTCCGCCCCGAAGGGCCGCGCCCGCCCCGGGGTAGAGTCCGGTAAGGCCGTCTAGATATCCAGCCGACCCTGCGATGGGCGATGCCGAAAGAACCCCGGATCTACTTTTTGGTGTACAGCGGACCCGGCCCGAACTGGGACGCCTCGCGGGCGCGACGCGAGCAGGCGAAATGGGAGGAACACGCGGCGTTCATGGACGCGCTCGTCGACGATGAGTTCGTCGTGCTCGGCGGGCCGGTCGATCCCACGCACGCCGTACTGCTCATCGATGCCCCGGACGAGCACGAGGTCGAAGCCCGGCTCTCGAAGGATCCGTGGGGACCGATGGGGATCCTCGAGATCCAGAACATCGCGCGCTGGGAGATCCTACTGGACTCCCGAGAGCGGCCCTAGCGAAAGTATCCCGGAGCCGGGCTCTTCTCCGAACGCTTCTCCTCGTCGGCCTTCGCGGCCTCGAGGACATCGATCGCGTACAGCGCCGCGAGCGGGATTAGCCGGATCCGCCCCTTCTCCTCGCCGGGACCTTCGAGCTCGATGGCGAGGGAGCTGTCCCCTCCGATGGAAATGAGCCCTCGAAAGAGGCCCACCGATTCGAGAGCCTCATCCTTCGGACCGGCGGATCGAACGCGCACCTGGGAGCGGTTCGTGAGGGTCACGGGGACCGGCTTATCGAGGGCCGGGGCGGTCATCGCGAGCCTCCCCGGGTCGTCGGAGCCTTCGCGGTCGGGGCGGTCTTCCCCTGCTCGATCAGCTTCTGCAGGTGATTCACGGTCTCCCGGTAGCGGCGGAGGGCGTTCTGCGCATGGGCTTCGGTGATGTTCCAGGCCTCGGCGACGTTGCCGTAGCGGATCCGGTAGCCCTTGCGGCCCTTGCCGGCGTCGTTCGCGCCTCCGACCTCCTCCAAGAGGTCGAGCGACTTGAGCTTGTTGATGTGGCGATAGATCGTGGGCTTTGAGGTCTTGAGGACCGCCGTCAACTCCTCGATGTACCACGGGCGGTTGGGATCGCGCAAGAAGCACTCCCGCACCAGCCGGTAGGCGAGGCTCGAAGCGATCGGGCCCTCGGCTCCCCGGCCCTCTTCGCCTTCCGGAAGATACCCCACGAGCCGCAGGAACTCGCGGAGCACCTCGTCCACGTCCGTGATCGGGGTGAGCGGCGTGCTGTAGCGAAGTGAGAGCTCGAAAGGCATCGGTGTTCGGGGTCCACAGACCTCTTCGGAGTTAAAGGCGGCGACCTGCGGCCCCCGGATCCGTGCCAAACGATATCCCAAAATCGACCTTGGGCGGGACCGGAATGCCTCCGTTCTCGTTCCTTCAGCCTTCCACCACCGAGGAGGCGTTGGCGGCGCTGCGTCACGGAGACCCCGACAGGACGGTGGTCCTTGCGGGAGGCACCAACGTGCTCCCCGACCTCGAGGATCAGAGGATCTCTCCCCTCCAGATCGTCTCGCTCCGCCACCTCCCGTGGAAGACGCTCGCCTGGTCGGGCGACTCGCTCCGGATCGGGAGCACGCTGCCCCTCCGAACGCTCGAGACCGATCCCGATCTGCGGCGTAGGATCCCGGGCCTGTGGCAGGCGGTGCGCGCCGTGGGCAGTGTCGCGTTGCGCCACCGCGCCACGATCGGCGGAAACCTCGGACGCAGCGCGCCCGCGTCGGACCTGGTTCCCATGCTGCTCGTGCTGGATACCGAGGTCGACATCGTTGGGATCGCGGGCGAGCGTACCCTTTCGGTCGACCGGTTCGTACGTTCCTCGCGCACGACCGCGCTCCAGCGGGGCGAGCTCATCCGGTCGGTCGCGATCCCCGAGGCCCGCCCCTCGGCGTTCCTGTGGCAGCGGGTCCGCCCCGCGAACGACATCTCACAGGTGGGGGTGGCCGTCGCGTACTCGCCTTCCGGAAAGAGTTGGCGGATCGCGGTAGGCGGAGTCCTCCCGCGACCGGTTCTCCTTCCCGAGGCCGAGCGTCTCCTCTCGGGACCATCGCCGAGCCCGACCGAACTTCGAGCGGCGGCTCAGGAGGCCGCGATCCGGGCGCCGTTCACGACCGATCGTCGTGCGACCGAAGAGTATCGCCGTCAGCTCGTCGCGACCCTCCTCGCACGCGCGGTGCGCGCCGCCGGCGCTCGCCCGACCTCTCCCGGGGGTCGATGACCGCCTCCTCCCGCATCGTGGTCAATGCGACCCCCGTCGAGGTGGCCTCGATCCCGGTCGACGAGCGATTGCTCGACACCGTGCGCTGGCGCCTGGGTCTGAAGGGAACGAAGGAGGGGTGTCGGACGGGCGATTGCGGGGCCTGCACCGTTCTCGTCGATGGGCGCAGCGTTCTCTCGTGCATCGCGCTCACGCACGAGTTCACGGGGGCCACGGTCACGACCGTGGAGGGACTGGAAGGAGATCCTACGGGCGCCACGGTGCGCGCGGCCTTCGAAAAGGAGGGCGCGCTGCAGTGTGGGTACTGCACGCCCGGCTTTGTGGTCGCGCTCACATCGTTGTTGAAGGAACGAGGAACGGGAGCCTCCTCGGAAGAGCTCGCCGAGGATCTAGGTGGGAATCTCTGTCGCTGTACCGGGTACGCCGCGATCGTGCGGGCCGTGCGTAGGGCCCGAGGAGAATCGCGATGACGTTCGCGGTCCGGCCCGACGCCGACGCAAAATTGCGAGGGCAGGTCACCTTCGCGACGGATCTCGATGTCCCCGGGATGCTCTGGGGCGCGCTCGTTCCCGCTCCGGTGGCCCGGGGCCGGATTCGATCGATCGATCTCGGACCGGCGCGTGCGATCGAGGGGGTCGTCGCGATCGGAGCCGCGGACCTCGCGCGGTTGCTTCCGAGCGCGACCGCCGATGCCGAGCGCCCGGTGTTCCCGAGCGAACGGGTCCAGTACCACAGCCAACCGCTCGCCGCGGTCGCCGCCCCCACCCGCGTGCTCGCCCAGCGGGCGGCGCGCGCCGTTCGAGTGGACGTCGAACCGATGCCCCCGCTGGAGGAGATCGAAGGGTTCGATCCCAATCATGCGGGCGCGGACCACCCGGAGGTCATCGCGCACGTGCTCGCGCGCCACGGCGATCTCGGGGAGGCGTTCGGTTCCGCGGATTTCGTTCTCTCGGAGACATACCGCACTGCGGGCGTCTGCCAGGTCGCCCTGGAGCCGCACGCATGCGTCGCGGAGATCCGCGGCGATATCTGGCACGTCACGACCTCCACGCAGACTCCGTTCGGGGCCCGGGAGGACCTCGCGGCGATGTTCGGAGTCCCCGAGGAGCGCATCGTCGTGGAGGGGACCTGGGTCGGAGGAGGGTTCGGAGGCAAGGGGGCCCCGCTCGTCGAGCCGTACGCGCTGTTGCTCGCGCGGGCGAGCGGCCGCCCCGTCCGCCTGGCCCTGAGCTACCGGGAGGAGTTCCAGCTCGGTCGCACGTCGCTGCCCTCGGTCGTTCGGATCGAGAGTGCCGTGAAGGGCGGTCGGATCACGGGCCGCCGAGTCCACTGGCGCCTGGACGCCGGTTCGTCCCTCCCCGGCCGGGACTTCACGACCGGCTACGCGATCGGATTCATCGCGGGCCCGTACCGGATCCCCGCGATCGAGATGGAGGGATACGCCTTCCGGACGAACAAGCCTCCGCTCGGACCGCACCGGGCACCGATGGCACCGCAGTGCGTGTTCGCGCTCGAGTCGCACATGGATCACCTCGCCGCACGTCTCGGCGTGGACCCGGTCGCGTTCCGGCGAAAGCACATCTGGAAGGAGGGCGACTCGACCCATCTCGGCCAGAAGGTCGGGCCGTTCGGCCTCGACCGATGCCTCGAAGAAGCCGGCGCCCTCGCGGCGAAGTGGAAGAAGGGCGCCGCTCCCCACACCGGCGTCGCGGTCGGCGTCGGTTTCTGGTCGACGGTGACCGGCGCCGGAGGCGAGGCCCGTCTTCTCCTATCGTCCAAGGAGTTAACGATCATCGAAGGGGAGCGGGAGATCGGCAGCGGCAGCGTCCTGCGGGGCATCGTGGCGGTGGCCGAAGCGGTGCTCGGGATCTCGCGTGACCGCGTGCGGGTCGACTACCACGACACGGCCTCCGCCCCGTTCGACTCCGGCGTCTTCGGAAGCCGAACGGTCGCCGCACTCGGTCAGGCCGTGGAGAAGGCCGCACGCGCGCTCGCGGACGAACTCGCCCGCCGGCTCTCGGCTCCCGCGAAGTCGCTGCGCATTGCCGAGGAGAACGGCGAGCTCGTAGCGGTGTCCGGTGCGCATCGTCGGAGCATCCGCGCGCTCCTTACCGAGCCCGAGCTCGCCGCCGGCGGACTCGCGGCCGAAGGCCGGCACTACGGTGCATCGGGGGAGATCGACACCGGGCGGGTCGTAGAGGGGACGTTCTACCCGTACATGGATTTCACCGGAGCGGCGCACGTCGCGATGGTCGCGGTCGACCCCGAAACCGGCGCGGTCCGGGTCACGCGGTACGCGGCGTTCCAGGACGCGGGCAAGGTCATCGACCTGCCGACCGCGCAAGGATCGATCGAGGGCGCGGTCGCGATGGGACTCGGAACCGCCTTGACGGAGGAGACCGTGTGGGCGGCCGATGGGCAGCTCGCGAACGCGGGGCTCCTCGACTACCGCGTTCCGACCCTCGGCGAGATCCCCCCGATCGAGGTCCACTTCGTGGAAGGGTTCTGGGGCGCGGGTCCGTTCGGCGCGAAGGGGCTCGGAGAACCCCCGATCATCCCGGTTCCCGCGACGGTGGGCAACGCGATCTTCGCGGCCTCGGGCGCGGTGATGACGGAGCTGCCGATGACACCGGAGCGCGTCGCGCGTGCCCTTAAGCTCCTGTAGGGGTGCCGGAGCGATGGTCCTCCCTCGAAGCAAGATCGTCGAGATCGCGAAGAAGTATCCCCCGCATCCCTGGATCGGGGCCGTCGGATCGCACTCCGCGATCGACATCGCGGACGGAGCCGTGACCGAGGGCTTCTCCTCCCTCCTGTTCTGCGAACGCGGGCGCGACGCGACGTACGCCCGCTACTTCCGCACCCTGCGGGATCCGGACGGCACCCCGCGCCGGGGCTGCGTCGATGAGGTTTGGACGTACGCCCACTTCCGCGACCTCGCGCATGAAGCCGAGCAGGCCAAGATGCGCGCGCGCGGGGTCCTCTTCGTTCCGAACCGGGCGTTCTCCTCGTACGTTCCCCTCGAGACCATCGAGGAGGAGTTCCAGGTCCCCCTCGTCGGCTCGCGGGCGATGCTCCGCATCGAGGAGCGCACCGAGCGAGAGAACTACTACACGCTCCTCGAGGGAGCCGGGGTGCCGATCCCTCGAGCGATCCCCTCGCCCGACCGGATCGACCGGCTCGCGATCGTGAAGCTGCCCCACGCCACGCGTCGGCTCGAACGGGGATTCTTCACGGCCGCGAGCGCTGAGGAGTATCGGACGAAATCCGCCTCGCTTGTGGCACGAGGCACGATCACTCCGGCCGATCTCGCGACCGCCCGGATCGAGGAGTACGTGCTCGGGCCCGTGTTCAACTTCAACTTCTTCTTCTCGCCCCTCGCCCCCCGCGACGAAGCGCTCGAGCTCTTGGGCGTCGACGAACGGCGGGAGAGCACGCTCGACGGCCTCGTACGCCTACCCGCCGCGCAGCAACTCGAGCTGCACGAATCCGTGCGGATCCCGGACTTCACCGTGGTGGGTCACGGAACCCTGACGGTGCGCGAGTCGATCCTGGAGGAGATCTTCCGCATGGGCGAGAAGTTCGTGGACGCGGCACGGATCCGATACCCGCCGGGGATCATCGGGCCGTTCTGTCTGCAGACGTGCATCGACCGCGAGGCGCACCCGATCGTGTTCGATGTCGCGGCCCGGATCGGGGGCGGAACCAACGTGCACCTCGCGCTGGGGCACCCGTACGGTAACGCGTTATACCGAGGACCGATGAGCTCCGGTCGTCGGATCGCCCTCGAGATCCGCCACGCCCTCGAGGCCGAGCGACTGACGGAGATCGTAACGTGACGGAGGTCGCCAGCGGCGCACCCGTGGTGAAGCTATTGCGGACGCCGCTGATCGAGTTCCACCGCGCGCACGGGGCCCATCTCGTGCCGTTCGCGGGCTGGGAGATGCCGTTGTACTACTCGAGCATCATCGCCGAGCACAAGGCGGTCCGATCCGCGGTGGGCCTGTTCGACGTCGGTCACATGGGGATCCTGACCATCACCGGCGCGTCCGCGGCCACGTTGCTCTCCCGCCGAACGACCATCAACGTCGAGAAGATCGTTCCGGGCCAGGTGAAGTACGGATTCTTTCTCCAGATGGGCGGCGGCATCGTCGACGATCTCCTGATCACGCGTCTCGATGCGGGCGCCGGACCGACCCCTTCGTACCTCGTGGTCCCGAACGCGGGCCGGGCGTTCGAGATCCAGCTCATCCTCCAGCAGCACCGCCACCCGGACGCCACGATCGATCGGTGGAACGATCGCGTGACCATCCTCGCGGTCCAGGGTCCGAAGTCGCGGGCGTTGCTCGAGAAGGAGTTCGGCTGGTCGCTCGCGGGCCTCGGCTTCTACCGAAGCCGGTTCTTTCCCGCGGAGCGGGGCGATCCGGGAGCCCCGGACGGAACCATCGGCGGGGCGATCCCGGGTGATCTCGAGCACCGAATATTCGTCAGCCGGACCGGATACACGGGGGAACTCGGCTACGAGCTGTTTCTCTGGGGCGATCGCGCATCCGCGGTCGCCGACCGCCTCGTCCGCGGTGGAGCGCTGCCTTGCGGGCTCGGGGCGCGCGACACGCTGCGCCTGGAGAAGGGCTACCTGCTCTCGGGGCAGGAGTTCGTGCGGAATCGTTCACCGATCCAGGCGGGCCAGGACCGATTCGTGGAGTTCGATCATCCGTTCGTGGGCCGAGAGACGCTGGAAGCCGAGCAGAAGGAAGGGCCCGCCGAGCGCCTCGTGGGCCTGCGCGTGAACTCCGAGGGGGCCGTCCCCCGCCACGGGACCCCCATCCATCGAGCCGGACAGCCGATCGGGACCGTGACGAGCGGCGGGTTGTCCCCCAACCTGCACGTCGGCATCGCGCTCGCGTACCTCCCCAAGGAATACACGCAGCCGGGCACGCAGGTCGAACTGGAGCTGCGCGGACGCGAGGTCCCCGCCGAGGTCGTTCCGCTTCCGTTCCTGCCGGCGACGAAGGCACCAGCGTAATTATCGAGCGGCCGCTCTCGGAGCGATGGCAGCGCGGCATCGCCGGGCCGGATCGATCCGTCCGTCGATCGCGCGCGCCGTGCGCTCGTCCCTCGAGGAGGATCGGTTCCGCTCCGATCGGACGACCGCGCTCCTCCTGCGCGGCCCCGCCTCCGCCGAAGCACGGGTGATCGCCGAGGCCACCGGCCGCCTCTCGGGGATGTCGACCGCGCTCGCGTGCGCTCGGATCGGACGTCTCCGGGTCGTCCGGGCGCTCCCGGACGGGAGCCGAATTCGGTCGGGGACGACCGTCCTCGTCCTGCGCGGCGATGCCCGCCGCATGCTGGCCGTCGAGCGAACTCTCCTGAACTATCTGATGCACCTGTCGGGGATCGCGACCGCGACCGCGAAGGCGGTGGAGCGGGTGCGTTCCTCCCCCCGTCCCCCTCAGATTTGGGCGACCCGCAAGACCACTCCGGGGTTGCGGGACCTGGAGAAGGAGGCGGTCGTCCATGGAGGAGGCCACCCCCACCGGCGAGACCTCTCCGACGCGGTGCTGGTGAAGCGCAACCACCTCGCCTTCGTTCCGCTCCGACCGACCCTCGCTCGCATCCGATCCCCCGGGGGTCGAAGTCGCCCGATCGAGGTCGAGGTGCGCAGCGCTCGAGAGGCGATCGCGGTCGCCCGGGCCGGCGTCACCCGTATCCTGATCGACAACGCGACGCCCGTCCGCGCGCGAGCGATCGTGCGGGCCCTCGAGCGCGCCGGTCTCCGTTCCGGCCGGTGGATCGAGATCTCCGGCGGTCTCACCTCTCGGAACGTCCGGAACTACGCCGGGGTGGGGGCCGATGCGCTGAGCCTCGGGGCCCTGACCCATTCCGCTCCCGCGCTACCGTTCCGCATGCGCGTTCGCCCGACGCACCGGGCTTAAGACGCGACGCGAACTAGAACGTCGAGGAAGCCATGTCGCTCGAGGCCGAGGTGCGCCGGCTCAAGGAGGAACGCAACGCCGTCCTCCTCGCGCATAACTACCAACGTCCGGAGGTGCAGGACATCGCCGATTACGTCGGGGACTCCCTGTACCTGTCGCGTACCGCGATGGAGACGGACCGCCCGGTCATCCTCTTCGCCGGCGTTCGGTTCATGGCCGAGACGGCGAAGATCCTCAATCCGACCAAGACGGTCCTCTTGCCCGACCTCAAAGCGGGGTGCGCCCTCTCCGATTCGATCACGGCCGAACAGCTGCGGACCTGGAAGTCCGAGCATCCCGGGGCGACGGTCGTGGCCTACGTCAACACCTCGGCCGACGTGAAGGCCGAGTCCGACTACTGCTGCACGAGCTCCAACGCGATCCGCGTCGTGAACTCGATACCGGCCGACCAGGAGATCCTCTTCCTCCCCGACATGTTCCTCGGCGATTACGTTCGCCGCCAGACCGGCCGCAAGATGCACCTGTGGGTCGGGGATTGCCCGGTGCATTCGAAGATGCGCCCGGAGGACATCGCACGGGCCCGCTCCGAGCACCCCGGCGCGACCGTCATTGCGCACCCGGAGTGCGGCTGTTCCACCCAGGCGTTGCCGCACGTCGACCAGGTCCTCTCGACCGATGGGATGGTCCGATTCGCGAAGGAGACCCACGACCGAGAGGTGCTGGTGGCGACCGAAGTGGGCATCCTGCACCGGATGCGCCAGATCAACCCGACGACCCGCTTCTTCCCGATCGATGCGGGGACGATCTGCCCGTACATGAAGGAAATCGACCTCGGCGACATCCGCGATTCCCTCCGCGATATGCGCTACGTCATCGACGTGCCCCCCGACGTCGCCCGGCGCGCCCGACGCGCGCTCGAGCGCATGGTCGCCTCCTGAGCTCGAACTTACGCGGGTTTCTCGTCGGTTTTCTTCCCCGAGAGGAGCCGTTCGATCTCGGTCCGGCTTCGCGAGTTGACGATCCGAGCCCCAGTCGCCTGCGCACGCCGAGCCAGCCCCAGGGCGACGGGGAACGTGGGATCGTCCGGAGGAGCGCCAAGGCCTGTGGGGATCGCGAGGGTCCCCTTGCGCGCGCGAACCTCCGCGGCCCCGATCGAGTCCAAGCGATCCGCTCCGGGACCGACCTCGAGCGCCGCGCCGTGGCCCGCCGCCCAGTCGATCCAGGCTCGCAGGTCATGGCCGACATCCGTGGCCGAGGCGGACGGACGGAGGTGGGAGATGAGGAGGGTCGGCGGCCGTGGGGTACGGGAGGCGCGCGCCGGGCCCGTCGTGGGTCGGCGAATGAGATAATCAAGTTCCATCTCCTCGGGTGCGGCGCCCGTTCCGGCCACCTCTCCGACCAGCCAGACGATCGGCATCCCCGAGGGACGCTTTCCGTGAAGCTCCTGGAGCCGTTGGAGCGCCTCCCGCCGCACCCGCACCGGACCCCTCCGAGCGGACGTGCCGGCGACGACCGCGCCGACGTACTCCATCCGTCTCCTCCGAGCTTCCGCGAGCGTCGCTTCGACGTCCTCCCGGGAGGCCTCCGAAGGAACATGCCAATGAAGCTCGCCGCGCACATCGCGCTCGGTGACCAGTTCGGGAAGCGTGCCGGCCGCGGCAGCCTCGATCTCTCCGCAGTTCTCTCGCAGCTCCGGTGGGATCCACGCAAGCTTCAACGCCGCGTAGACCTCGTCCTCGGTCGCGCCCCCGACGCGTTCTTCCCCCCGGAAGACCCCGTATTCGTTGATCTTCAGTCCTCGATCGCGGGCGATCGTGCGTAGGTGCACATTGTGATCTTTCGACCCCGTGAAGTAGACGAGCGCCGCGCCGAACTCCTTCGCGGCGACGACCCGGACGTCGATCTGGAGTCCGCTCGCGAGACGGACGGTCTCCTTTGTCTCTCCCCGGAGCATCACCTCTCGGACCTCGGGAAGGGCGGAGACGACGTCGAAGACGCCCTTCGCGTCCTCGCTGCACGCGAGGAGATCGAGATCCCCGATGGTCTCGCGCCGCCGCCGTAGGCTTCCCGCGATTTCGATCCGCTCGACCGGCGCCTTCGCACGGATCGCCGCGACAATCCGCTCCGCGACGACATATGCCTCGGCCAACGGGATGCGCGCGCCCGTGCTCGCCGGGGGCCGGGTGAGGGCGCTCCGCAGCAACTCGATCTTTCGGGGGCCGATCCCCGAGACCCCATCGAGCCGGTGGGTATCGATCGCCCTTCGCAGCTCCTCCGGGCTCGTGATATGCAGCTCGACCCAGAACCGGCGCGCCGTCTTCGGCCCGACCCCGGCGAGCCGCATCAGCTCCAGGACTCCGGACGGCACCTCGGTTCGGATGCGATCGTAGTACGCGATCCGGCCCGTTTTCAGGTACTCCTGGAGCTTCTCCCCGATCGCTTCCCCGACTCCGGGGATCGTGTCGAGCTCCTTCCGCTCGGCGAGCGCCGAGAGGTCCTCCGTCAGGGTCTCGATCGAGCGTGCGGCCCGGCGGTACGCCTCGGGTTTGAACCGCTCGCCCTCGAGATCGAGGAGATCGGCGATCGCCCGGAGAATCTCCGCGGCCTCGGCGTTGCTCGGCATCCGGAACCTGGGAGCGGGCACGTCCCATTGGGGCATAGGCGTTGGGGAATCGACGCCCCGCTCTACGGAGGTCGGTCGGCGCCGGCATCGATCCATGCCAACCGATCGAGGAGGCGGAACCCGAGCCGGTCGTACATGCGGCGCGCCGGTCCGTTATCCTCGCGAACGTAGAGCATGGGACGGGCGCCGGCCGATCGGGCGGCGGCCATCGCGGCGCTCGTCAGGGCCGCACCGTACCCCCGACCCCGGGCGGCGGGCTCGACGTAGATGGCGCTGAGGACCCAGATGTCGGGGAGGCGGACCCCGGCGGCGGCCGCTCCTACGATCCGGTCTCCCTCGAAGGCGGCCCACGCGGCGTTCGCGCCCGGATCGTACGTCCGATAGCCGTGCACGAGCGGGCCCTCGATCGTCCCCGCCCACGCACGAAGCCGCTCCGTATCGAGCACCCCCACGGGGCGGACCGAGGAGGATGGGGACGAGTCGGAAGTGTCGGTGGGATCCGCCACGAGCCGGAGCACCGCATAGGCTTCGACCGGGGCGAGAGCGCTTCGAACTCGGGCGCCTACGTTCTCGGGGACGACCGCTACGACCGGTCGCGGGGGCAGTGCGCCGAGCAACGCCGCGGCCTCGTCTCCGGGTCCGACCCAGTGCACGATGGTCGCCTTCGGATCGCCGGACCAGATGAGCAGGTAGGCGACGGTCGTCCGGCTCGTTCGATAGGAGACGAACCGGGCCCGGATCGGCTCGTGATCGAGGTCCCACAGCGCGAAGGCGTGGCGAACGGGGTCCTTCCGGGAGGCCTCTAACAGCCAGTCTCGATCGATTCCCTCGAGCACGATCCCGGGTTGGTCCACCTCCCGGTGAGACACGCAGCGTAGTTATCGGAGGGGTGCGCGCCGGACCCGGGGCTCCGGGCAACGGTAAATCTCGGCCCGGGGTCCATCTTCCGTGGTTCGAGCGCATCGGCCGACCCCGGAGTTCGCGGACCACCTGCGCGCCCTGTACGATCGCTTCCCGTTCGATCGGTCCCTGGCGGATGACCCGATCTCGGTCGTACGTCCTCTCGCACCGGATGCGCGTCGGGGAGATCGCGGGGATCTTCGCGGCCACGCTCGCGATCGGGAACACGACCGCGATCCGCAGCGCGATCGGGCGGCTGGCGGCTGCCGCGGACGGGGATCTCGGCGCGTTCATCGGAACGATCTCCTCGGACGAGCGCCGAAGACGCCTACGCGGGTTCCAGCACCGCTGGATCCGCGGCGATCAGCTCGCCTACCTCTCGGATCGTCTCGAGGCCATCTATTCGGCCGGTGAGACGCTCGAGTCGGTGTTCGCGGGAGGGATGGAGGGCGGTGGCTTCGCGGGCGGGTTGGATGCGCTCGCACGACGATTGCGCTCGCCCGGGTCCTCGCGCCGAGCTCGACCTCCGCGGGGCTACCGAGAACTCTTCCCGAGCCCGCTGGATCCGAGTCGCAGTCCGGCCAAGCGTCTGACGCTCTTCGTGCGATGGATGGTCCGGGCCCGATACCCCGATCTCGGATACTGGCAGAGCGTTCCGACAGGAGAATTACGCGTGCCGCTCGATCAGCACGTCCATTGGATCGCCTACAATCTCGGGCTGACCCAGCGGCGGACCCGATCATGGGCGACGGTGGAGGAAGTGACCCAGGCGCTGCGCCAGATCGATCCCATCGACCCGATCAAGTTCGATTTCGTGCTCTGCCACACGGGGATCTCGGGAGATTGCCCGAAGGAGCGGGAGATCCGCATCTGTGGACCGTGCGCGGTCCGGCCGGACTGCCGTCTGTGGCATGGGCGCCGGAGCGTCGCCGCATGAGCATCGGCGCCCCGCCCGTGATCGATCCGCGCGTCATCGACCGGTTCCGGAGCGCCGGCCGCTCGATCCAATGGCAGGCGGTCGACTCGAGCGAAGGGGGGAACCACCGGACGCGGATCGCCACCCTGTACGAGCAATCCGCCCGCGTCGAAGAACGCGCGACCGCGGCGAGCCGCGAGATGGTCGTGGACTCGGGTCCGGTGGGCGCGCTCGTCTTGGTCCTCGAGGTCGATCGTCAGGGGCTCCCGCACGCGCTCGACCCCGTGGCGGGCGGCCAGATCGAGGGATTTCCCGATGGGGCGTTACGAGCGGTCTGGAAGACCGGGCCGCTGCCGCCTCCCGGGACGACCTGGAAAGATGTCATCGATCTCGCTCGGTATGCCTTGCGCTAGCCGGAGGAAGGAGGTTCGGCGCCGTCCCGAGATGTCTCGAACCACCTCCGTGAGCTCGGTACTCCGCGGGGTATACTCCCAACAACGATTATCTGCCCCCGCGAGAAGCCGCACCACCTTCCCGGATGACCCATGAGCCCCGAGGCGACCTCCAACGCAGCGGCTTCCGCGCCGGTGATGACCGCGGCCGGCGGCCGCGTCTACGACCGCCGCGCCGCGATGACGGTCCTCGTGATCATCGCCAGCATGGCCCTGATGGTCACCTACGTCGAGACGATGGTCCTCCCGGCCTTCTCGACGTTCCAGACGTTCTTCGAACTTCCCGCGACGTCGCAATCGACCTCGACGATCACGTGGATCGTCTCGGCGTATCTCCTCGTGGGGACGATCGCCACCCCGATCTTCGGACGTCTCGGGGACATCTACGGAAAGAAGCGCATGCTGCTGGTCGCGATGTCGATCTACGCCGCCGCCGTGACGGTGGCCGGGTTCACCCCGAACATCGGAGCGGCGTTCGGGGTCTCCACCCCCAACCAGATCTACCTGTTGATCGGCGTCCGAGCGATCCAAGGGATCGGGATGGGCATGTTCCCGCTCGGGTTCGCGATGCTGCCCGAGGTCTTTCCCGCGGCCCGAGTCGGCGAATCGCAAGGGATCGTCTCGGCGATGTTCGCCGCCGGGGCTGCGCTCGGTCTGGTCGGAGGCGGATGGATCTCCCAGAGCTACGGCTGGCAGGTGACGTACCACACGGTGATCCCGGTCGCGATCATCCTGGTCGCGGCGGCCGCCTTCCTCTTGCGGGAATCTCCCACGCTCGTGAAGGAGTCGGTCGATGTTCCGGGGGTGGCGAGCCTCGGGATCGGTCTCGCGATGCTCTTGCTCGGGATCACAGAAGGGGCCGATTGGGGTTGGACGAATTTCAATGGAGCCTCGCTCGGCTCGCTCCCCTGGGGCGTTCCGGAGTTCTTCATCCTGTCCGCCATCGGCTTCGCGTTCTTCGTCTGGTGGGAGGATCGGGTGAAGACTCCGGTCGTGCGTCTCGCCTCGCTCAAGATCCGGAACATCCTGGTCAGCAACGTCAACGGGCTGATCGTGGGAGTCGCCATGTTCCTGATGTTCGTGACGGACACCATCCTGTTCGAGTACACGCTCAACTCCGGCTCAAGCCCCCTCGGACCCTTGAGCGGCTACACCGGGCCGGGATTCGGGTTCACTCCCCTGACGATGGGACTGCTCACGCTGCCCGCCGCACTCGGGATGCTCACCTTCGGTCCGATCCTCGGACGGAGGATCGGCCGTGTCGGCCCCAAGCCGATCATGATGCTCGGCTTCACGCTCATCGCGGTCGGCGGCTTCGGCCTGATCTGGCTCAACCACATCCTGCTCGCGGTCGTGATCCTGCCGATCCTCGTCCTGGTCGGGATCGTCGGCGTTCTGATCGCGATGTCCAACGTGATCGTCCTCTCCGTCTCGCCGAAGGAGCTCGGGATCCAGACGGGGATGAACCAGACGTTCCGGAACCTCGGCTCCGCGATCGGACCGGTGCTCGTCGCGTCCATCCTCGCGAGCTTCACGACGACCTACCTGATGACCTCCGGGGGAGGCCCGATCCCGATCGGCGGGTTCACGGACGCGGGCTTCCAGACCTGCTTCGCGGCGGTCGCACTCCTCGGGGTCGTCGGCTTCGGGTTCACCCTCGCGCTGAGGAACTACCGATTCGGGGCCGATGGGACGCGACACGACGCGACGGCGCCGAGCGGAACGTCCGCGATCCCCCGGCCGGGGGAGGGCGCGCGACCCGAGGTCGCTCCCACCGCCTTCCCTACCGCCTCGCTCCACGCTTCGGGCAAGCGATTATCTGAGCGGGACCTGTAACGCGCGCCAGGCGGCGTTCGCCGCCGAGGGGTCGAGTTGGGAGGGCTCCCGGCCACGTCCAGCGCATCCGCGCCCGTCCTCGTCACCTCGATCCTGGTCGCGTTGGCCTCGGGAACGTTCGAGGGGAACCCGATGTACACGGTCGCCGGCTTCCCGGTCTCCTACGTCCTCCTCGCGGGGATGGCGATCTTCGCGCTGATCGTGGGGCTCGCGCTCCGCAACTATAAACGCGGGGCGACGGCCCCCTCGGACGCGAACACCGAGCCGCTTCCGCCCGCCGCTCCGACGACGACCTAGCACGCGCCTAGGAGCAACCGCTGGTCGCCCCGCAGACCGTGCACGCGTAGCACGTCCCGCTGCGCACCATGATCCCGCCGCAGATGTGGCACGACGGAGCGTCCTCCGACATCCGTCCCGTGGCGGGAGGCGCGACGAACGCATCGAGGGGCCTGACATCGAGACGCACGTTCGGGAGCATGGACGCCGATGTGGGGGAGCTTCCGTGGCCGTTCCCGTTCGTCTCCGAGGGGTTGTCGAGGCCGATGGAACGCCGCTCCTCTTCCGTCAGGAACTCGATCGCCATCCAGCGCGCGACGTAGTCCGGGATCGATTTCGCGAACCGGACCTTCGGGTTGGTGGTCGCGCCGGCGGGTTCGAAGCGCATGTGGGCGAGCTTGCGCACCAGATCCTTGAGCGGCACTCCGTGCTGGAGCGCCATCGACATCGAGATCCCGAGCGAATCCATCAGGCCGTTGACCGTCGAGCCTTCCTTCGTCACCCGGAAGAACAGCTCGCCCGGACGTCCGTCGGGGTACAGCCCGACCGTGACGTAGCCATCGTGGCCGCCGACCTGGAAATGGTGCGTGATCGCCTTGCGCTCGTCGGGGAGGCGCTCGCGCTGGGGGGCCCGCGGACCGCCCGCCACCTTCGCCGTGCCCTTGCTCGTCTCGAACGGCTGGGAGGCCTTGCAGCCGTCCCGGTAGAGCGCGACCGATTTGATCCCGAGCTGCCAGGCCTCGAGGTAGATCTTCTCGATGTCCTCGACGGTCGCGTCGTTCGGGAGGTTGATCGTCTTGGAGGCCCCTCCCGAGAGGAACGGCTGGACGGCCCCGAGCATGTGCAAGTGACCGAGCGGGCCGATCGTCCGGTGGCCGCCCATCGGTGCGAGCGCGCAGTCGAACACGTTGAGGTGCTCCGGCTTGAGGTCCGGTGCCCCTTCGATCGTACCGTTCTTCTCGATGTGCGCGACGATCCGCTGGACCTCCGCCGGGGAGTACCCCAGCGCCACGAGCCCGTCGGGGACCGTGCGGTTGACCATCTTGATCGCGCCGCCTCCGACGAGGTTCTTGGTCTTGACCAGCGCGAGCTCGGGCTCGAGCCCGAGGGTGTCGCAGCCCATGAGGAGGCCGATCGTCCCGGTCGGAGCGATGACGGAGATCTGGGCGTTGCGGTACCCCCAGAGCTCGCCGGCCTTGACGGTGTCGTGCCAGCGGTCGGAGGCGACCCGGGCGAACGAGGTGAGGCGCGGGTCGTTCGCCGGGATCTTGTCCGCGGCCGCGGCGTGCTTGCTCATGACGCGCAGCATCGGGGCGCGGTTCTTGTCGAACGCCGCGAACGGACCGACCCGCTTCGCGATCTCGGCGCTCATGTGGTACCCTTCTCCGGAGAGCACCGCGGAGATCGAGGCCGCGAGCGAGCGGCCCGCATCGGAGTCGTAGGCGAGCCCGTAGTGCATCAGGAGCGCACCGAGGTTCGCATACCCGATACCGAGGGGTCGGAAGTCATGGGAGTTCTGCGCGATCGGTCCCGTCGGGTAGCTCGACGCGTCGACGAGGATCTCCATCGCGAAGATCATCGTGCGAACGGCCTGGCGGAACAGCTCGATGTCGAAGTTCCCCCTCGCATCGAGGAACTTCATCAGGTTGATCGACGCCAGGTTGCACGCCGTGTCGTCGAGGAACAAGTACTCGCTGCACGGGTTCGAGGCGTTGATGCGGCCGGAGTTGGCGCAGGTGTGCCAATCGTTCGTGATGTCGTCGAACTGCACGCCGGGATCGCCGCAGCGCCAGGCGGCGACGGCGAGCTTGCGCCAGAGGTCCCGGGCCTGGTAGGTGTTCGCGACGGCGTGGTTGGTGCGGTTGTAGGTCTTCCACTCGCCGTCCCGCTTCACCGACTCCATGAAGGCATCCGGGATTCGGACGGAGTGGTTCGCATTCTGGTAGGCGATGGACGCGTACGCCGAGTCGGGGTCGGTGCCGTCGAAGTTGGAGCTGTAGCCTTCGCGGATCAGCGCGGCGGCCTTGTCCTCTTCCTTGACCTTGCAGTCGATGAACTCGGCGATGTCCGGGTGGTCCATGTTCAGGATCACCATCTTCGCCGCGCGGCGCGTCGTCCCGCCGGACTTGATCACGCCGGCGAGCGCGTCGAACGCGCGCATGAACGAAACCGGGCCCGAGGCGATCCCGCCTCCGCTCAGGTGCTCGTGGCTGCCGCGCAACTGCGAGAGGTTCGATCCCGTTCCGCTGCCGCCCTTGAACAGGCGTCCCTCGCTCGTCGCAAGGGCGAGGATCGAATCCATGTCGTCGGTGACCGACTGGATGAAGCAGGCCGAGCACTGGGGCGGTTCGCGGACGCCGACGTTGAACCAAACGGGGCTGTTGAACGCCGCCATCTGCTGGACCATGAGGTAGGAAAGGCTCTCCTCGAGCTGCGTCGATTCCTCCGGGAGATCGAGGTAGCCGAGCTCGAGTCCCTTGCGCGCGATCCAGTGGCAGACGCGCCGGATCATGCCGTCGACCGAGTCCTCGCGGCGGCCCTGGATGATGCGGAAGTACTTCGACGCGGCGATGTTGATCGAGGTGTCCGACCACGACGTCGGGGCGTGGATCCCCTTCAACTCGAAGATCGTTTTGCCCTCGGCGTTCTTGATGACCGCGTCGTAGTTCCTCCACTCGACGGTATCGAACGCCGCCTTCCCCCTCGGGGTGAGACGGGGGACGGGGATCGGCTCGTCGCCGTAGCTGGTCGTCGGACGGCTGTGGGCCTCCTCGTTCGAGGGGGCGGCTCGCTTCTTTGCTAGTGCCATGTACAGGCCTCTTCCCGGAGGGTCGACGCGAGTGTCGGACCGCAAGCGGTCACCGGCGCTACGACTCCGCGCGCTATCTCGACCTCGGTGAGGCGGTGAAACACCCTCGGAAAACGGGCGTTTCACGCCGTGAGGCAGTGAGATGGAACGCGGGCGCCGATGCGCGGGACACCCGACGTGAACCCTCCAACAGGTAGCACAAGCGACGCGGTATATCTTAGCTCTGCCTCTTCGGCTCGATTTCGCGAGCGGAGTCACGCCCGTCGCGTTCCGTCGTCAATCACGAAGGGGTCCGCGGCGGGGAAGGGGCGGGGGGCGGGAGGACCCGCATCGTGCACGGCATGAGGACTCCGCAGTCCGCGCAGAGCATCCCCTCCTCAGCGACCCAGAGGTAGGCCCCACATCGGTCGCACTTCAACGGATCGCCGGAGTCGTTGCGGCAGACCATGGGATCGATGAGAGCGAAGGATTCGAAGGCTTAAGCCATCGCTCGGAGGCATTCCGTAGTTTCCCGCGGCATGTCGGATACTATGGATTCGGCGCGCCCGGTCATGCCCTACTGCGGAGATCGAAAGAGGGCAAGCTCCCGCCCCCGCCAGCCCCGCTTCTCGAAGGTCGGAGTGAACCCGAGCTCCCCGAGCGTGCGGCGCAGATCCTCCGTCCGGGAGAACTCCGAGAAGGCCAGGGTTCCTCCCGGGGACAAGACCCGGCGAATCTCCGCGAGCGCCTTCGGCCGTTCGCGGTAGTCGAAGTGGTGGGCCTCGACATGGTGAAGCATCGCCATCGCGAACACGCAATCAAACGATGCGGCGTCGAACGGCAACCTCCGAGCATCCACCTGGCGCAGTTCCACCACCGGTGGCAGAGTTTCGAGACACCGCGTAAGATAGGCGCGCGCGGCCTCCACCTGCCGGGGGTCGAAATCGGTCACTACCAATCGTCCCGGCTGAAATCTCTCCTGGAGGAGCACCGACATTCCGCCCCGCCCGCAACCGAGCTCGAGGATTCGCGGTGCGAAGGGAAGCTGTAGTCGAGACTCCAGGATGTTCAGGGCTCTCGCCGACCGACGGGCGTTGCCGAAGTTCACGAGTCGGCGGCCCAACCAATTCATCTCCGCCATCTTCGACACTCAACGCGAGAACTCTACGACTACCCCAGCGGGTCGGTACCGAATTGGAAGAAAATAGTCGAGTAGCGAGACCCGGATGGTACTATCCGAGGGACATCCGATCGGGTGTCGCGACGATATCACCACGCTCCCCGAAGGAGGAGAGGCCGAGGTCCGGGGTTCCCCGCGCACGGGAGAAAAATAGGGGGAGGGACCTTTCCCGAGGGGAAGGTCCCTTCGAAGGCACGGGTTCCGTTCAGGCGTTCTTCATCTTGGCGCGCGCGATGTAGCCCTTCTTGTCGAGGAAGTACATGTAGCCCGCCTGGCGAACGATCTTCTCCGTTCCGACCTTCGACTTGCGGCCGCTCTTGTTGAGCTTCGTGGGGGTCTTCCACAGGTACCCGTCCTTTCCGAGGTAGTACAGGTATCCGTTCTCTCGCTTGATCTGCTCCTTGCCGATTTTCTCCGCCATGGTAGAGGCCTCACCGGCGTGAAGATTGGCCCTCCTATTTAGAGATGTCCTCGGAGTACCGGCGGTAGAATACGAATTCCCTGACGATAAACTACGGCCGGAAACGCCCCGATCCGGTACGGGATGCGATCCGCGGAATCGAGATCGAAGATCGAGAAGTCGGCGCTCCGCCCGACCGCGATCGAGCCGACCCGGTCGGCGAGTCCCGAGGCGTGCGCGGCGTTCACGGTCGCGGCGGTGATCGCCTCCTTCGGCGAGAGTCGGGCGCTGTAGACGGCATGGGCGAGGACGAGCGGCATCGCCTCGATCCAGGAGTTCGGAGAGCAGTCCGAGCCGAGCGCTACCGCGACGCCGGCGTCGACGAGGGCGCGACCCGGGCTCGCCCGGCCAGCGAGGGATGCGAACGGGGTCACCGGTAGGATCACCGCCGTCACGCCTGCCCGTGCGAGAAGGGCGAACTCGGGCCGACCGTCCGCCAGGAGATGCTCCGCGGAGCGCGCGGGAAGGCGGCTGGCGAGGCGCGCACCTCCCGACAGGACGAACTCGTCGGCGTGGATCTTGATCCCCAGGCCGAGCCGGACCGCCGCTCGGAGGATCCGTTCGGATTGACGAACGCTATAGAACGCCGGTTCGCAGAAGACATCGCAGAAGCGAGCGAGGCGCTCCGCGGCCACGATAGGTAACGTGCGCCGGACGATCTGATTGACGTAGGTGGAGACCCGTCCACGGAATTCGGGGGGCACGGCGTGCGCGCCGAGATAGGTGGGCACGACCGCCAAGCCGGTCCTCGAAGCGAGACGGGCAATCAGGCGCAGCAACCGCAGCTCGCCCGAGTGCGAGAGGGCGTAGCCGCTCTTCACCTCGAACGCGGTCGTGCCGGAGAGCGCCATCCGGCGCATCCGCTCCCCGGCCGAGGCGAGCAGTTCCGCGTCCGAAGCGCGGCGGGTGGCGCGCACGGTCGAGTAAATCCCTCCGCCTCGGCGAGCGATCTCCCCGTACGGGACCCCGCGGATCTTGAGCCGGAGTTCGGAGGCCCGATCCCCGGCATAGAGGAGGTGGGTGTGCGCGTCCACGAACCCCGGAACGACCGTTCCCCCTCGGGCGTCGAGGTGCGCTCCTCCTCGGCGTAGACGGACCTCTCGGCGGACCTCTCGGTCGCGGCCGATCCAGGCGAAGCGGCCATCGCGGACCGCGAACGCGGCATCGTGCCGGAGCCCGAGCTCCTCCATCCGGTCCCCGATGCGTGGGACCGGACCCTCCGATAGACTGGCGAGCTCCCCGATCCCGGAGACGAGAAGATCGGCTCGGATCATGGCTGCCGGATGAGATGATCGAGGAGATCCCGCGCCGCCTGGGACGAGGGGAAGACGACCCGGGCCTCGGTCTCGAGGGGTTTGACGTCCTTGTACCGAGAGGAGAAGTGGGTCAGGAACAGGGTCTCGACCTGCGCGTCGTGGGCGAGCTGGGCGGCTTGGCGCGCGGAGGAGTGTCCCCACTTGTTCGCCTCGGCCTCGATCTCCGAGGAGGTCGTGGCTTCGTGGATCAGAAGGGTCGCCCGGTGGGCGAGGCGCCGGATATCCTCGCTCGGGCTCGTATCCCCCGAGTACACGATCGAGCGGCCCGGTCGTGGGGGTCCCTGGAGGTCGGCGGCATGGACGATCTGGTTGCCGACGTGGACCGGCTCGCCCGCTTCGAGCCGGGCGAAATCCTTTCCCTTGATCCCCATCGCTCGTGCTCGTTCCCCGTCGAAGCGTCCGCGTTTGGGGCCTTCCTCGAGCCGATAGGCGATCGTGGGCACCGGATGCTCGGCGTGCGCCGTTCGGATGGTATACCCATCCAGCTCCACCGGTTGGCCGGGGGCGAGGGGGTGGATCTCGATCGGGAACCGCTGGGTGTAGTAGCCGAGGTGCAGCGCCCGCTCGACCATCTCCTTCGCGTCCGGGGGGCCGTAGATGTCGAGGGGCTCCGTCCGGTTGTTCAGATTCATGCTCTGGACGAGGCCGGGGAGTCCGAGAAAATGGTCTCCGTGAAAGTGGGTGATGAAGATGCGACGCACGCGCATGAACGATGCCGTGGACTGGAAGAACTGGCGCTGGGTCCCCTCTCCACAGTCGAACAGAACGAGCTCGCGCTCGGTGTCGAGCGCGATCGCGCTCGCGGAGCGCTCTTTGGTCGGCCAGGAACCCGCGGTACCGAGGAAGGTCAGACGCATCGGGGGACCTACTCACGAAGGAGTCAAAGGCCCATCGGAGCGGGAAAACGGGGTAGGTACCGGCCGACGTAAAGGTGGAAATACACCACCCCCCTGACGCAGGCGTGGTCGACTGGGACCGGGTCGAGGAGCTCAAGCAGAAAGGGTGGGACTGGAATCGGATCGCCGCCGATCCCAAAGTCTCCTTCCACCCCGATAGCTCGGTCCAACAGGCGGGCCCCGCCCTCCGTCGATTGTACTATCGGCGCCAGTCGCGAGCGGGTCGGGAGGCCCCGGCGGCTCCCGCGAAGAAGGCCGACCTGAGCGTCGAGCGCAAATGGTCCATCGCCCGGGCCGGGTATCTCCTGACCCCGATCTTCGGAATCTGGTTCCTCATTGCGTACCTCGCCCCCTCTCCGGTCGGGCTCCTGGTCGCCGCGATCCCATGGCTCGCGCTTGCCCTCGCTATCGCGGCGATTCTGCTCGCCGTAGGGCTCCTCCGGTCCAACAAACGCTGGACGAAGGTCTTCCGATCGACCCTCATCTGGGGCGTCGTCGGAGGACTGGCCATCGCAGGGGTCATTGGCCTCGCGGGCTCGCTGATCTTCGGGTGCCCGTACCTGCCGCCGTCCTCCTCCCTGACGACCCAATCCGCGAGCGCACAGCCCTCCCAAGGCGTGCCCGCCTGGCAAAGTGGAGGCATGGCGCCGTGGCAGGACGGGGGCAAGCCGATCGTCTACTTCTACGGAGCGACCTGGTGTCCGTTCTGTTCGGCGGCGAGTTGGTCGATATGGAAAGCGCTCACCGAGTTCTCTACGTCCGTGACGAACGTTCAGACCGGCTTCTCGAGCCTCACGGACACGGACCCGGGTACGCCGGAGATCATCCTCGCGAACGCGGTCGTCACGTCCTCTTCGATCAGCTGGAAGGTCTCGGAGGACAACTCGGGCGTGGACGGCACCTTCCCCGGCACGGCCAACTGCTACCAGCAGGCGTACGTGAGCGCGTATTCCGGCGGCGGCATTCCGTTCGTGGTGATCAACGGTCAGGTCGTCCACGCCGGTCAGATCAACCCGCCCGGGAACCTCGCCAGCTACACCTACGCAAGCACGGCGCCTAGCCACAATGGCGCGGCCACGATGCAGCAGCAAGTCACGAATGAGAGCGGCTCGGGGTGGAGTGAGGTGAACTTCCAAGCCTACTGGATCATGGCGTTCATCGCTCACGCACTGGGAACTCCCGTGTCGCAGTTATCGACCCAGTACGGATGGTCCGCCGCCACAACCTCCGCCGTCCAAGCGGACGTGAACCAGATCACTTAGGGCGCGGATGCAGACCCGAACCGTCCGCACGGTCGTCTACCTCGCCGCCGGCATCGGAATGGTCATCTCGATTTTCGCCGCGGCCGAACTGCTCGACGCCGCGTTGCGGACGGTCTGCTCGTACAACGCATTCTTCTCCTGCGCGGCGGTCGACGCGAGCGGGAAGACGACCTTCCTGTGGGTCCCGGACTACGCCTGGGGGATCGGGGGCTTCATCGGCATCCTGGCCCTGAACGCGGTGACCGAGAACCGTCCGGACGACACCCTCGCGGCCTACGGCCTGCTCGCCCTCACCACCGCCGGGATCGGCCTCGCGCTCTACTTCCTCTGGGTCGAACTCGCCCTCATCGACGCACTGTGCGTGGTCTGCGTCGCCGCGTACCTCGCGGGGTTCATCGCGTGGGCCGCGGCGATCGAACTCGCCCGCCGGACCCGGATCGCCAACTCCCCGGCCTAGGGGCCGCGAGCCCCCGTCCGGCCGCCCCCGATTTCACCTCGCCACCGGCGAGAAATTGACCCCGGCGGCGGCTCGCGTTATATACCCGGCCCGGAGTGGTGCGCGGGGTCGACTGGAATGGTGGATGCGTATGCCTCGCTGGCGGCCGGGATCGCGATCGCAGGTGGGCTGATCGGAACCGGCATGGCCCAGTCCGGGATCGGCGCGGCCGGTATGGGGATCATCGCCGAAAAGCCGGAGAAGTTCGGACAGGTCCTGTTCTTCTTCGTGATTCCGGAAACGCTCTGGATCATCGGATTCGTGCTGGGGATCATCCTATTGCTCGGGATCCTCTAAGGGCGCCGCGGCCATGAGCCTCGAGCGCCTCGTGGGAGAGATCCGCGCTCGCGCGGAGCTCGAGATCACGACGGCCGATGCGCAGGCGAAGACCGAGTCCGCCCGCATCGCGCACGAGCGCGACCAGCATCTGGAAGCGATCCGTTCCGAGGCGGCACGGGCCACTCAGATCGAGACGGGCCGGGAGCGCGCCCAGCGTCTCGCGGCGGCGAAGTTGAAGGCCCGCCAGAGCCTGTACGAGGCCCGCGAGGCTCGCCTCACCGACGCGATCCACGAGACGCGGAACCTCCTGCGGGAGTACACGAAGTCCCCGGAGTATCCGAAGGTCCTCGAGCGGATGGTCGCCGCCGCACGGCAGGAGCTCGGCGCCTCGGTGCGCATCTCCGGTCGGGCCGAGGACGCCGAACGCCTGCGCTCGATCGCCGGCGCTGCGTTCGACCCCACCCCCCGCACGATGCTCGGCGGGCTGATCGCGGAGACCCCCGACGGGAACCGCCGCCTCAACTTCTCCCTCGACGAGCTCCTGCGACTGCGCGAGGACCGGGTTCGGGAACTCCTGGCGTAGGACGGACGATGGGCGCCAACCCCTACGCGAGCTCCCACGGCCGCCTGCGGGCGGACTTCACCGCCTTCCTGCCGAAGGATCTCTTCGCGCGCATGCTCGCCGCGAAGGACGTGGGCGAGATCGCCAAGATGCTCGACGGCACGGCGTACTCCTTCGATCTCAATCAGGTCCGGGCGACCCACCAGGGCATCGCGCTCATCGAGATCGCCGTCAACCGCACGTTCGTCCGACGCAACCGGCACGCCTTCGAGGCGACACCGTTCTCCGGCCGGCCCGTGGTGGGGGCGTACCTGCGGCGGTGGGACATCGAGAACATCAGCCTCATCCTCGCCTCCAAGGCGAAGGGCCACTCGATCGGCGACACCGAACAGGAGCTCGTCTCGAGCCGGGACGCACCCGCAGGCCTCATCGCGGGGAAGCTCACCCTGGACGACTTCCGCAACCTGCTCGCCCAGCCGAGCGTGGAGGCGATCGCGAGCCAGCTCGTGAAGTTCGGCTACGGGGCCGCGCTGCTCCCGCTGGTCGAGGAGTACTCGCGCAGCCACGACATCTTCCCGCTCCTGCACGCGCTCACGGTCCAGTACTACCACGACGTCCTCGAGGCAGCGAAGTTCTTCCAAGGCGACGAGTGGGTCGTGCGCCAATTCCTCCAGAGCGAGATCGACGTGCGCAACGCGCTCTTGCTCCTGAAGGGCAAGGACGTGGGGCTCCCCCTCGACCAGGTCATGACCCGCTTCATCGACGGGGGCACCCTCCTCTCCTCCGCGACCGCCGACCCGTACGGGGCCCGCAACATCCCCGAGCTCGTCGAGCGCCTCACCGCCCGCTTCCCCACCCTGGCCGAGGGGCTTCCCGAGTACGCCGACCACGCGAGCCTGACGGGCTTCGAGGCGGTGCTCCAGCGCGAGCGCGCGGTCGTTGAGGCAAAGCGGATGCGGACCTACCCACTCTCGCTCGCGGGGATCTTCACCTACCTATTGCTCTCCGAGCTCGAGCGTTCGGACCTGCGCCGGATCTCCTTCGGGAAGATCTACAGCGTGGCGGCGGAGCGAATCCAGCCGCTGCTCGTCTCTCCGCGCCTATAGGCAGGGCACGGGCGCGCCCCCGCTCTACGTGAGGACGCCGGGCGCATCGGACGACGGAATGAACGGTCCGCCGCTCGGGGAGGCCCCGACCGCGCTCGCGGCCGTGGCGAGCGGAGGCGCCGCTGCGGTGTGCGTGCGCTTCGCGCCGAACGGCCGGAACGGCTTGCCGTTGCCCGTGTAGAACTTGGAGAAGTACTCCACGAAGATCAGACGCGCGCCTTGGATCCCGGGCTCGAAGACCCCGATAATCAGGTTAAACGACTGGCCGATGACGAGGATGAGCAACCCGACGACGATCAGGAAGCTGCCGTGATGGATGAACCTGAAACTGATGATATTGATCACGCTCGCCAGGATGACGCTCGCGAGCAGGATGCCTACGAGACGCGTGTAGGAGAGGATGTGGCTCACGACCTCGATGAGCCCCATGACCCCCGTCTGAATCCCCTCGCCCGCCACCATCAGGACGAGGCCGCCGATCACGGCCCCGAGGTAGAGGAGGAAGAGCGGCTGGGAGAACGTGTCGGTCTTGTAGATCACCGAGAGTCCTAGGAAGGCAATCCCCCAGGCGAACACGATCCCGCCGACCTTCCCGAGGGTCCCGCGGATGTGGTGGTGGAAGTACTCCTTCAGAACGCCGAACAGGAAGCCGAGCGTGACCATCCCGAGACCGATGAACCCCGCGACGAGGAGCAGGAGCCCCACGTTCACGCCGGGCTGGATCGGTGCGACGTAGCCGAAGTACGTGTGGAGCGGGCTGAATCCAAAGAACTCGTCGAGCACGAGGCCGAGAGCGATTGCGATGGCGCATCCCGGGAGGAGCGCGTAGCCGAGCTGTTGCATCCCTTTCGGACCCATGATCATCTTGACGAAGTTGCGCCCCTTCTTCGGCAGGTGCTGGGCGCCGGGGAACCCCCGGATCATCCAGATCGAGACCCCGAGGATGACGAGTCCGTAACCAAAGTCGCCGAGCATGAAACCGAAGAAGATCGGGAAGACGATCGCGAAGACGAGCGTCGGGTCCCACTCGTCGGCCTGGGGGAGCGAGTAGAACCGGATG
This sequence comes from uncultured Thermoplasmata archaeon, assembly GCA_963838955.1. Lineage (GTDB taxonomy): Archaea > Thermoplasmatota > Thermoplasmata > Lutacidiplasmatales > UBA184 > Lutacidiplasma. The sequence continues at coordinate 53,344 of CAWISZ010000002.1, read as the reverse complement.
AAGAACTCGTAGCGTCGGATCCCCCGCGGGTTGTCGAGCAGGGTGGGCGCCTCCTCCTTCGTTGGGACCAGGTAGTAATGGGTCCGCTGGTGGCTCGCGAGATCGACGGCGGCCTGTAAGCGCCGTAGGTCGCGTTGGGGGGTCCAACCCTCGATCGCGAACGTGACGCGGCCCGCACCGAGCTTGGTGTAGACCTCGAAGAGCCGGTTCTGGATCGAGAGCGCTTCCTCCAGGCCCGCGACCGTGGGGTACCACGTCGCCGAGATCGCGGAGAGCCGCGCGTGGATCTCCGCGCGCCGCTCGGTGATCGCGGCTCGGCGCGTTTCGAGCCGGGCCTGCTCTTCGGGGACCGTGGCTTGGAGGCGGGGGATCGGGTAGAGCTTGACCGCGCTCGTCGTGGCGATGCGCGAAACGACCTCGGCCTGTTCGCGCGGAGCGAGGAGGAGGAATCGGCCGGGGATGTCCCCGGCGAAGAACATCGCTTCGGCCTCCGCGGGCACCGCCGCGCGCAGCGCGTCGTAGGTCTCGGGGTCCGTCTCCCCTAGGAAGATGAGGTAGCTCTTCGGGTCGAGGTAGGAGAGCGGGGCGCGATAGAAGGAGAGCTTCCCGAGGAGATCGAGCGTCTCCCCGATCGAGCGGAACTCGCTCTGGAGCTGATCGTCCTCGCGCTCGAGCGCTCCGACGACGTCGTCGACCTCGCCCGTGGGCACGTTCTTCGCGGCGACGAGCGTAGCATCAAGGTCCTGGAACGTCTGGACGGCCCCGACCGGGATGGGAGGCAGTGCGCCCTTCAGTCCGCGGAAGCGCAGCGCCTCGTCGCCCACGACCCGTTGGAGCTCGTTGCCGCGCTCCGGGTCGAGGTACTGGAGCGTATCGGCGCTGACGGTCTCGACCTGGGTGACCCCGAGATCGTGGAGCGTGGTGAGGACGGCTTCGCGGTCCTCCTTCAGGCCGACGATGCCGATCTTCTGCATCCGCACCGGTCGAAGTACGCCCATCGAACCCTCCGCTGGGAACCCGAACCGATCTTACTTCCCGCCGAAGGAGCCGAGGACGGCGGTGAGGATCTCCCCGGAGCGGTCGGCCGGACGCTTCCCGGTCCCGACACGGGCGGCCGCGGCGGCCTTCGCGCCCTCCTCTACGATCTGGGCGGCCTCGCGGTCGGCGGCCTCGCGGCTCTGCTTCAGGGCGAGCTCGCGGCTCTCCTCGGCGGAGGTGCGCTCCGCCATGACGATCGCATCGGTCTCGGCGTTCAGTCGATCGAGCACGGCCTTCCGGGCGACGGCGGCCTCGCGGACCTTGGCTTCCCATTCGGTCTCGGCCTCCTTGACCTGCTTCAGGTCGTCGAGAGAGCCCATCGTTCCTTCGGGGTTCGCGTGCATGAGTTCTAGCTTCCTCCGGTGATCTTCACGAGCAGGTAGAGGAAGAGCGCGAGCGCGCCGATCTTGACCGCGGCGGAGACGAGCCACCAGCCGCGGAAGCGCCGCAGCGCGATCGTCGTGGCATCAGGCGGGGACGGCGACGACATTCGCTTCCTCCTGCTCCATCTTGCGCTTGACGGCCTTGAGCATGCTGAACGAATCGCGCTCGAGCTCGTCGAAGCGGAACTTGATGTAGCGCACGGTCGCCTCGAGCCGCGGGATCAGCACGTTCTCGATCGCGCTCGCCCGTCGCTTGGTCTTCTCGATCTCGAGCAGGAGGCGACGGAGCGCGTTCTCCTTCTCGGCGATGTCGAGCACGACCTGGTAGATCCCCTGGAAGTGGCGGATCGACTCGTGCACGGACGTGGGGAGATCGAGAATCGTCGCCGCGGTGACGGGCACGTACTCCCCGCGATCGACCTTCGGCGTGCGCACGCCCATGACGTTGCGCGTCGAGACCGCGACCGGGGTGAGGTCGGGGAGGAGCATCGAGATGTTCTCGAGGCGCGTCGGTCCTTCGCTCATCTCCGCCATGCGGATCGACTCGTAGCCGCGGGCGATCCGCTGCTGGAGGTCGCCCCGGAGCTTCATCGCCTCGCGGGAGAGGCTGAAGAACTCCGCGATCAGGGCCGAGCGCTTCAGTTTCAATAGGTTGAGACCCTTCTTCGCGAGCAGAATCCGACGACGCGTCTGCAAGAGGACGAGCCGCGTCGGTCGGACGTTCTCGAGCACCATCTTCCCACCGTACGCAGGTCCTACGCCGCCTGCTTCGCGCGGTACTTCTGGATGAACTCCGGCTTGATCCGCTTCAGTTCCGAGTCAGGGAGCTGTCCGAGGATCTTCCAGCCGAGATCGAGGCTCTGGTCGATCGTCCGGTCCTCGTCGGCGCGCTGGTTGACGAACTCCGACTCGAACTGGTCGGCGATCTTGAGGTAGATCCGGTCCACGGCGCTGAGCGCCTCCTCTCCGACGATCGCCGAAAGCGCGCGTTGGTCCTTCCCCGTCGCGTAGGCCGCGAAGAGCTGGTCGGCGACCCCGCGGTGATCTTCGCGCGTGCGCTCCTTTCCGATCCCTTGGTTCATCAGGCGGGAGAGCGACGGGAGCACGTCGATCGGAGGGTAGACGCCGCGGCGTTGGAGCTCCCGGCTGACGTAGATCTGTCCCTCCGTGATGTAGCCGGTCAGGTCGGGGATCGGGTGCGTCACATCGTCCGCGGGCATCGTCAGGATCGGGAGCTGCGTGATCGAGCCCTTCCGGCCCTTGATCTTGCCCGCGCGCTCGTAGATCGTCGCGAGATCGGTGTACATGTACCCCGGATACCCCCGGCGGCCCGGCACCTCTTCCCGCGCGCTCGCGATCTCGCGCAGCGCCTCGCAATAGTTCGTCATGTCGGTGAGCACGACCAGGATGTGCATGTCGCGCTCGTAGGCAAGGAACTCGGCAGTGGTCAGCGCCATGCGTGGCGTGACGACGCGCTCCATCGACGGGTCGCTCGACAGGTTCAGGAACACGACCGCGCGCTCGAGAGCGCCGGTCGACTCGAACTCGCGCAGGAAGTAGTTCGCTTCCTCGCTCGTGATGCCCATCGCCGCGAAGACGATGGCGAAGCTCTCATCCGAGTTCCGCAGCTTCGCCTGCCGCACGATCTGGGCCGCGATCTGGTTGTGCGGAAGACCGGCTCCGGAGAAGATCGGGAGCTTCTGCCCGCGCACGAGCGTGTTGTTGACATCGATGCTCGAGATCCCCGTCTGGATGAACTCGCTCGGCTCCTCGCGCGAGTACGGGTTCATCGCGTTCCCGACGATCTCGAGCCGAGTCTCGCTGACGATCTTCGGTCCGCCGTCGCGCGGCTCTCCGAGTCCGTTGAAGACCCGACCGAGCATCTCGTCCGAAACGGCGAGCCGGGCGACCTCGCCCGTGAACTTGACGGTCGTCGCCTCGATGTTCATCCCCATCGTGGGGCCGAACACCTGGACGATGGCGAGCCCCTTGCGCGAGTCGAGCACCTGGCCCTGGAGGCGCTCGCCGTCGGGGAGCTGGATCTCGACAATCTCTCCGTAGGCGGCGTTCTCGACATCGCGCAGGAAGAGCAGAGGGCCGGCGACCCGTTCGACCGTGCGGTACTCGATCGGGACCCCGCTTCCCGAGGCGGCCCTCACCTCGGCCATCTAGGCTCCTCCCGCACTCGCAACCAGGCCCTGGACCGTTTCCGTCATCTCCGTGTCGAGCGCCTCGAACTGGTGAGCGGCCTCCGCTTCGGGGATCCACTTCATCCGAGAGAGCTTGGTCCTCAGCGGCAGGCCCTGGAGCTGGGCGACCGTGACCCCCCGGGTGATCGCATCCTCTTCGCGGTCCGCAAAGCCGAGGATCGCGCGGAGCATCCGATACTGCTTGTTGATGGAGGTGTACGTGTCGACCTCGTCGAAGGCGCTCTGTTGCAGGTAATCCTCCCGGAGCATCCGCGCGATATCGAGGGTGCCCTTCTCCCGCTCCGGTAGCGCGTCGACCCCGACCAGCTGCACGATCTCCTGGAGCTCGGACTCCTTCTGGAGCAGCGCGAGGGCGCGTTGCCGAAGCCCGGAGAACTCCGGGGAGAGGTTCGCCTGATACCAGGGTTCGAGGTCGTCGACGTAGAGCGAGTAGCTCTGCAGCCAGTTGACTGACGGGAAGTGCCGACGGGAGGCGAGAGAGGCATCGAGGGCCCAGAAGACGCGCGTGACGCGCAGCGTGTTCTGGCTGACGGGTTCGGAGAAATCTCCTCCCGGAGGGGACACGGCGCCGACGACCGTGACCGAGCCTGTGCGGTTCTCCGGAGAAAGCGTGACGACGCGTCCCGCGCGCTCGTAGAACTCGGCGATGCGTCGCCCGAGGTAGGCCGGATATCCCTCCTCACCGGGCATCTCTTCGAGACGGCCGGAGATCTCACGCATCGCCTCCGCCCACCGGCTGGTCGAGTCGGCCATCAGCGCGACGTCGTAGCCCATGTCCCGGTAGTACTCGGCCATCGTGATCCCCGTGTACACGCTCGCCTCCCGAGCGGCGACGGGCATGTTCGAGGTGTTGGCGATGAGGATCGTCCGCTCCATCAGCGGGCGCTTCGACTTCGGATCGATGAGGCTGGGGAAGGTGGCCAGCACCTCCGTCATCTCATTGCCCCGCTCCCCGCATCCGACGTAGACGACGATGTCGGAGTCCGCCCATCGGGCGAGCTGCTGCTGGATGACCGTCTTGCCCGAACCGAACGGGCCGGGGACGCAGGCGCTGCCTCCCTTCGCCACGGGGAAGAACGTATCGACGACCCGCTGACCCGTCACGAGCGGGATCGAGGGCGGGAGCTTGCGCGCGACCGGCCGCGGGATCCGCACGACCCAGCGCTGGGTGAGGCCCAAGGGCTGGCGTCCGCTCGGCGTCTCGAGCTCCCCGATCTTCTCGCGGATCGTGTACGAGCCGCTGGCGAGCGAAACGATCCTTCCCTTCCAGCCGGGAGAAACCATGATCTTGTGCAGGATGAGCGGGGTTTCCTGGACGGTGCCGAGCACCTCGCCCGGACCGACCTCGGCACCGACCTTCGCGATCGCGGTGAACGCCCACTTCTTCGTCTCATCGAGCGGAGGCGCGACGAACCCTCGCGTGATGAAATCCCCGAGGTTCTTCTGGAGGACCTCGAGCGGGCGCTGGACGCCGTCGTAGATCGACTGGAGGAGGCCGGGGCCGAGCTCGACCGAGAGGGCCTGGCCCGTGTTCTCCACGGGATCGCCCGGGCGCACGCCCGTCGTATCCTCGTAGACCTGGACCGTCGCGGCGCCGCCGATGAGGCGGATGATCTCCCCCACGAGACCGAGCGTTCCGACGCGTACGACATCGAACATCTTGGCGCCGGAAAGCCCTTCGGCGATGACGACCGGACCCGATACACGCGCTACGACTCCCCCCATCGATGTCTCCCACCTTCCTTACGTAGGAAGGGAAAGCGAAACGCCCAGGACGCGCTTCGCGAGCGCGTCGATCCCCTCGACATCGTACGCTCCGCTCGGCGTCGGTACGAACACCACGAGCGGGCGGAGCGAGGCGTCGGCGTGGGCGCGCTGGGCCTCGGTGAGGTGCGCGCGGATGGATTGGCTCGCGATGACGAGCCCGAACTCCCCGCTACCCATCACGTGCAGGAACTCTTTGGCCGCGGTCGCCTCGGTGACCTCGATGACGTCCTTGAGGCCGACGAGGCGGAAGCCGATGGCGAGCTCGCGCTCTCCCAACACGACGGTATGAGCGCTTTCTTTCGTCGTTTCGGGCACGGCGCCTTGCTCTGGGGAGAGCCTATTTAAGGCCTGCTCCGGCCGCCGAGCCGGAGCCTCCGAAAGAGGGACATGAACGCCGGCGAAAAGCGCCCGCCGAGCGGGCTCACTTGTAGATCGAGTTGTGGACGTGGCCTTCGTCGTCCGTGATGATGATGCACTCGCCCTCGCACTCGAACAGGCACGCTTCGCAGACGATGCACTCCGGCCCGTTCACGGCGACCGACTTCTCGCCCCGGTACTGGAACTTGGCCCCGACCGCGGCGTCGTCGACCACCTCGGGGAACTGGTCCCGCGGTTTGAGCTCGAAGACGTTGACCGGGCAGACGTCCCGGCAGTGCGCGCATCCGGTACACTTCTCGAGCTGGATCTCGACCTGAACCATTCCGGCGGCCTCGAGTGGAAACCACTAAGAGTGCGTATTTACGGTTTGGCCTGAGCTGCGTCCGCCGGTCGAGCTCGTGGCTCCCTCGGCCGGGCCGGAACGGCGCGAACGCGCGTGCTTAACGGGAGCTCGTTCTCTCGTGCGGGTGCGGGAACTCGATGGGAGCGATCGTCCTCGGCACCAGTGGCTGGGACTACCCGGAGTGGGTCGGTCGGGTCTATCCCAAGCACCGGATCCCGGACCGGCTCGCCTACTACGCCCGCCTGTTCCCCATCGTCGAAGTGAACTCGACGTTCTACCGTCTCCCTCCACCGGGGGTGGCCGCTTCCTGGGTGCGACGCACGCCGTCGAAGTTCCGCTTCGCGGCGAAGTTCCCGCAAACGATCACGCACGAGCAGCGCCTCGTGGGCACCGAGGAAGAGCTGCATCGGTTCCTGACGGTGCTCCAGCCGATCCGCGACGCGGGGAAGTTCGCGGCCGCGCTCCTGCAACTTCCTCCCTCGCTCGCCTTCGACCCCGGCATCGTCCGTTCGTTCTACGAGAGCCTGCCGCGCGACCTGCCCGTGGCCGTGGAGTTCCGCGAGCCGTCCTGGCTCGCGGCGGAATCGTTCGAGCTCCTGCGCGAGTTCCGCTTCGCCTACGTAGTCGTCGACGAACCCCACCTACCGGTCCAGCTCGAGGTGACCGCTCCGTTCTCCTACGTCCGATGGCACGGGCACGGCGCGAAGCTCTGGTACGACTACACCTACTCCACCGAGGAGATCGATGCCTGGGTGCCCCGGGTGCGTACGCTCGCCGAGAAGGCCGATACGATCTACGGATTTTTCAACAACCACTTCCGCGGCGACGCCGCCGTGAACTGCCAGACGCTCGCCGAGCACCTCGGGCTGCCACCGCCCTCCGGGGTCTCTCGACTCGATGTCTGAATCGTCGGGCAGAACATCGCCGCGCGAAACGCTCCCCAGCCGGACCGTTTCAACCGCTCCCCTCCGGCCGTTTTAGACCCGCTCCGCCCGTTGAAGCGTTTGGCATGACGACCCTCTCGCTCGGGACCGCTCCCGCGATCGTGTTCCCGGAACCGTTCGAACCCGGCCCGCTCTCCCCGCCGAGCCCGCCGCGACCGTTCCCCCACGCCGAACGGATCCAGCGCCATCTCTCCCGGCCGACCCGATGCCTGCGCCACCGCGCGATGACGCTCCCTCCCACTCCGAACCTCTTCCCCTGGCTCGCTCAGCGATTCTCCCCGGGGGAAGCGACCGTGTGGGTCGGCCCGTCCTCGGCGATCGAACCGATGCTCGAACTCCTGTACGCCGGCAGCGCCGTCGTGCGCGGCCGGATCTCGCTGATCGAAGGGTCGAACCGGTTCCACCCGTTCCGGATCGGAGAGCTGGGCCGTAGCCTCGGGGTCGATGCCACCTCCACGCTCGAGCGGATCCGTCTCGCGCGTTCGTTCACGGCCCACCAGACGGTCGCGCTCGTGGACGGTTGGTCGGCGGAAGCTCGCCACCGCCTTCCGACCCTGTTGGTGGGGCACGGTCTCGCCTCGGGCCCGCTCGATGACCCCGAGGTCCCCGCCGACGAACGCACCGCACTCGTCTCCCACATGGCCCGCAGCCTCTCCGCGCTGCTTCGCAAGGTGCCGATCCCGCTCCTGCTCACGATGGAAGGCGGGCTCGATCGGTTCCCCGGCCTCGTCGAGGAGGGTCCCCGGCTCTACGACTACCTCTCGATCCAGCACCGGCCGAACGGCCTCACGCTGCGCGCGCTGCGGGACGACGCCCGGTTCGAGCTCGTGCAGCGCCCCTCGGGCCAGCGCGGGCTCGACGAGTTCTCCGAAACGAACGAACGGGAGGTGATGCGATGGGACGCACCGCGCCAACGTACCGCCAGGCGCTCGAAGAGCGGATGAAACGCTGGGAGGCGTTCGGTCGCCTGCTCACGACCCCGGAGGAGCGGGCCGCGTTCGAAACGCTGCGCACCGGCGCCCGTCGCTACGTCGCCCAGGCGACGAACGTCGGGAGCCCCGACCTGCTCGAATCGATCCTACTCTCCGTCCTCCTCGATCTGGCGCGACGGATGCCACCGCTCGCTCCTCCCGCGGTCGATCCCGACGGATCGTGAGCGTCGAGGCCGACGCCTGGCTTCTGGACATCACCGAGCACCCGGACGGGCGCTCGGTCGATCTCTGGACGAAGGATCGGCCCACGGGACGGGTCTCCCGCCGCTCGGAGCCGTTCCGCCCTCCGTTCTACGTTCTCGGGTCCCGGAGCGATCTCGCGGATCTGGAGCGCCAGTTATCGTCCCACCCGGACACCGACTCCGTCGCGCCCAGCTTCCAGCGCCCGTCCCTCTTCGAGGAGCGACGGCGGCACATGCTTTCGGTGGTTCCGGCCCGGAACCCGCTCCGACGCCGGCTCGCCCGCACGATCGATGCGATCGGGGAGTTCCACCGCTTCACGCTGTACGATGTCGACCTGACCCCACCGCAGCTCTACCACCTCACGCACGATCTCTACCCGTTCGCGCCCGTGCGCACGGGATCCGGTTCGCTCGCCGCGACCGAACCGCCCGAGGTGCTCGAGTACGACGCGCCTCCGATGCGGATCGCTCCGCTCGAGATCCGGTTCGACGGAGCGGCACGACGGCAGCGGATCCCATCGGCCGAGGCCCACATCCGCTCGGTCCGCATCGGGGAGACGATCCTCGAAGGGCCCGAGCCGGATCTCTTGCGCGCACTCGCGGTCGAGGTCGCCCGGATCGACCCGGATGTGATCCGGACGGATGGCGGGGACTCGCTCGATCTCCCGTGGATCTACCGTCGAGCGGAAGCGGCGGGGCTCGTGGCGTCCGAGATCGCGCTCGGCCGGATCCCGGTGCCGTTCCGCCCGGAGCGCGCGGGGCGATCGTACATGACCTACGGTCGCGTCGTTCACCAAGCCGCGTCGTTCAACCTGCCGGGCCGCTTCCACATCGATCGCGAGAACTCCTTCCTGTTCGAGGACACCGATCTCGACGGGCTCATCGACGCGGCCCGGCTCTCCCGCCTCTCCCTGCAGACGATCCTCCGCCAATCCCCGGGCACCTGCTTCACCGCGATGGAGATCGCGCAGGCGCTCGAGCTCGGGGTGCGCGTGCCGTGGAAGAAGAACCGCCCCGAGCGGTTCCGCTCCGGCGCCCACCTCGTCCTCGCCGACCGCGGAGGGGCGATCCTGCAACCTCCCGTCGGGGTCCACGACCGCGTGGAGGAGTTCGATTTCGTGAGCCTGTTCCCCCAGATCATGATCACGAAGAACCTCTCGGCCGAGACGCTCGATTGCCGGTGCTGCCCGGAGAGCCCGCGCATCGCTCCGGGGCTCGGGTACCGGTCGTGCACCCGTCGGGTGGGGCTGATCCCGCGCACGCTCCACCCGCTCGTCACTCGTCGTCTCGCGTACAAGGCGGCGATGCGCCGTCGCGGGATCCCGGCGAACGAACGCGCCCGGCTCGCGCGGCGGGTGAAGATGCTGAAGTGGATCCTCGTGACGGCGTTCGGCTACCAAGGGTACCGCAACGCCCGGTTCGGCCGGATCGAATGCCACGAAGCGATCAACGCCTACGCCCGCGAGGTACTGGCCAATCTCTCCCGCGCCGGGGAGGAGCTCGGGTACCGCACGCTCCACGGGATCGTCGATTCGCTCTGGGTCCAACCCCGGAAGGGAGAGGCGGAGCCCGATCCCGAGGCGTTCGCCGAACGGATGAGCGAGCGCTTTGGGCTCCCGCTCGGCTACGAGGGAAGGTACCGGTGGATCGTCTTCCTTCCCGCCACGACCCACGGCTTCGGCGTGCCGAATCGGTACTACGGCCGGTACGTCTCCGGCGAGTTCAAGCTGCGCGGGATCGGCGGGCGGCGTCACGACACGACCGTGCTCGTGCGCCGGTTCGAGGCCGAAGCCCTCCAGATGCTGGAGGAGGCTCGGGACGCGCCGGAGGTCCGCGCACGGGTGCCGCGGGCGCTCGCCCGGGCCGATCGGTTCGCGGCCCGGCTACGGGAGGGCGCCTGGCCGCTCGAAGAGCTGCTCATCACGCACCACATCGGGACCGCGCTCGAGGTCTACCGTTCGTTCCGGGACGAAACGAGCGCGCTCCGCCAGCTCGCCTCCCTCGGGCTCGCGCGAGCTCCGGGAGAATCGGTCCGCTACGTGATCCTCGACCGGAGCTCGCGCTCCTGGCGCGATCGCGCCCGCGTCGCCGAGACGATGACCGGGGAGGAGCGCTACGACGTCGGTGCTTACCTCGAGATCCTCGCCCGTGGGGTGGAGACGCTCTTGGCCCCGTTCGGGATCGATCGGATCGCGCTCCGCGCCCGCTGGGGGATCCCGGCGGAGCGCGAACGTTCCCCGTACGCCTCCGGATCGCACCCCGAGCAGCGGCTCCTCGCCTCGGAGGGGGGCGCGCCGACCTTTTAGGGCGGTGTGACGCTGTTTCCCGTCGTGGCACCGGCACTGCGTCGGGTCCGCTCCGAGGCCCGGGCACTCCGAGGCGTCGAAGTGCGGGAACCCGAAGACGATCTGACCCCGATGGTCGCGGGACTGAGCGACCCGGATCCCTCCGTGCGCCGGGCGATGGCGAAGGCGCTCGGGGAAGGACGCGACCCCCGGGCGGTGAGCGCGCTCGAGGCGTCGCTTGGGGACCCGTCCCCGGCCGTGCGGGCGAGCGCGGCCGAATCCCTCGGAGCGATCGGTCGGAGCGAGAGCTACGCACCGCTGGATCGGATCCTGGGGGACCCCGATCCGCGCGTCCGCGAGCAGGCCGCGCGCGCCCTGCGATACATTGCCAACCCCCGTTCGACTCCCGCGCTCGTAGCGCACATGCACGATCCGGCCCCGGAGGTCCGCTGGGCGGTCGCCATCGCGCTCGGGCGGATGCACACCCCTCTCGCCCGCGACGCTCTCCTCGACGCGATCGACGACGAGAACGACCGGGTCCGCCGCGAGGTGGTCCTGGCCCTCGCCCTGACCGATGACCCGAGCGTGGTCGAGAGGGTCCGACCGTTGCTCCACGATCCCGCACGACGCGTGCGGACCGCGGCGGCGGTCGTGGTGGGTCGCTACCGCGACCCCGAGAGCGTCCCGCTCCTCCTGGAACGGATGCACGGGCCCGATCCCTGGGAACGCCCCGCGGTCCTGGTCGCGCTCGGCAAGATCGGGGACCCGCGCGGAGTGCCCGCGATGGTCGAAGCCGCCTACGATCCGGCCCACTACGTGCGCGTCTGCGCGATCCATGCGCTCGGCGAGATGCGCAGCGACCGGGCTCGCGAGGTCGCACTCGCCCACGTCACCGATCGTTCCTGGGCCGTGCGCGGAGCCGCGGCCGTGTGTCTCGGCTCGGTCGGTACGCCCGTCGATCTGTCGGTCCTTTTGAGCATGCTCGAAGACGCCAACCCCTGGCCCCGGAGCGGGGCGATCTACGCGATCGGCCGGCTCGATCTCGTCGAGGCGGTCCCGCGCGTGCGCGAAGAACTGCACCACCCGAACGCCGACGTCCGGCTCGCGGCGGTATGGGCGCTTGGACGCCTGCGCGACGACGGCGCCCGCGCGGAGCTCGTTCGCATGCTCCACGCTGAACCCGCTCCGCCCGAGCCGCCCACGGTCTTCGCGGCCGGCGAAACGATCCGCATCTCCTCCGACGCCGAGAGCCGCATCTTCGACACGGTGGTCGAGGCGCTCGGTCGATTGCGGCACGCCGACGACGATCCGTTCGTGGAGCAGGCCCTGTGCGACGCCCGCTCCCAACTTTCCGAGGAGGAGCTCGATCGGATGGCCCGGCTGCCGCTCCTGGACGGCGACGCCACCCGCACGACCCTGACGCTCCGGATCCTGTTCGAGACCGCGCTCCCGATGGACGGCGCGGACGACGAGGGCTGATGCTCTCAGAGTTCCGGCCGGCCGACGCCCCGCGGCTCTTCGAACTGTTGCAGGAGAACTTCCCGGAGGAGGAGGGACTCTATGGGATGCGACCGGAGGCGTTCGCGAAGGTCGTCCGGCGGATCTATCGATGGGACGTGCGCTTCTTCCTCGGTTTCCTTCGCTGGATCGGGCGACCCGCGTTTCGCTTCTTCACGATCGAGGTCGGACCCACGATCGTGGCCACGACGATCCTTTCGTTCGGCCGCAGGGCGGGATACATCAGCATGGTGATGGTCGACCCCATGTACCGTCGCCGCGGGTACGCGCGCCAGCTCCTGCACGCTTCGACCGACGCCGCTCTGCGCGCGCGCCGACCGTACGTCGCGCTCGACGTCCTGGAGAAGAACGCGACCGCCCGCGAGCTGTACGAGAGCGAAGGGTATCTCCCGCTGCGACCGGCGGCGATCCTCATGTGGGCCCCCGAGACGGACCGTCGAGATCGGCCCACGCGCGCCGACCCCGGCATTCGCCCGTTCCGAAAGTCCGATACCGCTGCGTTGGTCGCGATCATGGAGCGAGCGACGCCTCCCGAGGTCGCGGAGGTGCTGCCCGTCAACCCGCGTGCCCTGAACCCCTCCGGCCAGCTCGACGCCATTCTGGCCTCGAAGAGCATGGTCTGGGTCTTGGACGAGGGGTCCGGACCCGTGGCCCATGTCTTCGCCACGGTCTCGGACGTGATGGACTCGGGTCACCTGTCGGGGCCGGTGGTGTCGGAGGGAGCGGACATGAGCCGGGTGGCCAACCTGATCTCGACCGCGCTCGATTGGCTCACGGCCGAAGGAGCGAAGCGCGTGGTCTCGCAGGTCCCCCTCGCCAATCGCGCCGGTCTCGCCGCGCTGGAAGGAGGCGGATTCCGAGTTGCGCAGGAGCTCCGCACGCTCTACCGGCCGTCTTCGTAGTCGCTCCTCACGCGGGGTCGACGTTTATCTCTTCCCCGCCGTGGTCGGCGGCGGCCTCGGGGACATCGAGGAGGTGCTCGCCTGCGGGAGGCACCTCGAAGCGGCGGGCTTCCCTCTGACGCTCTATCGGCGGCCGGGCCGTCCGCTTCCCCGGTCCGTGGAGGGGCCATTCGACTGGCCGGTCCACGCGCGCCGATCGAAGATCATCGAACGTGGACGGGCCCCGGCCGCGGTGACGGTGAGCCCGTGCTGGGGGGTCAGCGCGGCCCCCTCGCGCCCGGAACCGTACGGGCGCGGCGGGGTGTGGGAGGAGGAGTGCGCCGACATCGAGCGGGCGTATGGCCCGGAGCACACCCTCCACATCAGCTTCGAAGAGTTCGCCCGCACGCTCACGAGCCGGGAGGAGACGATCGAGCGGTATCGGGAAGGAGGCGTACCGTCCCGGAGGATCCGTCTCCGGAGCCGGACGGCGCTCTTCTCCCGCGAGATCGACCAGTTCCACGACGCATTCGTGCGATTCCGAGCCTTCGATCGACCGAATATCCTCCACCTGTACTCGACCTTCCGCCCGCGACGCGCCTTCGTTCGCGAGTTCGCCGAAGCCGTGCAATGCGGTCCGCTCTCCTCGGGCCGACGTCCGCGAAGGCATCGAGCGGTGGGAGGCGCGCGTGGCGGGTCCTGGGTCTGGTACGCGAGCCCGGCGAGCTCCCGCCGGCTCCTGGAACCGATCGTGGCCGGTCTCTCGGCCCGCGCGTCCGCGAGCACGATCACCATCCACACGCCCCGGCCTCTGCCGGTGCCGCTCGATCGATCGGCTCGAGCGCGTGTGCGCACCGTCACCGGGCTGGAACCGCGTGCGGACTGGCAGGCCGAGTTCGATCGAGCGCGTGTGCGCATCGTGACGGGAAGCCGGACGTTGCTCGAAGCGCTCGAGCTCGGGGGCCCATTTCTGTACTTCAACGGTCTCGCCGGAGGCCGGAGCCCGCATCGACACCGGCCCGAGAAGATCGTCGCACTGCTCGATCTCGGTCGACGAGCCCGGATCCCTCGCGACCTCCTACGGGACCTCGACGACTTCTCGAGGGGACGGCGAGTCCGCGAGATCGTGGCGAGCGCCGACCGAGGGATCGGCGCCTGGGGACGGTTCCCCACGTTCCGCTCGGACGCCTCGGGGTTCCGCCGGGGCTACGACGACGCAGGTTCCCTCGTGATCGCCGTGGTCCGATCGCTGGCCGAACGGCCCGGAGCGACGCTCGACATCGTCCGCGAAGTTCGGTCCGGTTCGTTCGATCCGGCTGGGGTACGAACCGCGGCGGGATGAACGCCCGACCCGCTCGCTCGTTGCCGTTCGGCACTGGGTCGCTGCGTGACCGATCCCACGAGCCCTCCTCCATCGGCCGAGGTCGGGCATGTCCCGGAGCCGGTCTTCGAGAAACCCCCGATCCTGACGTTCACCGTGGCGATGCTGCCGACGGTGACCGGGATCGCGATCGCGCTCGGCGTCTTCTTCTGGATCGGGGCCCGAGCGCCATCGAACGAGTGAGGGCGGACGCGGAGCGTCGGCGATGAGCGCGAGCGCGGCTACGGCGCGCATCGGACGCGCGTTCTTCGATCGGCCCACGCGCCGGGTCGCACGCGAACTTCTCGGGACCGCGTGCTGGGTCCGCGGCCCGGACGGAGTGCGTTCTGTGCGGATCGTGGAGACCGAAGCCTATGTCGATAACGATCCGGCGAACCACGCCTACCGCGGGCCCACCGGACGGAACCGGTCGATGTTCGAGCGCCCGGGGACCCTGTACGTCTACCGCATCCACCAGGTCGTGTGCGCCAACGTCGTGACCCGTCCCGGGGAGGCCGTGCTCCTCCGCGCCGGGGCACCGATCGCAGGATTGGAAGGCTCGGGCTCGGGCCCCGGGCGGTTGTGCCGGCTGCTCGGCGTGACCCTTCAGGACGACGGCATCGATATCGTCCGAGGTTCGCGGATCGGGTTCGTTCCGCGCTCGGGCCGGCCGGGCCGAGTCCGGATCGGCCCGCGCGTGGGCGTCCGACGTGCGGCCGAACGGCGGCTGCGCTACTTCGTGGAGGGCGAACGGGCGGTCTCCCGTCCGAGGGCCCTTACTTGAGCTTGGCCCAATCGTAGTGACGACGCCGGGCCGTCGCGCCGAACCCGCAGGACGAGCAGACCGCCTTCTGGCGGTGGTAGGAGTGGCGGCCGCAGCGGCGGCAGATGACGTGGACGATCTTTCCTCCACGGCGGGACGGCGTTCCTTTTCCCATGGTCCTCTCCGATCCGTTACGGCGAGATGTACACGATCGAGTCGCCCCGAAGGAGCGTCACCCCGCTGTGCGGGGTGACCTCGTTCGCTACGACCTCTTCGGCGGAGCTCAGCACGAGGTTCAGGTGCTGGTCGTACGCATCGAGGACGCCCCGGAAGGAGCGGCCTCCCTTCATCTCGACCAGAACCCGCTTGTGCAGGCTTTCTTGGAGCGCTTCGAGCGGCTTCATCTCGGAGCGGCGCCGAGGTCCGAGACCCCACATAACGGTTACCCCGACGTGGGCCCCGCCGTCGGAGGGCACGTCAGCGGGGAACGCTCCGGAGGAGGGCGAGGAGGAGATCGTGGTCCGGTCGGCGGCTCGGACGAGGGGCTCCCGAGTTCCGGAGGGATCCGAGGCGGACGAGCCGGTGGGCGATCCGGGCCATCGACTCGCTCCCATCGATGCGGACGAGGCGGTCCCCCAGCAGCCGCGCCCATCGATCCAGCCACAGGGATCGTTCTAGCCTCCCCACCCGCGCGTGCAAATCGTCCGAGCGTGCCGGGTGCCCTTCGGGAGACCGCCGGGCCCGTCGACGCCGGAGGGCAGGCGGAGTGTCGATGAACGCGGTTCGATCGGGAAGACCGATCCGACCCGCCCGCACCGCTCGATCGACCGATCCCAGGATGGCATCGAGCGCGGCCGGCCCCGCGCGTCCGAGCTCCACCAGTCCCCAGGTGTAGGTGAGGGTGCCGAGAACGCCGGTGTCGAGGTAGACGGTGCGGCCCCGTCCGGCGACGCGGCGCGCCTCGTGCCAGCGGCGGACGTCCTCGCGCAGCAGCCGCCGCTCGATTCGGACGAGCTGCGTCGAGGACCGGTACTCGAGAGGCACGCGGCGGCCGAGCCGAACGTAGGCTTCGGGTAGGGTCGCCCCGGCACGGAGGGCTCCGGCCGCGGAGGCGACCGCGCTCTTTCCCGCCGCCGATGGCCCTTCGACCGCGACGATCGCGCCGGTGCTCATCGACCCGGGACGACGGACGGGGCCATGAGGTCGGCGGCCCGCTCCGGGGGCTTTAATGGATGTCCCCGCTCGCCGGGCCGTGAGCGGCGAGGCTTCTCGCGTCGAGCGTCGTCATGCCCACACCGCCCGCGTGCTGGACACGAGCTCACTGGCGGAGCTCGCCGAGGAGCTCCGGCGGACCGAGAGCGATCCCGAGGGGGTCGGTATCATGACGCGCAAGGGGCGGATCTACCCCGTCCGGCTCGACGAGGTCTCGCTGCGGGCCGCGGTCCTCCTGAAACAGGAAATGCTCGCCGTGGGGGGCGATGCCTCCCACGCACGGGGCGTCGCGGACCTCTCCGTGGAGCGCAGTGCGGTGGTCCTGTTGGCGACGTGGGGGCAGTATCAGCGGCTGATCCCCAAGTTGCGGCGCCAGCCGTTCCGTCTCCGCGAGGTTGCCGAGGAAGTGGACGAGGTGCTCCGGAACTACACGCACCGCGGTCCCCGTACCATTCGAGGTGCGCACCGCTCGCTCGTCGTCGGAGACCGGCCGCGGGTGATGGGTGTCGTCAACGTGACCCCGGACTCGTTCAGCGACGGAGGACAGCACCTCGATCCCGAACGCGCGATCGCGCAGGTGCTGCGGCTCGTGCAGGAAGGCGCGGACGCGATCGACATCGGGGGAGAATCCACCCGGCCGGGGGCGACGCCCGTCCCCCCGGAAGAGGAGTGGAGGAGGATCGACCCGGTCCTCGCCGGCCTCCGGGAGCACCTCGATCGCCTGCGGGCCCCGATCAGCGTGGACACGCGTCACGCCGAGGTCGCGCGTCGGGCGATCGAGGCGGGTGCCGACATCATCAACGACGTGACGGGACTCGACGATCCCGAGATGCGCCGCGTGATCCACGAGCATCGTGCCGCGGCGATCCTCATGCACATGCGAGGAACGCCCGCGACGATGCAGCTCGACACGACCTACTCGGACCTGCGAGCGGAGGTCTACCGTGCTCTCGTCCACGCCACCGACCGGGCGATCTCCGAGGGGATCCCGGCGGACCGGCTGATCGTCGATCCCGGCCTCGGGTTCGGCAAATCTGCGGAGCAGAGCCTCGAGCTTCTCGTGCACGTCGGCGAGTTGCGGAGCCTCGGCTACCCGGTCGTCCTCGGGGCCTCGCGTAAATCGATGCTCGGGCCGGGGTCGCCCGAGAGCCGCTCGGAGGCGGGCCTCGCGGCTGCCGTCCTCGCCGCGTGGAACGGGGCGGAGCTCCTCCGGGTCCACGATGTCGCGGCGACCGTCCGGGCGCTCTCGATCGTGACGCGGGCTCGCGCGCGGCCGCACCCCGAGAGCGAGGAGACCGAAGCCGTCGCGCGAGCGGAAGAGATCGAGCGTTAGCTCGGTTTCGCCGCTCCGTCGGGCGGCGCGTCGACCTCGAGGACGAGCGAGCCCTGGTAGCCGCAGTCCTTGCAGAGGTAGACCTGCCCCGTGATCATCCCCGCCACGAGGTAGATCTCCGGAGAGCGGCACTGCGGGCAGAGGAGGAAGGACTCACGCTTCTTGTGTCTCAGGCGCGTCATCGTCCCCTCCGTCGGCGCGGGGCGGAGCACCGGCCGGCACGTCCTCGGCGACCGTCGTCCGCGCGATCGCGTCGCGCACCGTGTCCCCTTCGTCGAGCCGGATCACCCGGACGCCCATCGTGTTGCGGTCCTGCGAACGGATCCCCTTGACCGCCGCGCGGATCGTGATACCCTTCTGGGTCGTGACGAGGATCTCGGAGTCGTCGGTGGTGGGCAGGACGGCGACGACCGAGCCGTTGCGGCCTCCGGTGCGGATCGTGCGGACGCCCTTCGCGCCGCGGCTCGTACGGCGGTAGTCCTTGGTCGCGCTGCGCTTGCCGTACCCCTCGCTCGTGAGAGAGAGCAGGTACGGGTACTCGGGGCTCACGGGCGCCATAGCGACGACGTGGTCCTCCTTCTCGCCGGAGAGACGGACCCCGATCACGCCGTAGGTGGCCCGTCCCATCGGCCGCACATCCGAAAGCGGGAACCGGACGAGCTGGCCCGAGTACGTCGCGAGGATGATCTCGACCTCGGGCTCGGGGATGTGAGCGACGTCGACGAGCTCGTCCCCCTCCTCGAGCAGGATCGCTTGGATGCCGTTGGTGCGGATGTTCTGGAACTCGTCGAGCTTGGTGCGCTTGACGAGACCGCGGCGCGTGGCGAAGAAGAGATCGCCCTCGCTCTCGATGTCCCGGACGGGCAGGAGCGTTTGCACGCGCTCGCCCTCCTTCAGGCGTTCGAGCAGGTTGATCAGCGCCTTGCCCTTGGAGTGACGGCTCCCCTCGGGGAGCTCGTAGGCCTTGAGCCGGTAGACGCGTCCGAGGTTCGTGAAGAACAGCACGTGGTCGTGGGTCCGGGTGACGAACGTCCGAATGACGATGTCCTCCTCCTTCGTCTCCATCTGGACCAGCCCGCGTCCGCCGCGCCGCTGGCGACGGTACTGATCGAGCGGCAGGCGCTTGATGTAACCGTCCCGGGTGACGAGGACGACGACGTCCGTGTCGGGGATCAGGTCCTCGAGCGTGCGCTCGGTGAACTCCGGCACGATCTCGGTGCGTCGTCGATCACCGAACCGGTGCTTGAGATCGGCGAGCTCTGCCGCGATGAGCGCGTCCCGCTCGGCGGGCGAAGCGAGGATCGCTCTCAGCCGTTTGATCAGCGCCTCCTTCTCCTCTTTCTCCTTCTGGACCGCCTCGCGCTCCAGTCCCGTGAGGCGGACGAGTCGCATGTCGAGGATCGCCCTCGCCTGCTCGCTCGAGAGCAGAAACTTGCCCATGAGGCTCGTTTCGGCGGCCGCGGCGTCCTTCGAGCGCCGGATGATCTTGATGACCTCCTCGATGTGGTCGATCGCGATCAGGAATCCTTCGAGGATATGCAGGCGTTCCTCGGCCTTGCGCAGTTCGAACTGGGTCCGGCGGGTGATGATCGCGCGGCGGTGTTCGAGATGGAGCTCGAGCAGCTGCTTGAGCGACAGGACCTCCGGGCGTCCGTCCACGATGGCGAGGTTGATGACGCCGAAGCTGGTCTCGAGCGGAGTGTGCTCGAAGATGCGGTTGAGGACGATCTCGGCCTGCGCATCCCGTCGCAGCTCGAGCACGACGCTCGTTCCGTTCCGATCGGACTCGTCCCGCAGATCGGTGACCCCGTCGATCCGCTTGCTCTTGACGAGATCGGCGATGAGCTCGAGCAGGCTGGTCTTGTTGACCTCGTACGGTATCTCCGTCACTACGATCTCGTTGCGACCGTCCCGTTCGCGGGGCTCCGCGGTCCCGCGCAGGTGCAGGGTGCCGCGGCCCGTCTCGTAGGCCTCCCGGATCCCGTCGATCGAAAGCGCGCCCCCCGTCGGGAAGTCCGGCCCGGGCAGGACCTTCATGAGATCGTCCAGCGACGCCTCGGGGCGCTTCAGGAGCAGATGGAGCGCGTCGACGACCTCACCCAGGTTGTGCGGCGGCATGTTCGTCGCCATGCCGACGGCGATCCCCGCCGATCCGTTGACGAGCAGGTTCGGGACCTTGGAGGGCACCACACGGGGTTCCCGCAGCGTCCCGTCAAAGTTGTCCGACCAGTCGACGGTCTCGCTCTCGATGTCCTGGAGCATCTCCTCCGCGAGCGCGCTCAAGCGGGCCTCGGTGTAGCGCATCGCCGCGGGGGAATCGCCGTCGATCGAGCCGAAGTTGCCCTGACCGTCGATGAGCGGGTACCGGAGGCTGAACGTTTGGGCCATCCGCACGAGGGCGTCGTAGACGGCCAGATCCCCGTGGGGGTGGTACTTCCCGAGGACATCTCCGACCGTGCGCGCGGATTTGCGGTAGGGCCGATCGTGCGTCGCGCCGGACTCCCACATCGACCAGAGGATGCGCCGGTGCACCGGCTTGAGCCCATCCCGACCTTCGGGCAGCGCCCGCCCGACGATCACGCTCATGGCGTAATCGATGTACGAACGGTGCATCTCCCGCTCGAGCGGCTGATCGTGGATCCGGTCGCCGTCGGAGTCGGGCGGCGGCACCGGTTCGATGGGGGCGGGATCGGTCATGCGCTGGTTCCACCCGCGTGCGCGCGGAACTGGCCGGCGATTTCGCGGTCGGCGACCTCGAGGAACTTGTCGCGCGTGCCGGGGGGCAGTGTCGCTCCGCTCGCGACCCGATGCCCTCCGCCCTCGCCGCCGACCGTCTGGCCCGCGATGCGGCAAGCGGCGGAAAGGTCGAGGCCGCGAGCCACCAAGCGCAACGTTCCGCGGGCCGAAACCTTCAGCGGGCCGGAGCCCTCCGAGAAGACGAGGACCGGTCGGTCCGGATCGAGGAGGTAGTTCATTGCCAGTCCCGCCTGAGTGCCTGCGAGGGTCGCGTCCGGGCTCGCGAACCACTGCAGGGCGTTCATCGAATTAAGGCCGCCCTCCTCGAGTCGGCGCAGGCCTGCGAGGATGCCGTTCCGCCAGGTCCGCTCCGCCTCCCGCGCCTGTGCCAGCGCTCCCGCATCTCCGAGCGCGAGGGCGACCCCGATCCCCGGGGTTCCGACGCGTCCGGTGGCGTTCTGAAGGTTGGCGAGCTCTTCTGCATCCATGCCGAGCGCCGGGACGAACCAGCGCGGTTGATCGAGGATCGCGACGAATTCCGGAAGCACCCGGTGGGCGACGAGCCATGCGCGCAGGTCCTCCGTCAGTCGGGCCAGCTCGGCCGGAGTGAGAGAGGAAAAAGAGCGATCGGGCTCGATCCCGAGCCCCCGCAGGTGGGGGGCCACGGCCTCCGGCTGCCCGGAGAGCCCTGCGAAGTACGGATCGATGCTGCGGGCGAGCGCCTCCCCGATCGTACGACCGAACAGGGCGAGGCCCGGGCGTTGGACGATCAGCGAGCGCTTGGAGGCCTCCTCGGCCAGGCGCGCGTTCAGCCCGCGGAAGCCGCCCACGTGCTGCCGGTCGGCGATGGCGCCCGAGAGTCCCCAGGGAGCGTTGTCCCAGTTCACGGAGTCGAGAAACACGGTGAACAGCCACGTCAGCGTGCTCGCGCACATCTCGTCCATTCCATCGACTCCCCAATCGAGAGGATTGACGAACGCGACGTGCTCGGGCAGAGGCGGAGGGTGGGGGACCCCGGGGTACCGGTGGTGATCGAGCACCACCACGGGGTGGGGATGCTGAGCGAAGAGGTCGAGCCAGGTCGCCCCTGTGTCGACCACGAGGACCGGCCCGGCCGTCGATCGGAGGAGCTCGGCCATGCGTTCCCGCTCCACTCCGAGGAGAGGGGTCGCCTGGGCCGGGCAGCCGAGCCGGGCGAGCGCTCTCATCGCGCTCGAAGCGCTGGAGATCCCATCACCATCGTAATGGTAGATGACCCGCCAGCGAACGGGGTGCGCGAGGAAGAGCTCCCGCGCGCGAGTGAACTCGGCTTCGTAGCGAGGATCGGAAACGAAGCCGTCGGGCCCGGAGGCCATCACTCCACCTGAAGCGCGGCCCCCGCGGCCGAGTACCGCCAGGAGTCGGGGAGCACTTTGTGCTGGCGATAGTAGCGAGCGAGGCGTCGGATCCTCGACTCGACCAGCGACAAGCCCCGCTTGTTCGAATTGTCCTTGGGATGAGAGAGAAGGTGACGCTGGAGGTGGACGACCCGCTTCAGCAGTGCCTGGAGATCCTCCGGAAGATCCTGGGAGATGCCATTCGCCTTCAGAACGCGGCCGAGCCGTTCGTTGGTGAGCAGCCGGACGGAGGGGATCCCGTAGCTGTCGCGGAGCGTCTGGCCGACCTGGGCGCTCGACATGCCGCCCTTGGCGAGCTTGACGGCGGCCTCGACCACCTCCTCCTTGGAGGAGGTCACCCACTCTGGCTTGACCGACGGGAACGGCCGGTGGGAACCGGCGCGACCCTTTCGGCCGGAATGGATTCGGGACATAGCCGGGCGCCGAGATACGTACCCTACTTAACCCATGTGGGCGCGCGGGTACCGGCGGCCGGGGCCCCGATTGGAAGAGCCGACTTTGCGAGGGCGTTCCTTTACAATCTGCGGGGGGTGACGGGAGGGAGGACGTTGACCGCCCAGGAAGAGTTCGTCGTCACCCCGTACGAGGTGAAAGGGCGGATCGATTACGCGAAGCTCCGGGAACAGTTCGGGACCCAGGACCTCAACGCCTCTCTTCTCGATCGCCTCCGGGAACTGGCCGCTGGAGATCTTCCTCCGTTGCTGACCCGGGGAGTCTACTACTCCCACCGCGACCTCGGCCTCATCCTCGAGCAGTATGCCCAAGGCCACCCCTTCTTCCTCTACTCGGGCCGAGGACCCTCGGGCCCGCTGCACATCTCCCACCTGGTCCCTTTCGAGCTGTGCCGCTGGCTCCAGGAGAAGCTCGGGGTCGAGATGTACATCCAGATCACGGACGACGAGAAGTTCTGGGCGAGGAGCCAGCTCACCCGCGAGGACACCGTGCGCTGGGGCTACGAGAACCTGCTCGACATCCTCGCGGTCGGCTTCGATCCGAAGCGGACGCACGTATTCTTCGATTCCCGGTCGATCGCGGCGCTCTACCCTCTGGCGATCCGCGTAGCGCGCAAGATCCCCTACTCCACGGTCAAGGCCGTCTTCGGGTTTCCCCCGAGCACGAACATCGGCCTCGTCTTCTACACCGCGCTGCAGAGCGTGCCGTGCTTCTACCCCTCGTGGGAGAGCGGGAAAGCGGTCCCCTGTCTGATCCCGTGCGGGATCGACCAAGACCCGCACTTCCGGGTCACGCGCGACATCGCCGAGGGGCTCGGCTACCCCAAGCCCGGCCTGATCCACAGCAAGATGATCCCTGGGCTGCTCGGCGAGGGTGTGATGTCCACCACGGGCAACGAGAAGAACAACGCGCTCTTCCTCAACGATCCCCCGAAGGTCGTCGAGCGCAAGGTCCGCCGGGCGTTCACGGGCGGTCGGACGAGCGTCGAGGAGCAACGTCGCCTCGGCGCGAACCCGGAGATCTGTTCGGTCTGGGCGCTCTGGAAGACCCGCTTTGCCCCGGATCCGAAGGAGTTCGAGCGGATCACGGCCGACTGTCGGTCGGGAGCCCTTCTTTGCGGGGACTGCAAGTCGAACCTCCTGGAGAAGGTGCATGCCTTCTACCGCGAGCACGCCGAGGCGCGGGAGAAGGTACGGGACTGGGCCGAATCCACGATCATCACCCAGGCTCCGAAGCCGGAGTAACCGCCCTCGCCGGGGAAGCCGGCCCGGCGACCGCCCGTCGGTGAGACGACCAAGCTCGGCCTAGAGAGGCTTAAATACTCCACCCGGAGTGGCTACGTTCGAAGGAACCGAAGAGCCCCGCCCGGAGCGAGCGTCTAGCCCGTCCTATTTTTTGGAACGAGTTGTTCGCGCGAGCCGAGCGTGGTTTAGAGAATTCCGAGAAAACCAACCCAAAGGAAAGAGGCGACAAGAGAGATGACAGACAAACCCCTGACGAAAGTGCGTGACCTGACGCCGAGCTCGAAGCAAGTGAACGTCCTCGCGAAAGTCCTCAACGTAGGCGAAGCGAAGGAAGTCATGGGCAAGTACGGCGACCCCCGCAAGGTGGCGGAAGCGGTCGTCGGCGACGAAACCGCAACGATCATTTTGTCGTTGTGGAACGAGCAGATCGGAGCGATTGCCAAGGACGAGGTCGTCCTGATCGACAACGGATACGTATCCCTCGTGCGCGGCCACATGCGCCTGAACGTGGGTCGGTACGGGAACCTGAACAAATCCACCGAGTCGATCGCGGAGATCAACAACAGTCTCGACATGAGCCAGCAAGAGTTCGAGAGCGAGCGCCGCTCCTACGGAGGGGGCGGTGGCGGCGGCTACCGTGACCGCGGCGGAGGCGGCGGTGGCGGCTCGTCGCGCTACGGTGGCGGCAGCGGTGGCGGCGGCGGCGGTGGCGGCGGTGGCCGCGAGCGCTCCGACAGCTACAAGCGCTACTAGGCGACCTCCGGGCCCTGGATCCGAACCATTTCCTCTCCCCGCCCGCGAGGGCGGGGATCTCCTTGTTTTCTCCCGGTCGAGCATTAAATACGGGTCTCGGTCATGGCCGTGGGCCTATGGCAGACCCGAAGAGCCGTGAACTCGCCCTCTACGTACAATCCCGCCGGGCCATCTCGTCGTTCTACCGTCCTCCCATCTCGACCGCCGAGGGCGCGCCCGGTGTCAATGTCAACGTCGGCACCGCGAGCGTAACGGGAGGGGAAACGCGCGGTGCGACGCTCGAGGGGGGCATCACCGACCAGCCGATCCACTTCCTATCGGACGACCAGGCGCGGTGCGTCGCCATGACCGAGGACCTTGCCGCTCGGCGCGGCTACAAGATTTCCGTCACGGACATCGCGAAGGCCGGCCGCATCGAGCGGCTCGTCGCCGAGCACCTGCGCGGCGTGCAGACCTTCCCCGTGCTCATCGCCCCGAGCGGGCACCGCCTCGAGGGGGTCGACGCGTTCACGGAGGAGCGCCTGTGCGAGATCATGCCGACCGACATGAAGAGCATCCGCGCGTTCACCTACCTCAAGGTCAAGGGCGGTGACTTCGACCGGATCCGTGACCAGCTCGTCTCCTTCCCCGAGGTCAAGGAGCTCCACTTCTTGACGGGCGATTGGGACATCTTCGTGGTGCTTGAGTTCACGGCGTCCGAGCCGCGCAAGCGCCACGTGCTCGACTTCGTGACCGCGAAGATCCGTGGCCTGCCCGAGATTATCGACACCTCGACGCTGGTGCCCGAGTACTCCCTTACGAAGTTCCCGCAGTAGCGCGGGGCCGGACCCGCCCACCGAGCGAGTCCCGGCCGCAAGCCGAGCCGCCGGCGACGTGCACGACCCGGCGCGCCCTGCGCGGTGGTCGAGCTCTGGGCGTCCCGACCGCGACCGGGATCCTCAGCGTCGCCGCGACCTGCGGCGCCGCCGGCGAGGTTCGATCCCCACCGCTCGACTGGGGGGAACGTGCCCGTCCGGAGTTCCGGGCTCCGGGGCGCCGTACTGGGCCTCGATCGTGATCGGGTGCTCGCGCAGCCAAGCGATCCCCTCCACGTAGGCGGCGAACGCCTCGAGGCTCGTGAAGAGCGGGACCCCCATCTCGACCGCGCGCCGGCGCAGAACGTAGTCGTCCTCGATCATCCGCTCGAGCTTCTCCTGGGTAAGCGAGCTCGGGACGTTGAGCAGGAGATCGATCTGTCCGTTCCCGAGCGCCTCGAGGACGTTCGGATGGCGATCGGGTTCGCTGACCTTGTGGAGCACCTTGACCCCGCGCACTCCGTGCTCGGAGAGGAACGCGGCGGTGTCCTCGGTGGCGGCGACGTACAGATCGAGTTCCGCTAAGCGCATCGCGATCGGAAGGAGGGCCTCTTTAAGCTGGGGACCGCCGACGCTCACGAACGCCGTGCCGCGGCGCGGTGCGAGTCGAACTCCGGTTGCGACGAGGGCCTTGACGAGGGCGTCGCTGAACGTCGGGCCGAAGCAGGCGACCTCTCCGGTCGACTGCATCTCCACTCCCAAAACGGGATCCGAACCGGTGAGCTGGAGGAAGGAGAATTGAGGTACCTTCACGCCCCAGCGCCCGGGGGGCAGCGGCGCGAGTCCCTCCCGGGTGATCGGGCGTCCGAGCATCGCCCGAGCGGCTTCCCGCAGGAGCGGGATCCCCGTCGCCTTCGTCAGGAACGGGAGCGAGCGGCTCGCGCGCAGGTTCAGTTCGATGATCTGGTAGGCCCCGTCCTTGACGAGGAACTGGACGTTGAAGGGTCCTCGGATCTTCAGGTGGCGGGCCAGCCGTTCCGCCGCGTCGATCAGCTCGCGTTGCACACGCTCGGAGGTGTGCCGCGGAGGCAGGCAGAAGATCGCATCGCCGGAATGGACTCCGGCGCGCTCGACATGCTCCAAGATCCCTCCGACCAGTACGCGAGTCCCATCGGAGATCGCATCCAGCTCGACCTCGTCGGCCCCCTCTACGAACTTCGTGATTACGAC
Organism: uncultured Thermoplasmata archaeon; assembly: GCA_963838955.1. GTDB lineage: Archaea > Thermoplasmatota > Thermoplasmata > Lutacidiplasmatales > UBA184 > Lutacidiplasma. The sequence goes on along the minus strand of CAWISZ010000002.1, from coordinate 27,148 downwards.
CGGGTGCTCCGGAGAGATCCGGGTCGCCTCGGTCAGGAACCGCGCGAGGTCGTGGCGCCCCGTGATCACGCGCATCGCCTGCCCGCTCAGGACGTAGGACGGGCGCACCAGCACGGGGTACCCGACGCCCTCCGCGAAGGAGGCGGCCTGATCGATCGTCGTGAAGGCGCGCCAGGCCGGCTGAGGGATCTTCAGGCGCTCGAGGAGTTGCGCGAACTGGGCCCGGTCCTCGGCGGTGTCGATCGACTCCGGGCTCGTGCCGAGGATCGGAACGCCCGCCGCTTGCAGCAGCGGGGTCAGGTTCTGGGCGAGCTGGCTGCCCACGCACGTGACGACCCCGGCGAACCCTTCGAAATCGACGAGGTCGCGGACGCGCTCGAAGGTAATCTCCTCGAAGTAGAGCCGGTCGGATCGATCGTAGTCGGTGGAGACCGTCTCCGGATTGGAGTTCAGCACCGCGACGCCCGGGACCCCCTCCGCCTTCAATCCCTCGACGAGATTCATGGTCGACCAATCGAACTCGACGCTCGACCCGATCCGGTACGGCCCCGCGCCGAGGACGAGGATCGATCCCCGGGGCATCGGAGCGACGTCGTCCGCGTCGGCGCGGTAGGTGAGATAGAGGTAGTTCGTCCGGCTCGGCCACTCGCCGGCGAGGGTGTCGATCATACGAATCCGCGGGCGGACCCCGAGCTCGATCCGGCGCCGGCGCACGTCCTCCTCGTCCATCCGGGACGCACGGGCGACCGCGCGATCGGATAGTCCCATCTCCTTGGCCCGGCGCAAGAGCTCCGGTTGGATTCCCGGTCCGGTGGAACCTCGAAGGGAACGATGGGTGCGCTCGATCTCGCCGAGCTGATCCACGAACCACCGATCGATGAACGAGACTTCGGAGATCGCCTCCGGGGTGATCCCCGCCTGGAGGCCTTCGAGGACCCAGGTGAGCACGTCCGGCGTCGGCGCGGCGAGGTCCTTGAGGATCGCCGAGGGTTCTCGCGATTCCGCCGGCGGCAGTAGTTCGGCGCGCGGGTCGCACATTCGCACCGCCTTGGAGACGGCCTCGGGGAAGGAGGCGCCGATGCCCATCACCTCCCCGACGGACTTCATCGCCGGTCCGAGGCGGCGATCGGCGCGCTCGAACTTGTCCAGATCCCAGCGCGGCAGTTTCACGACGATGTAGTCGAGCGCGGGTTCGAAGCAGGCGGTCGTAACGCCCGTCACCCGGTTCTTGAGCTCGGGCAGGGTGTAGCCGAGCGCGAGCTTCGCGGCGACGAAGGCGAGCGGGTAGCCGGTGGCCTTGGAGGCGAGTGCGCTGGAGCGGGAGAGCCGCGCATTGATCTCGATCGCGTAGTACTCCCGACTCGCCGGATCGAGGCAGAACTGGATGTTGCACTCCCCCACGATCCCGCAGACCTCGACCGCCCGCAGGGCGGCCTGGCGGAGCATCTGGTACTCGGCGTCCGAGAGCGTTTGGCTGGGAGCGACGACCACGTTGTCCCCGGTGTGGACGCGCATCGACAGTACGTTCTCCATGTTGCAGACGGTGAGGGCGTTGCCCTTGCGGTCCCGCACGACCTCGTACTCGAGCTGCTTGAACGCGCCGACCCAGCGTTCGAGGAGCGCCTGGCCGACCGGACTCGTCCGGAGCCCCTTGCCGACGACCTCCCGCAGCTCCTCCCGGTTCCGCGCGATCCCGCCGCCCCTTCCTCCGAGAGTGAACGCGACCCGGACCATGGTCGGGTAGCCGATCTCCTCCACCGCCTCCACCGCCTCCTCCACCGAGTACACCGCGCGGCTCGGAAGCGTGGGCACGCGCGCTTTGGTCATGGCCCGCACGAACTTGGCCCGGTCCTCGGTCGCGCGGATGCCGGCGAGCGGAGTTCCGAGCACGCGCGTGTGGGTCCGATGCAGCGCGCCGCGATCGGACAGGCCGATCCCGCAGTTGAGCGCGGTCTGGCCCCCGAAGGACAACAGGATCCCCTCGGGGCGCTCGGCATCGAGGATCGGCTCGACGAACTCCGGGACGAGCGGCTGGAAGTACACTCGACCGAGCTTCGGGGAATCCGTCTGCAGGGTCGCGATGTTCGGGTTGATGACGACGGTGTAGATTCCCTCCTCCTCGAGGGCTTTGAGGCATTGGCTGCCGGAGTAGTCGAACTCTCCGGCCTCGCCGATCTTCAACGCCCCCGAGCCGAGGAGCACCACCTTGGAGGGCATGGATCGGGTCACGCGCGTCGCTTCACCTTCCTTACGAACTGGTCGAAGACGAACCCGGCTTCCTGGGGTCCGGGGTGGCCCTCGGGATGGCCTTGGAGGGCGAAGGTGTTCCCGCGAGGATCTCGCAGTCCCTCGAGCGTCCCGTCGTCCGGATTGATCCCCCAGGTCCGAAGCCCGCTCGGTTTGAACGATTTCGGATCGACGGCGTACCCGTGATTCTCGCTGACGATGAGCGCGCGACCATCGGGGAAGACGACCGTCTTGTTCTGGCCGCGGTGTCCGAACTTCATCTTGTAGGTGCTCGCGCCCCGGGCGAGCGCGATCAGCTGCAGGCCGAGGCAGATGCCCAGGGTCGGAAGCGCGCGCGTGGAGGGCCTATGGAGCTCCTCCACCGTCCGGGCGAGTCGTTCGGGATCTCCCGGACCGTTGCCGACGAGCAGTCCGGAGACGCGCCGGCCCTCGAAACGGGCCGGTACCTCGTGATCGTACGGGAGCCTCAGCACTGAAGTCCCACGCTCGAGCAGGGCGCGCACGATGCTGGTCTTGATGCCGCAGTCGAGCAAGGCGATGAGCGGGCCGCGGCTCCCTCCGAGGACGTGCGGCGTTCGTGGGCTCACCTCGCCCATGTAATCCTCCTCGGCGTAGGACGGAGCCTGCGCGATCGCATGGAGGAGTTCCTCCGAGCTCGGGCGGTCGTCGCTCGGGCCGACGTCGATGATCCCGCGCACGACGCCCTCCGTGCGGAGGTGCTGGGTGAGGCGGCGCGTGTCGATGCCGCATACCCCGGGCACCCCTTCCTCTTCGAGCCAGGACGGGAGCGTGCCGACGCTGTCCCAATGGTGGGGGGCCGTGAGGCCTCGCGCGATCATCCCACGCACCTGGATCGAAGGAGATTCGAAGCCCACGGGAAGGCCGTCCGAATCGACCACGCCTCGTCGCGGGACGCCGTAATTGCCGAGGAGCGGGTAGGTGAACGTAAGGATCTGTCCGCGGAACGACGGATCCGTGAGCGACTCGGGATAGCCGGCCATGCCGGTCGTGAAGACGACCTCCCCCACGCGGCGCCCTCGCGCGCCGAAACCGACGCCGTCGAAACGGCTGCCGTCCTCAAGAAATAGAGTCCCCCCCAGAGCGCTCTCCGGCTCCGCCGGCGGCACGGACGTGTGGAACCCGAGCCCGACCAGGTGGTCGTCTGGGTTTAAGATTTACGCGGACCGGGGCGGGTCGGGCCGGTCCTCCCGCGACGGGCTAATGACCTCGGGTTCGTAGGGCCGGCGATGTTCGTCGACAACATTCCGGACTCGCCCATCCTCACCTTGATGGAACGCGTCTTCCGGATGCGCGCTGCGGGCGAGTCGGTGATCGGCTTGCATATCGGCGAGCCGGACTTCGACACGCCGCCGGGGATCCGCGTCGCGGCGGCGCGCGCGCTGGAGGAGGGATACACCCACTACGGCTCCTCGCAGGGAACGCCCGAGCTCCGCGGTGCGATCGCCGAGCGTCTCGCGCGCCGTCACCACATTCCGGCCCGGGCGGAGGATGTGGTGATCATGCCATCGAAGTTCGCGATCTACGCGACGATCCTCGCGACCACGTCCCCCGGGGACGAGGTCCTCATCCCGAACCCCACCTACCTGTTCGAGCAGGCCGTTCGACTCGCCGGCGCCACCCCCGTGTTCGTTCCCTTGCGGGCGAACTACGGCATCGATCCGGCGATCCTCGAGGCGGCGGTGACCCCTCGAACTCGGCTGATCATCTACGCCACCCCGGGCAATCCGACGGGGCACCTGATGGACCGCCACGATCTGCAGGCGACGATCGAGGTCGCGCGCGCGCACGGGCTCTCCCTCGCGAGCGACGAGACGTACGAGTCGCTCGTCTACGACGGGACGCACATCGCGAGCGCGGCGCTCGCGTACGGGGCCGAGCGGGTCGTCACCCTGGGAAGCTTCTCCAAGACGTTCGCCATGACCGGCTGGCGAGCGGGGTACGCGATCGCACCGCCGCCGGTCCGCGCGCGCCTCGTGAAGATCATGGAACACACCTTGACCTGCATCCCGCCGTTCATCCAGGAAGCGTGCCGTTGGGCGCTGGGGCACGCCGAACCGGAGGCCGAGCGTTTCCGCGAGGAGTTCCGCGCACGACGGGACGCGCTCGTCCCGGCGCTCGCATCGATCCCCGGCTTCCAACTCGATCGCCCCAACGGCGCCTTCTACGCATTTCCCTCTTACGACCTCCCGCTCTCCTCCACCGAGTTCGCGGAACGCCTGCTCCTCGAGGAACATGTGGCGGTCGTGCCCGGGATCTCCTTCGGGCCAGCCGGGGAACGGCACATCCGGATCTCCTACGCTCGACCTCGGGTCGAGCTGACCGAGGGAGTGGAGCGGATCCGTCGCTTCGTCGAGCGACACCGCGCGTGAGGGATAGGTCCTCGACGGACCGCTTTAGTAGCCGAGACCGATCGACCGCACGATGCCCCTCCCCTCCCGCGTGCACGATCTTACGGCGACCCTCACGACGCACATGGCCACCTGGCCCACATCGCCGCTCCCCGTGTTCGAGCCGACCACCTTCAACGCCCGGGATGGGGTCGCCGGGGAGCGGATCGTCTGTTCGTCCCACACGGGGACCCACGTCGATGCGCCGTACCATTTCGTCGAGGACGGGAGGACCGTCGACGCCATTCCGCCGGAGGATCTCGTCGGCTCGGCCGTCGTCTTCGATCTACGTTCGGAGATCGAGGGCACCCTCATCCGCCGGGCCAGCCTCGAGCGGCATTGGCCGAAGGGCCCGGCGCCGGCCTTCGTCCTCTTGCGTACGGACTGGAGCCAGGAGCGGGCCCCGACCCGGCGCTACCTGTATGACTTCCCGGGCCTCGAAGTACCCGCCGCGAAGTTCCTGGTCGAGCGGAACATCCGGGCCGTGGGCACCGACACGCTCTCGATCGACGCCTACGCGAACTCGGAGTTCGAAGTTCACAAGACCCTGCTCTCCCGCGGGATCTGGATCATCGAGGCGCTGGACCACTTGGACCGTCTGCGCGAAGGGGTGGTCTACACGCTGGTGGTCGGTCCGATCAAGATCGGGGGAGGAAGCGGCGCGATGAGCCGGGTCCTCGCTCTCGAATCGTAGGAGGAAGGCGATGGCCATCGACCTCGGACTTGCGGGGCAACGGGTCCTTGTCACGGGAGCGAGCCAAGGGATCGGGCACGCGGCCGCGCGCGCGCTCCTCGGAGAGGGAGCCCGCGTCGTGATCAACTCCTCCCAGCCGGAGCGGCTCGCGCGCGCGGTCCAGACGCTCTCCGCATTCGGGGCCGTCCACGGGATCGTCGCCGACCTGCGCGATCCCTCGGATATGGAGCGGCTGATCGGCGAGGCCACGAATCACCTCGGCGGGTTGGACGTGCTCATCTACGTGACGGGCGGACCCCCACCGGGTCGTGCGATGGAACTCGATTACGCGGCCTGGCAGCGCGCCGCCGAGCTCCTGGCGGTGAGCCCGGCCTACTTGAGCCGCCTCGCCGCGGAACGGATGATCCCCAACCCGCGGGGAGGCCGTATCGTGCTCCTGGGGTCGCTCACGATGCGCGAGCCGATCCCGACGCTCGCGCTGTCCAACGTCATGCGGATCTCGTTGCTGGGTCTCGTCCGCACGCTCGCGCGCGAGCTCGGGCCGAAGCAGGTTCGCGTGAACGGGATCCTTCCGGGCTACATCGATACGGAGCGGGTCCGGGAGATCTTCGAGGACACCGCTCGACGCGAATCGATCTCACCGATGGAGGCGCGCGCGCGGCTCGAGAAGGAGATCCCTCTCGGCCGACTAGGCGATCCCGCCGAGCTCGCCCGCGCCATCGCGTTCCTGGCGAGCGAGCGCGTCGTCCTACATCACGGGCGCCGTCCTTCCCGTGGACGGCGGGATCCTCCGATCCGTCGGCTAGGCGTCCGGAGGGAGCGCTTCTCCCCGGAACTCTTCCCGTTCCGGTGCGAAGACGTCGAGGATGACGGTCGCTCGACCCGTGTCGGCGTGGAGCTCGTGCGGTACGTCGGGGGGTACGTAGTAGGCGTCGCCGCGGACCATCGACCACGAGGCGTCGCCGACCGTGAACCGCCCTCCGCCCTCGAGCACGGTGCCGTACTGGGCGTGCGGGTGGGTATGTTTCGGGAACACGCTCCCGGCGGCGATGCGGTACAGGACGAGCATCGCGCTCGGTCCGTGGGCCAGGATGCGGCGATGTACGCCGGGAAGTATCTCGTGCCACGCCGCGTCCTTCTCATGCCAGAGCGGCATCGATCGAGCGAGGGGCCCCGGGTATTTGGAGGGTGAGGAACCGCACCTCCCAGAGGATATCGGCACGGCGAGGCATCAAATCCACGACGGGGTTCGTCCTGGGTGAGATGCCCGGGTTCCCGCGCCTTCAAGAGTCCTACGATCTGGTCATCGTGGGAGGAGGCCACGCCGGGCTCCAAGCGGGACTGAAGGCCGCGCTCTTGGGTCACTCCGCCGCCCTCATCGATCGAGGACCCAAGTACAGCCGGTCGTACTACGCGCCGACGATGGACAACATTCCCGGATTCCCGGGCGGGATCTCCGGCCACAAGCTCCTCGATGCCCAGATCGAGGCGGTGCGCAAGGTGGACGGCGAGGTCGGCTACTTCACCCCGGCCACGGTGATGAGCGTCGAGCGCGCCGAGGATGGCCGGTACGCGGTGGCGTTCGATTGGCTCAAGCAGCGCCGAGGCACCCGAGGCCGCGCCGTCATCCTCGCGATGGGGGTCGTCGATCGAATGCCCGTGGTCGGAGGCAGGATCGATCCGATCTTCCCGTGGGCCAATCAGGCGATCGTCGAATTCTGCGTCCTGTGCGACGGGCACACGTTGCCGGACAAATCGGTGGCGGTGCTGGGTCACGATGCGTTCGCCGTGCGATCCGCGATCGATCTGCTCCATTTCCGCCCGACCTCGGTGGAGCTCCTCACGAGCGGCCGTCCCCTTCTGGAGGGAAGCGACGCGGCCGAGCGGACCGATCTCGAGCGGCAGATGGCCGAGCGGCACATCTCGCTCCACGACGCGGAGATCGTGGGATTCGATGGGATCCGGGAGAAGCGCTTCCACGTCCGCTTCGCCGACGGGTCCGTCCGACAGTACGACAAGGGGTTCAGCGCCCTCGGCTGGTACAACATGAACTCCGCGATCCCCCGATCGCTCGGGGCCCGGTTCGACCTCGATGGGTACGTCGTGACCGACGAGGATTGCCGGGTACTCTCCGAGGCGTCCGGAGAGGCGATCCCGGGACTGTACTGTGTGGGGGACCTGCGGAGCGGGTGGAACCAGATCCCCGAAGCGTGGGCCACCGCGGAGCGGGCCGTGATTCACGCGTACTCTTGGTACCTGTGAGCCGCCCCGAGGGCCGAGGCCCTACCCGGGAGTGGCGGAAGCGACCGGACGTCCGGGCTCGGGCGGAGGGCCCGCGATCTGGAGCTGTCGCGAAAGCTCGGTGAGATCGGTCGCAATCGCCGACGCGCCGGCGGCGAGGAAGCGGTCGGTCGACATGGACGAGGGCTCGGCCGGATCGGGAAGGACGGCGTAGAAGCGCACGCCGGCGCGGGTGGCGCACTCGGCGTCGATTAGATGGTCCCCGACGTAGAGCGCTCGCTCCACCGGTACCCCCATCTCCGAGAGGAGGTAGAGGAGCGCCTCGGGGGAGGGCTTCGCGGGACCCGGCGCGCTGCGCGTCCGCATGAACGAGAAGTACCGATCGAGATGGGTCCGGGCGAGCGCTTCGCGAGCGAACGGCTCGGAGCTACGGGTCAACAGTCCGAGCCGGAAGCCCCGTTCGTGGAGCCCCCGCAAGAGGGCGGGGGCCCCCGCGCGGGCCGTGGTCCGATCGAGCGCCTGCATCTCGATCCCATCGATCAGTTTGTGGAACTCGGCTTCGAAGCGAAGGATGACCGCGGTCGGGGTCTCCGAGGAACGCAGCTCGTCCCGGGCGGTGTCCAGGATGCGATGGAGGGGCTCTTCCGGGCTCAACCGGCCGGGCGTGACCCCGTAGCGTTCCGCGAGGCGGATCACCTCGTGGCGCATCCGTCCGAAATCGTGACGTGAGACCACGAGCGTGCCGTCGAGATCGAAGATGACCCCGAGGACGGGTTCGAGGAAGCGGGGCTCTGGGACGCGGATCGGCATGGGTTCCTCTCGGCAAAAAAAGACCCGAGCGATGGTACGTAAAGGCTTCCCTCCAGAGGAAGGGGGCGTGGCCGGCAGCTACGTGCTCCCGGGGCGCTCCAGCGTGACGATCGATTCGCGCAGACGGAAGGACCGCCGCTGGCCGGAACGTCGCTCCCGCGCGATGTCCACCGATCGGATCCGGAACCCGACGGACGCGCCGAGGCGGGCCGTAATCAGGTCGCCGGGGACGTAGGTCCCGGCGAGCAGCGAATCCCCGATGACGAGGACGAATCTCCCGCCGGGACGGAGCGAGCGGTAGACCCCCGAGAGGATCGGAAGGAGGTCCCGGAAGTACCGGTGGACGATCGCATGCATGTCGTCCCGTCGGTAGGAGCCCTTGCGTTCCGTCCGCTCCCGGATCTGCTCGAGGATCTCGGGAAGCCACGGATCCGGAGCGTCCCGCGTACTTCGATACGCCTGCGTCTCGGATCGAGGCAGGTTGTCGCACGCGACCTCCTCCCGGCGCAGCCTCGCGAGATCGGCGTACGAGGAGACGTATCCGAGCCAGGCGAGGTCGAGCTTGTAGTTCATGACGTAGTCCATCCCGTTCACGTACGGCGGACTCGTGAGCGCAAGATCCACCGATCCCGAAGGCAGGTCGATCGAACGGGCGTCCCGTTGCTCGACCACGATCGGCGGGCCCCAGCGCGCGCGCTCGGGAACGAGCGAGTCGAGGTCGGATCGCATCTCGGCGACCGCGGTGCGGAACCGGTCGAACGGGGGCGGGCCCGCGGGTCCCGCCGGACCGTACCCCAGACATGGGGAGCGGCGAAGGTGGCTCGACGGGATGAGGATTCGGCCGAAGGCGAGGCGGACCGCCTCGTTCTCCGGCCGGGTCGACGCGGGAAGGGCGTCTCGGAGCCGCGTGAGGTCGGCCAGGACGTCCGGATCGAACTGCCGCCGTGTCTCGCGGAGGAACGGAAGGGGCCCGGGGGCCGAGCGGCGGGCGCGCGCGAGCACCCCTCGGCCCGCACGGTCGAGCACCGCTCCGTCGAGCTCGAGTCCCCCCTTGACCCGGGCGGCGAGCGCCGCCGGAGCGAGCAGCTCGAAGCCGATGGCGCGGGCTCCGGCACGTCGTGCCTCGACGAGGGTCGTCCCGCTTCCCGAGAACGGATCGAGCACGGTCGCGCGGGCCGAGAGCTCGGCGTCCTCGATCACGGCGCGCACGAACTCCGCCGAGTAGCCTTGGACGTACGGCCACCAGCGATGGACCGGCAACTGATCGTTGGGGCGGAAGGTGATCGGTCCGTCGTACGCGCCGAGGGTGATCCCGTCCTCGTGCTCGAAGCGTTCGCGGAACGCGGCCGCGTCCTCGAAATCCGGCCGTCGTTCGAGGGTCTCGTAATCGCTCAGCATCCACAGCCCGCGCCCCATCCGAACGACCTCCCCGCGCGCTGCGAGGCGATCGAGCTCCTCCTCGACCGCCGGCGAGCCGACCTCCAATCGCCGGGCCAGTTGGCGGACCGTCGCCCCGATCGCTCCCGTCTCGCCGAGGGCGGTGCGCAGCTCCGCGGAGGGATCCGGCATCGCGGCAGCCGGTAGTGCGACCACGAAGGATCGCATCGGGGCGGCCCGTATGTCCCTATCGGTGGCGAGCGCTCGATCGGTGCGGCGTCGGACGATGCGGAGCCGGGCGCTGGGGGTGTGTCGTAGAGGGATGCATCGGGACCGCGCGAACGGTCCGATGGTGGCGGAGATGGAGTCCCTGGAGCTCGGAGATGAGATCGTGGCGCATCCGACGCCGCTCCTCGTGGAACGCCCGGGCCCACGGCTCGCGCCGGTGGTCCGGGTCGAGCTGGTCTAGACGCTGGGCGAGCACGTCCCGGTCGTGGAGCTCCCCGAGACGACGCTGGACGGCCGCGAGGCGGCGAGGGAACGTCGAGGAGGGGGTTCCCTGAAGCGCGTCCTGGAGATCGGATAGGTAGCGCCACCGCCGCACGCGCACGCGGACCTCGTGGAGGCGCTCCGGACTGGGCCGACGGACCGACCGCTTCCGGGCCCGCCGCGCGGACCGTTCCAGACGCCGTCGTTGCTCCTCCAGACCTCGCGCGATCGCCTCCGTGGTCGGCGCGGTGATCGAGCCCCCCAGAGCCACCGCCACCTCCTCGAAGAGCCCGGCCTGCCGTTCGGCCCGCAGGGTGGCTCGCAGGAGTTCGCGGCCCGTTCGAGTATCGTCCCGAAGGCGCCGACGTAGCGTCCACAGGGCGGAATCCTCGCTCGTCTCGGAGGCCGGGGAACCTTCCAAGACCCGGTCGACGAGCGTCAACGCCACGTCGAGGTCCCGCACCTCCCCGACGAGCTGGGTCAATCGGCGCAGCCGGGCATCCAGCGCGGGCCAGACGCGCCGGCCCGCGGGACGGCCGACCCGCTCAGCGACCCCCGCGAGCGTGCGAAGGCGACGTAGGTCGCGATGGAGATCGTGCAGGTCCTCCGCGGTGGGATGCGGTCGTTGGATCACACGGTCGGTCGAGGCGGCCGTCGTCGTGAGACGCTCGCGGACGTAGCGCGCGAGCGCGGACGGCGAGAGCGACGACGTTCCGGACTTCGCCATGATGATGAACCGTTCGGGGGTCGACGGGGAGGGGGCCGACGCCTCCCCGGGGCGTACGGGACCGGGGAGTAAGGCGTACACGGGGTACCGAGCCCGGGGCGCGATGATTCTTATTGAGGAGGTGCGTAAGGCACCGGCGTGGGCCGAACCCCGAGCGTGACGCTCCACCGTAGCGATATCGGGCCGGGGGAGCGTTTCTCCCAATCGATCGGAGTGATCGACATCGGGTCGAACACCTCTCGGCTCGTCGTGTTCGATGCCGCTTCCGCGGGCGTGGTCCGCCCGGTCTACGAGGCGAAGGAGGTGCCTCGCCTCGGCGCCGGTCTCGCGGCCGACGGCCGTCTCGCTCCGGAGGCGATCGCGCGTGGGGTCGCCGCGATGGAGCGATTCGCGGGCACGCTGGAGTACCTCGGAGTATCGAAGACCCTCGCCGTAACCACGAGCGCGGTGCGGGATGCGCCGAATGCCGGCGAGTTCCTCTCCTCGGTCCAGCGGGCGACCGGCATCCTCCTTCGCGTCCTCAGCGGCAGCGAGGAGGCGCGCTACGGCTACCTCGGCGTGGCGAGCGCCTGGGAGCTCTCGGACGATCTCGTATGCGACCTCGGGGGCGGCTCGCTCCAGCTCGTCCAGACGCGCGCGGCCCAGATCGCGAACTCGGTCAGCCTGCCGCTCGGCGTCCTCCGGGTCACGCAGCGGCACGTCGATCACGATCCCCCGAAGGATCGCGAGCTCGAGGACCTGCGAACCTACGTGCGGGACACCCTTCGGACCACGATCGATGCGTTCGGTGGGACCGGCCGTCGCCTGTTCGCGATCGGAGGCACCGTCCGCTCGGCCGCGCGGGCCGCGATCGCGCTCCGGGACTACCCGGTGCGCCGCGTCCATGGCTTCCCGATCCGGGCGCACGACCTGGACGCGCTCCTCGAACTGATGGTGGAGATGCCGAGCCCGAAGCGCCGCGCGATCCCCGGGATCGGCAGCGACCGCTCGGACGTGATCGTCGCGGGCCTGATCGTGATGGAGGAGGTCCTGCGCGCCTCGGGGGCCCCGGAGATCGTGGTCACGGGCACCGGAATCCGGGACGGTCTCGCTCTGGAGATGATCGGGGCCCATCTCCCCGCCGACGCGGTCGAGCTCGCGTCCCGCTCGGTGACCGCGGCCTCCGAGCGGTTCTCCTTCTCGCTCGACCGGGGACGGGCCGTGGCGAACCTCGCGGGTCAACTGTTCGATCTCTTCTCCGAGGAGCAACACTGGGGGGCCAGCGAGCGGCTCGCCCTGACCGTCGCGGCGTGGATGCACGACTCGGGGACCTCGATCGACCTATGGCGACACGCCTACCATTCCGCGTATCTCATTCAAAACTACCCGATCTGCGGGCTCGACCAACACGAAACGCTGCTGGCGGCGAGCATCGTCGCGCAGCACGCGGGGGACGACCTCCCCTCGGGCTGGCGCAAGGGGCTCGCTCCGGTGCTCCGCCCGAGCGACGCGTCGATCGGGCGACGCCTCGGCGCGATCCTCCAGATGTGCGGGCTCCTCGTGGTCGCGGAGCCGAGGTTCACGATGGCCTCCGGGGGGCGCACGCTCGGAGTCACCTTTTCTACTCCCACGAGTAGGTCCCTTCCACCTCGAACGGTCGAGAAGGCCCGCAAGCCCATCGAGCGCGAGTTCGACGTCGAGGTCCGGATCAAGGATGCCTGACCCCACGAGCCCTGTGCACGGCTACCCGGGGCGATTGTTCGTTTTCGAGGGCCTGGACGGCAGCGGTAAATCGACCCAGGCCCGCCTCTTGGGAAAGTGGCTCTCCTCCCAAGGGTACCGGGTGTTCCACACGGAATGGAACTCCTCCGAACTCGTCTCCAACATCATCCGGCGGGGCAAGAAGAAGGGTCTCCTCACCCCGACCACCTTCTCGCTCCTCCACGCGACCGACTTCGCCGACCGGTTCGAGCGCCAGATCCTTCCTCCGTTGCGCGCCGGCTACCTCGTCGTCTGCGATCGGTACTCGTATACGGCGTTCGTCCGGGACTCCGCACGGGGATGCGATACGGCGTGGGTCCGCAACATCTACGACTTCGCGCCCACGCCCGACCGAACGTACTACTTCCGGGTGCCCGTCGCGGTCACGCTGCGACGCAAGCTCGCGTCCCGACTCAAGATCTCCTACTACGAGGCCGGAATGGACCTCGGCCTCTCCGACGACCTCACCGAGAGCTACCTCAAGTTCCAAGGACGGCTCAAGCGCGAGTACGACCGCATGGTCGCCACCGATGCGTTCACGGTGATCGACGCGGAGCGACCCGTGGAACGGATCCAGATGGACCTGCGCCTCGACCTCCGCCCCCTGCTCGAAGATTTCCCGACCGGGGAGACGTTGCAGCATGAAGGATAGGACCTACGGCACTCCGCTCCCCGGCGTGTCGGAGGAGCCGCTCACCGGTCGCCTCATCGTCGTCGAGGGGGCGGACGCCTCCGGCCGCTCCACCGAGGTCGAAATCCTGCGCGAGTGGCTGGAGATCGAGGGCCACCCCGTGGTCGACACGGGCCTACGCCGATCGACGCTCGTGAGCGAGCAGATCGATCGCGCGAAGGAGGGGCACACGCTCGGAGGGGCGACCCTCGCGCTGCTCTACGCCACGGACTTCGCCGACCAGCTCGAGAACAAGATCCTCCCGTCCCTCGCCGCCGGCAGCACCGTCCTCGCCGACCGGTACATCTACACGCTCATGGCGCGGGCCGTGGTCCGAGGCGCGTCGCGCGAGTGGGCCCAGCGTCTCTATGCCTTCGCCTTACGCCCCGACCTCACGCTCTTCTTGGACGCGCGCCCCGAGATCCTCATGCATCGGGCGATCTCCAAGTACGGCAGCCTCGACTACTGGGAGTCGGGGATGGATCTCTCGATCTCCTCCGACCGATTCGAGAGCTTCCTCGAGTACCAGACCCGCCTGCGGCACGAGTTCGGGTGGATGGAGGAGCCGTACGGGTTCCACCTCATCGATGCCAACCGGCGCCCGGATCAGGTGCACCGGGATGTCGCCGAGATCGTGCGCCCGCTCTTCGAGAAGCCGCCCGAGAAGAAGCGGCGCGCGCCGGTCGCGCCTACTTCCCCAGCGCGGACAGTTGGCTCCGAGTGACCAACCACTCCAACCGGGCGGCCCCGGGCCGGATCGCGCGCGAGAACTCGAGAGCGGCGGCGCCGGCCTTGGAGAACCGGCTGAGCGGCACGCTGTCGCCGCTGAGGGCGAGCCCGATCAGCTGTTCGAGGCCCGGCTGGTGGCCGACCAGCATCACCTCCGCGCGCGGGCCCCGGACGGTCCGTTGAAGATGCTCGAGGATCGGTCCGGGCGGTGCCAACGGGCCGAGGTCCGGCCAGAGCTCGATCGGGGGTGGACGGTCGAATGCCGTGGCGAACAGTTTCGCGGTCTGATGGGTGCGCCGCGCGGGACTCGACACGATCCGATCGAGATGGGGCACTTCCCGGGCGAACCCCAGCCCCGCCCGTCGGGTCTTTCGGACACCGGGCGCGGTCAGCGGGCGCGCCGCATCGTCCGGCCACTGGCGCGGGTCCTTCGGGGCCGCAGGTCCGTGGCGAATGAGATAGAGATGCACAGGGAGAGCTACCCCTCCCGGCCGATTTCATCCTTTGCCCGAGCGCGCGCGCTCAGGTCGCGGCGGCCCCGCGCGATCGAGCGGCATCCGAGCGCAGGAAGATCTCGAGGGTCGCGCGCACGAGCACGAGCGCCACCAGGAACAGCGGGACCAATAGGGCGTCACCCCACGGCCACGGGACCCCCGCCACCTCTCCCAACCAGAACGTGGCGAATGCGAAGAGCAGCGAGGTCGCTCCCAGCTTGAGCCAGGGAACCTTGATCCGGCGGATCCGTTCGTGGAGCACGAAGGCGAGACCGATCAAGAGGACGCCGGCCAGTGTCGCACCGAGGACCGCGGACCACCCCTGGCCCGTGGCAGCGATCGGAAGCAGCACGATCGCCGCCTCGGTCGTCTCCACGGCACCGACCGTGAACCCACCGCCAAACTGCACGGAGCGGGCACCGCGGGTCGTGCCCGCGCTCGTCGCAGGCGCCGGTGTGCGCGCCCTCCGGTACGAGCGTAGCGTGCTCCGGAACAGGAACATCCCGAACGCAACGAGCACGATCCCCGATCCGAGCAGGACGAACTGCGCGGGCACCGCGAGGATGAGCGCACCCGCCACCACCGTGATCGTTCCGACCACCGCAACACCGGCGATCGCCCCGGCGGTGCCGTGGCGCAGGGTCCCCGTGTCTCCCTGGAGGGCGAAGATGAGCGCGACCACCTCCGTCATCTCGACGATGACGATTAGGAAGGCGAGAACGACCGTCGCCAGATTCAGAGCAGGGTACACCTCGTCCCGAACGGGGTGGGCCGCTTAGCGTTCGCGCTAGCCGGTCCGGCGTTTTATCCCGAAGCCCGCCTCGTGGGGAGCCATGACCGAACCGGTCGGACGCGCCGTCGCAGGCATCCCTCCGGGATGGTGGGCCCCGTGATCGCGATCCTAGGCGCTTCCCCTTCCCCGGTCCGGCGACGAAAGCTCCTCGACGAACTGGAGCGTCGCGGGCATCGGATCTCGCTCGCGGGGCTCAATCGCATCCTGCAATACTGCGCCGAATCCGGACGGACCGTCGAGAGCCCGGACGGCGTCCGACTCAAGCCGCGGGGCGGGTGACCGCCGCGCCACCGGCCGCCTAGCTATCCTTCCTCTCGTCCTCGGAGCCCTTGAATCCCTTCTTGGCTCCGGCGCCGACGGCCTTGGCCCCGCCCCAGATCCCCTTGCCGACCTTACCGGCGACCTCTCCGGTCTTCTCGGCCACGTGCATGGAACCCTCGGCCGCCCGCTGGCCCATGCCCACTTCGTGACCGCAGGCCGTGCAGTTCTTCGCATTCTCGGTAAGCTCGGCTCCGCACGCTGAACACTTCATGGTCCTTCGTCCCCCCGATGGTGGAACAAAATGCACCCCCCCCGTTTAAACATGCCGGGATGCGGCGGGAGAGCGGGCGGGGATGGGCCGGGACGGATTTGAACCGTCGATCTCCGCGTTGTAAGCGCGACGTCCTAACCGCTAGACCACCGGCCCTTGCTGGGGGGATGACCGCTCTCCCGTCATGGGAGTATCGGTGCCGGAGTGCTCGCGGTGACGCACCCGGACGGCGCCCCCCTTCGTCAGACCCGTCATCAATCGCCCCGGCAGGAGGGCTTCACCGACCCCGAGCAGCCTCCCGTCGCGCATCAGCACGACCGCATCCCCCACGCGGATGGCCGGATCCGCACGTCGCACGCCCGGCGCGAACAGATCTCCGGCGAGCGTGAGACCTTCCGAGACCTCGACCGCGAGCGGGGGATCGGGAAGGAGCCGCTGGCCGCCCGCGACCGTGAGGTGGAACAGTCCCCGCTCCTCCCTCCACGTCGCGAGGTCGACGTGGGCCGGGTCGACGAGGCGTTGGAACCACGGACGTCCGGCGAGCCGGACCTTCCCCGCGAAGAGCCGTTCGGCAGCGGCCCGGCCGAACTGGAAGGCCGCGATCTCCGCGAGCTCTTCCCGGACCACGGAGAGGGGTCCGCCGGAGGTGGGCCGGCACTCGACGAGCGCGCCGGCGACCGCGTCCCGCAGCGATGCGAGGGCTTCGGTCGTAGTGGTCCGGTCGTCGCCGATCGTCCACGCGACGGGAAGTCGATCTCCGATCGCGTCGCGCACAAAGCCATACTCGGCCGGATCGAGATGGGCCACGATCGCGCGGTATCGGCCCTGTCCGAGGAGGTGACGGAGGCCCTCCTGGATAGGCTGCCGTTCGGCCTCGGACCACTCGCCGGTCACCGGGATGTCGTACTGCCGAGCCGGATACACGTCCTCGAGCTCGCGCGGGACGACTCCGACCGGAGAGCTGAGCGAGACGACGTGTACGCGCTCGAGGGAACGTAGGCCCTCGAAGGCGCCCCAGAACCGTCGGTGCGAGCGGGAATTTCGGTACGGCTTGGTCCGGCTGCATGGAACGAGCAGCAGCACCTCTTTCGAGGCCGGGGGTCGGTAGCGTTCGAGGAGGCGGGTGCGGAACCTCCGCATCTCCGGGCGCCGCAGGGATTCGGCTAGCACGTACCGGCCCGTTGCACGACCGACGACCGGGGTGTATTCCTCCAGGAGATCGCCGAGGTCCCGGTCGGCATACCGCAGCATCTCCGCCAGGGTGGGCTCGGCGGCGAGCCTCGCCTCCACCAGCTCCCGCAGGCGGCCGACGCGCGAGGCGAGGTGGGCCCGGGTGAATGCATCGTGATAGATCGCTGCGAGGTGGTTGCTCGCCGAGGTCCCGCACGCTGCTTCGGGTCCCGACGCCCCCAGCGACTCATCCAGCTCCGTTCCCGCCGACGCAAGGATCTCCCCTTCCGTCGTATCCATGAGGTCGATGCCGAGGTACTGCAGCCACGGGATGCGGTGGGGTAACGCCACGCGCGGCGCCCACAGGAGGGGCGACGGTCCGAGCTCCTTGCGGATCGCGCCGATCGCCTGGACGAACGGTTCTCCGTCCGACCAGAGCGCCCGCGCATTCCCGAGGACGACCAGCTCCGGACGGATCGTGCGTAGCCGTTGAAGGACCTCGACGGGCGGGGGCCAGTGGACCACCCAGATCCCGGGTCCAGCTTCGGAGGCGCTCCCGCCCGCGCCCGTGATCTCCGGGGCGGGGACCGGGAAGGAAAGGTCAACGGACTGGCTCGCGTCGCCGATCCTGAGATGGCGATGGCCGGGGGGCGTCCCGTCGACCGAGGAGAGGAACAGGCGGCCCGCGGGGAGGCGATCGACGGGGCGTTCGAGTAGAGCCGGTACGGGGAACGATAATCGTCCGACCGTCCCCCGGCCAATCAGCCCGAGCCCTTCGATCCGATCCACTGTACGGGCCATGGGAGTCCTCCGGGGCCGGAGGTCGCGGAGGGGAAACGGGTTTCGGGGTTACGGGGAGCCGCCCGCACTCGCGGGACCGCGCCGCCGTCGCCCTCCGGCGGGCCTCGGGAAGTACGCTTCCCACTGCGCGACGAGCACTTCGCGGCGATCGGCGCCGGCCTCGCTTCGCCCGCGCTTTCCGAACATCGGATCGTGCGTGTCGCGGACCGCCCGCAGGAACGCCTCCGGGTCCGCGCTCGCCTGCTCGAAGCCGTACAGGATCAGTTGCCGCAGGAAGCTCGAACGGCCGCGCCAGCCGATCCGGCGGCGCACCGCGGGATTGAGGTGGCGTTTCGCCATCCGCCAGACGTCGTTCGTCGTCTTGTAGTCGCGCACGGACAGGCTGATCATTACCTGCGGCATGATTCGGGCCTCCTCTCTCCCTACCGTATATAACGGAACGCGTCGCGCGCCTCCTCCGGCGGGAATCTCGTCGGAGTGGGCCCGCTCCGCGGGACGTCCGTCCGCGCTATGCGACGAAGATGGCCACAGCGGTTCCGACGAGGAAGATCGCGCTCATCAGGAAGTGGCGGCGGAACGCGATATGCATCTCCGCGGCCTGCCGCAGGAGCTGGTAGTCGGTGATGCCGGCCACTACCGCGATCGCCCCGAGTCCGATGGGGTACGCGATCCCGAGATCGAGCGCGTAGCCGAACGCGGCGAGCAGGATCAGCGCTCCCGCGTGCAGCACGGGAACCAGGTAGGTCGACCGACGCACTCCGAGAAGAAGGGGAAGCGAGTGCAGCTCGAGCGCGCGATCGCTCGCGAGGTCGCCAAGGCTGTGGATCGTCTCGAACGCCGTTCCCCACAGGAGGAGGCCCCCGACAGCGAGGAGCACGACGGGCGGGAGCGTTCCCTGGACGGCGATGAAGATCGCGGCGGGTAGGATCGCTTGGACCAGCCCGAGGAACGGAGTCGTCCAGGCGGTGACGCGCTTGGTGTACGTGTACCCGTACACCATCGCGAGCGCTACCGGGGAGAGGTAGAACGCGAGCGGGTTCAGGAAGTAGGAGACCACGATCAGAAGGGCTGCGCTCGCCAGCGAGAAGGCGAGCACCGCCTCCGGGCGCGCGCGCCCCGTGACGAGCACTCGGTTCTGCGTTCGGGGGTTGAGGGCGTCCTGCTCCCGATCGGCCCAGCGGTTGAAGCTGTGCCCGGCATTGCGGGCGGCCACGAACGCGAGGACGATCAGCACGAAGGTGAGCAGCGAGGGGAGGCCGTTCGACGCGATGAAGATGAACGCGAGGGCGAACGGAAGGTTCAATCCAAGGGTCTGGATCTCGAGGAGCCGACCGAAGTCCCACCACCGCCCGGAGGCGTCCGTCGGGGGCTCGGTCACGGCTTCGGCGGGCGGAAGAGGCGGGCGAGTGCCGGGTCGCTCGCGATCAAGCGTTCGGCGGCCTCGCGCGTCGCATCGTCCATCCGGATCTCCTCCGGCCACGGGCGAGGGAATCCGTCCTCGGGTCCTTTCTTGGTCGCGTCGATGCCGATCTTGGCCCCGAAGTTGGGGACGGGGTTGGAGATCGACAACTGGTCGACCGGCCCGCGGGAGAGCTCGAAATCCCGATCGGGATCCGCCTGCAGGCCGACCCGGTAGAGGACCTCGGAGAGGTCGTGAACGTTGACGTCCGCGTCGACGACGACGAGGTAGCGCGTGAACATCATCTGGCCCAGCCCCCAGAGCGCATGCATCACCTTGCGGGGCTGGCCGGGGTAGGACTTGCGGATCGAGACGATGCCGACGTTGATGAACAGTCCTTCCACCGGGAGGTTCATGTCCACGAGCTCGGGGAGGACCAGTCGGATGACCGGTAGGAAGATCCGCTCCACCGCCTTTCCCAGGATACCGTCCTCGGTCGGAGGTTTGCCCGTCACGGTTCCGAGGTAGACCGCCCGCTCGCGGTGCGTCACGTGCGTGACGTGGAACACGGGGAACGGCTCCGGGAGGGAGTAGTATCCGGTGTGATCGCCGAACGGTCCTTCGATCCTGCGCTCGGCGGGATCGACGTACCCTTCGAGCACGATCTCGGCCTGCGCCGGGACCTCGAGATCCACCGTTCTCGCGGCCACGAGTTCGACGGGTTCCGATCGTAGGAAGCTCGCGAACGCGAAGTTGGAGATCCCCTCCGGGACCGGAGCGAGCCCGGAGAACACGGTCGCCGGATCGGCGCCGATGACCGCCGCGACGGGCATCCGCTCGCCGCGCGCCGTCCACTTGCGGTAGTTGCTCGCCCCGATGCGGTGGAGCTGGGCGTGGAAGCCGAGCGTGTCCGGGCCGTACTGCTGCAGGCGGTAGATCCCGGTGTGCGGCTCGTTCGTGTCGGGATCCTTCGTGATAACGACCGGGAACGTCACGGTCCGTCCTCCGTCCTTCGGCCAGCACTTCAGGATCGGGAGTCGGTTGAGGTCGACCGTCGGTTCCTCCACCTCCTGGCACGGGCCCGCCCGGACCCGCTTCGGCGCGAGGGATCGGAGCGTGGAGAGCGCCGCGATCGTCCCTCCGAGGTCCCGGATCGCACCCACGAACCCGGCCGGCGGCCGCAGGTGCACGAGCTCTTGGATGCGACTCGCGGTCGCATCGACGCTCGGATCCCCGAGCGCGAACGCGATCCGGCGGGACGAGCCCAGCACGTTCGTCGCGACGGGCATCGTACATCCCTCCACGTTCTCGAAGAGGAGCGCGGGGCCATCTCGGGCGAGGACCCGCTGGGTGATCTCGGTGATCTGAAGATCGCGACTCACCGGCGAGCGGACCCGAACGAGGTCGCCCTGGGCCTCGAGGGCCTCGAGGAACTCCCCGAGCGAGCGGTACGCCATCGCACGGGCGACGCCGCCACGGCTCATGAGCCCGGCGACGCCCGGGCAGGTTCATATGGGAACCTTCGGTCGCGCTGTTCGCGATGCAGACGGTGACCCTCGAGTTCTCGACCGAGCACCTGGTCGCCCTCGGCCTCATCCCCGAAGGGTTCTTCGATAAGTACGAGGAGGTCGAGCTCCTCGAGACCCTCCGGCTCGAACAGGGATGGCGGCTCCAGCTCGTCCGGGTCCGCCGGCGCGGCCCCTTGAAGAGCGCCGCGGAGCTCCTGCGTGAGTCCCGCCGCATCCGGCAGCTCTACGGGCTCGAGAGCTTCGAGCTGCTCGAGCGGCGTCCGCGCAGCCGCGACTACATCCTCCTCATCCGCCAACGGAACTCCGAACGGCTGCGGTACCTGCTCGCCATGGCCCGCGGCCGGATCTCTCCTACGGTGCCGTTCCGTATGACGAGCGAGAAGGTCGTGGCGAGCTTCCACGGCGAGGAGGCGGCGCTGCGCCGGGTCCTGCGCTGGCTCGCGAAGGAGGAGTTCCCGTTCCGCGTGCTGCGCGCATCGCACCGGCCGTTCACCGAGGATGCGTCGTCGTCGCTCACGCCGCTGCAGTCGGCCCTCGCCGCGCGTGCGTGGGCACTCGGATACTATGCGGTCCCGCGTCGGATCACGCTGACGCGGCTGGCCCGTCTCACGGGCCGCAGCCCCCCGGCGCTCGGCAAGATCCTGCGACGTGCCGAGGGCCGGCTGGTGGCCCGATTCCTCTCGGCCGAGTCCGCGGCCGCGAGCCCCGAAGCGGACCCGGCCGAGCACGGGAAGCCGTCTTGAGTTCCGTCGTCTCGAGGGGATCGATGGCGCCCCGCGTCCGTACGGTGGTCCTGGAGAAGATCTCCGGGATGAACCACGCACGGGTTCCCGCGCGCGCGACCGCGGGCTCGGCCTGCTTCGACCTCTCGGCCGCGGAGGCAGCGGACCTCGTTCACGGGAGGGTCACGCTCGTGCGCACCGGCTGGAAGATGCGCGCGCCGAAGGGGACGTTCCTCGAGGTCCGGCCGCGGAGCGGGCTCGCCTCCCGCGGCGTCCTCATGGTCAACGCTCCCGGGACGATCGACCGCGACTACTCCGGGGAGATCCGGGTGCCGATGTCCTACCTCTTCGATGGCACGTACCACATCGAGATCGGGGACCGGATCGGCCAGATCCGCGTGGTCGAAGATCTTCCGGCCCGGTTCCGCACGGGGACGGTCGCTCCCGTCGCCTCGCGACGGGGCGGATTCGGGAGCACCGGTCGATAGGCCGCTACGGGTCGAACTCGGTCATCAGGCGCTGGACGGTGTGCACCGGGGGGGCGGGAGGATCTCGCCCGCTCGGGCCTTGGCCTCGACCTCTTCGAGCATCGAGTGCATGCGCCGCTCTCGGGAAGCCGCGCCCCGGTTCATGCCCTCGTCGCGGGTCCCTTCGGCCACGAGGACGATCGCTCGACCTGCGCGCGCGCGCCCGGTCCGACCCCGACGCTGGATGGTCCGGATCACGTCCGGCAACGGCTCGTAGAAGACTACGAGGTCGGTCGCCGGGATGTCGAGACCCTCCTCCGCGACCGACGTGGCGACCAGGACGTTGATCTCCCCCGCCCGGAAGCGGTCGAGCAGCGCTACCTGGTCCTTCTGGGAGAGGCCGGGGTCGTCGGTCCGAGTCGCCTGTCCCACGAATCGCCCGGCTCGGACCGCGGGGCTTCCGAGACGTTCGAACTCCAGGAGGAGCCGGTCGACCGTGTCCCGGTACTGCGTGAAGATGATGGCCCGACCGTTCGGGTTCCGACGCAGCTCCTCGGCCACGATCGACACCGCCGCCGCGATCTTCGGGTGCTCCAGGGTCGTCCGTTCGATGCGGCGCCGCACCTCGAGGACGTCCGGGTCCTGGAGGAATGCGCGCTGGGCCGGTGTGACCCTCCCTCGCTCGGGTCGGTCCTGGCGTTCGAAGAACGCGCGGAGCGCATCCACTCCCTGGCTTTCGGCGAGTTCGACCGCGTGCTGGCCCTTCATCGCCGCTGCCTGGGCCGTAACGGCGGCCCACAGGCCGGGGGACGCCGCAGTGCCGCGGGTCCGATCGACCGAGAGTTGCCGGTGCAGCTGTTCCCCCACCGCCAGGAGAGCGCGTCGAGACGTCTCCCCGGGAGGAAGCAGATCGTAATGCCGGAGGACCTCCATCTGTCGAGCGACCGCGGCCTTCAACAGGATCGCGAGGTGACGCATCTCGACCGGGACGGGAACCGTCACCGTTTCGACCCCGATGTCGTGGATGTACGGCCGGACATCCGGTGACTCATCGGTGCGATATTCGAAGTGCTCGATATCGAGATTGTACCACACCTCCTCGATGCGTTCTTTCCGGGAACCCGGCGAAGCGGTCAGGGCAAGGACACGAGCGCGGGGGCCATCGCGGTTGGCCCGACCGACCGCGACGTACGGGTAGTCACCGACCGCGCGGTGCGCCTCGTCGAACACGATCGTCGAGAATCCCTGCAGCGTGAACCCCCGACCGAGCAGGTCGTTCGCGATGACCTGGGGGGTCGCTACGATGATCTGGGGAGGGTGGAGCAGGGCGACGCGTCGCTCGGGGGTGATCGCGCCCGTCAGCGTGAGCGGCGGTGGGCCCAGGATCGAAGCGGCGACCGATCGTCCATGCTGCACGACGAGGGGGCGAGTGGGGGCCATGAAGAGGATCGAGCGATCGGGATAGCGCCTCAGCTGTTCGGCGATCACCCGCAGGGCGATCGCCGTCTTGCCGAGGCCCGTGGGTAGGATCGCGAGCGTGTTGCGGTCGACCGCGACCTTCGCGATGTTCGCCTGATACTCCCGGTCGTCGAGCGCATTTGGCTTCAGACGCGGGTGCACGACGGCCGTCATCGCCTTCGGGCGCCGGACGCCACCGAGCGCAGATTAACTAGTCTCGGTGTGCGGGAGGTCGATGCTGGCGCTCGGGGCGGTCGTATTCCTCTTGGTGCTGGCCCTGGTCGTTCTCGCATACCAGGGGGTGGCCATCCTGTTCGCCTACGAGATGCCCCGACTCGATCCGGCCCCGTCGCGCGAGGGGCCGGCCGAGTCGATCCCGGAGCTCAGCGTGGTGATCGCGGCCCGGAACGAGGCCGTCGACCTACGGGAGACCCTCAACGACCTTCTCGCTCAGGACTGCGTTCCGGGAGAGGTCGTGGTCGTCGACGGTGGATCGGCCGACGGAACGGCCGCGGTCATCGACTCGCACTCTCCCCGCGTGCGTCGGATCGAGGAACCTCCGCTGCCGAAAGGCTGGGTCGGAAAGAGCTGGGGCTGCTCGACCGGGGCGAGCGCGACTCGAGGGACGTGGATCCTGTTCATGGATGCGGACGTGCGGACCCACTCCACCGCGGTGCGCACGGTCCTCGAGTGGGCCCGACGCGAGGGAGCGGATCTCGCGTCGATCGGATCCCGGATCGAGATGCGCTCGTTCTGGGAGCGGGTGGTCCTTCCATTCTACATCCAGATGGTGCTCGTCCATCTCCGATCCTCGCGCGTCAACCGACCCCGATCGAAGGCCGCCATGGCGAACGGTCAGTTCCTCCTCGTCCGTCGGGAGGTCTACGAACAGCTCGGCGGGCACGCGTCGATCCGGGGTGCGGTCCTCGAGGACGTCGCGCTCGCGGAGCGGTTCCGGGCCGCCGGGCGCTCCCTGCGGTTCGCATGGGCACCCGATCTTGCGTCGACGCGGATGTACCGCGGCCGGGCGGAGATGTTCGAGGGCCTGCTCAAGACGGTTCACGGCACGGAGTACTCCTCCGCGGTACAGATCGGACGCTTCCTGGGGATGATCGGCCTGTTCCTCCTCCCGCTCGGCCTCCTCCCGCTCGGATGGACCGTCGGAAGCACGGCCCTGATCGTCATGGGGGCGGCTCTATGGGTCGCGCTCTTCGGAAAGCACGTCGCCTTCGACCGGGCCGTCGGGGTCCCGGCGGCGTACGGTCTTCTGTACCCGGTCTCGGTCGCCTACTATCTCGCGGTCCTCGCCACGTCGATCGGTCGCGGGAGCTCCCGCCGCCCGGTCCACTGGAAGGGACGCGCGTACGACATCCGCCCGTAGGGTGGGGAACGCTTCCCGAGGTTGGGAGCTCCGCCCTCAACGCATATGTGGGCGCCCCCCATCGAACCGGGCACCATGACGGAAGCGAGCGGATCGACGTACCAGCTGTTCATCGACGGTGCCGAGATCCCCGCGAGTCGCGGTGAGCGAGCGACGCTTAAGGATCCTGCGACTGGGGAGCCGATCGCCGACATCGCGATCGGGGGACCGGAGGACGCACGCCACGCGATGGAGACGGCCGAACGAGCGTTCCGCGAATCCGGCTGGGCCGCAGATGACGGAAGTGTGCGCGCTCGGGCGCTGCGTCGGCTCGCCGACCTCGTCGAAACGGACGCCGAGGCGATCGCGCGCTTGGAGACCCGTAACATGGGTAAACCGCTGCGCGAATCGCGCGGGGACCTCCAGTACGTCGTCCGGACCCTCGAGTACGTCAGCGGACTCGCCGACAAGGTCCAGGGAGAGACGATCCCGGTCCCGGGACCGCGACTCGCCTACACGCTGCGCGAGCCTCTCGGCGTGACGGTCCACATCGCCCCCTGGAACTATCCTCTCCTGCTCGCGATCCGGTCGGTCGCCCCGGCCCTCGCGGCGGGGAATGCGGTCGTCCTCAAGCCGGCGAGCCTGACCCCTCTGACCGCGATCGCCTTCGCCCGTCTCGCCCACCGGGCCGGCGTACCGAAAGGGATCCTCAATGTCGTAGTGGGGCCCGGCGCGGCGGTAGGCGAAGCGCTCGCCCTCGACCCGCGCTGCCGGTCGATCTCGTTCACGGGGAGCGGAGCGATCGGCCAGCGGATCGCCGAGATCGCCGCTCGGCGAGTGATCCCGGTCACGCTCGAACTCGGGGGCAAGAGCCCCGTGATCGTGTTCCCGGACGCCGACCTCGACCGGGCTGCGAAGGGGATCGGCTACGGGATCTTCGGCAACGCGGGCCAGATGTGCTGGGCCGCCTCTCGGCTCATCGTGCACGAGAGCGTGCACGCCTCGCTGCTCGAGAAGGTTCGGGCGATCGCGGAGGCCACGAAGCTCGGGCCGGGGGTAGAGGAGGGGGTCGAGATGGGTCCCATGGTCTCCGCGGATCAGGCCGTGCGGGTCCTCGACTACGTGCGGAGCGCCCTCTCCGATGGCGGAGTTCTGGTGACCGGCGGCGACCGTCCCGCCGAGCCGCGGCTCGCCCAAGGTCACTTCGTTCGGCCGACCGTGCTCGATCGGGTTCCCGCCGAGTCGCGCGCCGTTCAGGAGGAGATCTTCGGGCCGGTCCTCTCGGTGTTCTCGTTCCGCGACCCCGAGGAGGCGATCCGCATCGCCAACGACACCCGCTACGGGCTGTTCGCCGCGATGTGGACCAAGGACCTCGCCACCGCCCACACGGTCGCTCGGCGCCTCGAAGCCGGAATGGTGAGCATCAACGAGGCCCCGAACAGCTTCCCCCAGACCCCGTTCGGAGGGTTCAAGGAGAGCGGGATCGGTTTCGAACAAGGCACGAAGGTGCTCGAATCGTACACCCGACGAAAGAACGTGATCGTCAACGTGGCCCCTCCCCGCAAGAAGGTGGGTGCGTAGACGCGCTCGAGGGGCGCCCGCCCGCACCACAGTTCGTACGAAACCCCCTAAGAACTCCCCGAGGCTCGGAGGGTGTCCACGATGCCGGAGCCGGTCGACCCCGCCACGACGTGGGGGGAGTGCGCATTCTGCGGGAATGCCGTACCTCCGACGTCCAGCGTCTGCCCGATCTGCGGCGCCGGCGAGCCCGTCCGTGCCGGAACGATCTCCCAGGCCCCCCGCAAGGTCCGACGGCGCCTCAAGATGCTCGGAGCGCTCCGGATCCTCATTGTCGTCGGTGTGGTGGTGCTGCTCGCCTATCTCATCATCCAACCCGTCCTTTCCGGTCCGCCGGTAATCGCCGACCCACTGACGACCGCGGGAACGTACGTGATCGGTGCGGGGAACTACACGGTGCTCGCGGGAGAGGTCAGCGGCGAGGACTTCATCACGGGCAACTTCTCGGTGCTCGCTCCGGTCGGTACCGCGATCGAACTGACCGTGTACAACACATCCGAGTACTCGCAGTTCCTCGCGGGGGAGAACCCTCAGAACCAAACAGGGCTCCGCCCGCAGAACGCGGGCCCGATCGCATTCGCCGCCGACTACACGGACACGTACTACTTCGTGTTCTCGAACCCGTACCCGACGACGAGCAACATCACGGTCACCGTGTACATCGCGACCCAGTACCAGACGAACGTGAACTCGTTCGACTAGGAGCGTCTAGC
>CAWISZ010000001.1:0-119501 GCA_963838955.1 uncultured Thermoplasmata archaeon | reverse complement strand
AGAGGCAAGGCGATTGTGCTCACCGGCTATACTGCGAACGAGATTCGTAAGATAGTTCGAGACCTCCACGTACCGAGGCAGCGGCGCCATGAATCATCGAAGGTCGAGGCCCTAATCCTCGGTACCAGTGGAGATAGGGGTACGATTCAGGGAAGACCGCCGAAATGGCAGGCCATTCGGGACTACGTACTCCGACTACCCCGATCGGGTGGGTTCGCCCATAGCACGGATGACGTCTATCGCAGCTTCTTCGGTCGAAAAATCACGTACACGAACCCCATCGAGATGCCGCTAGCCAAGACGACGGCGACGAACATCCGCAAGGCCCACTCTGCACTTGCTCTGGATCTGAAGGGGCGATGGGAGGCAAGTATGACCGGAGCCCGCAGCAACGGCGGCACGAAGGCTTGGAAGTTCGTCCCGGAGGTCAAGTAGTAACAGAGACAACCGACCCGAGTTGGACACAGTTGCTAAGGCCATGCCGAAGCGGGTCGGTTGTCGATGAACTATCAACGGGCTGGTATTAAACCGTATTTGACCTCTAATCATCACGATGAGGTGATACCGATTTTCTCGTGCGGGGCTTGGAGGCGACGTTCTCTCCACGTCGAACCTGTAGGACGCCTCGTCGGACCACAGAGACCAGGCTGGCGCCCTCGGGCCAGCGCAGTTCGACCACCTGCCCGGGAGGAAGCTGGATCGTCCACCGATAGTAGTCCTTCCCTTTGTAGGTCCGGCTTCGAGTCCGCTTCAGCTTCATCGACCTCGCCCCACGCCGTCCGGGTATTAGTAATTAGGGGTCTAATAAACCGTCAGATTAGGGGTCTAAATGATTAAATACGGGCGCTGCATTAGAGGTCTAATAAGGAGGCCCGGAATGGAGCGTATGATTACGGGAGCGGACCCGGAGCGTCTATCGAAGGGGCGTGCGATCGCGGCGACCCCGGGGAGCATCGAGAAGATCAAGGATGGAGTTTTCTCTGTTAAGGCACAGGGAGGACCCTGGGCCTACCGAGTTGCGCTCAACGGAGAGTCCGGGCGATGCAGTTGCCCGGACTTCGTCGAGCGCGGAGCGCCCTGTAAGCACGTCTACGGAGTGAAGCTCTCAGAGAGCGGGCCGGAGCCTCCGACTCCGCCCGGAGGGAACGGAACGGTTGCTGCCCCCTACCCTCAGAATTCAAGCGCTTATGATCGCGCGCAGATGGAGGAGATTCGTCTTTTCGATGTTCTCCTCCGGGACCTAGTCGCCGCTGTCCCTGAACCGGAACGAGACCCGCATCGCGCTGGCCGGCCACCACTATCAATCCAGGATCAGCTGTTTTGCGCCGTCCAGAAGGTCTACTCACAGATGTCTTGTCGCCGGGCTCGGGGCCTCTTCGACAACGCAGTCGGGCGTGGACAGCTTCCTAAGGCTCCTCACTTCGACGTATCATCTAAACTCTTCAACCGGGCCGAGGTGACCCCTCTACTACAGGACCTGATCACAAAGTCGGCACTTCCGATGGCCGCAATTGAAAACGGATTCGCCCCCGATTCTACCGGTATCCGAACTACGTCGTTCGGGGCTTGGATTGGCGAGAAGCACGGCGACACTCGCGAGCACATCTGGTTGAAAGCGCACGCCCTTGCCGGCGTGAAGACCCACGTAGTCCTGCGAGCTATCGTCACGGCGAAGAACGCGGGAGATAACCCACAGTTCGAGCCGCTGATTCGAGAGGCCGCCCAGGCGGGGTTCCCTCTCAAAGAGGTCTATGCTGACAAGGCGTACTCTGCGCGGTCGAACTACGCCCTCGCAGAAGAGATCGGCTTCGACCTCTTCGTACCGTTCAAGTCGAACGCCAGCGGTCGGCCCACGTCCAAAGGCATAGCGGTCGCAGATGGCAAGGCCCACTCGATCCTTTGGAGGAACGCCTTCCTCTTCTTCCAGATGCATCGTGAGGAATTCGATGCAAAGTATCATCGACGCTCCAACGTCGAATCCGTCTTCTCGGCCCTCAAACGTAAGTTCGGCGAGACGCTCCGATCCAAAAACCAGACGGCTCAGGTGAACGAGCTTCTAGCCAGATCCTGGCGTACAACCTGACCTGAGTTCCACGCATCATAGGCAGCAGGCGCTTCTCGACTGATCGTTCCTCCTCGAAGCTCGGGCGGCCGCTCCATCGGCAGGTTTATCTCGTATAGCGCCTATTAGACGCCATATGGCCTATACCCGGGTCAAGCCTCAGGGCGACCGGTTCTACCTCTGCGAGTACGAGTCCTACTGGGACCCCCAGATGGGTCGGTCGCGCCAGCGATTCTTGCGCTATCTCGGTCCGTGCGATCGCCACGGGAACCTCCTCGCCGCTCCCCAGCCACGGGTCGGGATGATCCACTCCGCGTTCCCGGTCGGAGCCCTGGCGGTCTTCTACGCGGCGGCTCAGGAGCTCAAGGTCCGGTCCCGGGTCCAGGAGATCCTCGGCCTCGACGAGAAGGAGGCCGCGTGGGTCCTCACCTTGGGACTCAACCAGGCCACGGCCCGGGTCCCCCTCCTCCATCTCCCTGACTGGTTCCGCGCCAGCCCCCTTCCGGGCTGGCTCTCGCTCGATGCCGAGACCCTGACCCCACGCCACTTCGAGAATGCGCTCTTCGGACTCTGCCATCTCACTCCCGAGAAGACCTGGCACGATCGGGGCCTCCTTCTCCAGCAGGAGCTGACCCACGGTTGGCGCGGTTCCTCGCGTGAGCCGGCCGGCGCCTACTACGACATTACCAAGCAGGCGTACTACGGGAGCCACTGCCCCTACGCTCAGCTGGGGCACGATGAACGTGGCACCGCGGTCGTGGTGGGCTTCGGGATGGTGGTCTCGAAGGAGCATCATCACCCCCTCCTCTGTCGAGCTCTCTACGGTGGGCAGAACGATTTCCTCAGTGTCACTCCCACTCTCGAGTTCCTCCGGGGTCAGGGGCTGAAGCACCTGACCCTCGTGATGGACAAGGGGATGACCTCGAAGCCGAACGTGCAGCGGGCGGTCGACGCGGGCTACGAGGTGGTCGGCTCGGTCAAGGGATGGAGCTCGGCGGCGGTCGCCTACGCCTCCCGATGGCCGGGGGAGAAGCTCGAGCGCTCCGAGTATGTGGTAGGCACCTCGCACGGCGGAGCGGTGTATGCGCGGGCGTTCACGGCCCCGCTGATGGAGTTCCCGAAGATGCGGATCGCGGTGGTGGAGAACCTGTCGAGGAAGGCGGACGACCGTCAGGCCCGCGATCTCCTCCTGCAGGAACTCGAAGGGCCGGTCTCGAAGGATCGGTTGGCCGAGATCAAGGCGGAGTTGGGGGAGGTGATCGTGTCCTCCCCGGGGCGACGGGGATTTCGGGTCGACCCGAAGTCGGTCGATGTGGAACGGGCCTTGGACGGACGCTTTCTTCTGTTCAGCACGAATCTCTCCCTCGATGGCCGAGCGATGTACCGGACCTACTTCGCGAAAGACGCCATCGAGAAGGCGTTCCGCACGAGCAAGGGGGAACTCTCCCTCGGCCCGGTGCGATATCGACGGAAGGACCGCCTCGACGCCTACGCTACGGTGGTCTATCTGGCGTATCTCTTGTGGAGTTGGGCGGAGCGGAAGCTGCAGGCGAAATACCCCGAGCGGCACCTCTCGGAGGCACTCCGCTCTCTCGAGAGCGTGTCGTGGGTACGGTTCGGTGCCGGGAAATCGGTCCGGGAGTGGGTCACCCGGCTGACCCAGGAGCAGAAAGACCTCGTCACGGCCCTCGGAGCGACCTGCTGCCTACCTGTTGCCTAAGTCCGTGGGAACGCAGGTCAGAGCGAACTTGCCATTGGGGCGGAGAACCCGCGCGACATTTCTCCAGACCTGGGACAAACGATTTCGATAGTCGGTGTACGACCCGATCCCGATCTGACCTTCAACTCCATAGTCGACTAGGTTCCAGTATGGCGGGCTCGTGACGGCGAGGGTCACGGACTCCTTCGGCAGACGCTCTAGGACGGGAGCGCTATCTCCGCAGATGATCCGGTCGAGGCACTCTTCCAGGGATAGAGGAACCTCAGGTCCTCGTGCATCAAGCACTGCGGGATGGAGGGGTTCTTTCACGCCTTCCTTGATGACACGAGACTGCGGCGATTCCTCGGATGGAAGCCTGCTTTGAATGTCCGAGTCTGGATCGAAGGAGCGATTCCTTCGCATCTTGTGATGCTTCTGTTTCGGGACGGGGGCATGGATGGAACTAGGAAGTAGGTCTCCGTGGTCCTCCTGCGCATCCTTAGAATTCGATTCGAGCGCCATTTGAGCAGCAGCCCCCGGGGAGGGGTGATTGCCTGGAGGGGCGTTAACTACTTGGCCCTATAGCACGGCCTAGACTGGAAACTGATACTTCGGGGTACTGTAACTCTTCGCGGCTTTTCACGAGCCCATCTCGGGCCGGAACAAATAGCGACTTTTAGGCAAGTAATGTCAGATGTACTGGGAACTCCGGGCGAGAAGGAAAGGGGTTGGAGCGGTGCAGATGCACCCTCGGTCAAGGGTTGGTTGGCTTACTGGACGAAGAGAAGTAAAACCCTATCACCGCGCCGACTGGGCCTCCGAAAACTGCGGCGATTGTCTTCAAAAGGTCGACGCCGTCGGCTTCGGAGAGCTTCCCTGTCCAAATCATGACAATTGGAGAAAACAGCATCACGATGTATGCGACAGTCACTAGCACCGCAATCTTGTATCGCACTACTTGGGGGTCGGAGGATTGTCTGGGCCCGGTCTTCGCCTTCCCGATCGCGACTCGGCCCATCTCGAGGGCCTGAATAGTGCTGGCCAGCGACCTAGCCGCGCTCATTGGGCCGACAATTCTAGCGTAGGCTAATCTCCTGTTTGAATTTGGTCTGCATCACGCCGCTGGGGACAATCACCTGACCCCCATCATCGTGGGCTTGCTTTACTGCGGAGTAGAAGGTCAGCGCTTCTCCGAGAACACTAGCAGGGTCGGCATGGAGTTTCTCCGATAGGTCCGCGATTAGCCTCAACGCTTCTGGGTCCAACTGCAAGGTAACTGGGACGGTACCGATGAGGGGAGCTGGACTCGGCTTTTCTTCCGTTCCGGCCCCTTCTCCGGTCGCCATCGAACCTAGATGGCCTCCTTGCTATATTAGGCGCACATCGGGCGGGGCTGTGACTCCTCGCGGACTTCTATGAGGGAGTCCTGGCCCGTAACAAATCGCCGCTTTTCGGGGCGGGGAGGGCACCCGGGTGGCGCTATGCCACGACATGGTACTCTACGGCGTCCCCCTCGTCAGTTTGAAGGGTCTCCATCGCTTCGTCCATCGGGGCCACCGATGGGGAAGGGGGATGGAGGGGGCGCCATTGTCGGTCTGCTGTTGGGCTTGGTCGGGGTCGCCGTAGTTCTCACAGTGATTGCCGGGCTCACGACCTCCAAATGTCCCGTTTGCGGAACTTCGATTCCCAAAGGGGCGAATCCGTGCCCGCATTGCCACGCGTGGCTGACTTGGTAGCAGAATTAATGTCACAACAACACGCGCCGGCAGCGCCCGGTAGGGTAACGCGCTTCTACGAGAAGAACGTGGCATACATTCGGTACGGGGCGGCGGTCACTGAGGTAATCGTCGTTCCGCTGCTGGTTTTCAACGCGATCGGTCAAGTCCAGCTTGAGGAGCCCCTGAAATCCTGGGTCATCCTTCCTCTGGCACTCATCGAAACCGTGAGCATCGCTGCCCTGCTCGTCGCAGGGTATCAGAGCCCAAAGGCAACGGCAACTCCGTGCCGATGGTGCGGCGGCCCTCTCGTGGCCGAGGTCTCCGCATGGGTGTGCCAATCATGCCACCACCGGGACGAGCGGGACCGGCCTGAAGGCCGCCCGGCCGATTCTCCTACACCCGGTTCCTAGCCCGGTCGATTGTCCTACAGACGAGAAATTCTCCTACAAAGCCGGCTGAGGCAGAGCCTATTTATACCGGCCCTTGGTCTCGCGCGCCGCCGGCTCGGAGAGCCGGAGGCCGATGGAATCGGAGAAGTCAGGCTGGTGGCATAAGCACGGCTGGACGGCCGCCATCCTCCTCACCGCGTTCGGCATCGCATTTGCCGTCCGGACCATCTGGGCGGGGCCCATCGTAGAACTCTGGGGACCTCTGTACACCTACGCCGGGGGCTCGGACTCGGTCCTATCACTCGCGCGTGATGACCTACATCATTGCGAATCACACCAATCTGATCCACGATCCCCTCCTGCGCTACCCGATCGGCGCGACGAACCCGCGGGAGCCGCTGTTCGACTGGATGAACGCGATCCTCGGCATCGTGTTCGCCCCGTTCTTCGGCGGGAACGCCAACGTCGCCGGGGCGTGGTTCTTGGACCTCCAAGCTCCGCTGTGGGCCGCACTCAGCGTATTCCCCACCTACCTCCTTGGTCGTGAGGTCGGCGGCCGCCGGGTCGGTCTCATCGCCGCGATCATCTCGCCGTTCCTCGTCGCCAGCATCAACGAATCGATCTTCGGCTACGCCAACTATCTATCATTTTACACGTTCATCATTCTGATCGCGCTCTACGCGTACATGCGGGCCATCAAAGCGGTCGGCTCGCGTCGCTGGGTGGTCAGCTACCGGTCCTCCGCCTCGATCCGGGCCGGGTTAAGGAACTTCTTCCGGTACGAGCGTAGCGCCGTCAAATGGGCGGTGTTCGCGGGGGTCAGCTTTGGAGCACTGGCGCTCGCCTGGCAGGGGTACACCTACCTCGTCGCGATCATCGCGGTGTTCATCATGATCACGATGATCGTCGAACGGATCCGGCGCGTCGACTCCTTCGGGGTCTACGTCGTCACTTGGATCGTCGGACTCGTCGGGTTCCCGCTCGCGGTGCCCTACTACCTCGTACAGGGAGAGTTCACGAACTGGTTCGACCTGCCGCTGCTCCTGTTTTTCGGCACGCTCCTCCTCCTGCTCCCCTTCCTCCTGATGCGGGACTATCCGTGGGTGATCTCGATCCCGACGCTCGTAGCCATCGTGGGATTCGCCACCCTCGCGCTATCGATCGTGAGCCCCGTCTACTTCACGAACCTTGTCACGGGACAAGGATACTTCACCAAGACGCTCATCTACTCGACCGTCGCCGAGGCGCAGTCGCCCTCGATCGACCAGTTAATCATCAGTTACGGGGTGATCACGTTCTTCCTCGCGTTCGCCGGCGTGGCTCTCGTCGTCTGGGATTTGGTCCGGAACAAGTTCCAGCGCTGGCTGGTGCTGTTCCTGGTCTTCGCGATTCTCTCCCTGTACCTACCCTTCTCGGCGTCGAAGTTCTTGTTGCTGGGAGCGCCGGCGTTCGCGCTGCTGCCCGCGTTCGCGATCAAGCGGCTCTGGGACACCGGACGCTATTCGGAGATGCGCAGGTCCATGAGCTCCCTCGCCGAGGAACGGCGTAGTCGCTGGAGGGCGTTCCGACGCTCGATCAAGCCCCGCCATGTGCTCGTGATCGTTGTCGTGGTGGGGCTCCTCGTTCCCAACGTCTGGTACGCAATGGATGGAGGGATCCCGAGCAACGACAAAGCTCAATTCTCGACCCAGATCTACAACTCCCTGCCCTCGTGGCTCCAGGCCAGCGGCGCGAGCGCGAGCGGCTACTACCTCGGAGCGGCGGGCTCGTCGATCGACACACCGAACCTGTATGATTCTGCGGCATACAACTGGCTCGCCACGCAGGACGCGAACTTACCCGCCCCGCAACGTCCGGCGTTCATCAGCTGGTGGGATTACGGGTTCCAAGCGATCGACCAAGGCCAGCATCCGTCCGTCGCGGACAACTTCCAGAACGGAATCGACCCGAGCGGCCAGTTCCTCCTGAGCCAGAACGAGTCGATCGCGATCGGCGTTCTGATCGCAACGTTGCTCGTCGGGGAGCAGAGCCATCCGGGCGCCACGATGCCGACGGCGATCAACCAGATCCTCGCGGCCGACGGTGTCAGCCCGACCGTTATCAACGGCTTCTTCGTCAACCTGACGACCGATTACTATCAGGTCATCAACAACCCGCTGATCTTCCTGCCCGTCAACCCGAGCACGCTTACCAGCCTCAACGCGATGTACATGGTGATCTCGTACTACATCGCGGACGTCCTTTCGCTCAACGGGGTCGCCAAGCTGTACAACGACATACAGTCGTACACGGGCTGGTCGATCCGCTACGCGATGAGCGATACCCGGCTCTTCCCGTTCAGTGGCCAGAACACCGGGATCTACTACGCTCCAGCAGATCTGACCGGTAGGGTCATCGACTCCGGCGGGAACCCGAGCACGTACTTCAACGTCACGATTCTCGGTTCCGACGGGAACTATTACGCCGAGGGAACGCTGCCCGCGGACATCAGCGCGGTCCAGTATTATGTCAATTATTTCACGCCGTTCTACAACTCCATGATCTATCACATCTACATCGGGTACAACGGGACCGACATCGGCCTCGCCAACGGGATCCCGGGGCTCGAGGGCGCTGCCGCGAGCTCACCGATCGAGCCCGGCTGGATGCTCCAGCACTTCGAGGTTGCGTACAAGACCGCGTACTACTGTCCGCCCGGGGAGACCTCGTCCAACCCCAGTTGCGACGTCGCCATGAATGTGCCCGCCGCCACCGCGCTCGCGGCGCAGACCGGTGGAACGGCGGACACCTCCGCAACCTCGTACTTCAACGGAGGGGAGACGATGCTGGTGTACTACGCGGGACAGCCGCTCATCGGCACGGTCAACCTACCGAACGGCGCGCCGGTCCCCGGCGCGACGGTGACGGTCTACGACTCCTGGGGAATCCCGCATCAGACGGTCACGACCAGCGCGGACGGCTCGTATTCGCTGATCCTCCCGCCGGGCGAGGACACCGTGAACGTGACGACCGGGACGTTCCAGGGACTCTCGCAGGCGGGGAACGTCCTCCTCAGCTCGACGAAGATCAATGTCTCCTCCGCGCAAGGGTTCGGCTACAACACACCGAACATGGTCATGCCCATCGTCGTGCACTCCTCGAGCCTCCAGGGCTTCGTGTACTGGAACACGGCGAACCAGACGTCCTACAACTCCTCGGTCGACCAGCTCTTGGTGGGAGCGAAGGTCGTGTTCTGGGGGACCGAAAACCAGACAAAGATCACGGCGACAACCGACGCGAGCGGGTCGTTCCTCCTGGCGAACGTCCCGCCCGGCGTCTACAACTACAACATCCTCTTCGGCGGGTCAAACTATACCGAGAGCACGGTCACGGTGAAACCGAGCACCCCCGAGAACGCGACGATCGGGCTTTCGCCGGCGATCTTCCAGGGTACGGTCACCTTACCGGGGGGCACGCCGGTTTCCGGATCGACCGTGACCGCAACCACGTCGACGGGCCTCACGTCCAGCACGACCTCCAACGCGACCGGGCGCTTCGTGCTCGGGAATCTCGGTCCCGGGAACTACACCGTCACTGCCACCGGCCCCTACTCCGGGTACCGTTCGCTCGGGCAGCTGGCCGTCGTGACGACCCCGGGGCAGCAGATCAATCTGACCCTCGTGATCACGTCGAGCGTCTCGTTCGGATTCTCGGTAACGGCCAACGGCCAGCCCGTCGCGGGCTTCCCGGTCCGGTTCACCCCCATCCTGACCCTCTCTTCGAACGTATCGCCGCTGAGCTCCTACTCCACCGCCCAGTCCGCGGCTACGGTCTTCACGACCAATGCCGACGGAGTCGTCTCCGGCGTTCTCCCGGTGGGGAATTACTCGGTGTACGCCGTGGGGTACGTCGGGAACCGACTCTACAGTGGCGTGACGTCCATCCACATTCCCGCGAGCCTTGCGTTCACCAATCCGACCTCGCTAGCCCTCGCCCCCGCCGTGCCACTCTCGGGGACCGTCGCCAGAGTGGATCCCCTCAACTCCACGAGCACCTACGTGATCGCGTACAATTCGGCAGGCGCTCCGGTCGTTACGAGCGCGAGCGTGAGCGGAGCGTTCAACCTCCTCCTGCCCGCGGGCACGTACAGCGTGCAGGCCGTCCAGGGGTCGACCACCGTAGTGTCGCCGGTGTACACGACGATGACGACCGTGAACCTTCTGTACGGCAGCTCGATCTCGATGACGCCGGTCGTCGCGGGCTTTGCCCAGTTCGAGGTCGGTAGCCCGATCAATGCAACGGGCCGGCTTTATCCGGCCTCGTTCGCGATGGTCAACATCTCGGTCGCCGCCGGGGGGCCGACCGTGACCGCGTTCGCCGATTCCGGCGGAAACGTGACCATGCTCGTAGCCGCCCAGCTCGCCAACGCCACGTACTGCGTCCGGGCCTCTGCCTTCGGGTTCAACACGACCCAGCAGTGCGGGATCACCCCGACCGGACTCGCCGCGCTTACGCAGTTCCCGATACCGCTCACCCCCGTACCGGTCACGCTGACGGTCTACGGGACGCCCGCGGGGGTTCCAATCACCGTCAAATTCACGAGCTCGAGCCCGACCGCACGATCGTTCACCGTCACGGGTGGTCCGGTCTACTCGTTCACGATGTACCCCGGCGTCTACGGGGTCGGCGCCCGCGCCACGATCGGGAACAGCACGATTTACCTGCCCCCTCAGCTCCTCTCGACCGAGATCCTCGTCGGCACCACCCAGACTCGACTCTCGCTGCTGCTGATCTCCCAGGTCCAGATCACGGGAACCCTGGTCTTACCGACCGGCGTTCCGCTCTCGTCGGTTACCGTACACCTCGGTTCGGCGCTCGTCAATGCCACGGTCACGGGGACCCAGTTCGAGGAGGGCTTCTTCGCGATCCCCGGGGCGTACTCGCTGTATGCGACCGCCCAGGGCAACGGACAGTACGATGGGAACCTCTCCCTCGTGCAGGTCGGCAGCAATGCGAAGGTCACGACGCCCGTCGACCTCTCGCAGCGGGCGAACATCCTGAACGGAACGCTCGTCGACCCGTCCGGCCAGATCCTCAACACGAACGCGACTCTGACGATCCACGCTCCGGACCTCGCCACCGTCACCGCTCGGGTGAGCGCCGGATCGTTCTCGGTCCTCCTGCCGGGCGCGACGACCTATGCCGTTAGTTTCAACGATACGATCCTCGGCCCCGGCCCCAACGGGAGCATCTACACCTCGTACACGACCGTAGGGGCGAGCTGCACGGTCCCCACGACGACGAACTCGGTCTGCACGGTCGTCACGACGGCGAGGATCGACCCGGTTTGGTTCAACGGGACGTTGACGAGCTCCGGCGGGACGCTTCCGATCGGGGGAACTCTGCGCATCACGGGTCCGTATCCCGCGCGGAGCGTGACGACGCTCACCGCGACGAACGGCACCTTCTCCGTCCTGCTCGCTCCCGGGGAGTACACCATCTACGCGACCGGCGGAGGTCCGAGCGACCCCCTCGCCGCGATCGGCCAGGTGATCCTCATCCCGTCCGTCGGCGCCTACTCGATCGCGCTCCGGGCGACGTGGAGTTACAGCGTGACGGTCGTCGCGCCGACCGCCGGAGGGATCGCCGAGGGAACCCTTGCGGTCAGTGTGGGACCCGCCGGAACGAGCGCCACCGCCGTCTTTACCGGCCTGACGCTGGGGGTGCCGTACTCCATCGCGCTGCCCGTGGGAAATTACACCGTCCGCGCCTACGCCGTGGGCACGCCGTATGGCCCGGTCGCCAATGCGACCGTGTCGCAATCGATCTCGATCGTGCGAGGCAACTTCGCCTCGACCCTCCCGCTCGCCTACGCCTTCCAGTATCGGGTCACCGGCACCCTCGCCGGTCCGGGATCCTCCACCGTCCCCGGCGGCGCGACCACGAGCTTCTCCTTCCGGCTGACGACCAACAGCACGGGGCCGGAGACCGTGCATTTCGTCGGGAGCCCGGCCTACTGGAACTTCAGCTTCTCGCCGTCCTCCGTCGCGTTGCCGGCCGGCGCGGCTTCCGGGGCCGTGAACGTAGAGGTGACGATCCGGGTACCCGCGGGCGAACTCGTGGCGCATCCGCCGATCGTGCTCGCGGTCGTCGCAACGAACGGCACGACCATGACCCAGGTAGCCCCCGCTCCGATCGTCCACGTCGTACCGTACTACGGCCTGGCGCTCGGTTCGGCGCCCTCGACCTCCCCTCCCCAGGTCGCTCCCACCCGGATCCTGATACCGTTCTACCTCGTCAACACGGGCAACATCAACGAGACGGCTACGGTGAACATCGTGGACGGTACCCGGCTCTCGAACCTCGGCTGGTCGTACAGCATCACGCAGAACGGCGCGCCTATCTCCGGTCCCGTGCAGTTGGCGGCCGGCGTGAACAACACCTACATCCTGAATCTGACCGCCCGCGGATCGATCTTCATCCTCCCGGGATCCGTCACGATCAGCGCGGCGACCTCCTCCACGAACTCGAGCCTCGTGCGCACGTCCGAGCTGACGGTGCCGGTCGTGACCGTCGCAATCGATCCGGCGACCTTCCACCTCGTTGGGGCGGGGGTCGGTACCGCGCCCGCGACGCTGCCCGATTGGCTCGTTCCGGTCCTCGTGTTCGTCCCGGCCCTCGTGCTGTTGATCTTCGTACTCGTCTGGCGCTGGAACCGAACGCGGCGGTGGGAGCGCAGATGAGCGGAGCCCCACTCGGCCGCATTCGGGGCCCCGTCGTCGTCGCGATCCTGATGACCCTCATCCTCGGCGGCGCGGCGATCGGCTTCGTCGGCGGCGCGGTGGCAACCCCGACCGCCGCGGCTCCGCCCGCGAGTCCGAGCGCCACGAACGCCGCGTCGACTTCCTTGACCGGATCGATCACGGGCCCGACGGTGCTCGCGTACAACGCGACCGAGTTCTACACGCTCAATGCGACCGGGGGCCCAGCGTTCAGCTCCTCGGGCGTGATGGTCGGGAACATCACCTACTACATCGCCCTCGGCGCGACCAACCTCACGGGGGTCTCGATGAGCCCCACGCAGGGGGCCATCGTCAACTCGACCGCGCAGTTCAGCAGCCTCACGGTGAGCAATATCAGCGAGACGGTCACGATCCACGTGATGATCTCCTCCGTCTACCTCACCGAAAACCAATCGATCAACCTGACGTACAACGTACTGATCGTGAAGCCGTACGCGCTCACCGTGAACCTCACCGCCGGGCCGAACTCCACGGTCCTGAGCTTCCTGATCGACATCTACCTGGACGGCATTTATGCGGGGGATTACAAGGTGCCCACGCTGACGCCGAGCGAGGTCTACACCATCAGCTGGGCCTACGCCTCGGCGCCCCTTTCCTCGGGCACGCATACGTTCACGCTTGCGATCCCGACGGGGGACAAGGGCCTCGTCACGTTCCCGAACGGGCAGAGCAGCTACTCGTACTCCTTCTACATCACCGGACCCGCGCCGGACTACACGCTGTGGATCGTGCTCGGCGTGCTCGCTTTCGTGGCCGTGGCCTTTATATCTCTCATCTTGGTGGGCGGCCGCCGGCGGAACCGAGGCCGTTCGTAGACGGTCCGCGGGCGGTTGGAAGATCCATCATGGCAGAGGCCGCGACCCTCGAATGCACCAGCTGCGGCAACGCGCTTCCCGTGAAGGGATCGACCCAGTTTGTCTGCCCGGGCTGCGGAGAGGTCACGATCGGCCGTTGCCCGCGCTGCCGCGACCAAAGCGTGCTGTACACGTGCCCGAAGTGCGCCTTCACGGGGCCCTGAAGGGGCCGGGGAGTCGAACGATGGGCCAAGTCGCCGTGCTCTTCCGCCTGATGCCGACGGGCGTCGAGACGAACATGGACGGGATCGCCCAGGGGGTCCGGACCGCGCTTCCCGAGGGTGTCCGCGTCCGCGGGATGCAGGTCAAGGACATCGCCTTCGGGCTCAAGGCGCTCCTCGTCAGCGTCGTCATGACGGACGAGGGCGGCGTCCTCGATTCGACGGAACAGGCGCTCGCCAAGATCCCCCACGTAGAGTCCGTTGAGGTGATGGAGGAAGGCCTGCTGTAAAGCAGCGTCTCCTCTCCCCCCCGTGGACCTCTTCACCCACGTCCTGGTCGCCTACCTCATCACCTTCGGCATCACCGGGCTCCAGCCGGGATACCTCGCGGCCGGCGCGCTCGCCGGCGGGCTACCGGACGCGGACGCGCTCCTGTTCCCGTTGAGCAAACGATGGCCGCTGCTGCGCCACCACGGGATCACCCACTCGCTCCTCGGCGTGACCGTCATGGCGATCGCGGGCGCCTTCATCGCCCCGCTGATCCTTCCCGGGAGCCCCTGGATCTATTTCGTCGTCATGGAGATCGGAGGCTGCGCCCACATCCTCCAGGACGGGTTCACGAGCTTCTCGGTGCCGCCGCTCGCCCCGTTCTCCGAGCGCAAGCTCGAGCTCGACGCGGACCGGGCGATCAACTTCTTCACGCTGATCGTGAGCGTCGTCGCCTTCTACCTCCTCCTCGGCGTCGAACGCAACACCGTGGCCTACTCGATCTACCTCGGTACCCTCTGGGCTCTCACGGGATTCTTCATCGCCTACTTTGCGCTCCGCCTGTCGGCCCGGCTCTACGTGGGACGTCGCCTGCACCGACTGGGCGACTAC
The DNA here is from genome assembly GCA_963838955.1 of uncultured Thermoplasmata archaeon. Classification (GTDB taxonomy): domain Archaea; phylum Thermoplasmatota; class Thermoplasmata; order Lutacidiplasmatales; family UBA184; genus Lutacidiplasma. The sequence goes on along the minus strand of CAWISZ010000001.1, from coordinate 104,957 downwards.
GATCACGTGGTCCCGACGTCCAACCCGTTCGTATGGATCGTGATCTCCGAGCGCAAGAGCGCCGATCGGATGCGCACGAGCTTCGCGCGCTACGTCTTCGGCCGCGGCATCGCCCAGGGACCGCTCACGGTCGACGTCCCGCTCGAGTCCGCTGGGGCCCCCGATCGACCCGCCACGAGCGCCGAGGATGCACTCGAGCGCTCGTACCCGCTCGCGCGGCATGCGAGTCGCTTCCTCGCCGACAGCTACCACTTCGGGTACGTGCAGGACGGAGGCGCGGCGGGGTACGTCGTTACCTGGTACTCGCTCGAGTTCGGCGCGTTCGGCCGCTCGGCCGCGGTGGACGTACGCTTCCCGCCCGGCGGCGGCACGCCCACCGTGAAGAACGCGTTCCGACGGATCCCCGCCCCCTGGACGGTCTGAGCGGACCGGCGCCCCCACGATCGCGGGTCTCTGGGCCGTGGACCCGGCCGGCGCTGTCGGGCCGGCAGGGTGATATCTCGCACGTGGCTCGAACGAGATGCACGATGGCCGCCCTCACCTTCGATCTTTGGCACACGCTGATCCAGCTTTCTCCCGAGGCCGAGGACCGGTACATCGGGCGGCAGGAGGCGATTCTCACCGAGATCCTCCGGACCTCTTCTCCCCTCCTCGGGCCGAGACGGCGGCCCCTGATGGAACCGGCCGAAGCCGCCCACGAGGCATGGTCCACGGCGATCGCGCGCACGGGCCAGGGCGCACCGATCTCCGACCTCGCGCGCCTCGGGGCGAGCCACGCGGGAGTTCAGGCAGCCCCCGAGCGTTGGGTGGAGGCGATCGAGACCCTAGTGGCCGCCCAGCCCTTCGAGGCGGTCCCGGGAGCCCGGAACCAGCTTCGCCGGCGGGTCGATGAGGGCTACCGCATCGGGGTCGTCTCGAACCTGGTCGGAGAGACGGGGAGGAGCATGCGCCGGGTCCTGGAGCGACTCGGAATGGCTCGGTTCATCGAATCCTGGGCGCTCAGCGAGGAACTCCCGTGGGCGAAGCCCGCGCCGGAGATCTTCTGGAAGGCCCTCGAGCCTCTCGAAACGCTGCCGGCCGATGCGGTCCACTTCGGGGACCTCGGCAGCGATGTCTACGGCGCGCGAGCCGCGGGGTTCCGCTGCTCGGTCCTCTTCCGGGGAGCTCGCAGTTACGGGGTCCGGTACTCCGCGATCTCCCACACGGACGATCCCATCCATCCGCCACCGGACCGCGTGCTGTCGGCGTGGGAGGACCTGCCTGCGCTGCTCGATGCCGTGTTCGCCGAAGGTCGCCCGCCCGGGCGGAAGTAGGCTCGGCGAAGCGGCGAGCCCGCTCGGGGCGCGCACCGCTCGCCGCTCACTTGTAGGTGGACTGGTGGACCTTGCCCTCGTCGTCGACGATCGTGATGCACTCGCCTTCGCACTCCGCGAGGCAGGCTTCGCACATGATGCAGTCCGGTCCGGCGATGACGGCCGACTTCTCGACCCGGAACTGGAACTTCGCGGCGACGTCCGGGTCGTCCACGGCATCGGGGAACTTTTCGCGCGGTTGCATCTCGAACACGGTCGTGGGGCAGACATCGCGGCAATGCTGGCAACCCGTGCACTTGTTGTGTTGGACTTCTACGGTAACCATGGTCCCTTCGCCCGGGGGGTTTCCCCGATATGTACATCTGCCAACTTCCCGGGCTTATAACGGTAAACGCTCGAGGCGGCCGGAGCGCTCCCTCCCGCAACCGCCAAGGGGCCCCGGGAACGTGGCGTACCGGTGCCCCTCTCTTGATCGAACCAGCACCCGCGGATCGTATAGACGCCCCCGGGCGACCCGTCTGCCTAGTCACCGGGGCGACCTCGGGGATCGGGGAGGTCGTGGTCGGGCGTCTCGCGGCCCAGGGCGTGCGGGTCCTCCTCGTCGGCCGATCCGCGGAGCGTGGGGCGGAGACGATCGCGCGAATCCGTGGCAAGGTGCCCGACGCCGATCTGCGCTTCTACCTCGCCGATCTCTCCCGCCTGGCAGAGGTCCGCCGGCTCGCGAGCGAGGTCCGGGCTTCGTCGGCCCGGCTCGACGTCCTCCTCAACGACGCCGGGGCGATCTTCTTCACGAAGACGCTCACGGCCGAGGGCAACGAGGCTACGTTCGCTTTGAACGTCCTCGCGCCGTTCCTCCTCACCGAGCTCCTGATCGACCGGCTCGCGGCCGGTCACGGGCGGGTGGTGAACGTCTCCTCCGCAGCCCATCGGGCCGCCGGCCTCTATCTCGAGGATCTCGATCGCGCGCAGGGCTACTCGCCGTGGGGGGCTTACGGGCAGTCCAAGCTCGCCTTGCTGATGCTGACGTACGAAGCGACCCGGCGGCACGCGGGCCTCGGGGTCACCGTCAACGCCTGCCACCCCGGCTTCATCCGCAGCCGATTCGGAGACGACGGGAAAACGCTCTCGGCCCGAGCCTTTCGGGTCGCGAAGCGCCTGTTCGGGCTATCTCCGGAGCACGGCGCCGAGACGCCGACGTACGTCGCGACCGCTCCGGAGCTCGCCGGCGTAACGGGCCAGTACTTCGTCCGCTGCCGGCCCCATGGGTCCACGCGGGCCTCCCGCGACCCCGATGCGGCGGGCCGTCTCTGGGAGATCTGCCTCCAACGGACGAACGCGTACCGGGCGCCTCTTCCCTAAACGTATCGGCCTAGGCGGCGGGCGTGCGGAACCGGCTCGGTCGGCCCATCGCTCCGAGCTTGGCATCGTAGCCTCGGAGCTGCGCGACGTGCTCAGGACAGAGCGAGAAGCGTTGCCGATCGGCGTTCGGTGAGGCGGGATCGGCGAGTGCGGCGTACAGCTCGAAGCGGGTCGGTCGATAGTCGCACGGTCCTCCCGTGGTGGGTTCGGTCTCGCCGGTGAGGGGCCGGTACGCGAAATCGTACGCCCGTCCCATATCGCACAGCGGCCGCTGGAAGATGTGGCTCATCGGGACCGCACAACCAGCCGCCGAACGTAAAGCCGGCGGTCGCCGGTCCGGTCGGACCGACGCTCCCCCCGGACGGCCGTGCGAGCACCGATATAGGCATCGAGGAGTCGGCTGAACGTGGCGGATCGGATCGAACTGGCCCCGGAGACGCGCCGGTTCGCGCGAGCGCTCCTCGAAACGTACTCCCACGCGACGCTCGCCCTGATGATCGACCTCGGATCGCGAACGGGCCTGTGGAAGACTCTCGCCGATGCCCCGGGAACGAGCGTGGAGATCGCGCGGCGGGCGCACCTTACGGAGCGGTACGTCCGCGAGTGGCTGAGCGCGGTCGCGGCCGCGGGCATCGTGACCTACGAGCCACGCCGCCGCACCTTCTCCCTGGATCCCGACCGCGCGGTCTGCCTCACCGGAGACTCACCGTACAACCTCGCTGCGGGCAGCCGAATGGCGCTCGTAGGAGCCCCGCATGCCGCCGCGCTCCTCCGGGCGTTCCGGCGCGGAGGGGGGGTCCCGTACTCGGCGTATCTGCCCGATTTTCCCCGCATGATGGACGAGCTCAACCGGCGGAGGTACGACGCATTGCTCGTGCCGGCGTATATTCCGCTCGCGCGCGGACTTGCCGAGCGGCTGCGAGCGGGCGCGCGACTCGCCGACGTGGGCTGCGGGTCGGCGCATACGACGCACCTCCTGGCTCGCGCGTTCCCCCGCTCCACCTTCATCGCGATCGACGACGCTCCCGCGCCGTTGCGCATGGCACGCGCCGAGGCCCGCGCATGGGGCCTGACGAACGTGGAGCACGTGCGAGGTGAGGTCGAGCGGATCCGCGACTTCGGCCCCTTCGACGCGGTCACGATGTTCGATGCGATCCACGATCTCGCCGATCCTCCCGCCGCGCTTCGAGCCGTGGTGCGCTCGCTCAAGCCGAGCGGGATCCTTTTCGCGGAGGAGCCCCGGGCCTCGAGCCGGCTCGAAGCGAATCTCGGAAACCCGGGAGCCGCCTTCCTCTATGGGATCAGCGTCTCGTACTGCCTCCCCGTGTCGCTCGCACACGGGAGCGCGGGGTATGGGACGGCGTGGGGGATCGAACGAGCGCGGCGGCTGTTGCGCGCCAGCGGCTTGCGTCGCGTCGAGACCCACGATGCACCGGCGAACTCCCTCGCGGTCGTCTACGTCGCGCGTCGCCGGTGAGGCCGAGCCGCGATCGATGCCGAGCGTCCATGCGAACGGGGTCGAACTCCACTACGCGGCGCAGGGAACCGAGGGCGATCCGGTCGTCCTCGTGCACGGTTCCTGGGTCGATCTGCGTTCCTGGCGCGCGGTCGTACCCGGTCTCGCCGGATCGATGCAGGTGCTCGTGTACGACCGTCGCGGGCACGGACGGAGCACGTTCGCGCCCCGCGCGCACGCCCTCGAAAGCGACGCGGCAGATCTCGGCGCCCTCCTCGGGGCCACGGATCATTACCCGGCGCACCTCGTCGGCCACTCCTACGGGGCGATGGTGGCCCTCCGTCTCGCCGTCGAGCGGCCGGAGCTGGTCCGATCGCTCTCGCTGCACGAGCCGCCGTACATCGGCCTGTTGGACGACGATCCGGCGACCGCGCCGGAGGCCGAACGCCTGCGGACGGAATTGCGTCGGGAGCAGGAGCGCGTTCGCCATGGGGACCCCGAAGGGGCGGCGCGCGAGCTCTTCGGGCTCTTCGCCGGTGACGCGACGGCGTGGGAGCGCTTCCGGCCCGAGACGCGGGCCGAGCTCCTTCGCTACGCACCGCGTTGGCTGGAGGAGTTCAGCGACCCGGCGACGGAACGGCCTCCGGCGGAACCCGGTCTCCGCGAACTCCTAATCCCGATCCTCTTGACGGAGGGAACGGTAAGCCCCGCCTTCCTGCACCGGATGAACCTCGCGCTCGAACGCGCCCTCTCCAATCCGACCGTGCGGCGCCTTCGGGACGCAGGCCACGATCCCCAGATCACCCATCCGGACCTCTACGTCGCCACTCTGCTCTCCTTCCTCGTCGAACGCAACGTCCCGACGATGTGAGCGACGCCGGGTCCTGCACCCGCCGTACGGGGCTCTACCTACGGCCCCCGTAGTAGGAGCGATCTCGGAGCACCCGGATCTCGGTCCGACGCTCGCCGGACGCCTGCGTGCGCGCGGAGGTGCCCTCGGGCCGAGCGCGCGTGACCCGGGTCAGGTGGGAGGGCTCCCCGGAGGCCGCGTGGATCGGTCCAGCGCCGCCGGCCCGAGCAGATCCATGACTCCGGTGCCGAGCCACTGGCCGCCATCGATGGCGAGGACTTGGCCGGTGATGTAGGCGGCCCGGCGGCTGACGAGGAAGCGCACCGCGTCGGCGATCTCCTCGGGGGTTCCGAACCGTCCCATGGGGATTCCGCGACGCACCCGCTCGACCAGCTCCTTGGAGGTCCACAGTTGCCGATCGGTCCCCTCGGTCCGGATCGGTCCCGGAGCGACCGCGTTCACGCGGATGCCTCGGGACGCCCACTCGACCGCGAGGGTCCGCGTGACCGCGAGCACTCCGGCCTTGGCCGCCGCCGAGTGAACGGTACCGGGCCCGCTCATCCAAGCGTACGCCGCGATGACGTTGACGATCGAAGCCTGGGGGGAGCGAGAGAGCAGCGGGAACGCGGCCCGCGAGCAGAAGAACGTCCCGTCCAGGACGATCCCCACCACGGCTCTCCACCCGTTCGGGGACAACGACTCGGCCGCGATCGGGAAGTTGCCGGCGGCGTTGTTGACGAGCACGTCCAGTCGCCCGTACTCGCGTTCGATCTCGGCGAGGAGATGATCGACCTGAGCGGGCTCCCGGACGTCCGTGCGGACCGCGACGACCCGAGCGCCGTGCCGACGCAAGGAGGCCGAGCCGCGGGCCAGGTGCTCCTCCGAACGGCTCGCGATGGCGAGGTCGTAGCCATCGTCGGCCAAGCCCTCCCCGATCGCAAGACCGAGACCCGTACCTCCTCCGGTGACGAGTGCTACGGGCTTCGGTCCGGTGCCGACGGGCTTGGCGGGTGGTTCCACGTCCATGGGGAATGAAAGGGGGGCTCAAAAACCCCGAGGGCGACCGGCACTCAGGGGGAGCGGGGCCGACGCTAAGAGGTTGCTACTGAATAAGTGAGTTATATATCCGGGAACCGTCTCTCGCTCGGGCGTGGAGCTCGCGGCCCTTCGGGCCAAGTATGACTCCCTCGCCCCGGAACTCACGGAGAGGTCCCGACGCTTCTGGGCGGCGACGGAGGCGCTCTCCCTCGGCCATGGAGGGATCGGGCTCGTCGCGCGCGCCACTGGTCTCTCCCGCTCCACGATCTCCCGAGGTCTCCAGGAGGTCCGGTCCGGGGAGCGGCTGGAGCCCGGGCGCATCCGACGGCCCGGCGGAGGGCGCACGCCCACCGCCCGGAAAGACCCGAAACTGGTTCGGGATCTCGAGGCCCTTGTCGAGCCCACCACCGCGGGCCGCCCTCAGTCCCCGGTTCGGTGGACCTCGCGGAGCACACGGCGCCTGGCCCGCGAGTTGCAGGCGCTCGGGCACAACGCCAGTTCCCATCTGGTAGCCGACCTGCTCCACGCCGCCGGCTACAGCCTTCAGGGGAACCAGAAGACGAAGGAAGGGACGCGTCACCCGGACCGTGACGCCCAGTTCCGCTACCTGAATGCCGAGGTGGTCCGACACCAGCGACGTCACCAGCCGGTGATCTCGGTGGACACGAAGAAGAAGGAGCTCGTGGGGGACTTCAAGAACGGCGGACGCGAGTGGCGGCCGCAGGACCAGCCCGAGCCGGTCCGGGTCCACGACTTCCTCCTTCCCCAGAAGGGGAAGGCGATTCCCTACGGGGTGTACGACCTGAACCGCAACGAGGGATGGGTGAGTGTCGGGATCGACCACGACACGGCGACCTTCGCGGTGCGCGCTATCCGACGGTGGTGGGAGGTCATGGGCCGCCCGTCCTACCCCCGCGCCACCTCGCTGCTCATCACGGCGGACTGCGGGGGGAGCAACGGGGCGCGGGTTCGGCTCTGGAAGTGGGAGCTCCAGCAGTTCGCCGATCGAACGGGGCTGAGGCTGACGGTGTGCCACTTTCCTCCAGGGACGAGCAAGTGGAATCGGATCGAGCACCGCCTGTTCTCCCACATCGCCATGAACTGGCGAGGGAAACCGCTCGTGAGCCTGGCGGTCATCGTCAGTCTGATCGGGGCCACCACCTCGACGGCCGGACTCTGGGTCCGCTCGGAACTCGACAAGGGGCGGTACCCCGAGGGGGTCAAGGTCTCCGACGAAGAGATGGCGCAGGTTCTCCTGGAACCCCACGAGTTCCATGGGGACTGGAGCTACACCATCCGACCCCACCGGGCTCGGATGAAATGAGTCAGTTATTCAGTAGCGACACCTAACGCGCGAGCGCCTTGCGGAGGTCGTGGAGATCCTTCGCGTGGAGCCCGACCATGTGGACCCCGTCCTTGCGCCAGATCGCCCTTCCGTCGCGGAACGCGACCAGGGTCGGAACGAAGTCGATGTGAAAGGTGTCCCACAGGGGGCTTTCGAGATCGGTCACGTCGGCGATCGCGAGGGGGAAGGGGGCGACCCCATCGAGCTCCTTGAACAGAGGCAGATACTCCCGGCAGAATGGACACCAGTCGGCCAGGAAGCAGACCCCCCAATCTCCGGGCCGGTCGAGCCGGTCCGCGTGGAACGCCTCGGGACCCCACTTCTCCATCTCCGCTCCGCGAGAAACGAGCCCGCGGGTATATTCAAGCCGGCGCTAACACGGACCTCCCCTGCGCCGCATCGAAAGAACGCGCGGGGGAGCACCCGCGACCGGAACCCGTAAGCCATCCTTCGGATTGGCCCTCGCATGACGTGGAAAGTCCCGACCGAGGCACGTACCGAAGAGATGTTTCCGCCGGCCATGAGCGGTAGGATCGAGACCCATCGGTTCGCGAGCTCGCGGCTCCGTGGGAATCCGTGGGGCGACCCGATCGAGCGCGACGTGCCCGTCTACGTTCCGCCGTCCGGCCGCACCGAGGGTCGACCGCTCCTGGTCCTGCTCTCGGGATACACCGAGCGGCCCGGCCCACTTCCGCTCCTCGGACTACTTGCGCGAATCGATCGTCGCCCGGCTCGATCGCCTGATCCGGACCGGCGCCGCTGCGGAGGCCCTCATGGTCGGGCCGGACTGCGTCACGACGCTCGGAGGCAGTCAATACATGAACTCGAGTGCCACGGGACGCTACGAGGACTACGTCGTGGAGGAGATCGTTCCGATGGTCCAGTCCAAGTACCACACGGGTCCGACCGTGACCTTGGGCACCTCGAGCGGTGGGTACGGGGCACTCTTTCTCGCGCTGCGCCACCCGGATCTCTTTCGCGCCGCGGCGTCGAACGCGGGCGACATGTACTTCGAGTACTGCTACCCTCCGGATTTTCCTCACGCGCTGCGCGCCCTCCGCAAGACCGGGGGGCCGGAGGCGTTGCTCCGCAAGCTCTTCCAGACGCCGACCGACGGCTTTGGGCCGAAGAACGAGGAGTTGCAGGCGCTGTCGACGATGGCGTACGCCTCCTGCTACTCACCGATCGACTCCGAACCGGGTCGATTCGATCTGCCGTTCGACCTCGACTCCGGAGAGCTCCGCCCCGATGTATGGGCGAAGTGGCTCGCGTGGGACCCGGTCCGCATGATCCGCGAGCCGCGGTACCGATCCGCGCTGCGCGCGCTCGCCTACGTCTACGCCGATGGCGGCCTGAAGGACGAGTTCGGACTCGACGTCTCCTCCCGCGTGTTCGCGGCCGAGGCACGCCGCCAGGGAGTTACGATCGACCACCAGGAGTTTGCCGGAGGCCACTTCGACAAGGGCCCCCGGTATGACGTGATGATCCCGCGATTGCTCGAGGCGGTCGGGTTCCCCGCACGCGCCGAGTGATCCGGCGCGGGCCGGTCCGGTCTCAGAACTGGCCTTCCGCGTGATCCGTCCACTCCGAGACGGCTTCGTCCTCGCGCCAGGAGAGGACGATGAAGTACCACGTCAGAAGGAGAAGCAGAGGAAGCTCCGTGAGGTCGCGCGCGGCGGCGGATACCTGGATGGTTCCGCCGTCCAGGCGACGGCCTTCCCGCACGGGTTCGACGTGCAGCAGCTCTGTTCCATCTCCGGCGAGAAGTTGCCACGCCGGAACAAGGAGGCCCGCGCGCTTCAGGTCGTAGCGGGCGCCGCCGGCGAGCTCGATGCGGTGGTGGCTCAGATGGCTCGCGAGGCGGGCGAGATCCTTCTCCTCCCCCTTCCGCCGAGCGGTGACGTGGGGGTTCAGGAAACCGACCCGCTTGATCGTGAATTCCCGATCGGCCACCCGGGCGAGCGCGAGGGATCCCTGGGCCTTCGTCCAGGAGAGCGAACCGAGCAACGCCGACCCCGATAGGAGCTGGAATTCCGGCGAGGTCGGGCCGGTGCGGAGCCAGCGCAGGGCCCCGCGGTCGACCGACACGAAGGGCGTGAACTCCATCGCACCCGGAGCCACCGCGGAGGTCATAACGGCACGGGCGGGGGGCCGCCGCCCGACGACGCGCTCGGCTTATCCCGACGAGGCGTGCCGAGGACCGCGAGGAGGAACGGATGCTCCGCGAAACGGCGTTCGGCATCGGAGGATTGCTCCTCGTCGCCCTCGGCGTTGCCTTCTGGGTCGCGCTTACGGTCGCGGGTATCGGGTGGGACGGGGTCTACCTCTACGCGTACGTCGCGCTCGGGATCGGCCTCGGCGGGTTCTTTGTCTACGTCGGACGTGCCGAACGGCGCGCACGGCAAGCGTTCCTGGAGCGGGAGGACTCCGACCTGCCTCCGTGAGGTGGCGGCCGGCGGGTCGTTCCGGTGCGGGCAAGGCTTTTCATCTTGGCCCGAACTCCGGCCGGCGTGGCCGGGATGGGGTAGCTTGGCCTATCCTGGGGGACTGTGGATCCCTCGACCCGGGTTCAAAGAGAGACGGGGCCCTCCCCCGTTTCCTGAGACTCTCGGTCCCGGCCCTACTTCGCCCCGCGCCGCCGCGACGCGCCGCGGCTCTTCGAGGCCTTCGGGGCGACCTTCGGCCTCGTCGACGCCGCCGGTCCGATCTCGAGAGAGGCGAGCGCCTCCGGTAGACCGGTAAGCGAGTAGTCCGCCCATGCGGCCCCCCAACGTCGCAGATCCTCCGGGGACAACGCCCAACCGTGAAGGCTCGTGGCCCGCGCGACCGGGATCGCTCCGGCGACGTCGCGTCCCGCTTCCATGTCGAAGCGGGAGTCCCCCACCAAGAACAGCGGGACCCCGGGGTATCGTCGGCGGTACTCCGCGAGGTGCTCGCGCTTGGTGCCATCCTTGGAGCCGAGGACGTCCTCGAACCAGAACCGCAACCCCTCGCGCTCGAGCATCAGGTCGGCCATCTCGGCCTCCGCGCCGGTCGAGATGACCATCGTCCACTCTTCCCGGTCGAGCCGCTTGAGCAGCTTGGGAATCTCGGGGAACGGACCGGCGTGCGCGTAGGCCTCCGCGATCTTGCGTTGATGGAAGGTCCGCGCCGTCGACGCCCGCAGGGCCTGGGGAGCGGCGGGGTAGAGCTGCGCGAGCTGCGCCTCGAACGGCATACCGGTCGTGGCCAGGTAGTGGATCCGACCCTCCTCGGGCGAGGTCCCGAACGCCTTGTTCAACACGTCCGAGGCCACGTGGCTGATGAGCGAGAGGTCGTCCAGGATCGTGCCGTCTAGATCGAACACCACCACGCCGCGGCGCACTCGGCGCGGGGCTACGGTCGCGGGGGCCATACGGACCGCGGGCAGGGCCACGAACGACGACTCCGAAGCACGTCCCACGACGGGAAGCTCCAACCCCTCGAGCGGACGAGCCGCGGGGGATGCCTTTCGAGACGCCGGGCGGCGCGGACGGGGCTTGCGGGAAGGCATCGAGGAACGAAGCGGAACGACCGTCTTAAGGGGGCCGGGCCTATAGGCTTGCGAAGCTCGGTGCCCCCGCCGGGAGCAGATGTCCATGGTCCACCCGAGCGATTCGATCCGCGGTCGAGCGACCTCCCTCCTGGCCGGGCGGCGCATCGTCCTCGGGATCTCGGGATCGATCGCCGCGATCGAGGTCCCCCGCATCGCCCGCGAGTTGATACGCCATGGCGCCGACGTCCAGGCCGTGATGAGCGCCGATGCAACGCGCCTCGTGACGCCCGCGGTCATCGAGTTCGCCACGGGCCATCCGCCGGTGGTGCAGCTCAGCGGGAACGTGGAGCACGTCACGTTGCTCGGCCCCGGCGAGGGCCGTGCGGATCTCTATCTGATCGCTCCGGCGACCGCGAACACGATCGCGAAGATCGCGCATGGGATCGACGACACTCCCGTGACCGCCTGCGCCTCGATGGCGCTCGGCGGCGGGGTCCCGATCCTGATCGCCCCGGCGATGCACACCCACATGGGTCTCAATCCCGCGGTCCGCGAGAACCTCGAGAAGCTGCGCTCCTGGGGGATCGAGCTCGTCCAGGGCCCCGCGGTCGAAGGGGAGGAGAAGCTGGCGACCCCGGAGGAGGTCGCCGCGGCGGTACTCCACCGCGCGGCGGGCCCTCCGTGGGCCGGACGGGCCGTCATCGTGATCGCCGGGGCCGCCCGCGAGCCGATCGACCGAGTCCGATCCATCACCAACGAGAGCAGCGGCGCTACGGGGGTCGCCCTCGCGACGCAGGCACACTTCCGGGGGCGAACGTGGAATTGTGGACCGGTCCGATGCAAGTGCCGATACCGTCCTTCCTGGCGACCCGGACCTGGCAAAGCGTCGCGGATCTGGCCGCGCTCGCCCGCCGCCGCGCGCGGGAGCTTCGCAAGGCCTCGGCGATCTTCGTACCGGCCGCGCTGTCGGATTACACGACGACGCGCACTCCGGGGAAGATATCCTCTCACGATCGCGCGGATCTCAAACTCGTCCTGCGCCGAGCCCCCAAAGTCCTGCCCGAACTGCGCCGACTCGCTCCCCCTCCCACGCGCCTCATCGGGTTCAAGCTCGAGGCCGATCGATCCGACGCCGAGCTCGAGGCCTCCGCGCGCCGCCTCCAGCGTGACGTCGGTCTCGACTGGGTCATCGCCAACGATGTCGCCACGATGGGGAGCCCCACCACGAACGCGCTCGTCCTCCCCCCCCGGGGGGGCCGTCACTGGATCCGGGGAACCAAGAGCACCTTCGCGGGAAAGCTGCTCGACGACGTCGGTCGTGAGCTCAACAACCGTCAGGCGCGACCCCCGGCCCGAGCCCCGCGAGCTCCGAAGCCGGCGGCGCGGCGCCATCGCCCTTAATACACCGGAACCCTCGCGCGGGAGAGGCGTGCGTGCATGGTCAAGCTGGCCGAGTGGAGAGGCAAGGAGATCTTCCGAAAGTATGGGATCCCACTTCCCCCCGGGCGCGTCGCCCGGAGCCCGGCGGAGGCCGAGCGGTGGGTTCAGGACGGCAGCGTGCCGCTTCCCTGTGTCATCAAGGCCCAGGTGCTCGCCGGGGGCCGCGGGAAGGGCGGGGCCGTCCGCTTCGCGAACACCCCGGAAGAGGCCCGAGCGGCGGCCGAGGCGATCCTTGCACTCGAGTTCAAAGGAGAGAAGGTCCGCGAGGTTCTCCTCGAGGGCAAACTTGCGATCGGTAAGGAGCTCTACCTCGCGATCACGCTCGACCGGAGCGCGCGCGTTCCGATCCTTCTGACGAGCTCCCAGGGAGGCGTGGAGATCGAGACCGTGGCCGACACGGCCATCGTACGTCAGCCGATCCACCCGTTCCCGGGCCTCGCCGAGTATGAGAAGCGCCGCGCGGCCCAGTCGCTCGGCCTCTCGCGAACCACGGCCCAGTCGCTCTCTCCGCTCCTGGACGCTCTGTGGAAAGCGTTCAACGCCGAGGATGCCGACCTCATCGAGATCAATCCACTCGCGCTCGTCGGAGATGCGCTGGTCGCCCTGGATGCCAAGGTGATCATCGAGGACGACGCCGCGTTCCGGCATCCGGAGTACTCCGAGATCCGGGACGATCGGACCCCGCTCGAGGAGATCGCTCGGGAGAAGGAGATCGCCTTCGTTCAACTGGATGGCAACATCGGGGTGATCGCGAACGGAGCGGGGCTCACGATGGCCACGCTCGACGTGCTGACGGAATTCGGCGGCCGCCCGGGAGTCTTCCTCGACCTCGGCGGTACGGACGACCCGGCGAAGGTGACCGAGGCCTTCCTCCTGATGGCTCAAGCGAAGCCGACGGCCGTGTTCCTGAACATCTTCGGGGGGGTCACGCGGTGCGACACCGTCGCGACCGGTCTCGTTCACGCGATGGGCCAGATCCCGGCCGCCGAGCGCTTCCCGCTCGTCGCGCGGATCCGGGGGAACAACGAGGTCGAGGGGATCGAGATCCTCCGCAAGGCGGGCATCACGGCGCTCTCGAGCCTGAAGGAGTCGGCCGAGGCGGTCGTCGCCGCCGCTCGGGGCCCCGCCGGGGCCGGGGGTCGCGCATGAGCATCCTCGTCGACGCCGAGACGCGGGTGGTCGTCCAGGGGATCACTGGGCACCAGGGAACCGGGCACACCCGTCAGATGAAGCTCTTCGGCACGAAGGTCGTCGCGGGGGTGACTCCCGGCAAAGCCGGAACCCAGGTCGAAGGGGTTCCCGTCTTCGACTCGGTCCAGGAGGCCGTCGACCGGACGGGCGCGAACGCTTCGTGCATCTTCGTTCCGGCGCCGTTCGCGAAGGACGCGCTCCTGGAGGCCGTCGACGCCGGCATCCGCTTGATCGTCATCGTCACCGAGCACATCCCGTTCCACGACATGCTGATCATGTACCATTACGCGAGGGAGCGGGGAGCCCGCATCGTAGGGCCGAACTGCCCGGGCGTCGCCTCGCCGGGAAAGGCGAAGGTCGGGATCATCCCGAATGTCGTTTTCAGTCCGGGACGGGTCGGGGTCATCAGCCGCAGCGGAACGCTGACCTACGAGATCGTCAACGGGATCCGGGAGAACGGGCTCGGCCAGTCGACGTGCATCGGCCTCGGGGGGGACCCCGTGGTCGGTACCTCGTTCGTGGATGCCCTTCCCTGGTTCGAGAACGACCCCGACACCGATCTCCTGGTCCTGGTCGGAGAGATCGGAGGCACGGCCGAGGAGGACGCCGCGGAGTACATCCGTCAGCACTTCACGAAACCCGTGGTCGCCTACATCGCCGGCCGCGCCGCACCCGCCGGAAAGCGGATGGGACACGCCGGAGCGATCATCTCGCGCGGCAAGGGCACGGCGCAATCGAAGCAGGCCGCGCTCGAGGCCGCGGGCGCCCGGGTCGGACGGTTCCCGTTCGAGATCCCGGATATCGTCGCCGAGCTCCTCCGGGAGCGGGGTCGCCGATGAGCCCCGAGGCGCCAACGCCCGCCCTCTGCGCGGTCCCCGGCTGCGGAGGAGAGGCCGAGCGGAACCTCGCCCGGACCGAGGCGCGCAAGGCGTTCCCCCAGCTCTCCGACAAGGGGCGCCGGGCGCCCTTGTGCAAGGCACATTACAAAGAGTGGAAGAAGGCGACGAAAGAGGCTCGCACGCTCGCTCGTCTCGACTGGTAGAAGGGAAGGAAATGGATCCGCTCCCTCGGGAGCGGATCCGGTTGCCGTGAGGGCCGGCCGGCCCTCACTGCTTGCGCATCTTCTGGGCCCTCATGCGTCGGCGCATCCGTTTCTTGCGCCATTTCCATCGCATGTGGCCGCGCTTCTTCCATGCGCGCGAGCTACGTTTCATCGCACCCCAATCCGAGTGGCGGCTCGGTGCCTCTATGGCTTATTACGGTTACCGGCGGCCGGTCGGCGGCGGTGAGGGGCCGGGACGGCCCGCATCCGTCCGCGACCCCCGTTATGTAGCGAACCGGACTCTCCGCGCGCGTGCTCGAGCCCTCCGATTTCGAGGTGAACATTCTCGAGTTCCGGCACAAGTCGTTCTCCTTTGATCGCCTCGCGACCGTGGACGGGGTCGAGTTCATCGTGTTTACGCGCACGGAGACGGAGAGCGAGAGCCGGCTGCGTCCCCCTCTGATCCATCTGCGAGTCGTCGTCCCGCGAGCGTCGGTCGTCCTCGACCTCGGGGCGGATCTACTGTTCCTCGCCCCGGACGGCGTCCGGCCCGGCCCCCGCGAAGCCGGGACGGCGGTCGAATCGGCGGCGGAGGGGACCGAGTTCCGGGAGCAGGGGTTCGACTTCCGTCGGACCGCGCTCGCTCCCGATTCCTTCGTGTACGTTCCCCGCGAAGAGGCCGACCGTGTCCTCTCCGAGGAGGGCCGCCGGGCGCTCGGGCTCGCCTGACCCCTTCGGTTGCGGCGGCTCCGAGATAAACGAGCCCGGCGCTCCTTCGCCACCTCCATGGCGTCCTCCGGACGGCGCGCCCACGCGCTCTACATCGTAGGCCTCGTCGCGATCGCGGTCGGGCTCATCGCGGGAACGCTCATCGCGCTGGGGACGACGAGCGAGACCGTCACCTGCGCCGCGTTCCCGGCCTGCCTCACCTCGCCATCGACGTGGGTCGGTGCGATCCACGTGATCGCCGCCGGGCTTCTGCTCGTCCTGACGCTCGGTATGATCGCGCTCGCGGCCGGCCTGCGCCGCGAACCCGGTCACGCGCTCGGGGCGAGCGCCGGGGCGTTCGGAGTGCTCGTCGGGATGGCGTCGATCGGGGCGGGCCTCGCTTCCGGGGTCCTCCCACTCGGCCTCTCCTCGATCCAGTTCGTATTCCTCGGGACGTTGATCGCGCTGGTCGCGTGGGCGGCTCGGGACGCCCACCGGATCGCCCGCGCCCCGAACCGCGCTAGAGGACCCCCATCTCCTTGAGCTTCTCGGGGAGGTAGTGGTCGGTCACGTAGTTGAGACCGTACTTCGCGAGGGATTGCTGCTCGGCCTTCCTCCCGTTCTTGAGCATCAGCTCGATCTCGGAGCGCCACTCCGCGGTCGCGAAGCGCGGGTCGGAGAGCTCGGCCTGGAGCGCCTTGATGTCGACCTCGCTCAGCCGGTCGGAAGGGAGATCGTAGTTCTCGATGTCGGAAGCGGTCACGCCGAGGAACTCCGCTCCCGGAGTCGCGAGGTACTGGGAGATGTGCGCGGTCTTGATCGCGCCGTACGCGACGCTCGCGAAGATGCGGAACGACCACGGGTCCCCATCGGTGAACACCACCACGGGCAGATGGAGCTCCTCGTTCACGCGTTTGAGGAAGCGGCGCGTCGACCGGGCCGGCTGACCCTTGAGATGGACGAGGAGCGCATCGTGCTGTTCGTCGAAGCCGTTCTCGGCGAGGCGATCGACCATCCCACCGCACTCGATCGCGATGACGAACTTGGCCTTCGCCTTCACGAACTCGATCTTCTCCTTCTCGACGTTCGATGGGAGCGCGTACCCGCCGTCCCCCACGTCCTCCCGGCAGTTGATCGTCTTGACCGCGCCCTTGCGGTTGCGCTCACGGATCGTGATGTCCCCGATGATGCTGGCTCCGTTCTCCTCGGGGTGGAGGCGGAAGTCTTCGCGTAGGCGCGAGCACATCACCTCGAGGTCCTCGACGAGGAGGTTCGATTCGTCCTCGCTGTGGAACTTGCCCTCCTCCCACCCTTCGCTGATGTAGTAGAGCTCCCGCAACGTGGAGGTCTTGCCGTCGCGCGCCATCTCGTTGATGAAATCGACGAGGTAGAACGTCCGGAGGAGCATCAGAGCGCCGTCGAGCTTGCGCGCGCTGCGCGTCCCGGTCGCCTTGCCGAGCCGCCAGACGCCTTCGCGCATCTGGAAGGCGATGTTCTGCTTGGTGCGTAGCGGCAAGCGCATCCGCGGGATCTCACCGTCGACCAGTTGGGCGTGGATCAGGCGTGCGAGATCGATCGTCGGTCGCAGGGCATCGGCCCGGACTTTCGGCTCCTCCTCAGCTTTCGTCTTCGGAGACGTGGGCGCTCGCTTCCGCGGCATCGTAGTCCACCTCCTCTTCGTCCGTGTGGGCGTCCATGTGGGTGGCTTCGGCCGCCTCGGCCGCTTCGATGATCGCGCGCGGAAGGCGGACATCCCAGTCACCGGGGAGCGGGTCCGCGCCGAGGAGATGGGCCTCGTCCACTCCGGCGACGTAGAAGTCGAGGTCGTTGGCTTCGACGTCCGTCCCCGCCGGGAAGCGTATCTCGATCTGGGTGCGCGCATTGGAGGCGAGCTTCTCGAGGGTCCACCACGCTCGCCCCAGTCCCGCGTCGATCCCCTCGGGCGCGGGAGTATACTCGGCGAGCGCGAGCGTCGAGGGGTAGACCTCCAGGAACACCTCGAGGACCCGGGGCCGGGCGGTGTAGTTCGTGATCTCGACGGTCGCCCGCACCGAGCGGCCCTCGCGGAGGACCTTCGGCGCGAGCGTCACGACGTCCATGATCTTCGTGATCACGGGAGCGAGGTCGGGAACGGGCTCGTCGATCAGGCGGCTCGCCTTCTCCGCGAGCCGCGGCAGGATCTTCTGGATGATCGCGAACTTGTCGCTCGCGAACTGGCGTCGCCCGACCCGGGAGAGGTGGCTCTTCAAGTGACGCGCCGCCGCCTGGATCGCGAGCGTCAGCTCCCGGTCGAGGTCCTCGTCCTCGGCGAGCGCCTCCTTCGCCTCACTCGTGAACGGGATCTTGGTGGACGCCACGTGCACGAGCAGTAGACACGGCCCCGTGGGAAGACCGCTCCCTCCCTTCTGGTCGAGGCCGTAGCGCCTCCAGTCGATCGACCCCACGGCGTTGGTAATGGCGCAGGCTCCCTGCTGGAAGAGCAGAGGGACCCGGTTGGCGAACCGAAGGAGCTGCAGCGGCTGGTCGGCCGGTAGCCCGCCGCCGTACACGAGACCGACCTCGACCAGGAACGGGAATCCGCCGTGGACCTTCGGCGGCCGGCTGACGGGAGGGGCGAAGAAGTCCGGGCGCACCTCTCCGAGCACGTTGCGCAGTCCGCGCTTGATGAGCATCGGGCCAATGGGGGAGAGACCCTCCGCGGAGGGGGCCACCAGCTCCACGGCGCGGAGGCCCGCGAGGAGCTTCTCCTGGGCTTCCCCCGAGAGCGATCCCGGGGCTTCGGTCCCCCGGAGGCCGGCAGCGGCCACGACCTCGCGGGAGGCGCGCACGCTGACGCCGGCGAGATCGCGGGAGAGCATCTCGCGGATGTTCTCGCGCTTGGAGGCCTTGAGCAGGTAGCCGAGCTCTCCGAGCTCGAGGCCGTACGGGTGGGGCAGCGTCTCCTTCGAGATCGGCGGCAGTTCGCTCGTCGCGCGCTCGAACGTGATCTTGGTCCCGTCCGGCTCGACGAGCACGATCCGAGCGTGGGGGTTGACGATGGCGGTTCCGCGGAGGTACTCGAGGGGGGACTGGCGTCCGCGGACGTACTTCGCCTTCAGCACGAGCTCGATGCGCGTGCCGTGCTCCCGATCCCACAACGTTACTTCTTCGGAAAGGACGCGGGGGAGGTTCTTCTGAGTGTCTAGGATGAGTTCGAGCACCCGCGCGCCCTCCTCCTCGGCGATCTTCGAGGTGATTCGGGCCGGACGCGCGGTGGTGAGGCCCGCGTAGAGCACCGCGGCCGAGATCCCGATCCCCTGCTGGCCGCGGGCCTGGCGGTTCGAATGGAAGCGGGAGCCGTAAAGCAGGCGACCGAAGACGTTCGGGATCTCGCGGCGCACGATCCCCGGACCGTTGTCCTCCACCGCGACCCGCAGCCGATCGCCGCTCTCTCCTTCCTTCGAGATCTCCACCCGGAGGTCGGGCAGGATCCCCGCTTCCTCCGCCGCGTCCAGGCCGTTATCGACGGCCTCCTTGACCGTCGTCAGGAGGGAGCGTTGGGGGTTGTCGAAGCCGAGGATCTGGCGGTTCCGCTCGAAGAACTCGGCGACCGAGATCTCGCGCTGCTTCGACGCCAACTGCTCGGCGATGGATCGGGCCGGGGCCACGAGAGTTGGAGTCGCGGGAGACCTCTATAAGTCCAAGGTTGGAGTCGAACGCCGCTCGGCCGGAGGGCGGCGCCGCGCAGTCAGTAGAAGTAGCGTCGCACGGCGAGCATGTAGACCACCAGGATCCCGAGCAGCACGAGGAGCACCGTGAAGGACCCCATCACGACGAGGTAGGCGACCCCGGCGAACGCGAACGCCGTGATCGTCCATAGCGCCCAGACCTCCTGGCGCCACAGGCTGGTCGCCACTCCGAGGCCGACCCCACCCACGACGAGGGTGATCATCGCCCCGAACGGCCCGGCGAGGATGCCGGCGAAGTCGAACGGGGCGGGTAGGACGCTCGAGGGCGTTGCCCCTCCCAGGTACTGAGAAACCAGGAAGAAGGCCGCCCCCACGATGGCGAGCATACTCGCCGCGGCGATCAGGGCCGAGAGCACCGCCACCCCGATCGGGCGGCGCGGGACGTGGGCGAACGTCTCCCAGGACTCCGGGAGATGGTCGAATTCCTGGACCGTACCGTGGGCTGCCGGAGACATCGTTGCGGTCCCGTCCGAGCCGTTCGATGCGGCCGAGGCGACTATGTAGGTTTCGCTCCAACGGAACGCTCAGAACTGGCGCTCGGCGGCCCCGTGGGCCAATCGCTCGAGCAGGACGCGATAGGGGCCGGCCGGCACGGGGGCGAGCGCCCGGATCGCGCGCTCGGCCCAGAGCTCGGATTCGAGAGCGATCGGCTCCCGGACCCCCGCCGCATCGGCGAGCTCGTGCATGCGCAACAGATGGCTGGCCTTCTTGTGCCGTCGCTGGAACAGGCGCTCGAACTCGGTCTGCCGCTTCGGGTCGAGCCGGGCGTACGTCTCGATCGCGACGAGGGTGGGGATCCCCTCCCGGAAGTCTGCATAGAGCGGCTTGCCGAGAAGGTCCGGGTCCCCGTAGACATCCAACAGATCGTCCCGGATCTGGAAGGAGATGCCCAGCGACCGGCCGTACGTGCCGGCCGCGTCGACCGTCGATTGGGGTGCTCCGGAGAGCTCGGCGACCGACGATAGCGCCGCGGCCACGATCGAGGCGGTCTTCCGCTCGACCACGCGGAAGTAGTGCTCCCGGCCCGAAGCGAGATCGAACAGCGTATTCTCCTGGAGCACCTCCCCTTCGACCAGTTCCGCGCAGGCCGCGCCGCACCGGACGATGATCGGTCTCGGGTACTCGGCCGCGAGCTCGAAGGCGCGAACGAACAGATAATCGCCGGTGATGATCGCGAGCGCGGTCCCGTACGCCCGCGGCATCGACGGTCTTCCGCGTCGCAGGTCGGCGTGATCGATGACATCGTCGTGCACGAGGCTCGCGGTGTGGATGAGTTGGAAGGCGGCGGCGAGCGACAGGAGTGGCTGCGTCGTGGTGGCACCGAGGGCGCGGGCCATCGTCGCCATGAGGAGCGGCCGCACGCGCTTGCCGCCGGTGGAGCATGCGTAACGGGCGGCCTCGCTCAGCTGGGAGTACTGCGAGCCCAGGGCCTGTTCTACCCGCCAATCGACGTCCGCGAGATCGCGGACGAGCACCGGAAGGAGCGCCGACATCTCGGCGAGGGTCTCCGCGCCGATCGTCTGGCGGACGACCGCCTCGAGGGAGGAAGAGTCGATACCGGTGCCGGGAATTGGATGACTGCTCGTCACGAAGCCCTCCCGAGGCGGCGGGGCCAGCGCAGGCGCATCACGGCATCCAACCCCGACGCACCGATATATCTCATTCCCAGCGTCAAGGCGAGGTCCGAACGGACGATCCGGTCGGTCGTCTCTTTGATCCGGTGCCCCCGGGCGAGGGGAGGGGCGAGTACCGAGCGCCATGCGAGGTCGTACTCGGAAAGCGGCGCCCCATTCCGGGCGTGCCGCGCGGCCGCACCGCCCGCGAGCCATCCGCTGAGCATCGCGGTCGGGATCCCGCCTCCGTTGGTGGCCATGACGAGGTTCGCGGCATCCCCACAGAACAGGGTCCGACCGAACACGAGCGTATCGGGCGGAGGGCCGATCGGCACCCACCATCGGGTCCGCTCGCGAGCGACGCCGAGTCCCTCGCGCTCGAGGAAGCGGTCGAGCAGCGAACTGAGCGACGCGCCGCGCGGCAGTTCCGTGACCCCGAGGCCGACGTTGGCGTCGGTCGAGCGGGGGAACGACCAGGCGTACCCCCCGGCGCCGAGCGACCGAAGTACAGATCGATCTCGTCGCCCCCGCCTCCGTCGACGGTCGCAGTGATCATGCGGAACATCTCGCGGGACGGCACAAATCCGACGGAGCGCGCGACGGTGGAGGTCGGACCGTCTGCGCCGATGACGACCTTCGCCCGGACGGTCGTGCCGTTCACCATCTCGACCCGATCACCGCTCACTCGGGCGACCCCGACCGGGTAGCGCAGGTCGGCCCCGGCACCCTCGGCGGCGTGGGCGAGGGCCTTGTCGAAGGCTCGCCGAGAGACCATGTAGCCGGCGAGCGGGAAACGGAACCGGTGGCCGGACGGAGAGATGCACGCCATCCAGTGGGTCTCTTGGAGGATCGTCTCCGGAGGGATCTGGAAGGCCCGCTCGATCAGCTCCGGGGCGTGGAAGATATCCGCAAGCTCGCCGGGGGTGGGCAGGAACTCCCCGCACTGGACGGGCTCTCCGAGCTCGGTGCGGCGGTCGAGGAGAAGGGTCCTCGCACCGGATTCGGCCGCGGCGCGCGCCGCGAGGGACCCGGCGGGCCCGGCTCCGACAACGACTACGTCGAACTCCTCCATCGGGCTCACGGTCCGGCGAGGAGGAAGTGCTGGGCAGCGCCTTGGATCGGGCCGAGGATCACCTGAGGGTAGATGCCGAAGGCAACGATGACGACGGCGATGAGGGCGATCGTGCCCGCGCGGGCGTACCCGAGCCCGCCGACGGCCAGCCGTTCGGGCCGCGGCGCGGTGGGGCTCGCCTCGGGTGCCTCCACGACGGGATCCGGCGGGTCAAAGTACATCACCTTCAGGACCCGCCCGTAGTAGAATACGGAGAGCGCGCTGTTCAGGAGCCCGGCGACCGCGAGCCAGACGAAGTACCCTTGCGCCTGGACCGCCGAGCTGAACAGAACGAACTTCGACACGAAACCGATCGTGAGCGGCACGCCGGCGAGGCTCAGGAGGATCAGCGCGAAGGCGACGCTCAGCCACGGGCGACGCTGGCCGAGGCCCTTCCAGTCGGAGATGAGCGGGCCGATCCCGAGGCTCGCGACCGCCGCGACGACCAGGAAGGCCCCGGTCTTCATGAACGTGTGGGAGAAGATCTGCAGCGTCGCCCCGGCGATCGCCGGCGACGTGCCGATCACGATGCCGATCATCATGTACCCCACCTGGCTGATCGAAGAGTAGGCGAGCATCCGCTTCATCTCCTTCTGCATCAGCGCGAGGACGTTGCCCACGGTCATCGTCACGACCGCGAGTACTCCGAGCACGATCTGGAAGATCGGTCCGGTGTTGAGGGGCAAGGTGGTCGAGGCGTTGAACGGGTTGGTGGTGCCGGTCGTTGAAAAGTACAGCACGGGCCCCAGGAATACGAGGAAGAACGCGAACAGGCCGATCTTCTTCGTCCCGCCGGCGAGGAACGCCGAGACGTCCGAGGGGGCGCCGTCGTACACGTCGACGGCCCAGGCGTGGAACGGAACCAGCGTGACCTTGAACGCGAGCCCCGCGATCAACAGGCCATAGCCGAGGAGGACCAGGGTGGGATAGCCGACGGCGCCCCCGAGGCTCCGGATGGCGTCGAGGTTCGTCGTCCCGTAGGCGCCGAAGAGGAGTGACGCTCCGAAGAAGCTGATCACCGTCGAGAGTGCGCCGATGACGTAGAATTTCATCGCGGCCTCGAGGGAGCGCGGATCCCGGCGCGTGTAGCCGACGAGGAGGTACGTCGAGATCGCCGTCACCTCGATCGCGAGGAGCAGGAAGATCAGGTCGGAGGCGATGCCCACGAGAAGCATGCCGAGCGTGGCCATCCCGACGAGCGCATAGAAGACCGCCGCGCCCTTCTCGTGGCTCGGTCGGCTCATCGAGGCGAGGCTGACGAGCAAGGTCGCCGAAAGGAAGATCGCCTGGAAGACGAACCCGAGGCTCGTGAACGAGTAGAGCGGAGTGCCGACCACGGCGAGCGGGATGTCGATCTGGCCCGAGGGGACGGTCGCCAGCGCCGCGAACGGGAGGAACCCGAGATCCGCGATCACGAACACGAGCGCGAGGAGCGTCGCCCCGACCGTGATCGATCCGAACACCTCGATCCGCCGGACGCCGATGACGTCGAGAACGAGCACGAGCAACACGCCCACCAGGACGAAGATCTCCGGGAGGAAGGGGAGCGCGAAGGCCGCGAAGGTCATCGAGCGCCTCCCTTCATCCGTGCCACCCGGTGATCGGCGACATCGTGATCACGCTCACCAGCAGGAACGGCAACACCCCAAAAATGACGGTGAGCGCGGCGAGCATCCCTATCCCCAGCCCCTCGGTCGGCGGGACGTCGTGGGCGTCGTCCGGGATCCCCTTGGGCGGACCGAACAGCACGCGCTGCATCATCCAGATGTAGAAGGCGGCGGTCACGACGAGCGCGATCAGCGGGATCAGCACGAGGTACGTAAGTCCGTCCCACGTGGCGAGCAGGGCCGCGAACTCGGCCGGGAAGCTGATCAGTGCCGGTAACCCGAGCGACGCTAAGCTGCCGATCATGATCAGCGATGCGAGGATCGGCGTTCGCGAGTTGATGCCGCCCACGCTCGGGATGTCGCGCGTCCCGTAGGTGTGGTGGAACGTCCCCGCCCCCATGAACAACAGCGCGCTGACGACGCCGTGGGCGAACATGAGCAGCACCGCCGCCGTGAGCCCGAGGGCCGAGTTCAGGGAGATCGCGAGGAGGACGATCCCCATGTGGTTGATCGAGGAGTAGGCGATCATTCGCTTCAGATCGCGCTGCGAGAGCGAGAGCACGGCTCCCCAGACGATCGATAGGAACGCGACGAAGAACAGGATCGGATCGACCTGGGTCAGGGTGTTCGGCAGGATGATCACCGCCCACCGGATCAGCCCGTATCCTCCCAGCTTTAGCAGGAGCCCGGCGAGGAGCACCGAGCCTCCCGTCGGTGCTTCGACATGCGCGTCGGGCAGCCACGTGTGGAACGGGACGATCGGGAACTTGACCCCGAAGCCGAAGAACAGCGAGAGGAAGAGCACGACCGGTACGATCCCGGTGAGGCCTTGCGCCGCGGCGTAGATCGAGGAGAAGTCGAACGAACTGGCCCCGGAGTAGAAGACGAGGGCCAACAGGCCGATGAGCATGACGATCGACGCCACGTGGGTGTAGACGAAGAACTTGAATGCCGCATACCGACGGTTGGGGCCGCCCCAATAGCCGATGATGAAGAACATCGGTATCAGGACCGCTTCCCAGAACAGGAAGAACAGGAGGATGTCGAGGGCGACGAAGACCCCGAAGCTTCCGAGGCACGTCATTAGGACGAGGCCGAACCACGCGGCCGGACGCTTCGTCTCGTTCCAGGTGTACACGACCGTCGCAATCTGGAGGAACCCGGTCAGGAGGATCAGGATCAGCGAGATCCCGTCGATCCCCACCGTGAAATTGATCTGCAACCAGGGCAGGCTAATCCAGGAGTACGACTGGTACTCCCCGAACTGCGGAACGAGCGAGCTCGAGCGACCCGGCCAGCTCTGGTAGCCGAGGAACATCAGCCCGATCTCGAGAAGGAAGAGCACCGAGGTCGCGAGCGCCACCCAGCGGGCCCATCGACCGCTCGCGAAGGTGAGCACGGTGCCCGCGACGAGCGTGCCGAGGGTGATCGGTATGATCGGGACGGTCGAGAAATCCATCTAGCCGCCTCCGAACAACGACGCGAGGTACGGCGCGACGAACAGCAGGAGGACGAACACCGCCACGACCCCGGCCACGATGTACGCGGCATAGTCGGAGACGAGCCCCGTTTGGATCCGGCGCATCCCGTCGCTCATCGAGCGGAACGAACGCTCGAAGCCCTTCACCGCACCGTCGATCACGAACCGGTCGAAGAAATCGGCCGCCCGGGCGACCGTGTACATGCCGACCATCCCGACCCAGTCGTACGCGGCCTTGACGTGGTACCGGGCGAGGAGAAGGTTGCGGATCGAATGCGCGGGCGAGCTCGCCCGGAGCTCGTAGACGCGGCCGTTCCCCCACAGGACCCAGGCGAGGACGATCCCCGCACCGGCGAGCGTTACCGAGATCGCCGAGAGGAGGATGTCGGTCGTCCCGTACGTTGGGGGTACGTTGGAAGCGAGGCCGGGGACCCCCGTGAAGAGCGTCGCGAAGCTCGGGACGAAGGCGAAGAGGCCGGCGACGACCGCGAAGCCGGCGAGGACCAGCATCGGGACGAGCATCACCCACGGGACCTCGTGCGCCTCGGGCAGCGTCGGATCGCGCGTACGTTCGCCGGAGAATGCGAGGAAGTAGACCCGGAAGATGTAGTAGGCCGTCAGGAAGACCGTCACGAAAGCGAGGAGGAAGAACGGCCAGTACTCCGGATGCGCGTCGAGCTGGCTATACACCGAAGCGAGGACGTCGTCCTTGCTCCAGAAACCGGCGAACGGCGGGATCCCCGAGAGCGCGAGCGCGCCGATTAAAAACGCGATCGAGGTGTACCGCATCTTCTTCGCGAGACCGCCCATCTTGAACAGGTCCTGCGTGACGATGGTGTGGATGATCGCGCCGGCGGCGAGGAACAAGAGCGCCTTGAAGAATGCGTGCGTGAACAACTGATACAGACCCACCATCGCGAAGCCGGCCCCGACGGCGAGGACCATGTAGCCGAGCTGGCTGATCGTCGAGTACGCGATCACGCGTTTGATGTCGGTGTTGACGACGGCCATCGTCGCCGCGTAGAAGGTGGTGAACCCTCCGACCGCCACGATCGCGAAGAGGACGATCGAGGTGTATCCACCGAGGAAGATGCTTCCCACGACGAGCAGATAGACGCCGGCGGCGACCATCGTCGCGGCGTGAATGAGGGCCGAGACCGTCGTGGGACCTTCCATCGCATCCGGGAGCCACACGTCGAGCGGGAACTGGGCGCTCTTGCCCGCCGCTCCCCCGAGCAGCATGATGCCGGCGACCGTGAGTAACGTAGAGTTCCCGGGGGCGCCGATCGGGATGAACGAGGTGTTTCCGTTGACGAACAGGAAGCCGTTCGCGGCCCAGCCGCCGTTCGGACCGGTCATCGCGTACACGGAGAAGTAGATGAAAATCCCGAGAAGGAACATCACGTCGCCGATCCGCGTGACGAGGAACGCCTCCTTCGCCGCGCTCGAAGCGCTCGGTTTACGCCAGTAGAACCCGATGAGGAAGTACGAGCAGACGCCGACGAGCTCCCAGAAGAGGAAGAATTCGAGCAGATTGTCCGAGAGGACCACCCCCAGCATCGCCGTCAGGAACAGCGAGAGCAGCGCGTAGTACCGGGGGAGGCCCTCGTCGTGGTGCATGTACCCGACGGAGTACAACATCACGAGGAAGCCGACGACCGTGACGACGATGAGCATCAACGCGGAGATCGGGTCGACGAGCGTCCCGACGACGAAGGAGACCCCGTTGGCGAACGGACCGGATGCGCCGACGTGGAACCACGTGAAGCTGACATCGGTGTACGTATTCGGGTCGAGCATCTCGCCGACCGCGATGAGGACCCCGAGCACCATCGCCGCCCCGGAGAGGATGACCGCGATCCAGCCACCGTGCTCGAGCCGTCCGAGGCGCTGGCCGAAGACCCCGACGATCACGAAAGCGAGCGCCGGGAGGAGCGGGACGAGGAACGCCCAACCGAACAGGATCGACAGGTCCATGGAGAATCCTCCTCAGTCCCTCAGCGTGGTCGAGTCGGCGACGTTGATCGATCCCTTCGAACGGTTCAGCGCGAGGACGATCGCGAGCCCCACCGCGATCTCGGTCGCGGCAAAGCCGATCAGCACCACCGCGATCGACTGGCCCGAGAGCCCTGCCGTCGCTCCGGTGAAGGCCGCGAAGTAGACGAAGTTCAGGATCGCCGCGTTCATCCCGATCTCGAGCGAGACCAGGAGCAAGATGAAGTTCCGACGTGTGAGGATTCCGAAGATCGCGATCGCGAACAGTGCGAACGACAGCGCGAGGAACCCGGTGATGGCGAGCGTCGTCATCTATTCTCGCCCCTCCCGCACGAGGTAGATCGCGCCGATGAGCGCGCTGAGCATCACGAGACCGAGGAGGAGGAGCCACGGACCTCCGGGGCCGAAGAGGTTCTGCGAGAGAAGGGACGGATCGTAGGAGCGGACGGTGAGCTCTCCTTGAGGGAATTCCGGTAAGGCGATCAGGAGGAAGATGAACGTGACGACCGCGAGCGCGACCGGCACCGCCGTGATCCCCGTCGCGGCGTCCCGGGAGAAGATCCGCTTGCGCGTGACCATGATACCGAACAGGAGCAGGATCGTCACGGCCCCCGCGTACACACCGAGCTGGAGGACGCCCAGGAAGGGGGCGAGAAGGAGGAAGTAGAGAGCGGCGAGGTCGACGAAGAACGCCCCGATCCAGACGATGGTGTGGATCAGCTCGCGCACGAGCAGGGCCAGTATGCCCGTGACGATCGCGATCAGGGCGAGGGCGAGGAACGCCAGTTCCTCGAGGCTCACGTGCGAGTCCCCCAGAACAGACATTCCTTCGGGCAGACGCTGATGCAGGTGCCGCACCGCACGCAGTCGGAATCGTTGATGACCGGCTCCTTCCAGATCCGTTTCGCGACCTTTTCCCCGGGTTTCGCCTCGACCTTCGGGATGTCGAGCATCGTGATGCAGTCGGTGGGGCAGTCCCGCGCGCAGGCGTTGCATCCGATACAGAGCGGCGGTTCGAGCAGGATCGCGTCCTCGTTCGCCGGCCGTTCGACCCGGACCGGGTTCATCGGAAGCTTCCGCTCGAAGATCTCCTGGAGCTTCTGAGGGGAGAAGATCATCTCCGCGCGCTTGGTGACCGATAGCTCGTAGCGCGTGGTCATCGTGAGGCAGCCCTCCGGGCAGGCGTCCGAGCAGAAGCCGCAGTAGCTGCACTTCCCGTAGTCGATCTGGGGGCTCTTCTTCGGGTGCTTCGGGTCCCCGCCGGGGACCGTGACCATGTCGATGCACAGATCGGGGCAGCTGAACGCGCACAAGTTGCAGCTGATGCAGGTGGCGATGTTCAGGGCGTGCACGCCTCGATAGTTGTCCCAGATGTGACCGACCCCGATCGGCATACCGGAGCCGACCCCGACGCGGTCGCGGAACTTGGGGTCCTCGAGCCGCTCGAACGGGTAGACGATCGTGCTGGGGCGCAGGAGGCTGCGGCCGAACTGCCGGGCCGCGGTGAACATCGGTCGGGCGACCCACAGGATCGACCGGCTCGGCTTCGACTTCTCCTCCGTCTCCGCACCTGCCATGGATCGTTACCCTCTCATCCCCCCAGGTTCGGGAGGCACCCGAATACCGGGATGCACTTGGCGAGGACCAGTCCCGCCGCGAGCACGATCGAGACGAGGCTGAGCGGGATCATCCGGTTCCAGCCGACACGGAGGAGTTGGTCGGTGCGCACGCGCGGGAGCGAGGCCCGGATCCAGACGAAGACGGTAAACACCGCGTAGACCTTGAGCATGAACCAGAAGATCCCCGCGAGTGGGAAGCTCGTCCAGGCGCTCGGCACCCAGCTCGGCATCGTCCACCCGCCGAGGAAGAGGAGGACGATCAGGAAGCAGCCGAGGAGGACTCGAACGTAGTCGGTGAGCATGAAGTACGCGAATAACATCCCGCCGTACTCGGTGTTCCAGCCTTCGACCAGTTCCGCCTCGGCCTCGGGGAGATCGAACGGGATCCGTTCCATCTCGGCGAGCATCCCCGCGACGAACACGACCATCGCGAGGAAGAGCGGCCCCCAGTACCAGTAGTTCTGCTGCTCGGCGACGATCGTGTCGAGGCTGAAGGTGCCCGAGACGATGATCACCGCCACGATCGCCAGGAGGATCGGGACCTCGTAGGCGATCATCTGCGCGGCGGAGCGCATCCCGCCGATCAGCGAGTACTTGTTGTTGCTCGACCAGGCGCTGATGAAGATGATGAGCGGCGCGAAGGAGAAGATCGTGATCGCGAGCAGGAGGCTCAGGGGCAGGTCGCCCGAGTTCCATCCCGTGGACACCGGGAGGATGGCGAAGATGACCAGGCTCGTCACGAGGTAGGCGGTCGGGCCCATGAAGAACACCACCGAATCTGCGTCGCGGGGCCGGACCGTGTCCTTGCGGAACAGCTTGAACCCGTCCGCGAAGTTCTGCAGGAGTCCGGCGTAGCCGACGTGCATCGCGCCGCGCCGGTCCATGAACCGTCCGAGCAGCTTGCGCTCCCACCAGATGATGAAGATCGTATTGAGCATGCTCGCGGCGAGCAGGATGATCCCAAAGATCAGGACCCCGAGCGCGGTGATCGTGTTCCCGTTCGTCAGCCAGCCCTGGATCGGGGCGGGAAAGATGGACCCCACTCCGTTGAGGATGACCGAGGAGATATCGGTCGAGATCGAGAGCAGAGAGGTGGTCATCGTTCGTGGGCTCCCCTACCGGTCTACTTCCCCGACGCAGACGTCGACGCTGCCCATGATCGGGGGGATGTCGGCGACCCGGTAGCCGACCAAGTACTGCCGGGCCGCGCTCACGTTGGCGAACACCGGAGAGCGGAACTTCACCCGGTACGGGTGCTCGGAGCCCTCGTTCACGACGTAGGCGAGCGCCTCGCCGTGCGGCTCTTCGACCGCCGAGAAGCCCAGACCTTTCGGATAGTTGCGCTTGAGCAGGTAGCCCTCCCGGCCCATGGGAGCGTACGGAGCTCCGAGCCAGCGAGGGAGCTCTTGGGCCAGCACCGGCCCGGGGTGGCGCTCGAGCCAATCGAGCGTCTGGCGGATGATCCGGATCGACTGGCGCATCTCTTCCATCCGAACGAGGTAGCGCGCGGTGACGTCCCCCGCTTCCGCGCGCGCGACGTCGAACTCGAGCCGGTCGTACGCCGAGTACGGCCGGTCCTTCCTCAGGTCGCGGCGGACCCCCGCGGATCGGAGCATCGGGCCGGTGATCCCGTAGTCAATGCAAGCCCGGGCGTTCATGAGGCCGAGACCATCGCAGCGCTTGTGGAAGATGTCGGAGTTGAGGCAGAGCTGGTCGTACTCGACGAAGCGGTCGACGAGCCAGTCGCAGACCTTCCGCGACTCGCCGATGAACCCCGGAGGCAGATCGTTGCGAACCCCGCCCACTCGCATGTACTCGTACGTCATCCGGGCGCCGGTGTAGCTTTGGAACAGGTCACAGACGAGGTCCCGGTCGCGCATGCCGTACAGGAACGGTGTCATCAGGCCGATGTCCTGGACGAAGGCCGCGTACCACATGATGTGGGATCCGATCCGCTGGAACTCGTCGCTCATCACCCGGATGTACTCCGCCCGCTCCGGCGGATCCACGTGGAGGGCCTGCTCTGCGGCGAGGACGTACAGGTGTTCCCAGGACATTCCCGCGACGTAGCAGCAGCGATCCATCAGCGTGATCACTTCGTTGTAGTGCCGATCCTCGCTGATCTTTTCGATCCCCCGGTGCAGGTACCCCATCTCGGGATCCACGTCGAGTACCTGCTCTCCATCGATCTTCACGCGGAGATTCCACAGGCCGTGGGTCATGGGGTGCTGCGGCCCCATGTTGATCCACATCTCAGACATGGCGCGTCTTCACCTCCAGTTCCTCCGGCTCGTGGAGCTTGAAGGAGCGGAGCAGCGGGTTGAACGTGTACCCATCCGGCGTCAACAGGTGGCGAAGGTCCGGGTGGTGGTCGAACTGGATGCCGACGAGCTCCCAGGTCTCTCGTTCGTGCCAGTTCGCGCCCGGCCACACCGCGCTCGCGGTCTCGATGTGCGGAGCGTCCCCGGTGACGTCGGCCGTGAGGAACAGGTAGGCGCCGCGGCGATCGGACCAGACGGTGTAGAAGACCTCGCGGTGGTCGATCCAATCGATTCCGCCGACCATCGACAGGTGGTCGAAACCGAGGTCGTCGTGGACCGCGCGGAAGACGTCGAGCGCCGCCTCGGGGCGGAACTTCACCCGGCCGAGCGTCCGGGTGAACGGCGCGAGCGAGATCATCCGGTCGCCGAGGTGGCGAGCGAGTTCCTGGGCCCACTCCTCCGCTGCCATCCCTCCCCTGCGGTGCTCGAGGCGTCCCCGCGGGACTACTCCTTCCGCTCCCGAATGAGCTGTTCGAGTTTCAAGATCCCGTCGAGCATCGCCTCGGGCCGCGGCGGGCACCCGGCGATGTAGAGGTCGACGGGGACGAGCTTGTCGACCCCGGGGACCACCGAGTACGCCGTCCGGAACGGGCCACCGCCGGTGGCGCAGTTGCCCATCGCGATGACCCACTTCGGCTCGGGCATCTGCTCGTAGAGCGTGACGAGCTTGTGCGCGACCTTCCAGGTCACGGTCCCGTTGACGATCATGAGATCGCACTGGCGCGGAGACGACCGAGGCACGACCCCAAAGCGCTCGGCATCCCAGCGGGCACCGAACGCCGCCGCGAACTCGATCGCGCAGCAAGCGAGGCCCCAGTGGAGCGGGAAGAGCGAGTTCCGTCCGGCCCAGTTGAAGATGGGGCGGGTCATCTTATCCCGACCTTGCTCCGCGATCATGGCACCGAGCGCTTCCTTCGCGGCCGGGATGAACTGCTGCGCCCGGAGCGCTTCGATTTCCAGGAAGGGTACCGCGGGCGTGGCCTCCGCCATGGGAAGGAGCGGCGACGGCGGGCTCGTGGCCCGAACGACCGGTCGAGGGGCGTTCTCGGGAGCGGTGCTCATACAACCCACCGGCGCTCGCCGCTGAGCGCGTAATAGATACCGATGATCGCCAGGATCGCGAAGCCGAAGGCGATGAACATGGGATACCAGGAGGAGTTGACGCCCCGGAACGTCAGCGCCCACAGCGCGAGAACGAAGCCGATCACATCGACCGCGACGAACACGATCGCGAAGGCGTAGTGCTGCGTGGGGAAGTCGATCTGCGCTTCGCCTTCGGCCTCCTCGCCGCATTCATACGTCGTCAGCTGGAGGTAGGAACGGCGACGCTTCGCGCCGAGCATGCGGTTCGCGAAGATCGAGCCAACGCCGAAAGCCGCGGCGATACCGGCGAAGACGAGGAATGTGTCCAGTCCTGCGTCCATCGGTGGTGCCCTCCTTCCGGTCGGCCTCTGTTCCGTTGGACCTCATGTCGTTATTTAAGGCCTGACCCGGCCTCGGGCCCGAGGGTCGATTTCCTATCGAGGGACCGACGGGGACGCGACCCCGTTATCTTCCGGGCCTCCTGACGGCGCTCGTATGCGGAAACCGGAGTTCCGCCCGCCGGTCGTGCTCGTCGGAAAGCACCTCGAGCTCGTTCCGCTCGAGGCCGCCCACGCGGCGGCGCTCGCGGATGCGGGGCGAGATCCGAAGATCTGGACGTACATCCGTGCGGGCCCCGCGACGACCTTCCCCGAGATGAGCGCCCAGATCGCGATCCAGCTGGACCGCCAGCGGGCGGGGACGGATCTCTGCTTCACGGTCCGGCGACTGCCATCCCACGCGCCGGTCGGGATGACCCGATTCCTTCGGATCGACCGGGAGAGTCGGGGGGTCGAGATCGGAGGAACCTGGTACGATCCCGCGTACTGGCGGACGCCCCTGAACACCGAGGCGAAGTACCTACTGCTCCGCCACGCGTTCGATGTCGAGCAGGTCCACCGGGTGCAACTCCAGACCGATTCGCGGAACGTCCGCTCGCAGCGGGCGATCGAACGGTTGGGAGCGGTTCGGGAGGGGGTGATGCGCGAGGACGTCCCCATGCCGGACGGAGCATGGCGCTCCTCCGTGCTCTACAGCATCCTCGAGTCCGACTGGCCCACGGTGCGCCGGAGCCTGGAAGAGAAGCTCGCCCGTCCGTGGCCCCCTCCCGGCTGAGGCTGGGCAGCGCGGGGGACGCTACGGCGAAGGGAACTTCGGGGGACGTTTCTCCCGGAACGCGCGGATCCCTTCGGCGAGTTCCGGCCCGCGGGCCGCCTCGACCGCACCGCGGCGTTCGAGTGCCATCTGCCCTTCGATGCGTTCGGTGAACGCCGATTGCAGCAAGCGCTTCGTCCATCCGTATGCGAACGTCGGTCCACGCGCCAGTTCGTCGGCGCGCTTCGCGCAGCGATCCCCAAGAGCCGACGCCGGGAGGACCTCGTGGATGAGACCGAGTTCGAGCGCGCGCGCGGCCGGGACGCGCGCGTTCGTGAACAGCATCTGCTGGGCAAGCCCGATCCCGAGGTAGTGGGGAAGGAAGTAGGTCAGCCCACCATCGGGGACCGCCCCGAGTTGGGGAAAGGCGGGCACGAGGACCGCGGTCTCGCTCGCGATGCGCCAATCGGCCGCGAGCGCGAGGGAGAGGCCGCCGCCCGCCGCCACGCCCGGCAGCGACGCGAGCACGGGCTTCGGCATACTCACGATCTCCCGGATCGCGTGCTCCATCTCGGCCGTGAGTTCGTGGAACAGCTTCGGGAGCGTTCCCGCGGCCCGCGCCTCCTCCATGACGGCCACGTCCCCCCCGGCACAGAACGAATCGCCCGCGCCGGTGAGCACCACGACCCGGGCGGTGCTGTCGAGGCTCGCGTGCTGGAGCGCTTCGCGCAGCGCGGTCATCGACGCGACGTCGAGCGCATTGCGCCGCTCGGGTCGGTCGATCGTGATCGTGAGTACGGCCCCGATGCGGTCGGATCGGATCGTCTCCATGGTCGTGCCGTCCCTTCGGGGCGCCGGCACATATAGAGCGATCGGGAGGATCGGAATCCCTACGGCGGGACGATCGGATCCGATGGGGGCTTCCTGCGGGGGGTCGGGGGAAGCACCGGGGCGATATCGTCGGCCCCCGGCAGATCCGGGCTCGGGGTCTTCGCGCTGTGCCCGAACGGTGCCACCATCCGGGTGGACTCTGCGGATTCAGCCTTGATCTCGTCCTCAATCGACTGGATCTCGGTCAGGAGTTCCTCCTGCCGCGGGATCGGTCCGAGGATGTTGTCCATCGTTCCGATATGCTTTTCGAGGTCCTCCATCGAGCTCAGCGGGCGGTCCGGTGTCAGCCGGCCGGCGCCGAGGTACTCGGAGGCGCCTTCCATCAGTCGGGTGAACTCGAAGGGGAAGAGGATCTTGGTCGCCTGGCCGTCGCCGACTCTCTGGACCGTGTCGAGCGAGAGCACCGTGAGGGCCTTCGCGTCGAGGGCGGTCGCACCCAGCGCGAGGATGCGTAGGCGCTGGGCCTCCCCCTGCGCCTGAAGGATCGTGGCCACCCGCTGGCCCTCCGCTTCGAGGATCGCGGATTGCCGGACCCCTTCCGCCTGCAGGATACGGGAGCGCTTCTGACCCTCGGAGACCAGGATCGCTGAGCGCTTCTCTCCGTCGGCGCGCAGCACGGCCGCACGCCGCTGGCGCTCAGCGGACGTCTGCTCCTCCATCGCGGTCTTGACCGGGCCGACCGGGTCGACCTCCTTGATCTCGACCGCCTCGACCCGGACGCCCCATCGGTCCGTCGCCACGTCCAGGATGTCGCGGAGCCGGGTGTTGATCCGCTCGCGGTTGTACAGGATCTCGTCGAGCTCCATGTCGCCGATCACGGACCGCAGCGTAGTCTGGGCGAGCGCGACGGTGGCGAGGTGATAGTTCTGGACCTGGAAGATCGCCTTAGGCGAATCCACGACTTTGATGTAAATGATAGCGTCCACGTTGGTGGGGGAGTTGTCCTTCGTGATGACTTCCTGCCGCGGGACCTCGAGGACCTGGGTTCGAAGATCGATCTTCAGGACCGTGGCGAGCGGGCTGATCAGGTGAAAGCCGGGGTTGATGAGGCGCTTGTACGACCCGAGCAGGGTGACGATCCCCTGTTGGTAGGGCTGGATCGTGTAGATCATCCGCGCGAAAAGCACCAACAGGATGAACAGCGCGACAACGGCTACAACGATCAGGCCCGTGTAATCCATCGAGTTCACTCCTTCCGTTCTCCCGGCCTCATCGAACGGCCCGTACTAACCGTTTCGGTCCGCGTCGCTCGGGGTCCCGTGGGGCTCCGAACCCTCGGGGAGGGGCTCGACGGAGACCGAGACGCCGGAACCCGCCACCACCCGCACGTGCGTACCGGGAGCGATCGGGATGTTCGCCCGGGCGGACCAGATCTCCGACCCGATCTGGACCTTACCGTGGAGGCTGTCGGGGTACACCGGGGCTACAATGACGCCTTCGTGGCCGACCAGCGTACCGACCGTGGTCGACATGGGGGCGTGCACGGGCGCCACCCACCGGTAGTACGGGATCTCGAGCAGGGCACCGGCTCCCGCGGCCACGATGATCAGCACCACGCCGAGGTCGCTATTGAGGAGGGTATTGGGGAGGAAGATCCAAAGGAACCCGGCCATTATGAGCAGCGAGGCCGGGATCAGCAGGAGGGCTCCCGGATGGATAAGCTCCGCCGCGAGCAGGATGACCCCGGCGACGAGGAGGATAATCCCGATCGTGTCGTCCACCACGGTTGCGACTCCGGGGTATCGAACCGTCAGCCGCCCATAAGGATTGACGGCAGACCCGGGGCCTCCGCACCGTCAGCGGATGTAGGTCTGCGTGCTCGCGAGATCGAAGCGGGGCACGATTCGGATCCGGCTCCCGTCCCCCCCGGCAGCGTACAGAGGAAGGGGTACATCTGCCAGAGGTCCCCCTCGGCCATGTGGGTGGCCGGATGGTCCGGTCCGAAGGCCGCGCGCGTCACCCGCGCCGTCACTTGGCGCACCGATCGCTCGTCGATGTAGCCGATCGAGTGCAGGTACTCGTGGGCGAGGATTACGTACACGAAGGAATTGAACTCCCGGGTCGAGGTCGCGTGCTCGCGCATCGCTCGGAGGAGCCCTTCGTTCATCACGATCACGTTCCCTGCGATCTGCCAGTACGCGCCGACGGCGGGGGGTAGGTTCGAAAGAGCGAGGCCGAGGCCGGGGCGCTCTTGACCGAGCACGTAGTGGACCGCGCCCCGCACGACGCGGAAGACGGCGTCGAAGTCCGCGGTCCGATCGAGCGTGGCGGCCAGGGGGAAGGGCCGAGGTTCGTGGGGGAACGGTGGGGGTCGCGGGCTCACGCCCGGCGACTCCGCCCGGGGCGCGCCGGGGGCCAGCGGCAGCAGCGACATCCGATGCACCACGTCGCGGAGCCCAGATATACCGGTGGTTACGGAAGCACCACCTCGTGGGGTGGTCGGTCGCGTCGGTCCCCCCGGTAGAGCCTCCGCGAACTCCCGACAACCTATCAGGTCCCGCGCCGTGTCGGCCGCGCACGATGACCAACCCGCAGGAGATGGCATTCCCGCGCCGCAAAGAGCGATTCGAAGACCGACGCAAGGAGTCGCAGGACCGAAAGGTGCTCGACGAGTTCTTCGACCACGCCACGCTCCTTGCGGTTTCCCGCCTCATGCACCGCGGGGCGTTCGAGACCATCGATTACCCCATCTCCACGGGCAAGGAGGGAGGCGTGTTCCGCGCGACGAGGGGAAACGAGTACCGCGCCGTGAAAGTGTACCGGATCGGCAATACGACGTTCCGGCACCTACCTCCGTACACGCTCGAACAGCTCGGGCGGGAGACGAGCGTCGGGAACTTTGCCGGCTTGATCAGTGCCTGGACGCGTCGCGAGCACACGATTCTCGGCCAGCTTACGGCCGCGGGGGTGCGCGTGCCCCGGCCGTACGTCCACTTCCGTAACGTGCTCGTGATGGAGTTCATCGGAACGGACGGTGGGGCGGCCCCGCGACTGCGGGACGCCACCGTAGACGATCCGGCAGCCCTATACGAGGACCTGGTCGCCCAACTGAGCCTGATGATCCGGCCCGGGAGGCTCGTGCACGGGGACCTCTCTCCGTGGAATGTGCTGTACTGGGAGGGAAAATGCGTCCTCATCGACGTGGCGCAGGCGATTCCCGCGGACCATCCCGAAGCGCGTCACCTCATCGACCGCGATATCGCGAACTTCGTCAAGTTCTTCAGGGGTCTCGATTTCAAGGTCACGAAGGAGGAGTTCCTCCGCGCTATTGGGGCCGACCACGTGGGGAAGCGGTCGTAAGATGCCGACGCTCTACGCCCGTATCCCCGACGACCGGATCGGGGTCCTTATCGGCCCCGGCGGCCAGACGAAGCGCGAGATCGCCCGCCGGACCGGGGCGAGCATCACCATCGAGGAGGAGGGGCAGGTACGGGTCACTTCGCCCGACACCGAGCCCGAGCACGCGATGATCGGGCGGGACGTGGTGCTGGCGATCGGGCGAGGATTCTCTCCGCCGCGCGCGCTCCGACTGACCAAAGAAGGCACGGTCCTGACCATCCTCGACATCAAGTTCGAGACCGGGAAGCGGGCGAAGGGCGCCCTGCGTCGGATCCGATCGCGGCTGATCGGCACCGACGGCCGTGCGCGGGCCCGGATCGAGGAGCTGTCGGGTTGCTCGGTGAGCGTGTACGGAGCGACCGTCGCCCTCATCGGCGAGGACGCGCAGATGGAGCGTGCCACGCGAGCGGTCGAGCTCCTCCTGCGCGGAAGCGAGCACTCCACCGTCTTCCACCTCTTGGCGCGGCTGCGACGCAACGACGTCGCGGCGGAGGCGCTCGACTCGCTGGACGACGACGGGCTGGCGGGGTAAGGCGTGGCGAAGACGATTGCGCTCGACGCGCGGACGCTCGACTGGGCACGGCGGCAGTTCGCTCGCTACTACGCCGAGGCTGAGATCGACCCGCCGTACCGGTTCGCGAGGCGGGAATTCGCGGCGTTCCCGTTCTCCACCGAGACGCTCATGCGCCGGCACGACGCGTTCCGGACGGCGGAAGAGTTCCGGGCGTGGCTCCCCCGCGAGGTGCCGCGCCACGTCTACTATTCCACCGCGTACTACCGCAAACCCTCGGAGCCGACCATGGCGGCGAAGGAGTGGCTCGGGGCGGACCTGATCTTCGATCTCGATTCGGATCACTTGCGGGGGGCCGAGAGCCTCGACTACGCTGACCAGCTCGCGCTCGTCAAGACAAAGTTGCGCGAACTCCTGGACGAATTCCTGTTCGGGGACTTCGGCATCGATCCCGCGGACGCGTCGCTCGTCTTCTCCGGGGGCCGCGGGTACCATGTCCATGTTCGCAACGAGGCGTTCCTCACGCTGACGAGCCCGGAGCGGCGCGAACTCGTCGACTACCTGGTGGGTTCCGGGTTCGATCCGCGCGACGCGGTTACGGCGAGGTCCCCGGGGGGTCCCAGCTCCTGGACGCCGTCGAACGCCTCCCCGGAGGAGGCGCCGATCCCCGGCCGCGGCCCCGGCAAGGTGCGCCAGCTCGCGCCGGCCGATGCTCCGGGTTGGAAGGGCCGGACGACACGCGCGGTCCTCGACCTGCTCGCGCACTGGGAGGCGATCGGGGTGAACGAAACCGCGAAGGAGATCGCCGCCCTCGGGATGAACCCGACGCGCGCGAAGCGGCTCGCCCGGATGTTCGTCGAAGAGGGGGGGAGCCGGAGGATCCGGGCGAGCCTCAGCCTCGATGTCTTCGACAAGGATCTTCCGAAGGAGTTCTGGGACGCCGTGCTCGCGCGCGCGGCGATCCGGGTCGAGGGCGAGACGGATGCCCCGGTCACCACCGACATCCACCGCCTCATCCGCCTGCCTCGATCGCTGCACGGCGGCACGGGATTTCGGGTCCTGCCGCTGACGCGCGAGACGCTCGATGCGTTCGATCCGTTCCGCGACGCGCCGCTGCGCTCGCCGGACGAAGAGCGCCAGCGCGTGACGTTCACGGCGGCGGTCGATTACCCGTTCCCGGAGGGAGTGCGCGGAACGCCCGGCGCGTCCGAGGAGCTCTTCACGCCGACGGCGCTGTTCCTGGTGCTGCGGGGGGAGGCGGAGCTTCTGCTTTCACCGGGATGACCAGCCGTCCGATCCGCTCGATCGATGCCTCGACCTGATCGCCGGCCTGGAGCCGCCGGCTCTCCTTCCCGAACTCGAAACCCGGGCTTCCCGCGAGCGTGCCGAGCGAGATGAGGTCCCCCGGTTCGAGCGTGATGCCTCGGGAGAGGTGCGCGATGATCTCGGGGATCCGGAAGATGTAGTCGTTGGTGTCGCCGCCCTGCCGCACGACGCCCCCGACCTTGAGCTCCATGACGAGCGGGTACGGGTTCCCCATCTCCTCCTTCGGGACGATCCACGGGCCGACCGCCATCGTCCCATCGAAGCCCTTGCCCAGCACCCAGTCAACGACGCCCTCGCTCGGGTACTGCAGATCGCGGTAGCCCATGTCGAGCACGATGGTGTAGCCCGCCACGTAGTTCATCGCCTCGGACGCAGCGATGTGCTTGCCGCGCTGGCCGATCACGATCGCGAGCTCGAGCTCGACGTCGGGGAACGTTCCGGCCGGATTCAGGACGAGCGGCTCGCTCGGGCCGACCAGACTGTTGAAGAATCGCGTGAAGACGTACGGCCGGGTGGGCACCGGCTTGCCTTGCTCGGCGACGTGGCCTTTGGAGTTGGACGCGAGACAGTAGATCTTCGCCCCGCGCACGACCGGGGCGAGGAGCTTCACGCCCTCCTCCGGCTTGAACAAGAACCGGGCGCCCGTCGCGGCCCGGGGGGTCCACCCGGCCTTACGCCGGCGGTCGATGTACTCGATGATCTTCTTCGTGATCTCGACCGATTCCGCACCTCCAGCGAAGAACGATTGCATGTCGCGGAAGCGGCTGGGGTCAGCGCCCTTGGTCGGGTTCACGCCGAAGTAATCGCGGCAGGCGGTGTCGAGATCGATGTACTCGTTCGAGTCGGTCAGCATCCCGAAGTGGAACTGGTCGGCGAGCGAGAAGTGCACGAGCTTCATGGCGGAGGCCCCGGGCGGGTCGAACGCCGAGAGTGGATAAGGCCGGCGACGGGGTCCCGACCCCTAGGGGGGCACCGGCGGGGCCGAGCCCGGCGGGCCATACGAGGCGACGTATCCGGCCCCGAGCCGGTCGACCGCGAGCAGATCGAGCGCTAGCACGTCTTCTATCCGGCGCGCCGCCGGGCCCGAAACGACCGGTGGAGCGGCGTGCTCGCCGATGATTACGGGTGCGACGTAGATCGTGAAGCGATCGAAGAGACCCTTCTGGAGCGCGCTCGCCAGCACCCGGGCCCCGCCCTCCACCAAGAGGCGACGGTGGCCGCGCGCGTGGAGCTCTTGATAGAGCCGAGCGAGGTCCACGCGCTCGGCGCCCGCGACGATCGTCGTGACGTGCGCCGGATACTGTCGCACGCATCGCTTGCTGGTCGCGACGATCGTCGGGAGGCTCCCATCGAGGAGGCGGGAGGTCGCCGGAAGGCGTCCGGCGGAGTCGAGCACGATCCGTGTGGGAGGGTTTCCCGGCGCACCGTCCAACAGCTCCCAGTGCACGCGCAGGGACGGGTCGTCGGCGATCGCGGTCCCGACCCCGATCACGATCCCGTCCGATTCGGCCCGAAGGCGTTGCACGCGGGCGAGGTCCTCCGGGCCGGAGAGTCTCGCGCGCGCGCCCCCGTCGAAAGCGAGCCGCCCATCGGCGGACGCGGCGCAGTTGATCCAAACGAGGGGCCGGGGGAGCGTCATCGGATACCCTACACAGGAAGGCGGAGGCGCGCGACCTCGACCTCGATCGGACCGACATCGTCCCCCGCGTTCTTCAGGTCGACGAGGTTGATCGCGACGTTCTCGAGCGCTCCGCCCGTCGCGGCGCGCAGGAGCGCGAGCGCGCTGACCATGTCGCTCGCCAGAGCGGCCTTGGTGCGAGATTGGACCCCGTGAAGGCCGTGCGCGATCGCATGAGCGAGGCGGGCGGTTTCGAGCGGGACGTGGGCGGCCGCCCGTACCGCCGCGACGTAGGCCTCCTTCCAGGCGACGTCTTCCGAGTGGTCCTTGAGGGTCTTGCGGGCCGTCCGGACCCCGTCGTACGCTCGCGCGTCCTCCTCGATCCAGCGGAGGAAGGTGGCCCGGGCCGCAGTGCAATCCGCGCGGACGGCCACGAGCTCGGCATCCGGCCGAGCGGGGAGGATCGAATAGGAGAGGACCATCTCTCCGAGCGCGGCGCCCAAGGCGCCGGCGGCGGCGGAGGCGCTTCCTCCACCGGGCGTCGGCGTTCGCGCCGCGAGACGAGCCGAGAACGACGCGAGGGACTCCGCACCGGGCGCGCCGGCGGAGGCCGCTCGGAGCTTGCGTTCCAGGATGGTAGCTCGATCGAACCGGTTCAGCTGGAGGTAGAATTCCGCCGCATCGAGGAGGGCGTCCTCGGGAACGAGGCCGACGATCTCCGATTCTTCGACGCTCACGCCGAAGCCTTCCGCCTCGCGCCGTACCTGCTCGAGCGCGCGGTGGATGGGGGTCTTGCGATAGTCGGTGAGGTTCATGGAGACCTGCGCACGGTTGCGCTCCTTGATCTCGAATCCCAGCGCGCGGACCTCCGCGAGACCGCCGTCCCGCGCGCGGACGGCCTTCGCGATCTTCTTGGCGATGCTGACGTCGGGCGTCGTGAGGTAGGCGTTGAACGCGATGAGAACGGCTCGGGCTCCGATCGCGACGGCTCCCGCCGTGGGGTGCACCCGCGGTTCTCCGACGTCCGGGGCGCGCTCGGGGTTCTTGCCGATCTCCTCGCGGATCCCCTCGAACTCGCCCTTTCGAACCGCGGGAAGGTCCACCCGCTCCGGTCGCCGCGCGGCCGCACCGTAGAAGTAGACGGGGATCCCCAGCTCTTTCCACACGCGTTCGCCCAGACGCTCGGCGAGGCGCACCGCATCCTCGACCGTCGCGCCTTCCAGCGGTACGAACGGTACGACGTCGGTGGCGCCCATGCGGGGATGCTCGCCGGCGTGATGCGTCAGATCGATCAGTTCCGTGGCGACCGTCATCATGCCGATCACCGCGTCCAGGAGGCTCTCTCCCTCCCCGACGAGGGTGATGACGCACCGGTTGTGGTCCGCGTTCCATTCCACGTCGAGCACCGCCACTCCTGGGATCCGCCGGGCCGCGTCCGCAATCCGGCCGATCTTCGTCTCGTCCCGCCCCTCGGAAAAGTTCGGAACGCATTCGAAGCGCGTCATGTGGCGGCGCCTCCGAACCCATCGAGCATCGT
Organism: uncultured Thermoplasmata archaeon; assembly: GCA_963838955.1. Lineage (GTDB taxonomy): Archaea > Thermoplasmatota > Thermoplasmata > Lutacidiplasmatales > UBA184 > Lutacidiplasma. The sequence continues at coordinate 62,830 of CAWISZ010000001.1, read as the reverse complement.
CTGGCGTGCGCGGGCGGAGACCGCGGGAATCGGGCGGGGAGGGATGCGAAGCCCGCGTCGTGCCCGGTCGATCGCGGAGCGAACGCGTTCCTCCGAGAACCCGTGCTCGTCGACCAGCAGGTGCAACACGGCCGCGTCGTCGATCGGCCGGAACTCCGGTATCGGTGCGTCGATCGTGTCGGGGTGCCGGAAGATCTCTCCCACGTCCGCCCCCTCCTTCGGATCGATCCCGACACGGGCGAGGGTCGCTTCCCACCCGAGATGCTCGCGGACGAGCTTGAGGGCCTTCTTCGGACCGTAGCCCGACGCCCCTTCGTTGAAATCCGTCCCCACGATGATGCCGACGAGGATCAATTCGTCGCCATCGATCCCCAGCGTCGCCAAGAGACGGTCCCGGTCGATCAACTGGGCGCCGGCGTCGACCCCTCTGGAGCGGCGCGCCGCGAGACCCCGGACGAGCCGAGGCGCCCCGAACAGCAGTCCGTCGTAGTCCTCCGAGGCGGAAGCCCAGACCACTCCGGTAGCCGCCATGCGGGCCGCCTGGGCCTCCCCCTCGCTCGGGGCGCGTACGGTCGGGATCCCGAGCGAACCCAGCAGACCGATCGCTTCCTCGGCCATCGTCGGGGTCAGACGGGAGGTCTGGGCGGCCTTGCGCCGCGCCGTCTCGAGGTCGCCGGCGACGAGGGCTTCCTGCCGCTGCTCCTCGGCGCGCTCCTTGGCGCGGAACCGCGCCCGGAGCGTCCCGGCCTTCAGGTCCGGAGGTCGACCGTCGAACACCCACGCGGGCCGGACGCCCTCTCCGAGCAAGGCCGTCGTCCGGTAGAAGACCCCTATGAGATGGCTGGTGGGCCGTCCGCGGGCGTCGGAGAACGGTTCGCCGTCCGCCTGGCGCACGGTCGCGAGGAACTGGTAGATCGCGTTGTACCCATCGACGGCGACGGTTCGGCCCGCGAGCGCGCTCCACGGGAGTTGCTCCGCCTGAACAATATCCTTGAACGGAAGCCCCACGGGCGCTGGGAGTGGCGCCCAGTACTTGGGGTTAACCGCGCGCGCCACCGGGCGGGGTCGGCGCGGGACGTCCCGGGCGAGCCTTCATCAAGGGAGGGGCGATGGCACTGCCCCGAGCTGATTCCGATGGCCCCCCGCACGATCCGAAAGGGCGCTACGCCGCGAGCCTCCGAACGCTCGTCGCCGTTATCCTCCGTGCCCGGCGGTGGGCGGGCTCCCCAGTTCTCCACCGATTACATGGACCGGTCGGCGGACCCATCCCAGGACTTCTACCGGTTCGCGACGGGCCAGTGGCTCGATCGGAACCCCGTGCCTGCGGACAAATCCCGGTGGAGCGCGTTCGACGAGCTGTTCGAGCGGAACCTCCGGCAGGTGCGCGGGCTCCTGGAAGAGGCGGCAAGCGGGCGGCGGGGCTCGACCCCCACGGCGCGCACTCAGGTCGGCGACTTCTTCGCCTCGGCCATGGACGTCGGCCAGCGCGGGAAGATGGGGTTCCATCCGATCGCTCGCGAACGCGACCGGATCCGGGCCATTTCGTCCGCGCACGGCGTCGTCTCCACGCTCGCGGAGTTCCACCGCCGGGGGATCCCGGTGCTTTTCCGCACCGCCGTCGCGCCCGACGAGAAAAACAGTTCGATTTACGCGCTCTACCTGATGCAGGGAGGTCTCTCGCTCCCGGACCGGGACTACTACCTCAAGGAAGAGTTCGCACCGGTGCGCTTGGCCTACCTCGCCCACATCGCGCGAGCGCTCGGCCTGTGGGGCGAGCCGCCGGCCCGCGCGGCGGCCGCCGCCCGGACCGTTCTTCGCATCGAGACCGAGCTCGCAAAGGCGAGTCGAACCCGCACCGAACTGCGGGACCCCGAGAAGAACTACAACCGAACGACGCCGGAGGAGATCCTCCGACGGAATCCTTCGCTCCGGTGGAAGGAGTACCTGTCGTTGCGCGGCGCCGGCAAGGCCCCTTACCTCGTGGTGGGTCAGCCGGAGTTCTTCGACGCGGTGAACCGGCTGCTGATCGAACACTCCATCTCGGACTGGAAGATCTACCTCCGCTGGCACCTCCTCCACGCGAGCGCGCCGTACCTGCACGCCGCGATCGACGCCGAGGACTTCGACTTCTTCTACCGCCGCCTCCTCGGGCAAGAGGAGCCCGAGCCCGACTGGAAGCGGGCGGCGAAGGCGGTCGACGACGGCCTCGGCGAGGCCCTCGGCCGGATCTATGTACGGCGGTACTTCCCGCGTGCGGCCCGAGAGCGGATGGTGGAGCTCGTGAAGGACCTCCGGCAGGTCTTCCGCCTGCGCCTCGAACGCGTTCCTTGGATGACGGAAGAGACCCGTCGACTCGCCCGGGTCAAGTTCGACCGGTTCACGGCCAAGATCGGCCACCCCCAGCACTTCCGGGACTACTCCCGCGTGCGGATCTCCCGTCGGGACTACCTCGGGAACGTCCGGCGCGCGGCGGGCTTCGAGATCCAGCGAACGATCGTGCGGGTGGGAATGCCGGTGGACCGGAGCGAGTGGCAGATGACTCCACCGACCGTGAACGCCTACTTCGACCCCACGCTCAACGAGATCGTCTTCCCGGCCGGCATCCTTCAACCGCCGTTCTTCGACCCGGCGATGGACGATGCCGTGAACTACGGAGGCATCGGCGTGGTCATCGGGCACGAGATCACCCACGGCTACGACGACCAGGGCCGCAAGTACGATGCCGACGGGAACATGCGGGACTGGTGGGCCGCAGCCGATTCGACCGAGTTCCAGCATCGCGCCCAGCGGATCATCGACCAGTACGCCGAGTTCGAGCCCCTGCCGGGCGCGCATGTCAACGGCGAACTGACCGCGGGCGAGAACATCGCCGACCTCGGAGGCGTCGGCATCGCCTACGAGGCATTGCAACGACGCATCTCCGACGGGCGCACCCCCGACGAGAAGATCGACGGGATGACGCCCGCCCAGCGGTTCTTCATCTCCTACGCCCAGATATGGCGCGCGAACGTTCGCGAGGCGGAACTCCGCCGACGTCTCACGATCGATCCCCATTCCCCGGGCCGCTTCCGGGCCATCGGGCCCGTGTCGAACCTCCCGGAGTTCTGGGGGGCGTTCGGGGTCGCCGAGGGCGCCCCGATGCGCCGTCCGGACGACCGACGCGTCGCGATCTGGTAGGCCCCTCGGGGGACTCGGTCGCTGCACGTCCGCCGAGGGGCATCGAGACTAAATCCCGGTGGACGCTGGTGGGCTCCGAGGTTCTCGATGGTGTTCCGCTGGACCGACGAACCGAACTCTCCGCTCGAGCCGGGGGCGGTGGTGATCTCCTGCTTCCCGAGCGCGGGCCTCGCGACGACGGTCGCGGCGTTGTACATGATCCGCACCCTGAAGCTTCCCCGGATCGGTCGCTTCGAAGCTCCCGATATGATGCCAATCGCCGTCGTCCAGGGCGGGGAGGTCAACCCCCCGATCCGTGTGTACGGGCGCAAGGATTTCGCCGTTGTCGTCTCGGAGTTTCCGCCCGGTCCTTCTCAGGCGACCGCGCTCGCGACCACGATCATGGAGGGGGCCGCCGCCCGGAAGGCCCGCTGGATCCTGGGCCTCGAGGGGGTCATGCCGCATCCGGAGGGCGATCCCGAAGCGGATACGGAACCGCCGGCGGAGGTGGTCTGGGCCGCGTTCTCTCGACCCGATCCTGGCGTCCTGCGGGCGTTCGCGACGAGCGGGGTCCAGCCCCTCGAGGAAGGGATCATCGGCGGGGTATCGGGCGCGCTCCTCGTTCAGGGGATCGGAGGCCCCTTGCCGGTCGCGGTGCTCTTGGTCAGCGCGCGCGCCGGTGAAGGGTATCCGGACCATCGGGCGGGGGCGACCCTGATCGAAGCGGTCGATCGTCTCCTCCCCGAGATCCACATCGACACCGGGCCGCTCCGGGCGCAGGCCGAAGCGATCGAGAAAGCCCTGCGCGCCGCGATGAAGGGTCACTCGGGCCAAGGCGCAGAAGGGGCGAACCCGCCCACGCCGCCGGAGATGTACCAATAGGTGCGCGACCTACTCCGAGACGAACGCCTCGGTGTAGGAGAGCAGATAGAACGATCCCGCGATCATCACGACGAACAGCCCGACGATCGACAGGGGATTCGACCCGAAGTACGCGATCGTCACCCCGATGAGGGCGGCGGGCAGGAGGATCAGCAGGAGGAGGGTCAGTACCTTGCCGTCCATCGTCCGTCTTCGATGCCGTGCCGATTATAAGGTTGTGGCCGCCAGCCGGGGTGTCAGCCGGCCGGCGACCGGGCGAAGCGGTAGGGCCCCTTAGCGGATCTCCCGCGGGTGCATCTCGGTGACGATCTCGATCGTGAGTCCGGCCTCGAGGGGGTGCGCATCCGCCGCCGGCAGGGGAGTGGGAAGCGGCGGGGGGACCACCCCGGACGGGGTCGGGCCGGTCGAACGGACCGCCGGGTTCGAGAGCTCGGAGGTCACCGCGGTCGAGGAGGTCCAGTTCGCGGTGATCGCGGACTCGAACTCGCCGATGATCGACGACTGGATGTGCTCGGAGACGACGTCGGCCCAGTAGCCGGCGACCTTGGTGAACGCGACGGGACCGAAGGCGTGGACCAGGGACTCGTTGTCCAGGACCTTGATCGTCGCCCGTCCGTGGTTCTGCTTGTCGACGAACGACTGGACCATCTGCAGGCGGCCGACGGCGCGTTCGGCGAGTGCCCGACGCTCGCCCTCGCAGCGGAACGGCTTGACGACGAACGTGCTGACGAGGTGTCCATGCCGGCTCGCGACCTCGAGGATGTGGGGGAGCGCTCCGCTGCCCGCACCGCCTCCGAGGCTGCCGAGGATGACGACGAACGTCGCGCCATCGAACAGGCGTTCGAGCGCGGGTTCGGCCGCGCGCGCGAGGACTCCGCCGATGAACGCCGAGCCTCCCGTGTCGATCTCCTCACCGGTCTCCGGACCGAGGTAGATCCGCCGGTCGAACTCGTCGAACCCTTGGACCTTAGGATCGCAATTGATGGCGACGGTCTCCAGGTGCCGGATCCTGCGTCGGGCGACCTCGCGCCCGATCCGGACTCCGCCCCCGCCGACCGCGACCAGGACGAACCGGATGTCGTGGCCCAACCGCCACCCCTCCGGACCGTCGCTCGTGTCCACGGCGCCGTTCCCCAGCGCCGGGTTATGCTCGTCGATTGCTCGCTGCTCCGTCCCGTACGTCGCCCCCACCCCTGTTCCGCATCGCGCTCGAACCCCGCTGACCACGTCTTACCGACCGACCATCCCCTTCCGTTCGAGGTCGCGGCCGCTCTCGCCGAGCGCGTGCACCTTGGCTCGGCTCTCGACGGCGTCTCGAACGCGTTCCCGCCCGTGCTTCGCGAGGTCGACCAGTTCGTGCTTGTGCTCGTAGTGGCGGACGGCCTCGGCTAAGAGATCCGCCACGGGTCGGCCGTTGGCAATGGTCTGGGCGTATGCTTCCCAGGTCGCTACCTCGTCGGGGCGCAGGCGGACGGGGACCTCCATGAGGCCCTCCGAATCCACGCGGGGGGTCGGTGCGGCCGACAGCGCTCGGGCACGAAGGAATGCGTGCAGGGCCCCCCGCATGAGCTCCGAGCGACTCTCGAACTCGCCGTCCGCGACGAACGAGTCGAGCAGCTCGAGCTCCTTACGGTTGCACCGTAGGGCGATGCGCGCTTCCTCCGGTTCCTTCGGGGGAGGCGTCCGCTCGCGAGAGCGACCTCTTCCCCTCTTTGAAGCGTTGTCGAACACGACTGCAGCAGATGAACATATTTTCAGCTACTTAAACATACGCTGCGCGGTGCGTCAGAAACGAGCCTACTAGTGCCGGTCGGGCGACTCTGACGTGTCAAACGGAATGCGTGGTCGGTCGAACAATCAACATCTCCATTTTCTGCGTGTATAACCGTGGTCCGGCTCGTTCGCTTCTGCCCGCGCCGCCCGCGGCGCATCCCGGCCGCATCGTACGCCGGTGCCCCGCTCTCGGGCCAACCACTCCGGCTCAAGCTTCAAATGCGCGATGGGGTCGTCCAGGTCCCGAAGAGCCCCGGTTGGCTCGGAAGCAGGAAGTCATGAACTCGCGGATTCGTCGAAGGCGGTTGCGGCGCGGCCGGCGTGGAGTCTCCCCGATCATCGCCACGATCCTTCTCGTAGCGATCACCGTGATCATCGCCGCCGTGTTGTACACTCTCCTCATTCCACTTTTGGGCCACTCCACCACTCCGCTCCAATCGAACTTCTCGTTCGGGCCGGCCCAGCCTGAGACCGGCACCGGCGCGGCCGGATGCGCCGTGGGTGACTACTGCTGGGAAGTCCAGTTCGGGACACTGAACCAAGGCATTTCGCCTTCCGCGATCAGCCTCTACATTCAAAACACGAGCGGCCAAACGATATCGACCTCCGGCTGGAACTTCACCATCGTCACGGTAAGCGGCGGAGTTGTCGCCTCCGCCCACGGTCCGCAGGCCGGTGTGAGCCAGGGGTGGACCGCGGGCCCCGGATACTCAACGGACAACACGCTGACTTTCGCGATGAGGCTGTGGATCGATACGGGTTCGGCTCAGCCCCAGTCCCCGAACAACACTCTGTACGCGGTGGGAATGGGTTCGTGGTCCGGTCAAGTCTACGGTAGCCTCCCGTAGGCATAGTTTAACGGACGCTCCCCCATAGGGTGGACTCGGTGCGGAACTACTGCGGGGCTCCGGGGTTCTACCCTTTGGGGGCCGACGGCAACGGGGGTTGTCCGGAGGAGGCGGGCGACGTGAGCTTCGTGCCGCACTTCCAGCAAACCTTCTCTCCGGGGTAGACGATGGCCCCGCAATTGGGGCACGCCGCCTCCGCGATCGGCGTCAGCGCCGGGGGCGGAAGCGTGGGGGCCGGGGTCGACGGAGCCGCAGCGGCGGAGGCGCCCGCATCGGTGGGAGGCGGCGGGTTCGCGCGCGCGGCCTGGTCCAGGCGCTTGCGCTTGCGGTTCTTGAAGACCATGTAGATAAGCAGCGCGATGAAGAAGACGAGTCCGAGGTAGAACAGGACGGCCTCGTAGATCGTTCCGATGAGAAGGCCGTAGGTGCTCCAGTAGTTCCCCGTGATGGGTCCCTCAATCCCGTTGTACGTCGGGTCCCCGACCAGGAACGTCCAGGTCAGATTCCCGGAGGTGAGGTTGTGGAAGGCGACCGCCATCTGCCAGGACCAGATGTTGGTCCCGTTGAGCGGGTACGCGAAGGATTCGACCGTGCCGTTCGTGAGTCCGCCGGGCAGCGTGCGGTTCAGCAGGAAGAAGGTGTAACCGGCGGCGCAGTTGGGCGAGCTCGTGCCGGTCGCGCCCGGACAGGTACTGATGAAGAGATCGAGCCATAACGCGCGACTCGATTGGGGTGGGAGGTACTGCGGGAAGAGCGACACGTTCCACGTAAACGTCGCGCCGGAGGCGGAAACGAACGGCGAGACCGAGGCGTTCTGGAGGACCGCCCCCCCATTCCCGTACGGCAGGCTGGTGGAGGAGGATGCGGTCGGTGTCGGGGTCAGGATCGCCCCGGTCTCGATGAACGTGATGAGCGGGGCGCTCGCGACGAGGATCACGATCCCCATGATCGCGAGGGTGCGAGGGCGGCTCGTTCCGACCCAGATCGGGAGGCCAAGCCCGAAGACGAGCATCGCAACGATCGCGAGCAGCGGTCCGCCGATGTACGTGTACGTGACGACCACGACGGCGATCGCTAGAAGAATGAGGAGGATGAACCCCAAGCGGGTTCTCAGGAAACTCTTAACGGCGCGACCCGGCTTCACGGAACTACACGCCAGTCCGCCGTGCGTTTATTAAGACGATGTCGGAAGCAGAGCCCCACGCACGGATTTCCGCGATCCGCTCCGCGCTCGTGATCCTGGACGGTCTCGCCGATCGCCCGCTTCCCGGGAATGGCGGTCGGACTCCGACCGAGTCCGCGTTCACGCCCCACCTCGATCACGCGTGCACGATCGGGCGGCTGGGCCAGGTCGTGGTCATCGGTCCGGGGGTCGCGCCCGAGTCCGACGCGGGGGTCTTCGCGCTGCTCGGATACGACCCGGTGCACGACTCGCCGGGGCGCGGCGTCCTCGAGGCGGAAGGGGCCGGCATCGACCTCGCGCCGGGGGACGTGGCATTCCGTTTGAACTTCGCCACGCTCGGCGACGACGGTCGGATCCTGGATTCCCGTGTGGGGCGCTCGCTCGGAACCTTGGAGGCGAACGAGCTCGCCCGAACGCTCACCGCCGGAGATCTGTTGGCCGGGGAGGGGATCCGAGCCGAGGTGCATGCGACGGTGGGGCACCGCGGAGTGCTGTGGCTGAGATCGACTCGCGGAGGCTCCCTCTCGGCCGAGGTCTCCAACGCGGATCCCTTCTACGAGAAGGTAGGAGGTATGGGCCAGGCGCGAGGGGCGTCCGACCCTCGTGTACCGAGCGTCGAGCCGCTCGATCGGTCTCCCGAAGCCGTGCGAACGGCCCGCGCGACGAACCTATTCTTGGAACGTGCGCGAACGGCGCTCGCGGCCGATCCGGTCAACACGCGACGCGCCCGAGCCGGGGCCAAGCTTGCGAACGGGCTGCTGCTGCGGAATGCCGGCTCCCTCGCCCGGACGCCCCCGCCGACCTTCGCCGCCAAGTACGGTCGAGCCGGGGCCGCCGTCACGGAGATGCCGGTGGAGCGAGGGATCGCACGCGTGCTCCACCTCGACGATCGGTACCTCGGGCCGATGGGCCCGGACCGGGACGAGGGCTACCGGGAGCGAGCGGCCGCTACGCGCGCGGCCCTCGACGCGTTCCCGTTCGTGTACGTGCACCTCAAGGGCCCCGATGAGCCCGGGCACGATGGGAACGGCCGGCTCAAACAGGAGATCATCGAGGCGATCGATCGATCGTTCTTCGGACCCTTCCTCGACGGGCTCGACTTGCGCCACGTTCGGATCGCGGTCACGGCGGATCACGCGACTCCCGTACTCCTGAAGGGTCATTCCGACGACCCGGTGCCGCTCCTGCTCTTCGGTGCCGGGATCACCCCCGACCCGGGAGGTCCCGAGCGACCGAAGTTCGGAGAGGCGAGCGCGGCCCAAGGTCCCCTCGGTACCCGCACCGGCCGCGAAGTGTTGCCGCTGCTCTTCGATGGATTGGACGGTCGATCGACATGAAGAGCCGTGCCCTCGTCGTCCCCCGCGCCGATGGCGAGGACGCGCGGCTCGAGCTCATGCATCTCGGGGCGCTGCGAACGGATCTGCGGATCGTACGGGACGGGGAACGGATCGTTCTACCGGTCGTCGAAGGCGCAGAGCTTCCCTCCGGGCTCGGCACGCCGAGCGAGCGAGAGTTCGAGTCGTTCACGACTCCGCACGCGCGCGAATATCGCGACCTGGTCCGCCTGCCTCCGAACGAGCGGGAGCTCCTGCCCCGCTCGTTCGACGTCGTCGGCGATGTCGTGCTGATCCGCATTCCGCCCGAGCTCGAGAAATGGGGCCCCGACATCGGTGAGGCGCTGCTGCGTTTCGTTCCCGGGGCGCGGATCGTGGGGGCGGACCACGGGGTCCACGGCACGCAGCGGCGTCGCCGACTCGTCCAGCTGGCCGGAGCGGGGGACTTCCGGACGATCCACCGCGAGAACGGGATCGCGTTCGATATCGATCTGGAGCTCGCCTACTTCTCTCCGCGCCTCGCCCGCGAGCACGCGCGCGTGGCCGAGGACGTCGAAGCGGGCGAGGAGGTCGACGATCTGTGCTGCGGCGTCGGACCGTTCGCGGTCACGATCGCTCGGGACGGCCGGGCGCGCCGGGTCACGGCCGTCGACTCCAATCCGGCAGCGATCGCGCTCCTGCGATCGACGCTGGCACGCTGCGCCTACGCCGACCGAGTCGAACCCGTCGAAGCCGACGTCGCGGCCTTTCTCTCCTCGGCGAGCCCCGTCGATCGCGTCATTCTCAATCTCCCTCACGAAGGGATTAAGTATCTACCCTCGGTAGGAACGCTCGTCCGTCCCGGCGGAGTCGTGCACTACTACGAAGTGACGACCCGCGAAGGCGCGGACGTGCGCGCGGAGGATCTCGTGAATCGCATCGGGGGCAGTGCCCACTGGAGTCGGATCGATCAGCACGTCGTGCATCCGTACTCCCCTCAGGACGATCTCGTCGCCTTTCAGTTCGTGCGGGCCGACCGGGCGGAGGATGCATGAAGTACATCGTGGCCCTCGCGGAGGTCTCCGAGCGCGACCACGCGCTCGTCGGGGGCAAAGCGAGCAAGCTCGGCGAGGTCGTCCGCGAGGGACTCCCCGTCCCTCCCGGGTTCGTGGTCACGACCGACGCGTACTCCGTGTTCGTGGCGATCCCCGCCCTGCGCAAGGAGATCGCAGCGGCGCTCGGTGAACTGGACGTCTCCAAGTCGGAGAACGTGGAAGCCGCATCCCAGCGGATCCGCGCGGCGTTCGACCGGACCGAGTTCCCCTCGGAGCTCCGGAAGGAGATCGTACAGGCGTACGAGACGTTCGCTCGCGAGCACTCCGTGCGCTTTTCCGCCGTTCGTTCGAGCGCCACGGCGGAAGATCTCGAAGGCGCGTCGTTCGCGGGCCTGCAGGACACCTACCTCAACGTGGGCGGCACGGAGGCGATCCTGGAATCGATCCGACGCTGCTGGAGCTCGGTCTTCACGCCGCGCGTGATCTCCTACCGGAGCCGGAAGGGCTTCGAGCATGCCGACGTGAAGGTCGCGGTCCTCGTCCAGAAGATGGTCGATTCGATCGTCAGCGGAATCCTGTTCACTCGGGACCCGAATACCGGTGAGAACCACATGATCATCGAGGCCGGCTGGGGTCTCGGGGAAGCGATCGTCGGCGGCGAGGTCACGCCCGACCACTACGTCATCGATGGCGTCAGCCAGCAGGTGGTCCAGAAGCTGATCTCCGAACAGCGCGTGCGCATCGTGCGCGCGGAGGGGGGCGGGAACCGACACGAGGCGATCCCGGCCGCCGAGCAGAACGTGCAGAAGCTGTCGGACGATCGGATTCTTCGGCTGGCTTCGCTCGCCCGCGTCATCGAGTCCCACTATCGGCGACCGATGGATGTGGAGTGGTGCGCCGACGCCCACGCTCTCTATATCGTCCAGGCCCGTCCCGTGACCACGATACCGAACAAGGAGGCTCGGAGCGCGGGGGCCACCGAGGCCTCCCCGGGCCAGGGAGGGGCGGCTCCGACGGAGGCTGCACCCGAGTCCGAGGCCGCGATCCTGCGCGGTTTCGGAGCGAGCCCGGGAGTCGCGAGCGGCGTCGCGCGGATCCTCAAAGGCGCCGCCGACATGGACAAGCTACGCCCCGGCGAGGTGCTCGTCACGTCCATGACGACGCCGGACATGGTGCCGGCGATGGCGCACGCGGCCGCGATCGTCACGGACGAGGGCGGAATGACCTGCCACGCCGCGATCGTCTCGCGCGAGCTCGGCGTTCCGTGCGTCGTCGGAACCCGGACCGCGACCCACACGATCGTCGACGGGACCGAGGTCACCGTCGACGGAAAGACCGGGCAGGTCTACCGAGGGCGACGCGCGAGCGCGACCCCGGCACCCGCGGCGAGCGCGCTGAGCACGGGGGGACACTCCTCCCCGGTCACCGCCACCAAGATCTACGTGAACGTCGGCGTGCCGGAAAAGGCCGCGGAGTACGCCCAGCTCCCGGTGAACGGCGTCGGCCTGTTGCGCATCGAGTTCATCTTCACGGCTCACATTCGCGAGCACCCGCTCAAGCTCCTCAAGGAGGGCCGGAAGGAGGAGCTCGTCCGCCGCCTCGCCGACGGGCTCGCCAAGGTCTGCCAGGCGTTCTATCCTCGCCCCGTGATCATCCGCACCTCCGACTTCAAGACCAACGAGTACCGCGGGATGCCCGGTGGAGAGGCCTACGAACCGGTCGAAGAGAACCCGATGATCGGCTGGCGCGGCTGCTCCCGGTACATCTCTCCGGTCTACAAACCGGCCTTCCTGTGCGAGCTCGAGGCGATCCACCGCATCCGGACCGAGATGGGAATGAAGAACGCGCACGTGATGCTACCGTTCGTCCGGAACACCTGGGAGCTCGAGGAGATCGCGACGATGATGCGCGAGGCCGGCCTGCGACGCTCCCGGGACTTCCAGCTCTACCTCATGGCCGAGGTCCCGTCGACGGTGCTCCTCGCGCGCGAGTTCTCCCAGCACTGCGATGGGTTCTCGATCGGTTCGAACGACCTTACCCAGCTCGTGCTCGGCGCCGACCGGGACTCGGAGACGCTCGGCCGGATGGGATACTTCGACGAGCGCGACCCGGCCGTGCTGCGCGCGATCGAGCTCTTGATCGAAGGGGCCCACGCCGAAGGACGGACCGTAGGCATCTGCGGTCAGGGCCCGAGCGTCTACCCGGAGTTCGCCGAGTTCCTGGTCCGCCAAGGGATCGACTCGATCTCGCTCAATGCGGACACGGTGATCCCGACCATCCGTACGATTGCCTCGCTCGAGCAGCGACTTAAGCTCGAGAGCCTGCGCCGCCCGAGCCCGTGAACTTCCGCGGCACCCGCGGGGGCCTCCACTGGGGAGGTCCGGGGAGGCCGGGGGACGGCAGCGCGAGCGCGCTGTCCGACGCGAGTTCGTACACGCGGAAGGTCCGAGCGGGCTGGAAGCCGAGGCTCGCGAGACGTTTCTCGAGCCGTGCGGAGTCGGCCAATAGGAAGTATACGCACCCGGGCCGGTGACGTTCTCGGCCGTCACCCACCGTGTGAGATCGCTCGCCACACCCCGCCCGCGCGCCTGAGGCAGGGTCGTGACCCCGAAGATCCCGGCCACGTTCCGGTACCGATAGACCAGGGCGACGCCGACGGGGGCGCCGGAGAGCTCGGCCAGCACGGGAACGAGACGCTCGTACGGGTTCGGGTGATGGATCGCGACCGATAGGGCCGCGGCGAGCTCGGGGCGTTCCCGCTCCGAGGTCCAGAACGCGGCCACCTGGTCGAGCTCGTCATCGAGAGCAAGTCGCACCCGCGTCGTCGCTCTCGAGGCCGGCTCCGCTCTGGGTTCCCCCAGGAGGAGGGTCAGCGGCTCGGGTCGAGCTTGGAATCCGAGCCGTCGCAAGTTGGCGTCGAGGTACCCCGGAACGGGGATCCGTACGCGGAACGTAGGGCGGAGGGCGCGTTGGAAGTAGTGATCGAGCGCACGCTCGAAGAACGCCGTCTGGCGCTCCCGGGCGATGCCGAGCTCTTGGACGAAGTTGAACCGCGGGACGGCGACGTGCTCGTTCGTGACGAGCCGGGCCCCGGCGAGCTCGAGGGCGTATCCCCCCAGCGTCAGGACCAGTTGCGCTTCGGTCTCGAGAGCGGAGTCCGCCGCCCGCTCGTCCTCCCCGGCGGCCATCGTTCCCCCGGAGCACCGGCCGCCTTAACTTGTGGAGGAGCCGCGGCCGGACGCCCGAGACGCGCGAGGCAGGACCCTCGGCGCCCCGGCCGGGCCCCGAGGCCGTTCCGAGGCGAGGCGGCCCGAACTGTAAATACACCCCATTCCTGACGCGGAGCAGAGGCACGTTCGTTCATGCAGATCCCCTCGGTCCGACCCCCGGCGGTGATCGCGGTCATCGGCGCCGGCAACATGGGCAGCGGGATCGCCCAGGCATGCGCCCAATCCGGCTTCACGGTCCGCGTTCGGGACGTCGACGCACCGATGCTCGAACGCGGCCGCGGCTTCATCGAGAAGATGCTCGCGGGCGCGATCGAGCGCAAGAAGCTGACGCCGGCCCGGCGCGAGGAGATCCTGGGCCGCATCTCGTTCACGACCGATCTTCGGGCCGCGGTCGACGCAAGCGTTCTCGTGATCGAGGCCGTGTTCGAGGACCGGGAGGTCAAGGCGAAGCTCCTCCACGAGCTCGGTCCGCTCGTAGCGCCGCAGACGATCGTCGCAACGAACACCTCGTCGCTCTCCGTGACCGAACTGGCGCAAGGCTTCCCGCACCCGGAGCGCTTCGCGGGCCTGCACTTCTTCTTCCCCGCCGCGATCAACAAGCTTCTCGAGGTGATCGGGGGCGAGTCTACCGATCCCGCGGTCCTGGACGCGCTCGAACAGTTCGCCTACCTCACCCGGAAGGTGCCGATCCGCGTCGCGGATCGTGCCGGCTTCGCGGTCAACCGCTACTTCGTCCCGTACCTGAACGAGGCCGCGCGCCTCGCGGAGGAGGGCGTGGCGAGCCTCGCGACCATCGAAGAGGTCGGGCGAGAACTGTTCGGGGCGACCCTCGGCCCGTTCGAGCTGATGAACGTGACCGGGATCCCGATCGCGGCCCATTCGCAGGTGTCGTTGCACGCCGCCTTCGGAGCGGCCTATGCGCCGTCCCGCCGCCTCCAGGAGCAGTTCCGCTCCGGCCAGCGCTGGGCATGGAAGGAGACCGCGGTGGAGCCGCCGCGCAAGGCCGCGGTGCGCGAGCGCTTCCTCGGCCTGACGATCGGGATCGCGACCCGTCTCGTGGAGGAGGGTGTCGCGACGCCCGAGGCAACCGACCGGGGGGCGACGGTCGGACTTCGCCGTGCCTGGGGACCCTTCGCCCAGCTCTCGGCGATCGGCATCCCCGAGGGGCTGCGCCTGGTCAATGAGTACGCGAAGAAGTGGGGTGACGCCTTCCCGATCTCCGCCGAGCTGCGCCGGCGAGCCGCGGCGGGCGAGAGTCGCTGGCCGATGGCCTACGTTCGGGTCGAGCGTCGAGGTCCGGTCGCCTGGGTCCTCCTGGACCGGCCGGAGGTGCTCAACTCCCTCAATTCCGATCTCCTGGAGCAGATCGAGCGCACGTTCCATGGCCTCGAGTCCGATCCGGAGATCCGGGCGGTCGTGCTCGCCGGCTCCTCCCCGGTGTTCGCCGCGGGTGCGGACATCGCCGAGATGGAACGCAAGAGCCTCGCCGAGGGCGTCGAGTTCGGCTACATCGGTCAGCGCGCGGCCCGTCGCGTCGAGACGTTCCCCGCGCCCGTGATCGCGCTGGTCGAGGGGTACGCGCTCGGAGGAGGCCTGGAGCTCGCGCTGGCCGCCGACTTCATCGTCGCGGCGCAAGGTGCCCAGCTCGGCTTTCCCGAGGTGACGGTCGGGATCCATCCGGGGATGGGAGGAGCCTCGCGACTCACCCGACTCATCGGGCGGGCGAAGACCAAGTGGCTCGTCTACAGGGGCCTCTCGGTCGGAGCGGAGGAGGCCTATCGCCTCGGCTTCGTGGCCCAGGTCTACCCCGCCGGCACGGCCCGAGAGGAGACCCAGAAGCTCGCCGAAACGATCGCGAGCCGCGCCCCGCTCGGAGTGCGTTGGATCAAGCGGGTGATCGACGACGGCATGGACGCTCCACTCTCGGCGGCCCTCTACCTCGAGGGGCAGTCGGCCGGCCACACGTTCGCTACCCGAGACCGCACCGAGGGGATGCGCGCGTTCCTGGAACGCCGTCCGCCCAAGTTCGAAGGAAAGTGATCCGCCGCTAGGCGTGCGTCGCGGCGAGCGCGCGGTAGGCGGCCGCGTCGAGGAGCTGTTCGGGCGGGATCGGGTGCTCGAGCTGGATGCGGACGATCCATCCCTGCCCGTACGGGTCCTTGTTGATCAGGCCGGGTTCGGTCTTCAACGTCGTGTTCACGGCGCTGACGCGCCCGTCGCCGGGGGCGTAGATGTCGGCGACCGTCTTGACCGACTCGAGGACGAGCGCGGAAGCTCCGGCCTTCACCGGTTTGCCGACCGCGGGCAGGTCCACGTATACGATGTCGGTGAGTTCACCCTGGGCGTGGTCGGTGATACCGATCGTCGCTTGGTCGCCTTCGATCCGGACCCACTCGTGGGTCTTGGTGTAGCGCAGCTCCTCGGGCGTTTTCGCTTCCGGTGTCATGTTCCTAGTTCCCAACTGGCGGCGTAGTCCCGTTGCCGGTCCGTGCGTTCATCGATCTCGACGCCGAACGGCGCGAGAGCGGCGCGCGCTACCTCGCGGTCCAGCTCCGCGGGCACCGCGTGCACCTTCCGACTCATCGAGCGGCCGTGCTTCGCGATGTGCTCGGCGCTCAGCGCCTGGAGGGCGAAGGAGAGGTCCATGATCTCGACCGGGTGGCCCTGGCCGGCCGCGAGGTTGACGAGGCGTCCCTCCCCGAGGAGGTAGACCTTTCGGCCGTCCGCGAACGCGTACTCCTCCACGTGGGGACGCACGGGCCGGTGGGAGATAGCGACTCCCTCCAGATCGGTCCGGGATACCTCGACGTCGAAGTGACCGGAGTTCGCGAGGAGGCACCCGTCCTTGATGACCCGGAAGTGCTCGGTCCCCACGATCCCGGTGCTGCCGGTCGCGGTCACGATCAGGTTGGCGTGCGTCGCGGCATCCAACATCCGCTTCACGCGGAATCCGTCCATCCGCGCTTCGAGCGCGCGCACGGGGTCGATCTCGGTGACGATAACGTCGGCTCCCATGCCGCGCAGCCGCGCGGCGATCCCTTTCCCGCACCAGCCGTATCCGGCGACGACCGCGACCCGGCCGGCGATGAGCAGGTTCGTCGCACTGAGGATCCCATCGACCGTGGATTGCCCCGTTCCGTACCGATTGTCGAACAGATGCTTCATTTCGGCGTCGTTCACGTCGATCGCCGGGAAGAGGAGCTTGCCGGACTTTTCGAGCGCGCGCAGGCGCGTGATCCCGGTCGTCGTCTCCTCGGTAGATCCCCGAATGCGCCCGGCGTCCCTGCGCTTCGTGTGAACGAGAGCGACCAGATCGGCCCCATCGTCGACGATGATATCCGGGTCCGCCTCGAGCATCGCTGCGATCCCGGAGTTGTACTCGGCGATCGATTCCCCCTTCACCGCGTGGGTATCGATCCCCGCCTCGATCAACACGGCCACGGGATCGTCGTCGGTGGAAAGCGGGTTTCCGGCGGCGAGGTGGACCTGGGCGCCCCCGGCCTGGAGGGCGAGCGCAAGAGCCGCGGTCTTCGCCTCGACGTGGAGTACGGCGGAGATCGTCAGCCCCTGGAACGGTTTCTCCACGTCGAGGCGTCGGCGGATCCCTTCGAGGACGGGCATATGGGTCCGGGCCCACTCGATCTTCTGGCGTCCCCGCTCCAGATCCCCCAGCATGCGAAAGTCGAGCATCCATGACCGGCGCACGTTAAAGATGTCGCCTGGCGAACCTCAGAAAAGCTCCTCGTCCGAGGGCTCGGGGTCGACCGGCGGCTCGACGGGATGGGAGTCCCGCTCCTCCCGCTTTCTCCACGCACGGAAGCTGTAGTACGACGGCTGCTGCTTCCACCATGCCCAGAAGTCGGCTTCCGGATAATCCTCCCCGAGCTCCCCTGCGGCGGCGGCGCGGTAATGACTGACGAACTCCTCGTAGGCCTGCCGGTCCGCTTCGCTCGCGTGGACCACAGTGGGGCGGTCCGGAGCTTCGGTCGCGCACGCGGGACAGATCCCTACGTCGGCCGGGATGGCGGCTCCGCAACTGGGGCACGGGATCGGCTCGGTCTCGAACCAGGTGCCGCACCGCGGGCAGGTCTCTTCGTTCGCCGCGACCAGCGATCCGCATTCGCCGCACTCTTGCATTTCCGACTTCCGGCCCCGGCGCAGCAGCAGGAGCAGGACCAGCACCGCCCCGGCGGCGGCGACTCCGATGGCGATCCCGAGCCAGAGGTCGTTCGAGGAAGCGGACGAACCGCCGGAGGCCAGGGAAACGATACCCGCGGCTCCGTACACCGGTGCGAGCGCCGTGTTGTAGCTGGCCTCGATCGAAAGATTGTAGACGATTCCAGGAAGCAATCGGGAGGAGGAAAGGGTGAGGTTGAACATTCCGACCGAGGCGTTCGTCTCGGCCAGGACAAATGCAGCACCGCCGACGGGGGCCGCGATCAGCTCGATGAAGGCTTCTCCCGAGCCGTTGAACGAAATGGTGCCGGGGCTCGTGTAGTTCGAATGGACCTGGAGCGTGGACGGGTACGGCTGGAAGGTGACGATCCGAACATCGGAGGGCTGAACGTGGATGGGTACGCTGGCATTGACCACGCCTCCTCCGAACGGAACCAAACCGCCGTTCCAGGCAAAGGTCGCGAGGAGAGACGCGGATACCGGCCCCACGTCGCCGATGACGCGTTCTGTCACCGTCCAGGTAAAGTTGACTCCGTAGCCCTGTCCCGCAGAGATCGAAGCGTTGATCAGCGGCAGTGTCGCGATCAGCGTCCCGGGTCCTGATCCGGGCGCGACGAAGA
Organism: uncultured Thermoplasmata archaeon; assembly: GCA_963838955.1. GTDB lineage: Archaea > Thermoplasmatota > Thermoplasmata > Lutacidiplasmatales > UBA184 > Lutacidiplasma. The sequence goes on along the minus strand of CAWISZ010000001.1, from coordinate 44,594 downwards.
GGAGGATCCCCGACAGGTTCGTCGTGGCTCCCGTTCCATCGTTAAAGAGCACGACGGTGACCCCGAGGATCTGTCCGATGCGAACCGAGGAGACGGGACCGATGCCGTTCGCGGTGGTCGTGATCGAAGTGATGGCCAACTCGGGAACCGGCGCCGCGACGAGGGAGTAGTTTCCGGGCAACACGGTCGAAGGGGCGAACGCGGTGTTGTACGAAGCGTTCAGCCCGAAGGAGTACAGAATCCCTGCCTGCAAGGCGGAGGAGTTGAACGCGAGGGTGAAGTTGCCGAGCGCGGAGGAGGCAGTCGCCAACCGAACGGCTGCGCCGCCGCCGAGCGGGTAAGCGGCCAGAGACACGGCGGCCGCCCCGGTCCCGTTGAAGGTGATCGTGCCACTGCTCGAGTATGTCGTCTCGGGTTGCAGTAGGTGCGGGTACGCCGGGAGCGATGCGATCCGAACGTACGAGGGGAGGATCCGGACGGGCACCGATACCGCGACCGAGCCCCCGTCCCCGATCGATGGCCCGCCATTCCAGACGACCCCGATGGCAAGGGTTGCAGAGATCGCGCCGATGTCGCCGATCACAGATTCCGAGACTTTCCACGAGAGATCGATCGCAGACGTTGCGTTCGAGGGGATGCTTTCGTTAGTGAGCGGGAGGACGGAAACTACGGTACTTCCCCCTGAGGGCGGTTGGTAGGTCAAGGTCGCGGAGAGGTTCGCAACTGGGGCCGTCCCCGTGTTCTGGAGGGGGATCTGTACGCCGAGGGTCTGACCGATGTGGACCGACGCGGTTGAGGGGACGCCGTCGATCGTGAAGGATAAGCTTCCGATCAAGAGTCCGGCCGCGTACTGGGGGAAATGGGTCGCGGGTGCCAACTCGGGCGAATCGTTCGTGAGGCCGCCTGGGTATTGCGTAAGGGAAAATGCGAAGGAGGCGGTCGCCACACCCGGGATCGGTGGGACGATCTTTGCATTGTACGAACCGAGAAAGACGCTGGATGGCAGCGCCGCCTCGGTGATGTTGTCCGATACGAGAAGTAAGTATCCGACACCCGGATTCGGGCCGGTCGCAGACGTTACCCCGTACGACGAGATTCCACGCGCAGCATCCCACGATTGCACGTATCCCCACAGGATGGGGTCGCTGCTGCTGAGGTCGTTGAGGGCGTTGACCGTGACGTTGGTGGTACCGCCGCCAGTTGCGTAGTACGCGAGTGCACGAGCATCGGGGACCGGGATTCCGCCTCGCCCCGCGACCGAAAACGCCGCCCAACGAAACACGTAGGCATTGCTAGACAAATCGGGAAGTACCGCAGAAGTGGCAGTCGGTCCGGGGTTGGGCGTAGGTATAATCAGGCCTGCCAGGTAAGCGTGTGCCCCATCCTCGAGGAGAAGTTTGTTCGAATCCCAGGGGAAGGGCGGCGACTGTGAAACCGGGCTCGTCGGGGCTTGGTTCCAGTTGAGGTCCAAGAGTGAACCGGCGAGGGTCAATGTCGTGCCCGGGCCTGAATCTACAAGGTTGAACTGGAGAAGCGGTCCGAGCGTAATCTGGGCGAGGGAGATGTTCACCGTTCCGATACTTGTGGGGGTAAGGGTTACGGAGATTTCTGAGGGCCCAGTCCCTGGGAAGGAGCCGGTAAGGTTCAGGTAGGCCAGCATTCCCTCGGAGTTGATTGCCGCGACCAACGCGGAAGAGAACGGAATCTGAGCTGGTAGAGTGGAGCCAGCGCCGAAGTTGACAGTCCCTAGCGGGTAGTTAGAACCGTTGTACGTCACCGATACTTGACTCGTTACGCCGCTGGACTGAGTCGAGTAGGCAAGCGAGACTATGCCTCCATAGATCCCGTCCGGGTAGAGCCAGTCCTGAATCATGCTGAGGGAGTCTGTCGGGGTTTCGAATGTGTGCAGAGTCCTCCCGAGAGCGGGAGTGAGTTGGAAAACGGTCGTATCGGAGAGGGGCACAGGTCCGGGCAATCCATTCGACTGAGTGTTGTCGGCGTACGTGTCGACGCAGGAGCTGTTCAACAAAACGAGCTGAGCCCCTGCCGCGGCCGAGATTGATGCCGCATACGAGGTATCTCCTACAATAGTTGGTCCGAGGGACTCGTACGAGGTGGTGTTTGCCGCGGGGTTCGCCTCGATCGTCGACTCATTCAAGGTCAGGGTCGCGCCCGGCCCGTACACATCGATCCAGCCCGGGAACTCGAAGCTCGAGTTCCAGACGGTCATCTGGCCGGTGACGTTCAGATTGAGCTTGATGTATGGATCGGAGCCGCCGGCGGCCGTCGTCAGGGTTGCATTCCAAAACTGCACGCTCCCCTCGTCCCGGAACGCGTAGATGTGGCTCAGCCGCTGCATCGGGGTCCCCGTGTTCGAAACGAACTGTTGGATCGAGAAGGTGACGTTTCGAACGATCAGGGTCCCTCCGGGAAGGACCGTGACGTTTCCGGATTGGGTGATGAGGGTCCCCCGTCCGGGTGCCTCGATCACGCAGGGCCCGGTACCGGGACCCACGACCAGGTCGTTCGGCGCGGACGGAGACGAGCCGCACGCGGGCGCGGCGCTCGAGATCGGCATGGACGGCGCCGAGTCGCGCGGTACCGGGGCGACTCTCACCGGCGCGTGGGATACCGGTGCGATGAGGATGGAGCCGCCCAGGAGAAGGACGGTGAGCGCGACGACCGCAAGCCTTCTCGCGTTCGCGGCACCCGACCGGGCGTGCAGGGGCGAGGGTCGGACCCGACTCACGTCCGTCCAGAGGATACCGCGGTCCTTGAGACCTTCCGTTGCGGTGTCCCGGGCACCGGCGGCCGCGCTGTAGGCCTAGGACTCGGGATTCTCGACCACGATCTTCCCGAAGAGATCCGCTCCGTCGAACCTGCGGAACGCATCGGGCGCCTGCTCGAAGGGGTAAACGGAATCGACCACCGGCTTCAGTCGCCCGCTGGCGAGGTGGCCGAGCACGTCGCGGAACTCGTGGAAGCTGGCCATCGTGCTACCGCGGATCGACGCCTGGCGCCAGAACAGCGTGCGGAGATCGAGCTCCACCATCGGGCCGGTGGTGGCGCCGATGACGACCAGGCGGCCTCCGCGGGCCAGCGCGCGGACGGATCTCGGGATGGTCGCGGCACCGTTCGAATCGAAGATCACGTCCACGCCCCGTTTCTCGCTCCACTGCCACAGGACCTTGTCGAGCAGGTGGTCGGCGTCGAAGGAGAGCGCCGCATCGGCCCCGAGCGCGCGCGTCCGTTCGGCCTTTGCAAGCGACCTCGAAGCGACGGCGACGCTTCCTCCCAAGAGCTTGGCGACCTGGACGGCGGCGGTGGGCACCCCACCGCCGGCACCGATGATCGCCACGCGGTCGCCGGCTCGGACGCCGCCGACGGTGGCGAGCGCTCGCCAGGCGGTCTCGAACACGAGGGGGGCGGCGGCCGCGTCCGTGAACGAGAGTCGCTCGGGTTTGGGGTGGACATTGCGGCGCGGGACGACGACGAACGTCGTGGCGCTTCCCTGCGTGTGTTCGCCGAGGATGCGATAGGCGCGGCACAGCGCCTCCTCCCCGGCCCGGCAGGGGTCGCACGTTGCGTCCGGGATGCCCGGGTTGATCAGAACGCTCGATCCGACGACCAGGTCGGACACGCCAGGCCCGAGCGCGTCGACGGTCCCGGATCCGTCCGAGCCCAGGACGTGAGGCCGATCGATCGGAACTCCGGGGATCCCCTCGAGCGTAAACCGGTCGAGGCGGTTGAACGCCGCCGCTCGGATGCGGATCCGAACCTCCCCCGGACCGGGGGCGGGTTCCGGGATCTCCACGAAGCCGATCCGGTCGAGCCCGCCATGTTCGGCGAAACCGAAGCCCCGCATCGTCTCACCTCGATCCGCTGCGTTCCCACCGAGTCCCGGTGGAATCGTCCTCGAGTTCGATCCCCGCGGCGCGCAGGGCGTCCCGGATCCGGTCGGCCTCGGCGAAGTCTCCGCGAGCGCGGGCCCGGGTGCGCGCCTCGATCGCCACCCCGACGGTCGCAGCAAGATCGCTCGATCCGCTCTCCTCGACCTCCTCGAAGAGCCCGAGCGTCTCCTCGACCCAGCGATACGGCGCGGCGAGCGACGCGAGCGCTCCGCTCGACAAGCGGTCGAGCTTGGGCAACCACTCGGCCACCTGGTGGCCCCAGACGAACAACTGCGCGATCACCTCGCGCGTTTGAAAGTCGTCCGCGAGGGTTTCGTCCAGGCGGTCCACGAGGTCGGCCGAAGCGCTGGCGAGCTCCTCCGGCAGCTCCTCCCCCGCGCGCTCGGGCGCCTCCTGGTCCCATTGGGCCCGGAGACGCCGGTAGGGAAGCGAAAGGCGGGCGTAGGCCTCGCGCGCGGCCTCGAGGCTCTCCCCGCGCGTGAACTCGAGCGGGCTGCGGTAATGCGCGTTGAGGTAGTAGAAGCGCAACACCATCGGGCCGAACTCGTCGAGCGCCTGCGTGAGCGAGTAGACGTTGCCGAGGGATTTGGACATCTTCTCCCCGCCCATCGAGACGAGGCCGGCGTGCATCCAGAAGTTCACGAGCGGCGCGAGCCCGGTCGCCGCTTCGGCCTGAGCGATCTCGGCCTCGTGATGGGGGAACTTCAAGTCGAGACCCCCTCCGTGGAGATCGTAGCGCGGACCGAGGAGCCGCGCGGTGATCGCGGTGTCCTCGATGTGCCAGCCCGGCCGTCCCGGGCCCCAGGGGCTCTCCCAGCTCGGTTCGCCCGGCGTCGCGGCCTTCCAGATCACGAAATCCTCGGGGGCGTACTTGTTGCGATCGATCTCCAGGCGAGCTCCGGGCCGGAGCGCTTCGACCTTCTGACCGGAGAGCTTGCCGTAGCCGGGGAACTTCGCGACCTCGTAGTACACCGATCCGTCGTCCGTTCGATAGGCGAATCCCTTCTCCACCAACTGGCCGACCTGCTCCAGGATCTCGGGGATGTAGTCGGTCGCGTGCGGATAGTACTGGACGGACCTGACGCCGAGCCGTTCCATCGCATCGCGCCACTCCCCGAAGTGCCGGTCGGCCAGCGCGAACGGGTCGACGCCGAGCTCGCCCGCTCGGCGCAGCAGTTTGTCATCGAGGTTCGTGACGTTCTGGACGTAGAACACGCGGTATCCCCACCGGGCGAGCGCGCGAGCGACGACGTCGAACACGACCGCAACCCGCGCGTGGCCGATATGGGCCTCGTCGTACGGGGTCAGTCCGCAGACGAACATGCCGACGCGCGGGGGAAAGCGGGGCATGAAGAGCCGGCTTTCCCGGGAGAGGGTATCGTAGATCGTGACGCGACGCATCGTCTAGGCCGCCTTGAGGCCGGCTCGCAGGTCGTCCAGGAGGTCCTCGGGATCCTCGATGCCGCAGGAGAGGCGCACGAGGCCATCGCCGACCCCGTGGGCCTCGCGCTCCCGGCGCGGCACGCTCGCGTGGGTCATGGAGGCCGGGTGCTCGACAAGCGATTCCACCCCTCCGAGGCTCTCCGCGAGGGTGAAGACGCGGAGCGCGCGCATGAACCGACGCGCCGCCGGACCCCCGCCGCGGAGCTCAACGCTGACCATTCCGCCATAGCCATCCATCTGCCGGCGCGCGAGCGCGTGCTGCGGATGGCTCGAGAGGCCCGGATAGTGAACGATCCGCACTTTGCGGCTCGCCTCGAGAAGCTCGGCGGCGGCCTCCGCGTTCGCTCCGTGAGCACGCATCCTAATTCCGAGCGTATGGAGTCCGCGGAGTACGAGATAGCAGTCGAACGGGCTTGGAACGGCTCCCGCGGCGTTCTGGATCCAGGCAAACCGCTCCCCCAGCGCCGCGTCGCGGAGCACGAGCGCTCCCCCGATGATGTCCGAATGGCCCCCGAGGTACTTCGTGGTCGAGTGCAACACAATGTCCGCGCCCCGCTCGATCGGGCGTTGGAGGGCCGGGGAGGCGAAGGTATTGTCCACGGCGAGGAGCGCCCCCGCGCGGTGCGCGAGCCGAGCGACCGCGCCGAGATCGATGACCCGCAGCAGCGGATTGGTGGGCGTCTCGAGGTACACGAGATCGGTGGAGCCCTCGGCCAGGGCGGCGCGGAGCGGGCCGAAGTCGGTCATGTCGAGGTAGTCGACCCGGAGACCGAACTGGCGGCGGTGGTGCTCGAACAGGCGCCAGGTCCCCCCGTAGAGGTCGCTGACCGAGACGATTCGGCTCCCCGTTTCGTAGTTCTCGAGCAGGCTGACGAGCGCGCCGAGCCCCGAAGAGAATGCGAGGCCCCGGGCGCCGCCTTCCAGATCGGCGAGCGCGCGCTCGAGGACGTCGCGGGTGGGGTTCGACGTGCGCCCGTAGACGTAGCCTCGGTTGCGGTTCGGTGCCTCCTGGGCGAAGGTGCTCGATAGGTAGATCGGAGTGTTCACGGCCCCCGTGGCCGCGTCAGGCGGTTGGTGGGCGTGGATCAGACGGGTGTCAAATCGCATCGCTGCCGCCTTCCTCCGAAAGGAATCCGAGCAGATCGTACCGGGTCAATAGTCCGATGGGGGTCCCGGTCGCGGGATCCCGGACTAAGAGCGCCCGCGCTCCCTTGAGGAGATGGAGCACCGTGGCCACGGGGGCGTCCGCGCCCACCTCGGGGAACGGAGGCTGGAGGACGGAGACGACCGTACGTTCGACGACGGTCTCGTCCTCGAGCATCCGACGCAGGATCTCATCCTCCTGAACGCTCCCGAGGTTGCCGCCCGCGGAGAGGATCGGCATCTGGGAGAACCCGTGGCGGCGGAGCAGGGCGAGCGCATCTCGAACGCGCGTCGTGGGCTCGGCGGTCACCAGCGCCGGGAGGTCTCCCTTGCGCGAAAGGAGGGCACGCGCGGTGACGCCCGGGTCGATTAAGCCCTTCTCGCGCATCCACTCGTCCGAATAGAACTTCGAGAGGTACCGATCGCCGGAATCCGGCAGAACGATGACGACCGTGGCACCCTCTGGTAGAGGTCGCGTGGAGAGCCACCGCAGGGCTCCGACGACCGCCGAGCCGGAGGAGCCCCCCACGAAGAGACCCTCCTCTCGGGCGAGGCGGCGCGCCATGGCAAACGACTCGGCGTCGTTGACCTCGACGAACTCGTCGATGAACTGGAAGTGGATCGATTTCGGGATTATGTCTTCCCCGATGCCCTCGACGAGGTAAGGGGTGGCTTTGGCCATCTCCTTCGTCCGGAAGTAGGTTCCGAGGATCGAACCCGCGGGGTCGACCGCGACGATGCGCACCGACGGGCGGTGCTCCTTGAAGTATCGTCCGATCCCGCTCAACGTTCCCCCGGTTCCGACCGTGGCCACCACGGCAGCGAGACCCTCGCCGCCGTCACGATCGATCTCCGGCCCGGTCGTGCGGTAGTGAGCGACCGGGTTGCCCTCGTTCTCGTATTGGTTGGGGTAGTACGCTCCGGGGATCTCCCGCGCGAGCCGACGGGCGACCGAGTAGTGGCTCAGCGGGTGGTCGGGGGGCAGCTGGCTCGGAGTCACGACCACGCGGGCCCCGTAGGCGCGCAACAGCCGGATCTTTTCCGAGCTCATCTTGTCCGGGATCACGAACACGCAGCGGTAGCCCCGGACCGCGGCGACGAGGGCGAGTCCGACCCCCGTATTGCCGCTCGTAGCCTCGACGATCGTCCCTCCAGGCCGAAGCAAGCCCTTGCGCTCCGCCTCGGCGATCATCGGGGTCCCGATCCGGTCCTTGACCGAGCCGCCGGGATTGAGGAACTCGAGCTTGGCCAGCACCCGGTAGGGGACTCCTTCGGTCACCCGCCGCAGTGGGATCACCGGAGTATCCCCGATCAGGTCGAGGATCGAGGTGGGCGGGTCCGCGGGTGGAGTCATCCCTTGCCCGATTGAGGGGGCGCCCTAAACGCTTGCCTCGCCCCGTGCCACCCGGAACTCGGTCAGTACGTACTCGTTCGTTCCTCACGGTCGGATGATTTAAAGAGCCGCGCGCCGAAGCATCCTTCGGAGCAAAATGCCCGGTTCCCTCGAGGCGGACGTGATTCGTTCGCTCCGCGACCTGAAGGAGGCCCCCGCCCGGACCGTCCGACAGGATCTTGAGCGCCGGGGGGTCCGGGTGGCCTATACGACGGTGGCGACGACGTTGTCCCGCCTCCACGCGAAAGGCGTCGTCAAGCGTCGGCGTGAAACGTGCCGAGGCGGCGAGCGCTACGTCTACCGACCCGCCGACTTCGAGCGGAAGTACCTTGTCAATCTGCTTAAGGGGGTCGTCGCTATGTTCGGCCCCGCGGGGGTCGTCCATCTGAACGAAGAGATCAAGAAGCTGAATCCGGCGGAGGAAGAAGAATTCCGTCGGAAGCTGGGTCTGTAGGTCGTTCGAGGACCTGCACCGGCATGGATGCGCCCGTTCTTGGGATCCCATTCCTTCTCGTGGTCGTCTGGGTGGCCACCGGCGTTGGACTGCTCTTTGCCGTGCGCCGATCCGGATCCCCGGTCGTTCTAAGACTGGCGGCCACTTTCCTCGCATTATGGGCCGTGCTCGTCACGACGGCCCTCGCCTGGGTCATCGTCGAGGGAGGCTGGGGCGGGGCGGACGACCTCGTGCGATCGCCGTTCGCGCTCTTCCAGCCTCAGTTCGCCTCGATCTGGCTCCTCGGAGCCGGGGGCGCCTTCCTCGTCTTCGCGCTCGCATTCCTGATCAACCAGCTCGTCGGCCGCGGCTGGCTCAGCGTCCTCCAGCCCACCGTGATCACATGGCCGGATCGCCTCCCCGCTCCGGAACGGTCGGTTGCGCTCCTCGGCTTCTCGGACGCTCGGGTCGACGCGTTCAGCTTCACGCTGGTCGAGTTCGGGGGCCCCCGCCTCGTGCGTCGGCGCGAGGTGATCCTGCTGTCGAGCGGTCTACGCGCGACCCTCACGCCGGAGGAGCTCGAGAGCGTGGTCGCGCACGAGCTCGGCCACATCCGGGACCTGGACGGTCGCTACCTGACGTTCTTCCGCACGTTCGCTCGGTTGATGCGCTGGGATCCCGTGCTCAGTCGCGTCGCGAGTGCGCTCACGCGCCGCGAGGAGTACCGCGCGGACGACGAAGCGGTGGAAATAACCCACAACCCGCGGGCGCTCGCCCGCGCGCTGTTCAAGGCCAACACGAACGGAGGAGGTGAGCTCGGGATCGGTGCCGTGGGCTTCCTAGGGCTCGGCGGCGATCGCGGCCGCGCCGAGGCCTGGCGCCGGATCCGCCGCCTCGTCGCTCGCGCCGAGTCCCACGCCCCGGCGGGGGATGCGGGCGGTGCGTAGGCGGCCCAACTGTGCCGCTCGTCGGAGCGCGTGGACGGCCTTCGTCGCGCTCGCGATCATCGCGGCCGCTCTCGCTCCGGCCGGCAGCGCCAGCGCCTCGTCGTACCCCCCGCTCCCGGTATTCGAGGGGAACCACCTGCTCGGCAATCTCTCCGGCCCGACGCTAGACTCCGGGTCCTCGGGGAGCCTGGGCCTAACTGTGCAAGACCTCCTCCCTTGGCCGATGTCCGGGATCGCGTTGACCTTGGACATCTATGCGATGGGATCGAACGCCGGTCCCGCCACGCCGATCGGCGGCTCGCTCACTCCGCTCCTCACGGGGACGAACGAAGTGAGCGGGTCGAACATCACGTTCCCGGTGCCGTCTCTCGCTCCGGGACAGGTCACGACCGTCACGATCCCCGTCACCACCTCCTCGTCGATCGGTGCCGCCTCCTTCTTCCTCCGGACCGCCCTCGGATTCATGGCGAACGGCACGCCGTACCGGCTCGAATCCCGCGGATGGTTCAGCGCGGCGGTGTGGCAGAACGCAACCGAGCTCCCCAACGGGAGCGCGACGCTCAATCTCTCCAAGCTCGGGGTCTCGGGCGTCACGCCCGAGACCTCGATCATCGTAGAGACAGCCACGTGGGCGTGGGTCGTCTATGGGCTTATCGCCGGGGCGATCGCTCTCGTCGGCCTCGGCGCATTCTTCTATTTCCGGCGGACCCGGTCGAGCGCCGGCGCGAAGCGATCCCCGGGGGCGAGCCAGGCCCCGAGCGCCTTGGGCAACAGACGCAACAGCGACGGCGACTGAGCGAGCAGCCGACGCGCGACGTGCGTCGGGAAGTCGATGTCCCCGAACGCGACGATCGTGCCGAGCAGGTCGGACTCTTTCAGCACCTCGATGAGGCGATCGTAGTCGGAGTCGGAGAGGCGGACGAAGAGGCGGCGGAGGTGGAGGGCGCGGTCGAACTCCTCGCCGAACTCGCCCCACCAGCGGCGGTCGTACTCGGCGAGGGCACGCGCGGAGAGATCGTTCCCGCGCAACACGCCATCGGCGACCTCGGCCGCGATCTCCGCGCATCGCATCCCCATGAAGATCCCGCCTCCGGAAAGCGGCTTGACCTGGCCGGCGGCGTCGCCGACGAGGAGGACGCGGTCCGCGTGGGTCCGGGGCACGTGGCCGATCGGGATCCCGCTCACGAGGTAGGCGGTCGGGTTGCGGAGGCGCTCCCCGAAGCGCCGCTCGAGGTAGGTGAGGAGTCGATCGAAGTGGACGCGTGCGCTGGTGCCGTCGGCCTCGGCCGCGATCCCGACCCGTGCCCCACCCGACCCGTCGGGGATCCACCAGCCGAACAGCCCGGGCGCGAAGTCGTGGCCCAAGTACCACTTCGACCCGGTCCGGGTCGCCGGGGCTCGTCGCAAACTCCGCTTCGAACGCCGGCAGGATCTCGACCGGACGGCGTAGGCCATAGGCCCGGGCGACGGCGCTGGTCACCCCGTCCGCCCCGATGACGAGCCGCGCCGCGATCTCGCGGCGCTCGCCGCCGAACGGGGTGAGCTCGAGGTGCGCCCGACCGTTCGTCGACCCGAGCGAACGGTCGAAGCGCGTCGAGGTCGAGTAGCGCGCACCGGCGCCCGCCGCGCGGTCGGCGAGGAAGATGTCGAGGCCGGCCCGGTCGATGACGTAGGCGCGCGCCTCGGCCGCCGTGAACGCAATTGATCCGAGCGATGGGCCGAAGACGCTGGCTCCATGGACCGGCTGCCGGACGAATTGCCGCGATCCCGCGAGGTCGAGCACGCGCTGGGAGACGAGGCCCGCGCACTGCACGGGATAACCGACACGGTCGTGCTCTTCGATGACGAGCACGTCGTAGCCGCGTCGGGCGAGATGGTAGGCTGCGTTCGAGCCGGCGGGGCCGGCTCCCACCACGAGGACGTCGACCTCCTCCACGCTGCCTCGAACCGTGTGCGCGCTATAATCCCGCGGGCGCCGCACGCTCCTCGCGCCACGGCGTTGGCACGAGGTCGGTCCGTTGCCGGGGCTGCACCGCGGAGGCCTCCGGAGCGACCCACAGGCCCCTCTCGTAGGCGAGGTGCCCGGTCCAGGCGATCATCGCCCCGTTGTCGACGCACAGCGACCGCGGAGGAGCGAACATCGTGCCTCCGCGCTCCTCGACCATCGTACGCACCATCCCCCGGAGGCGCTCGTTGCACGCGACGCCCCCGCCGAGGACCACGGCACCGTGTTTGCGGTGGGCGAGCGCGCGCTCGGTGATCTCGGTGAGCATGGAGTACGCCGTCGCCTCGACCGAATAGGCGAGGTCGGTGCGCTTCGCCCCCTTCGCGTAGAGCGCGAGCGCCGCGGTGAGCATCCCGGAAAAGGCGACGTCCATCCCATGCACGGAGTACGGGAGGGCGAGGAGCTCGGTGCCGAGCTGGGCCTCCACCTCGATCGCCGGTCCGCCGGGGAACGTGCCTCCGAGCGCGATCCAGAGTTTGTCGAGGAAGTTCCCGATGCCGATGTCGATCGTCTCCCCGAGCACGCGGTACCGTCCGCGTCCATAGGCGATGACCTGCGTGTTGCCGCCGCTCGCATACAATAGGAGTGGGTCGTCGAGACCGCTCAGCACGCGAGCAATCTCGACGTGGGCGACGCAGTGGTTCACGGGGACGAGCGGGAGCTCCCAGGCGAGCGAGAGCGTCCGCGCGACCGTCGCCCCGGCCCGCAGACTCGGGCCTAGTCCCGGGCCTTGCGCGAAGGCGACGGCCTCGAGGTCCTTCGGGCCGAGGTGCGCGATCTCGAGCGCGCGTTCGACGAGCCTCGGTAGGAGATCGACATGGTGGTTGGCCGCCTCCCGTGGGTGGATCCCTCCGCTCGGCGGCCGATACATGTCGGAGGCGATCGAGAGAACCTCGGCCGACTCGGATACGATCCCCACCGACGCGGTGTGCGCGGTCGATTCGATGCCGAGGATCGCCATCGAGGTCTCGGAGGAGAGGGGCTGAATAAGCCCGTCGAACCCGCGCGCGGTGCAGCCGGCCCCGAGAGACGCCCGTCCACGGGGGGGGGTCGCGCGGTCCACCCGTCGCAGCGAATCCAAGGAACGCCGTCTTCGTCGAGCCGGAAGCGACCGGAGAAGGAAGGGATCTATTCCGGGTTCGAGTCCTCGGTCGACTCGACCCGGAACCCGACCCGCTTTCCCCGCAGCGAGGCTTGGATCCGATCGGCGAACTCGAGGGATTCCTGGATCGTGGCCTCGTGGCCCCAGTCGTAGACGAAGTCGTACCCGCTCGATCCGCGCTGGAACCCCATGTCCTGGAGTATATCGGCCACCTCGGAAAAGGGTGCGCCCTCGCTGTCCAGCGCCAGCAATAGGAATGTTCGGGTCATCGTATGCCCCTCGGTACGGGACTCGAATGCGGTCGCGGCGCTTAAGCCTCGTCGGGGTCGGTCTCTTCGGGCTCGCTCGGGCGCTTCGCATGCGCGGTGACTCGTACCGCGACTCCCCGTCGCAGGTCGTTCATCTCGTGGGGAGCGAGCAGGAGCCGGCCCACGGCGAGCACCGCGTCCCGCGCGTCAACCAGGATCCCGGTCTCGCCGATCCGTAGGTCGGGATCGGCACTGAGCACGAACCGCGAGAAGAGGCTTCGACCCTCGCGCACGAACTCGGTGGCGTCCGCGTGGACCACTACGCGTGCCCGCGGGGGAGAGAGTGCGGTCCGAAGGATCTCGGCACCCCGGAAGGACGGGCGAGGAAGTCCGTCGTTGCCGATTTGGAAGACCGGAACCTCCCCGGCGGCGATCCCTCGGAGCCGGCCGGTGCGTCGCGAGCGCTGGCCCCGGAGCGGTTGGCGGGCGAGCACCTCCGCCGAGGGGCGTCCGTACTGCCACACCAGTCGGGACCGGACCTCGAGCTCGGTCCACTCCTCGGTCCAGTCTCGCTCGAGATCGAACTCCTCGGACCTCGTGCCTCGCAGTTCCGCCGAGAGGTCGCTGGGGGTTCGGCGACCCCCGGACTCGAACTCGACGGCGGAGAGACACGGTCCGATCGGGTACAGCTCCAACAGTTCAGTGGGCACCGGCCCGAACGGGGTCTCGGATTCCCACCGAACGGGCTCGCCTGTCCGGGTCGAAAGGGGAACTCGGGAGAGGTAGTCGGGCGAGAGGGCGATCCGCGGGAGCGTTCGCGCCGGCGGAAGCCCACGGACGTATCGCTCGAGGCGCTCCCGGAACAATCGTACCGCGGGGCGATCGTAGCTGGAGGGACCGGTCTCCCGGAACGCCCGGCGGCTGGCCGGCTCGGTGGGAAGGAACACTTCGGACCGTCCCAATACGGCCAAGAGCCCTGCCCGGAGAGCCGGGTGCGCGGTCGCCCTTCGCTCGACCAGCTCCCACAACGTTCCATCCCGGATCGCCTGGCGGACCACGCCCATCTCGGCGGCGGAGGTGAGCAGATTGTGCTCGGCGATCCGACGCTCCCGCTCGACGGGTTCCAGTCTCGCAACTTCGGGGAGGGAGATCTCCTCGCACAGCGCGCAGCGGCAGATCCGCTCCCGCAGCTCGTCGATCGCGATGCTCCCTTCGGGGAACAGCAGCCGGCCCCGGCGGGCGAACTTGTGGTACGCCGAGGAATCGAACAGGTCCACGCCGAACAGCGCGGCGAATGCGAACGTCATGGGATGGCCGGTCCCGAAGAGGTGAACGACTCGGCCCGGGGCGAGGTGGGGGCGCGTCGACGCAAGCACGCGGGCGAGCTCGGCGAAGCGGTACTGCTCGAAGAGCGGGACGACTCCGCCGATCGCTAGCACGTCCCCGAGCGCGCTCGCCTCGCGCGCGGAACGAGCGCGGAGGTCGTCGAACGCTCCGCCCTGGACCGGGACCGCGAGCAGGCCCGGCCGTGCGCGTCGGGCGGCGCGGGCCCGCTCGATCGTGCTCTGGACCCCGGCTTCCGCCGTCGCGCGGTCGACGCCGGGCTCGACGAAGACATCGAGCACGGTCGCGATGTCGCTGCCGATGCGATTCTGGAACTCGAGAATCTCCTCCGGGCCGACCTCCACGTGGCCGTAGGCGTGCTGCTGGAAGGCGCCGGAGTCCGTCATCACCGGCCCGTCGAACTCGAGAAGGCCGTGGATCCCGCCACGCTCGGCGGCGTCCCGCAGCGCCGGGGTTCGCCACGTGATGTAGGACGAGGTGATCACGGCCCCGAGCCCGAACCGCCGGCGGATCTCCGAGGTCGATACCGGCTGACGGGTCGGGTCCGGATGGACCACCGGGAGGAGCACGGGCGTTTCGACGCGGCCGTGCGGAGTGTCGAACCGGCCGATGCGCGCGAGCCCATCCCGCTCGAGCAGCTCGAACTCCGCCATCGGTGCGTGCGACCCCGGCGGCCGATTAACTTTGGCGGCGGGCGGGAGCCGGCGTCCAGCTCTCGCGGATCCGCGTCAGGAGTCCGACGAGCATGGGGAAGGTGAGCTTCCCGGTGTTGGTGTTCTGGGGGCTCGGATGGTACGATGCCCACAGAAGCGGTTGGCCCGGACCGATCGTTGCCACCGCGCCGTGCGCGAACGGCGTTCGGACCGGGTCGGCGCCGTAGACCTCGGGGACCGCTTCCCGGATCGCATCCCATGCGATCGAGCCGAGTGCGAGGATGGCCCGGGTGTTGGAGAGCAGACGAAGTTCCCGATCCAGATACGGACGGCAGCGGGCGCTCTCCGCCGGAGCGGGGCGATTGCCCGGCGGGGCGCACCGGACCGCGGCCGTGAGATAGAGATCGGTGTAGCGCAGCCCATCGGAGCGGCGGGTCGAGGTCGGCTGGTTCGCGAACCCCGCCGCATGGAACGCCCGAACGAGGAACGCGGCCGAGCGGTCCCCGGTGAACATACGGCCCGTCCGGTTCGAACCGTGCGCGGCCGGCGCGAGTCCGACCGCGACGAGCCGAGCGTTCGGGTCGCCGAAGCCCGGGACGGGTCTGCCCCAGTACTCCTCGTCCCGGAACTCACGCTTGCGTACGACGGCGACCTCTTCTCGATACCGTACGAGCCGGGGGCACTGGCGGCAGCTGACCACCTCGGCCCGGAGCGCGGCCAGGGAATCCGGCATGGGCGCCGGACCGTTCCTATGCATATCCGTTCGCCGGAGAACCTGCCCGAGACTCACCGGGGGTGACGCAGTCCTTTACCTACCCCCCGCTTCCGTTGGTCATGGCCGGCCAACACGTGCCCAAGGGTTCCCGCGTCCGGTTGGGGACCATCGAGGGCGATCTGGATGTCGACAAGAACGTACACATCGAGGCCGACGGTCTCGTCAAGGTCTCCGGTCGCGCGCGCTTCGCCGGCGACGCCGAGATCACGGGGAACTTCGAGTGCGCGTCGCTCCGGGCCGACCATGCCATCCTGCTCATCCATGGGAGCCTCTCGGTCGCGGAGGACCTCGATGGCGAACGGTCCTCGATCCGAGTCGACGGGACCCTCCGAGCGCGTGACGTGGATGTGGACAAGGAGCTCGTCGTCCGCGGTCCGGCCACGGGCGAGCGGTTCGAGATCGGTGGTTTGCTCGACTGTGGCGACACGCTCACGGCGCGCCGCGTCTCCGTCGGAGGAAGGGTCGTCGTCCGGGGAGCCCTCAAGGCCGAAAAGCTCGATGTGGGTGGGATGGCCGAACTGGCGACGGTCGAACTGGATGAGCTCGCCGTCGGAGGCCGGATCTCGCTCCAGAGCGGAGAGATCCGACGATCGATCGCGGTAGGCGGGACGATCGATGCCACCGGCCCCCTCGCCTTTGGCTCGCTCGACGTGGGCGGGAAGGCGCGCCTCGGTGCTCCCTCCAAGGGTGGGAACATCGACATCGGAGGCGTGTTCCGCACGGACGGGGATCTGCACTTCGCACGGCTCGAGATCGGGGGGATCGGGTCGATCCGCGGCAACGGTACCGGCCAGTCGGTCGAGGTCGGAGGCAAACTCGACGTGAGCCGATCGCTCGAGGTCGAGGACTCGGTGGAAATCGGAGGAATGCTTGAGGTCGGAGAGCGCCTCGCCGCCGGACGCCTCGAGGTAGGCGGGGCGATGCGGGCCTTGCGCGGCATCATCTCCGGAGAGGTCGAGGTCGGGGGGGCGGTGGGCACGACGGAAGGACTCAAAGGCCGCCAGATCCGGATCGGCCGCAAGACCAAGGCTCGCGGACCGCTCGTAGGGGAACGAGTGATCCTCGAGGCCGACGCCGAAGCGGAGGATATCTACGCCGGTTCGGTGGAGCTCGGACGGGACGCCCACTCGACCCGGATCTTCGCGGAGGAGATACTTCTCGAGCGGGGCGCCACCGCCGACGAGGTCCAGTACACTCGATCGTTCTCAGAGCAAACCCCCGGATCGGTCCGGGGCTCGTTGCAGAAGGTCGACCATCTCCCGGCATTTCCTCTGTAGACCTGGAGGCCCCGAACCGTGTGGGACCGGTCGCGCGAGAGTTCAGGGAGCGCGCGTCGCCGCGAGCAGACCGATCTCTACGCGACCATCCTCGAGGTCGTGAAGCGCCACCACGGGCGGGCGCGGGTCACTCGAATCTCCTACGGGGCCGGGATGCCCGTCGACCGCCTCCGCCGATCGATCGACCGTCTGATCGCGCTCGGTCTGCTCTCGTCGGGCGACTCCGATGGTCATACGGTCTACGAGGTCACCGTTCGAGGGCAGGAGTTCCTGAACACGTACTGGCGGATGCGGGCGTACACCGAGGCATTCTCGGGTAAATCGGAGCCGGGTTCGGGTCGCTGAACTCTCGCAACGTTCCGGGACCTGGACCGTGGGGGAGTCGATAGAGACCTACCGGAGCGTCACGAAGCTGACGATGGGACGCATCCCAGAAAGCCCACCCTTCGGCTCGCCGTCGGGTGCGGTCGCGGGGAGGCGTGCATATCGCCGCTCGGGGCCCATCAAGTGCCGGAGCAGTTTGCGCAGGCGGCGCATCCTGGTGGATCTCCTGGGCGAGCCGATCGCGCGCGTGTAGCGTTCCCAGTCGCCTTGGCGACGCTCGGAGGCTGCCATCACCGATGGGCGCTCGGAGGAGGGCGACGAGATCACCACGCTCCCCATTCCCGGAGACGAGAGGGCGGACATAGAGAAGGGACCGTTCCGGGGGGGACATGCCTAGCGCACGGAGAGCGCCCACGACCGGTGACCCGACCGGTTCGGCCGAAAGTTCCTCACATGTAGCGGGGGACCTTTCGATCAACGTGGGCGGACCACGCGTCGATGCCACCGGAGAGATTCGACACGCGCGAGTAACCTTCGTCCTCCAGGAATCCGGCGACCATTTCGGACCGCGCTCCGTGGTGGCAGTAGACGATGACCTCTCGATCCCGCGAAATCTCGGCGAGACGTTCGGGGACCTCGTTCATCGGGATGTGAATCGAAGGCTCGATCACGGCGGTCGCCCGCTCCTCGTCCTCTCGAACGTCCAGCAGCAAGAGCGATTCCGGCTCTTTTGCGAGCCGCCGGGCCACTTCCTCCGGAGTGGTCCGCGCTACCATCGCTCTCCCATCGAGCGGGGCGGGCATATTCCTTTCGACCCTCGATGACCTCGTCTCCTCGGGAGTGGATTGCGGCAAGAGAGTGGTTTTTCTCCCCTTTTTGGGTGGGGAGCGGTCGGAGGCTCAAAATTCATTCATGTGTTATCGCTTAACCCCACCACTCGGCCCTGAATCTCTCTCGGCCGGCGTTCGGATCTAACGCTCGAGCCATCAGCGTGCGTGCGAGCTCCATCATGGGCTCGGGATCCACATGCTTCCGTCGAAGCCGCTTCATCAGCAGTTCCAGAATCTCCCCGACTGCTCTCGGAAGGCGATTCCCCAGCGCATCGGCGGATACTGAACTCTCACCTCCTCCGGTAAACGAGAGCGGATCTCGCTGTGCAGCCTTCGGCTCACCACCAACGTCAGCAAGGAGGCCCAGATCAGCGCCTCCGCCACCGACCGATTGGTTGTGTTCACACGATCGAGGGCATACTGGCTCTTCAACTCCTTGAACACCAGCTCGATCTCCCAGCGGCACCCGTGCAGCTCCGCCACGTCCTCGGCGCTCAGCACCTCCGGGCCGAGGTTCGTGACATAGGTGTGGTACTTCCGGGTCTCCTCATTCCACACCGCCACCAGTCGAGTTGTAAGCGTGTCCCCACGACGGTGGCCGCGGTATCGACGCCGCGGGAAGGCGATCTCCACCTCGACATCCATCACCTCTCTCTGGAGTTGGGGCCGCACTTCCTTCCACGACCTTCCTTCGAGATCGATCGCGCGTCCCCGATGGACTCGAAGGGACCGGACGATGGTGGGATCCACCTGAGGCTGCAGTCGAGTGAGGTAGAAGCCGCCGTACTCGGCGATCCGGGGGAACGTCTGGTGCTTGTAGAAGCCGAGGTCGAAGAGGAGGATCGACCCCTTTACCCACGGCCCGAGGTGGAGCGTGTCGTGATCGTTGACGCTATCCGGCATCAACTCCACGCGCTTCGGCCCGTTGGCGCGCACACTGACCAAGGTCGCGATCTTGGCCCCCGCGGCGGACTGGGTGGATCCTGTGGCCGGGAAATGGGTCATCAGGGAGGCCGAGAGCCGGACGATCGTGGAGTCCTGGATCAGCACGTCTTCGAACGCCAAGAGCTTCGGGCTGAGGCGGTTCCCGGGAGCGGCCTTCAGTTGAGAGAGACCGTGGGCGACGCAGAGATGAAGAAACTGCACGAGCTCCGGGGTGAATCGGTCGTAGAAGCTGGCGTAGCAGTGCAGCGGCTTGGCGGCCCGCTCGTTGTCGACGTGCCGAAGCTGGTCGAGGGAACGCTGGAGGTAGACGCCCGCCTCGAGCGTGACGGCCCAGAAGAAGGCTACGGGGTCGACCTTACGGTACCGGCGAATGAACCCGCTCTGCTCGGCGAGCTGGGTGCGGACCTCGGAGGGGTGGAGCTCGAGGAGGGTATCCTGCAGAAGGGTCGGGGGAAGCGGGCTCGCGGGTCTTCGAGAGGTGGCGCGCACCCGGGACGTCTAGGGCACGAGGTATGAATCCCTCGGCCTCCACTCGAAGAAGAGCATGGCCCGGAAGGATCCCGAGCTGGAGCGACTGATCGATTCGATTGCCGAGCAGGACTGCGACACCGAAGAGGACGTCGCGATGGGGCTATGCTACGCGATCCAAGAGCATGTTCGGTTCCCAATCCCGGGGAGGGTCATTGGGGAGGCGGTGACCGTGCTGGGAGTTGAGGAGAGCCATGGGCTCGAGGTGATCGCGATCTGCGAGCGGAACGGGCACAAGTACCGCGTACGGCTACAGGACATCGAGCTTACGAAGCGGGTCGCCGGCTGTCAATGGATCGACGCGTATCGACACTTCCGCGGAAGAGATGGGCTCCCGCCGACCGGGCTTATCCGATAACGCATGAATATTCATTGCACCAAGCTGCGCGGGGTCGCGAGCTCGGTCCAAGCCGGACCAATAGGTTGAGCTCGTCTCCGCGCTCTTCCCCCTCCGGGGGACCGTAACGATCGAATGCCCACGCCCGCATCGTACCCGGGGAACCGGGAGCGGAAGTTGACACTGCGTTCACCAGTGAGGGACAATCGAAGGCACTGGGGATTCTTCCCGGGCAGGAGGGCGCGATACCCGAGACCCAGAACCGGGTTTGAGCCGGGCATTCGGCCCACGACCTCGTGAGATTCGGCGAGCTTCCTGCCTAAATCCCTCGCAGCAACCGTTGGCCGACCCACCAGCGGCTCATCGCTCCCCCTGCAGGGCCGGCTCCTCCAATGGGTTCATCTATCGGAACACCTCGTCGGGATTGGAGCGATCCCGAATGTCGAGCCCGATGGACATAGCCACCGTGAAGCAGCAGCTGAGTGCGGTTCCGCTGTTTTCTCATCTCAGTAAGAAGCTCCTGCATACTCTGGCCGCCACGGCGACCGACCGGATCTACAACCCGGGGGACACCATCGTAGTGCAGGGCGAGAAAGCAATCCGATTCTATCTCATCGTGGATGGGAAGGTGAATGTTGAAAAGTCCGGCAAGACCGTCGCGACCCTAGGTCCGGGCCAGTTCTTCGGTGAGATGGCCCTGCTCGACGAAGAGCCGCGTACCGCCAGCATAAAGGCGGCGACCAAATCCCAATGTTTGATCCTCTACTCCTGGGAGTTCTGGGCGTCCGTCGGCAAGGACCCCGAAGCGTTGCGGTCGCTCCTGAAGGAATCGGTACGGCGACTGCGCCAGTCCGCTCCGGCTCCCGAGGATTGACCGCGAACCTGACGCGGGCAGTCTCAAACGTTCCCGAGGATGGCCGGACCGACACGTCCGACACGTGCTTCAAGGGAACGTCGCCGCGCGACCTCTTTACCACCGGGAAGGCGCCGGTCTCCGGATGGCCGGCATGCGGGGGATTTGAGCGATTCGGCGATGCGCCTCGGGAAAGGGGTGTATTTCCTCCACCCCGGTCCTTACTCGATGGGCGTCTGGTCGTGTTGCCACGGCGGATGTGTGATGTTCGACCATCACCCCAGCGGGCAGGGGATTCCTACTCGTTCTGGTCGAGCGGAGGCATGTTCCAGCGCTGGGCTGGCTACACGCGCAGGACTCGGGCGTCACCCCGGTCTGGGTGAACGTCTCGTGGAAGCTGCTCTAGGGAACCCACCTTGCCGCGCAACGCTGTTCGGTCCCGAGACCGCGGCCCAGTGAGCACGGTCGACCGACCGCCGTTTTGCTCGTGGGGCTGGGTTCGCGACTGGCCGGATCAACAAGCAGCCCGAGTCGCGCCCTGGGACCGTTTCATCCCCCCGGGGGAGGCCTTAATTCGGGCCGGAGCGGTCCAAGGAGCGTGTCGACATCTCAGCGCCGGCTGGCCGCGATCATGTTCACCGACATGGTCGGCTACTCCGCCCGGGCTCAAGCCAACGAGGCCGACGCCCTATCGACGCTCCAAGATCACAATGCGCTGCTCCGATCGATCTTCGCGCAGCACCACGGCCGCGAGATCAAGACCATCGGCGACGCCTTCTTGGTGGAGTTCGATAGCGCGCTCGAGGCGGCTCAATGCGCGCTCGCCGTCCAGCAGGCTCTGCACGAGCGGAACGCGGGCGTTCCGGAATCCCAGCGGGTCCAGGTCCGCATCGGTTTGCATCTCGGCGACGTCGTACGGTCGAACGGAGACGTGCTCGGGGACGCTGTCAACATCGCCTCCCGCATCGAAAGACTATCCGAGCCCGGCGGCATCAGCGTGACCCAACAGGTCTATGACCAGGTCCAGAACAAGCTCGACGCGACATTCGCGCGCCTTCCTCCCGTTTCGCTCAAGAACATCCGAGTGCCCATAGGGGTGTACCGGATCGTGGTTCCATGGGAGGCGCCCTCGGCAAGGGGTCGTGGGACGGCCGGGAGCCTCGGGCGCCAGCTCGCCGTGCTCCCGCTCGCCAACATCAGCCCGGACCCGCACGATGAATACTTTGCCGACGGGTTGACCGAGGAACTGATCTCGGTGCTTTCCCAGGTCCCGGGCCTGAGCGTGATCGCGCGAACGTCCGTGCTTACGTACAAGACTGCGCCCAAATCGATCGCCGAGGTGGGAAACGAGCTCGGCGTCGATTCCGTGCTCGAGGGCAGCGTTCGAAAGGACGGCCAGAAGATCCGGATCACCCTCCAACTGATCGACGTCGCCACACAGCGCCACGTGTGGGCGAATACCTACAACCGCGAGCTGAACGACGTCTTCGAGGTGCAGTCGGACGTCGCCCAGCGAACGGCGGACGCACTTCGGCTCGAGATCGAGAAGACGGAACCGGCGAGCTCGCGCAAGGCCCCGACGGCGAACTTGGAGGCCTACGAACTGTACCTAAAAGGCCTAGCCGCCGCCGGCGATCATGAGAAAAATCGCACCGTCGAGGCGGTCCGTGCGTTCGAGCGGGCCACTCAACTCGACTCCAAGTTCGCCGAGGCTTACGCGTCCTGGGCCCAACTCTACGTCCGGGCCGCGGGAGACTATCTGTCGTTCCGCGAGGCAATACCTCGGGCTCGAGAGCTCGCCGCCCGGGCGCTCGCGCTCGACCCGGATTCCGCGGAGGCCCACGCCGCTCTGGGCAACATCGCGATGCAGTACGATCACGACTGGAGCGTGGCCGAGCGTGAGTTCCGGGAGGCGATCAAGCTGAATCCGAGCAATGCGAATGCCTACACCTTTTTCGGCCTGATGCTCATCGCGTTGGAGAGGTTCGACGAGGCGAAGGAGTTACTAGGGAAGGTCGTTCGGCTCGATCCCGGGGGCAACCACGAGGGTACCCTCGCCTGGGCGAAAAGCGCGGCCGGCGATTCCGACGCCGGTACCCGACACATGATGGAGCACGTGGCCGACAATCCCAACCGGCTCGGCCCTCACACAATGCTCGGGCTCGTCTCGCTCGAGCTGGGACGCCGAGGGGACGCGATCCGCGAGGCCGATTGCCCGATCCTACCCGCGGACGAAACGGAGCGCTTCGACCATGCACTCCTGAACGCTCTGGTGGGTCGTCCGGCCGTCGCTCGGGAGATCATCGCCGAGTCGCTGCGCGGCGAACCGAAGTCCTACACCTCGGACACGCACCTCGCGATGCTCTACGCAGCGTTGGACGAACGCGAGAAGGCCCTCAATCTCCTCGAGAAGGAGTTCCGGGAGGGCGATCCGGTCCTCTCGCTATCCTACCGTGGTGTCTTCTTCGATTCGATCCGCGAAGATCCCCGGTTCATCGAGCTCCTGAGCAAGTACGGGTACCGAGCCATCCGATCCGTCGACCGAACGCCTCCACGGGGTGAAATCCGTCTTCTTCTCGAACCCTACCTTCTCGGTGAAGAAATTGAGCGAACGGGCCTGATTCGTCACTACCAGCGTGATCCGAGTGATCTTTCCCTCTATCGACTCTCTCCTCTTGGAATCGGCCCGCAAGGCCGTGGGGACGGGGAAACGCGGCGCCTGTTTAGCCGGTCACTTCTTAATGACCGGGCCATCTCTGTCCCGTCGATGAAGGAAGTGCTCCCCGCGCAGAAACTCTTGATGAAAAACCGCCGGGTCCGGGAGATGGTGCTCGAGCCCGGGGAGACTTACCCCATGCACCGGCACCGGTACCCTTACCTGTCGATCACGCTGGAGAACGCCCCCATGGCTCTTGCCCGCCTTTTTTCCGGGGACAACGTCGGGAACCAGCTCGTTAAGATTGCTGACCCTCCGCTGGACGTCGATGCCACCAACGTTCGCATCGGGGGACCTTCCTAACGACAGGACTCTCGACCGGCCAGATGAACTGAACCCCCCGCCCTCAACGCGGCACCGGAAACGCGTGGGTTCCGGACGAAGGGCGTGGTCATCCTCCACGTGGCCCCGTGCGCTCCTCCGGTCGGTTATCGACCGGGCGCGCCTGCGGACTATAATATTCACCGCCCGGCCTCGGGTCCGCCGGTATTCCGATGACCAGAGTCGGCTGGGACGCCCTGGCGAAGTGGCGAGATCACCGGATAGGGGAGGGAGGCGACCTCTGGTACCGGGCCCTCATCGACCCTACCCTGCTGGCTGTGCTTGGGTCGGTCCGGGGTCATCGGGTCCTGGACGTCGCTTGTGGAAATGGCTACCTGACCCGACGTTTTCGACGTCAGGGGGCGACCCGCGCGGTCGGGGTCGATGCGTCGCTCGAATCAATCCGACTGGCACGCCAGCGAGAAGCCGCCCGGCCCTCAGGGACCGAGTTCATCCACGGGGATGCCGCTCGACTGGCACAGTTCGAGGCCGGGACATTCGATCGAATCGTTGCCAACATGGCGTTCATGGATATCCGCGACGCGGCCGCCACGATCCGAGAGATGGGGCGCCTCCTCGCGCCCGGCGGTCGCCTTGTTTTCTCGATCAACCACCCCTGCTTTGAAATCGACGAAAGGTCCGCGTGGCTGATTGAGCGGCCTCCCTACCTCGAAATCATCTCCCGAAAGGTTGAGAAGTACCGGAGCGAACGCCCCGTCCGCGTGGCTTGGAAGATCTCTGACACCGAGACGGCGTACACCATCTCCTACCACCGCACGTTGGCGACGTACTCTCGGTACCTGCGGGATGCCGGGCTCGTCATCCTGCGGATGGAGGAGCCGGCGCCGAAGCCCGAGCTCATTCAGAAGAGCACGCAGGGTCGACTCATCGCCGAGATCCCGCTTCACCTCGTCGTGGAGGCTGCCCCATGGGGCAGCCGCCCCGGCCGGGTTGGACGGCGGACGAGGGGCACGCCGAGGTCATCCGTCAAACCGTGATCGAGCCCGCGCCCGGTATCGGTCCGTGATCCATTCGCGTCGCGAGGTGAACCTCGCGCGCTCCTCGCGTTCGGTCATCGAACGAGCGCACCTTCCATTAACGGGTCTGCTTGGGACAAGGAAGAGCTCGAAAGCACCATCCTGATGCGACTCGAATAATGACCATCAGAGCACGAAAAGTCATTCGGGACGCAGCGCCCAGAGGGCATCCCAAGCCCCTACACCTTCAGTTGAGAATGCCCCGGTGGCTGTGTGGGCTCAGGGGCCGAGGCGCCTCCCCTCTTTCAGATACCGGAGGAGATCGCGGTGTGCCCGCCCGATTTGTACCTTTCGCAGCTCTTGAACTGGGAAAAATCTCATTTCATCCCACCAGGGGGCCGCTCCCGGAGGGACGTCACTTCGGACCTCGTAGACGAAACCGATTGCCCAGTGATTGAGCATCCGTCGGGACTTTCCCCTACCGGCTCTTCGACCGCTCGGCATTCGGCTGGAGTCCAATGCCACTAATCTCGGAGATGCATGGAGAAGTCGCGCCCATGTGCGCGCGATCCGCCCCGCGGCATGGTCAGGGTGCTCTTCCATCATCAAATGGGAGGCAGGAAGCACCCATGCTTGATTCTCGATGATCGGGTCAAGTCGCCAGTAGGGCATGCATCCCCATTCTGGCCAAGCCTTGTGTCGCCGCGGTCGACCCAGGAGAACGTCCCCTCGGCGGTTTCGCACGACCAGGAACACGGAGAGACAGAGCCCGGCGGGGGGTACATGCTGAAACCAGCGGGGGTTCTTTGGCCCAATGCGGGCCCATCTCTCTCCGATTGGTCTCACTTTGGCCCCTTGAATGAAAAGGCACCGTATGGGTCGCTCATAACTGGTCCGTTTTGTGAGCTGCGTGTAGTTACTCGGGCTGGGAGCGGAGCAGAACGGCACGATAGCCGCACGGGACCCCGACCAGCATCACGGGTTCGGAGCCCCCATATCGCGCGGGATCGGTGGTGAACTCGAGCTGCAGCTTGGAGGCGATTCCCGCAAGACCGGCCCGCAGCTCCTCGGCGAACCGGTTCAGGTCGCGGGACCGGCCCCGTGCCGGGAGCAAATGGAGCTGTGCCTCGTTCAGGGAGGTATTGACGTCGACGAACCGAGCATAGACGTTGACGATGATTTCGGGCTCGTGGAGTTCGAAATGGGACCGGAAAAGCTCGGATCCGAGCACAACGTCACGAACGGCGGAGTAGACTCGAAACTTCAGACGCTCTCGACCTTTGATGACCCGTTCCTGCTCTCGCCGGGCCTGCTCTTCCGGGTCCACGATCCTTCTCGGCGACCGGCAGTTCGCCGCGGTCTATAGACGCTCGGGTCGAAAGGAGTGGATTACCCCTGGTGGACCTCGTGGATCTCGTCGGCAACGAGGCCGTGCGCTTCCTTATGCACCCGGGCCGCGGCCCCCGCTGATGGCGCCTCGACCAAGCAGAAGATCGTCTCGCTCTTCTCGTCGACCCAGTAGTTCCGATAGTTCACACCGTGCTTACCTTGCACCTTGAGATCCTTCGCGTGAGCTTCTGCGACTGCGGCGGCGGTGACGCCCTTCACCTTTCGGTGAGTGTCCATGTAGAGAGGGGGCATGGTGAAGCCATGCTGCCTCCATTCAAGAACATTCTCATGGGGTAGATTTGCCCCGTCCCTGCCATGGCTTTGAGCAGGTCGCCGTATCCCTCGCCGATGCCCTCTGAGCCCGGGACAGGGACTGTAACGCTACGGCCTTCGACGCCGGCCGATGCCCCGGTCTTGTTCCGAATTGAATCGGACCCGGAGGCCCGCCGAATGGCTGCGTTCGGAGGAGAGGAGTCGGACTCGCAAGCGGCCTTTCAAACTCGTTGGGAAAGAATGCTCAGCGACACGGCCGTCTTGGCCAGGACCGTCTTGTGGAACGGTCGGATCGTTGGCTCAGTCCTCCAGTTCGAACTCTTTCAAAAGCCCTCGGTCGCGTACTGGATTGGTCGGGAGTTCTGGGGCAGGGGAATCGCTACCCGCGCCCTGGCGGCCCTCCTTCGGGAAAGTCCCGTACGGCCGTTGTATGCCCGCGTCGCCAAGGACAACCTGGCGTCACGGAAGGTTCTCGAGAATTGCGGATTCAAGATGTCCGGAGAGGACAGGGGTTTCGCACGCTTTCGCGGAGCCGAGATTGAGGAGCTGATTTACCAGCTTCGAGGATTGTGAGGGTCCTAAACTGCCCGGTCGAAAGGAGTGGGTTGTGTAATGGGTGAGTTGTGAAAGGCCGCCGAGGCCCGCCTGACGGGGAGTACACGAGGTGCAGCCTCTTCTCGAATCCCTCCGGATCGGTTCGAGTAGAAGGTCAGGCTCGCCCGACCACGGCCGCACAGTCGACCCGGAGGGCTGGCCAACGAGGGTTCCGTACTCTTGAATACCCCTCCGGAATGGGGATTGCGAACCGGCGGATTCGATGAAAGTCGCAGGAGTGAAGCCTCCGGAACACGGGAAAGCGATTCGTGTGACGGTGGAAGGTACAACGGTCGCGGTGTTCAACGTAGGCGGCCTCCTTTTCGGCGTGGATGCGAAATGCACTCACGTGGGGGGCCCGGTCGACAAGGGGCCAGTGGCTGGTACGACCGTTACCTGCCCCTTGCATGGCTCCGAGTTTGACCTTCGCACGGGGGCGGTGCTCCGAGGACCCGCCTCCCGACCGTTGAAGATCTATCGAGTCTCCGCTGAGGCTGACGGCCTCGCGATTGATCCGAACTAGACCGCACCGTCCAAGATCGTGGCAATGGTCTCGGCCCGTTTCGACCTGCTCCCTAACTCCCTAGTTGGACGCGTCGCGCCCAACGGCGGTAGCTCAGAGCTCCGACCGGCCTATCGGGTATGCGTCCGAGGGGACCCAAGCGGGATCCGCAGCGCTGCAGTGGGCGCACGGGGGACCGCCCGCTCGACCCTCGCCTCGGTAAGGGTGGTTTGTCAGACCCGAGCACATCCGGATTTCCGCGCCCTTCGAGCGGGCCTACACCTGAGATCGCGGACGCCGGGCCCCTGCGTGGGAAGATCCCTCGTGCCGGGAGACGCTAGATCCGCGCAGAGGGGGTTTCTCCCTGCTCGACGGAGTGGGCGTAGTCCCGTTGGACGATCCGCTTGAGAAGCGCTGCCGGGCTTCCCCAGATCGGGACCCTGCGAACCGCTCCGGCCGCCTGTCCGAGTCCGAGCGCGACGATGACCCACCGCTCCTCGTACCGGAACGTCACGAGGGGCCGATCGTTCCACCGAGCCACGAGGTTCCGGGCGGCGGTCCCGGCTTCCGCGAGCGCGGCCTGCGCGGTCGCCGGTACCTGGGCTCCGGTTCCCGGGTCTCGCAGATCGGCCACGTCGCCGACCGCGAACACCCCGGGATGTCCGGGAACTTCGAGCGTCTGCTCGACAGCGATGCGGCCTCCTTTTCCGTGCGGGACCGGAAGTCGACGCACGACGTCGGGGGCCTCGAGGCCCGCGCACCATACAGTCGCGTCCGCCGCGAGGACCGACCCGTCCTCGAGGTGGACACGGCCCGGCTCTACCCGCGCGACGTTGAGCCCGGGGATTATCGTGACACCCGACCGAGCGAGGATCTTGCGGGCACGTTCGATAATTTTCGGGGGAAACCCCGCGAGGAACGGGAGCGAGCCGGTCAAGAGGAAGACGGCGGGCGGTCGCGCGGCGGGGTCGGTGATCGCTCTCCAATCCGTAGTGGCGATCTCGGCCGCGAGCTCGGTCCCGGTCGCTCCGCCGCCTACGATCAGAAAACGGGGGCACCGTTCACCCGGGACGGTGATCGAGGCGCGCTCGATGTCGCGGATCGCGGCCGCGAGTCTCTTCGCTCCCGAGAGGCGGTAGACCTGGTGCACATTCTCCTTCGCTCCGGGGATCCCGTAGTACGCCGCCTCGCTGCCGAGGCAGATCGCAAGAGAACGGAATCGTAGCTCGCCCGAGTCGAGCACGACCGTCCGGGTCGCGAGGTCGATCGACCGGACACTGCCCTGCCGGAGGGTGACTGATGTCCGGTCGAACACCTGGGCGAGCGGTACCACCCAGGCCGCGGCGTTGTCATCGGACGAAGCCAGCCGGCCGACCTCGTAGAGTTCGGTCCGCAGGACGTGGACCGGGTTTCGGTCGACCAAGACGACCGGGATCGTTCCCTTCGACCGACGGTAGACCTCCTGCGCGACGGTGAGCCCGGCGTACCCCGCGCCCAGCACGACGGTCGGCGGCGCCTCCCCCACGGGGGGAACGGACGCTGCGGCCGCCATCAGCGGCCCCTCCGCTCGAAGCCCTTAGGGTTGTCGCTAGGGGATCCCGGGAGGCCCACCGAGGTCGAGGGGATTCCCGTACCTTGCCGCACTACCCCTTCGCGCAGTTGCTGGCCCCGGCCCAGTCGATCACGATCACCGGTTCGTTTCCCACGACCCACGCGTCGTGTCCCGAGGACAGTGCCGTGATCTCCCCGGGACCTACGTCGAACTCAGAGCCGTCGGCCATCTTGACGTGAAGTCGACCCGCAACATGAAACTGAAAATGGGGAGCTTCGCACCACTCCGTCTTAGCGACGGGTTTCACGTGTGTGGACCAGCGCCAGCCCGGTTCGAGCGTCAATCGTCCAACGACCCCGCCTCCGATCTTGATGAGCTCGACCTTGCCTTTCTCGAACTTGCGAGTTTCATCTGGGGATCCAAATCCTTTCCGCTCTGCTCTTGGTATACTGATCCTCTGTCCTTTGCATCCCCCAATCGCTTGGGAGATCCGGAGAGGTGTAAAGCCGTCAGTGGTTAATGCTTACCTCGACCCTTGGCTTCGGTCGGTGGCCGGAGATCGCGAGAGCTGACTCAGCCCTCGTGGACCTCGTGAATGTCGTCGGCAACGAGGCCGTGGGCTTCCTTATGGACCCGGGCCGCGGCCTCGGGGGAGGGCGCTTCGACCAGGCAAAAGATCGTCTCGCTCTTCTCGTCGACCCAGTAACTCCGATAATTCACTCCGTGCTTGCCCTGCACTTTGATATCCTTTGCGTGGGCTTCGGCAACGGCCGCGGCAGTGACGCCCTTCACCTTTCGGTGAGTGTCCATGTAGAGGGGCATGTCTACGTCAAGGACTAACAATTCAAGAACGTTCGCATCGGGTCCATTTCCCACGTCGGTGTGCCCAGACTCCTCTGGGCAGTCGGCAGCCGTACCCCCGAGCGGATTCGCTTGCTGTTACATCTCAAAGGGATACGCCACTGGCGGGATGACGGTGCTCCTCGGCGATGGCGAGAAGCCCTACAGATCGCTGAAGGTCTGTGAACATCACCTCGAAGGACTCGTATACACCTGCCCGCCTCCCGGAACGGAGTAGGAAGTGTCGACTCCAGCCGCCAGCCTGCCGAGTACGATGAAGGCGTGGGTCTACGATCGCTACGGTCCCACTGAAGTCCTTGAGTTCAGGGAAATCCCTCTCCCGGCCTTCAAGGGCGATCACGAGGTGCTGGTGCGGGTCTACGCTTCCTCAGTGAACGCGGCCGACCGGCACATGTTGAAACTGCCGTTCATCCTCCGGAGAGGGCACGGATTCTTCAGACCGAAGGAGGGACGACCCGGATCCGACGTGGCCGGTCGGGTAATGGCGGTCGGCAAGGACGTAAAGGAACTCCATGTCGGGGACGAGGTCTTCGGCATTGGGCGTGGGGCATATGCAGAATATGCTGTTGCCGACGAAACCCAGGTGGTGTTGAAACCGGCCCGGCTGACGTTCGAGCAAGCGGGAGCCGTGCCCCTCGCTGCCGTAACTGCCCTTCAGGGGCTTCGCGACAAGGCCCAGATCTGGCCTGGGCAGCAAGTTTTGATCAATGGTGCGTCGGGCGGGGTCGGCACCTTCGCCGTTCAGATTGCGAAGTCGCTTGGCGCTGAGGTCACTTGTGTCTGCAGCACCCAGAACGTGGAATTGAACAAGTCGCTCGGAGCGAGTCGAGTCTTCGATTATTCTCGAGAGGACTTCACCAGGAGCGGTCAGCGCAACGATGTCATCTTTGACACCCAACTCAATCACTCACTATCGGCGTACCGGCGTGCCCTCAAACCCCACGGACTGTTGCTGATCGTCGGCGCAGGGTCTAGTTCGGCCCTCCGAATCATCGGCCGGCTGCTGAGGACCTCTATGGGGGCACGCGTCGTCGGACCCAGGACGAAGTTTTTCATCGCGTCAATCAAGAAAGAACCCCTAGCGGCCCTCAAGGACCTTCTGGACGCGGGTAAAGTAACTCCGGTAATCGACCGGCGCTACCCCTTGAACAAGGTCCCTGATGCCTACAGGTACTTCGGCGAGGGACACGCTCGGGGAAAGATTGTCGTCACGATGTAGGCCGGCATCACGCCTCGCGCTGTAGGTAGTTCCCCAGTACACCAGCATGCTTGAGGTGGGCTCGGAAGAAGGACCCCTCGGCGGGTTCGAGTCGGGTGCGCCTGGCAACGGTCGGGGCAAGCCCCTTCGCGCCTCACGGTGCGTGTACTCTGTTAACCCACCCCCTGCGCGCAGGGGGTCGGATCTGAACCGACGACCTCCCGGCTCTGAGCCGGTCCGCCCACCATCCGCTACGCAAAGTGCCTCTCGGAGGGCGGGGTTTGCATCCCCGTTGCGCTTCGAGCAGCCGATACCGGAATCGGATCAAGCGGGTGGGCCCTCGTCCGTGCCGGTGGTACTTCGTCGGCATACCCAAGGCTCGCTTTGAAACGGTCGATTGCTCCGGTCGCCAGGGGAGCGGATCGGAGGCGTTCAGCAAGGAAGAGGCTGAAGAAGTCGCCGAGAACGACACCACCGAGCGTGTACTCCAGCGGATCGTTCCCAGGGAGTCGAACGATCCGGGCGAACGCCGCCCGCCGGCGCACCAGGCGCTCGAGGTGGACACACCCCCGATCGACCGGTCGCAATGTCTGCGCACAAGTCAGTAGAATGGCGCCCCACCGATCGGCGTCGGAGCGAGGGAGCGCATCCCAGCCGACGATCGCGTTGTGAAACGCACCGGGAAGCTCATCTAACATCGCGAGGCGCTTGGCATTCTCTTCCACCCCAGCTTTCCAGCGACGGGCGATTGGCAGGAGGCCGGCCTCGGCGTAGATGATCGGGGTCCTTCGTCCGAGAGCCTCAGCGAGAGCTGCGGCCGGACCCCGAGGACTCGCGAACCGATCCCGCATCCGGCGAATCCGCTGAACCGTACCGGCGATCCGATCCGCATTCGATACGGCCAGCCAGGAATCGAACAGTCCGAGGAGCCCCCCTAGGGCGGACCCGACGGTGGTCCGCGGGGGCCGATCGGGAGCGAGGCGAAAGATCGGGACTCCTTCTCGGTCCGCGCGATCGCGCAGTCGGCCCCCGGCTGTGAAGACGATACGACAGGCGCCGCGCCGTCCGGCCTCCTCGTACGCGCGCAGTACCTCCCAGGTCTCTCCCGAATGACTCGAGAGGATCACAACCGAGCCGGGGCCATGCTCGGGAGGAAGCGAGGGGCCTCGGACCACCCGGATCGGCAAGCCTCCCTCGCCGCCGAGGACGACGCTCGCAAGCTCCCCTGCGATAGCGGATCCTCCCATGCCGACGATGATCACCGGGGCCCGAGGGATGCGAGGGGCTGAGCCTGACAGGCATGCTCCTTCTCGGAATCCCGGCTCGATATGATCGGGCAGTTCGCCGAGGTAGGTGCGCATCCGTTCGAGCTCGCTCGCCCACGGGCGAACGGGGTCTAGCGATGGCGAGGAGAAGGGTTGCGACCGGGCCCTGCTTGACGGACCGACGGCGAGCCGGTCCGGTCGTGTCCGGTGGGGGCCGCGCCGGCCAGCGTGCCCTTCATCGAACCGCCGGTGCATGCGGCGACACTTCCCTCCCTTCTCGGCCCGTCGTCGCGTGCCCGCTCTCCGAGTACTGCCTTCGCAGTTGCTCGAATCGGCGGGATGCAAAAACGAGGCGCTGCCCACCTGTTTCGGTGCGGAATTCGTCCTCCGAAGTCCCTCGACGACGGGCGTGCGCGTTCCGGACGAGGCCCACGAGCTGCAGGTACGTCGCGAGGAGGGGATACGCGATCGCATTCAGCATTCGGATCCCCGTCGGGGCTCGTTGAGTCGCGATGCCGCCCGGCGATCGGGTCCGGGAGTCGTAGAGATAGGGGAGCTCTGTGCGCATCCACCCGGCGGAGGCCAACACTCCGCGATAGTAATCCTCCCCATGGAGCACGTGGACGCTCAGAGCCTCACGGGCGAAGAGCAGATCGCGCGGTCGCGCGAACTCGGGAGACGCCGCGCGATCTTCGAGCACGTAGTTGAGGCACGGCGTTGGGCCTCGGAGGAGAGCCGGACGTCGCCGCGAGAGGAACAGCGAGAAGTACGCCCGAGCAAGGAACCACCAGAGCGCGCCGGACCGGGTCACGACGAACAGATCGAGGTCGTCGTCCGGGAGCGGCTCATCGAACGCCACCGAGCCCGTGATACCGATGCAGCGGACGAGATCCCGACTGAAGGAGAGGGGCCCGCGCCAAAGGGAGTCCGCGAACTGACGAAACTCGAACGCGCGGCGGCCCCGGTGTCCGGCGGGACTCACGGACGTCGTCGGGGCATACGCCCGCGCGTTCTGTAGCTGCGCGAGCCACGGTCGCTCTTGGAGCCAGCGTTCGAGCGCGTCGACGCTCTCCGGTCCGTTGGCGGGGAGGAGCTGCTGGAGTCTCTCAAGGGGGATGCCGGTCCCGAACTCGCCTGCGACGAGAAGAAGCGACGCCACCCGGCGCTCCGTTTGGGTGGCGCCTGACGCTCTATCGAAGCTGGTCGACGGTGACGTACCCCGGGCGCCAGGCGGGGGCGTGGGGGAACCAATGCGCCGCCAACGTACGTGGTCCCGTTGAGGTGGCAGTCGATCCCACGCCGCCAGACCATGGGCCGCGAGTTCCCACGTCGCCAGTCGGACCAGGTGTCCAAGCCCCCCTTCGTGGTCAATCATCCGTCGGATCACTCGGACCGTGGCCGCTGGGTGGCGAAGGAACTCCCGGGGAATCGTCGCCGGGGCGTCCCCCAATACGGAGGAGACCTGGGCATTGCCGACGTGGATTCGTCGCCGCTGGTGGAGATAGTCGCGCACTTCAGAGGGAACCCGGATCGAAACTCGGGCGTAGGGGGCGTACCACCCGCCTCCGGCGTGCTGCGACAGCCAGACGGCGAGGTACGATCCGTCGTTGATGATCCCATCTGGGATGGCTGGCACGCTCGGCAGACTGACGAGGAGCAGCTCATCGGAGAGATGGCGACCGTCCCCGCGGGCGAGGAGCTCCGCATGGAACTCGTGGTGGAGGTCCCACATCCATCGGAACGTCGGGGCCCACCGCCCCGGCGCATCGCCCGGGACCACCGGACGGGCCATCACCGCATACGGAGCCGCCCGTGCCGCCCCGACCCGTACGAGTTCCGCGATTGCTCCGGGCTCGGCTCGGGCATCGCCATTGAGCAGCACAAGGGCATTCCCTTCGGCCCGCCGGAACACCTCTTGGAGGGCCCGCGCCTTTCCCCGGCGTTCCGGCTCCGTGATCAAGCGCACACGGCGATCCTCCGACACAAGTCGCTCCGCAATCTCTACGGTCCGGTCCGCGCAGCCGCTCGCGACAATCCACAGGTCATTCCACCGAACGTCCCAAGGCAGTTCTTGGTCGAGCAGCGAGCGCACGGCCCCCTCGAGGTTCTCCTCCTCGTTGTAAGCGACGATCCCCCCGGACAGGTTCGTCGGAGACTTCTCCTCGTACGTAAGGTCGTAGTCGGCAGGTAGCCGAGGTGCGATCGAGGCCGACACGTTTACTCTCGCCCCAAGCGGAGCGATGGCCCCACGTCTGCCGGAAGCCGCGCACGTGATTCGGTCACTACGCTCCAATCGAGGGGGGCCACGACGATCTCGGGGCCAGCGCTTCCGAGCTGTCCCGCCGACGGAATCGATCGCGGCAGAGCTACTCCTCCGCGTACTCACTGTCGGAGAGTTGCTGCCGGACTCGGCGCGCTCCGACGGCGATGAGAACCGAGACGACTCCCGCGAGACTCCCCACGATCACATACTCGTAAAGGGGGATGCCCGCGATGGAAGAGGGAACCGGAATCTCGATCACGGCCGCGTACCGAAGGGAGGAAAACTCTCCTGCCCCGGAGCCGATCGTCAGGTTGACCGACGCGAAGCTCGGAGTCAGACGGATGAGGGGTACGACACCGACCGGCTCTGTACGGCCCCCGACTCCGGCCGCGGTGGCGTTGTCCGAGAGCACCAGATACTCCCGGAGGGCTCCGGTCGCGTTGGACGAGCTCGTGATCTCGAGCGCGCCCGGGCCGGATGCGGCGAGACGCTCTGTGGAGGCGAATGTGGGCCACACCGGAAGGTTCACGACGAGATGATCTCCCGAGGCCTGCCAGGTCCAGTTGGAGATCTGGAGAAGCGCCTCGACCGATCTCGCATTCCCTTCGTAGGCGTCGCCGCCTCCGGCGAGGATGTAGTCCACTTGGACCTCGGTCGTTCCGGTCGGCGGTGCGGGTGCGCCGGGGGCCACGAGCAGCAGATCGGCGGCGTAGGCGAGGTCGAACTCGCTCGGGGTGCTCGCGTTCCGAGCTGTCCAGTTGGCTCCCGCCCAGTCGGCGAGGGTGACCACTTGGCCCGCCGGATTGACCTCGGCGATCCCCGCGACACCGGAGGAGAGGCCCGACTGCGCGACACCCACCGCCGTGACCGCGACCGATGGGCTGGTCAGGTTGAAGTCGCACGCCACGAGTCCGTTGTTCCATCCGAGCGATGTCGACGGGGTCCACCGTCCCGAAGCGCCCTGCGCGGCGGCGAGCGGGGAGATCGCAACGATGAGTGCGAGGGTCACGGCGAACCCCGCCGTCGTGAGTGCGACGGGAGCGGTGGCCCGGGCCCGGCTCCTCTCGCCATCTGCGGTCATTGCGAACGATGCGAGACGCTCCCAGGGTAACCCCTTTTTTGGTCCAAGTACGGAATCCATTGGTTCAGAGGCGCACCGCTGCGCACCGCTATCGACGAAACAACTCGGACCAGGTCTCGAAAGCCCGTTCCACCCACTCGTCCGCCGGCCCGCTCCGATACGTGACGAGGATTCGCGCGACACCCGCCGGATCGGTGACCTCGAACGTTCGGAGGCGACCTTCGCGTCCGGGCCGAACGACCCCGGTTTCGACGAGCCGTCGCAGATGGACCGAGAGGCGGCCGGCGCTCAAACCGGTTCGAACCTTCAGATCGGGAACGGACTGGTGCGGAGTCTTGAGCAACGCGATAAGGAGTTGGCGCGCCGATGCCGATCGCATGAGACGCAGGATGCGACGGTCGCCGAGCGGCACGCTCGCCACGAAGTAATGGTCCTGGCGCTCGCTGCGCTCGCGATGGAGCAACCCCGCCCCGGTCAATCGGTCGAGGTGATAGACCGTCTCGCCCCAGCCCGTCCCGGCCTTTCGCTGGGCCTCCCGTCCGCTCAGCCCCGGAGTTCTCCGGACCGCGTCGTAAATGCGTCTTCGGGTCTCGAGGGCGAGCGGGTCCTCCTCCATCGGCTAACGGCGGCGGGGCCAGAGCGTGGTCGTCAGAAATAGAAGCGATGCGAGGAGCGCGAGCGCGAGGACGGGGAGCTCGGCGTCCGCGAACGACGGCGGGCCGACCGGTAACTGCCCCCACGTCCACACCGCTCCGAGGGCCGCTAGGACGAGGTTCGCCGAGGCGAGGAGGAGGAATCTCGCATCCTGCACTCGGGTCCACGCCCCCACGGTGACGCCAGCATTGATAGCGGAGATTCCCACGATCAGCATCGCGACGAACAGCTCGGCGAGACTCATGAAGCGCAGGATGGGGTCCCCCCGGTTTAAGCCATCGACTCGCCGAACGGGTTTGGACCAAGAAATTCCGTGTTTGGACCAAAAAGAGAGTGACACCCTCGACCACTCGACCGTTCGGAGCGATCGCATGACGAGCATTCGGGACCGACTTGCAGATCCCGCCTTCTACTCACTCCCGTTCTTCCTCGCGTTCGTGCTCTCGGTGGTCATGCTGGCCACCGATAAGAATCTCCAGACGAACTTCGGCACGGTCTCGAGCGGCTACTACTTCCATTGGTACGTCGTGCTGGTCGCCGCAGTCGCGGCGATCGCCGGCGCGGTGCTCCTGCTCGTTGTCCGTTCCCGCGCCGCGTTCATCGGAGGGGTGATCGGCTCCGGCCTCCTGGCGGCGATCTTCCTCGGCGATATCTTCACGTACAGCCAGGTCGGATTCTCTTCGATGACCGACTTCGCGAACTACCTCTTCGGGATCACCTACTACGGAGGCAACATCCGCTACCTGTATGACGTCCTGCTCGCCGTCTATCTCGCGACGTTCTTCTTCGGATTGGTCGCGCTCGCCTTGACGCGACGGTCCCGGACGAGCACCCCGCGCGCGTGATCGTCGGAGCGAACGTTCGAACGGGGTTCGCGGCCCACGGGGCGAGTGATCGCCGGAGCAGGTCGACCTCGTGAAGCTTCCGGCGGTGGTGTGGAAGATTCTCCTCGCCGGGATCCTTCTTCGAGAGGCGTTCTCGTTCTGGACCGGGAACCCGTACGACCTCGAGGTCTGGATCCGTACGGGCCATGCCGCCGCGCAGGGCATGAACCCGTACGTCTCGTTCTGGCCGCCGGTTCCCTCGCTCAGCTTCGCCTTCTTAAACACCAATCTGCCGTCGGCCGCCTACCTTCCGTTCTGGCCCGCCGTCCTCGGGGAGATCTATCGGCTGTGGGAGGTAATCGGGGGCGGCAATCGCTTCGTGCTGTACTTCCTTATCAAGCAGCCGCCGATCCTGGGAGACGCCCTCACGGCGGTGCTCCTGTACGGACTGACCCTCCGCTGGACCGAAAGGAGCGCGTCGGCGCTCGGGGCGCTCGCGTTCTGGTCGTTCTTCCCCTATGCGATCCTGATCTCGGCGATCTGGGGCCAGTTCGATTCGCTCGTGGTCGCCGCGATCCTTGCCGGTTTCTGGTACCGCGATCCGATCGAGCGAAACCTCCTGTACGGCGTCGGCATCTTCGTGAAACTGATCACGGCGATCTACCTCCCGCTTGAGTTCTTCCGGGCGCGCGGCGTGCGCCGGTTAACCTTCCTCGTGGCCCTCGCCGTCCCGATCGCGTTGACCATCCTGGTGTTCATCGCGGAAGGGTGGGGGTTCGGCGGGATCACAGCGACCGGACAATCCCAAAGCACTGGGGGGGGCGGTGGAATGAACCTCGCGGGCGTGCTGACCGCGGCGCCCTTGGTGGACGTCCTCTCGACGGTCCCTCACTTGTTCACGGTGCTCTCCTACTTGTACGTGCCCGGCGCGATCCTGGCCGGGTATGTGGCTGCTCGGTGGATCCGCCCGAACGACCCTCAGACAGAGTTGCGCGCCATGATGCTCGTCACGACGGTGTTCCTGCTGTTGCGCTGGGGCCTCTACGAACAGTACATGATCTACATCTTCGCCCTGATGGCGCTCGATATTGCAGCGTTCCACGCGGACCGTCGGACCTTCCTGCTCTACCTCTGGCTGCTCTCCCTTGTCTTCCTTCTCGTCAACAACGACCTCGGCGCGCGATTCGTCACGCCGCTCGACACCAATCTCTGGCCGACGCTCAGCAACCTTGACCAGAGCGCGGTGTACGGGAGCGCGCGGACCTGGGCGCTCGAGGGGCTGGACGTGCTCGTCACCGTGAGCCTGATCCAGTGGCTCGTCGTGCTCGTCCGGAACCACGATTGGCCCACCCCCTGGCTCGTCGGCGGGAGGAATGTCCCTCGGCCCGCCACCGGTTCGGTGTCGCCATGACCGAGATCGACGCCGACCCGAGCGGCCACGCCCTCAGGATCGTCGAGCTCACGCAACGCTTTCCTCCGGCGATCGGTGGGGTCGAACGCCACGTGAACGATCTCGCGAGCCACCTCCACCGAGCGGGAGCCTCGGTCGAAATCCTCACCTCGGACCTCTACCGGGACCGTCCGTTCACTCGACTACCGGCCCGCACGGAGGACCGCCCGTTCCGCGTGCGGCGGTACCGGGCCCTACGTGGCCTCCCCATGCCCTATGGTCTCGGGATCACCGTGCCAGGAATGACGAAAGCGGCGCTTCGCAGCCGCGGGGCGGTCCTCCATGCCCATGCCTTCGGCTACTTCCCCACCTGGATCGGACAGCTTGCCCATCGGCTGCGGGGCCTCCCTCTCGTGATCACCCCGCACTTCGACGGAGGAGCGGGATCTCGGCTCTACGCGCTCGCGGTGGCTCGGGGAACCTTGGCCGGGGCGGACCGAGTTGTGGCGCTGACCGCGCCGGAGGCGCGATCGTTGGCGAGCTTGGGGGTGGATCGCGACCGTATCCGGATCATTCCGAACGGGATCGAGCTCGAGGATTTCCTTCCCCCGCGGACCGTCGCTCGACGCGTCGGTCCGCTCCGCATCCTCTACGTCGGACGGATCGACACCGAACAGAAGGGGCTCGAGGACCTCCTCCGCGCGATCGCCGAGCTCGGACGAGCGACCGAGGTTTCCCTCCGAGTGGTGGGCGAGGACTGGGGGGCGGCCCCCACGCTCCGGATCCTCTCCCGCCGCCTGGGCATCGAATCGGTGGTGGTGTGGACGGGGGTCGTTTCCCCCGCCGCACTCCGGGAGGAGTACGCCTCGGCCGATCTCTTCGTCCTCCCCTCCCGATTCGAGCCATTCGGGATCGTGCTTCTGGAAGCGATGGCCTCAGGACTTCCGGTGATCGCTACGCGAGTCGGAGGCATTCCGGAGGTCGTTACGGACGGTCGCACGGGCGTGCTCGTTCCGCCTCGGGATCCCTCGGCCCTCGCGGCTGCGCTCGGTCGCCTAGCGAACGATTCGGAGCTTCGGACCCATATGGGGAACGAGGGGCGCGCCCGGGCGATGGAGTTCAGCTGGCCTCGCCTCATCCCGCAGTTCCTCGCCCTGTTCCGCGAGCTCTCCGCACAGATCCCCGAGGCGGACCCGTGAGAGACGGCAACAAGAAGCCGGGGAGCCGCTCCGCGACCCGACGCGCCCGGCGCGCGACCGCACCGTTCGACTCAGCCCGGCGTGGGAAGCGCGGGGAGGGTTCGGCGGTCCCGGATGCGCCAGCGCTGCGGGTCGAGGAAGCCCCGCATCAGCTTGAGAAAGAAGATGGGCGTGTAGAGCACGTTGCGCGCACTTCGGCTGTTCGAGTGGATCAAGAGGATCACAAGGAACGAGTAGGTGATCTCTCTCGTGCTCCACCCGGCCGCGAGACGCATCTGCGCGCCCTGCCACTCGGGCCAATCGCGACCGCGGTAGCTCCCCGAGTGTTCCATGGCGTCGGGCACATAGGCGATCCGCAGGCGATCGCGCTTGAGCGCCTGTCGCAGGTAGTACGTCTCCTCCCCCTGAGCTTGGTCCGAGATGCCCGCGGACGCGACCCGCGTGCGGGGGAGAAGGGTCAATCCGAGCGGGAGTCCGTACAGGAACTTGTGTCCGACGGCCGTTCCGACTACCGCTCCCACCCCCGGACGCGCGAGCTTCCGAATCGCCTCCCCGTAGAACTTGGGGGAGCGAATGACCACGTCGCCATCGAGATAGAGGACGTTTTCGGTTCGGGCCAGTTCCGCCGCAAGGGAGGTCGCCCGTCCGATCCCGACCTCTTCGAAATGGAGGTCGGCACCGAACTCTCGCGCGATCTCGGCCGTCCGGTCCGTGCTGTACCGGTCGACCACGATGATGCGGCGGATGGGGAGGTACCGCTGCGCCGCGGCGAGACATGGGGCGAGCGTCCTCGCCGAGTTGAAAGTTCGGACGAGCACATCGATCGGGCGGAGCGATGGAGGCGCGACACTCTGGCCCTCCGAAGAGAGCGCCGGGTCCGTGGTCGTCATACGCCGGCCCGGTCGCTGCGAGGGGTGCGGGCACCGAAATCGACTGCTGACGTACGGCGGTCGGTGGAGCTGAACCTCAGGACGAACGCATCCCATGGAGTCGCTTGATGAAGATCTACTCCGAGCGGCTGGTCATCAAGTACCTGCTCTCGAACCACGGGCTCTGCCTCGGATTGGATACGGAGCGCTGCTCATATTTGTTCCTGATTTCGCAAGCCGGCACCATCCTGATGCGACGCCCGGTCGGGGACAAAGTGGTCGAGAATCTCGACTACGAGATCCCTGCGATCCTTGCCACGCTGCGCGAAGAGCGCCGGCAGACGCCGCGAGTCCCTCCGTGAGCGACGCGAAGACCCGTGCGATCGGTACTCGGGCCCCGTCCGCCCACGCGCCCCTCGTTGAATCGGAGAGGGGGCTCAATGGCGTCTGAGTTCTCCCGCACCACGAGCCTCTCACTCGCCACTCCGCGGGGCCCCGTGCCCCTCGGGTTTGTTCGGGAAGGGGAGCGAATCTATCTCGCGGCCCAGGCGCGGTCGGCGAGTTGGCCCCTCGAGATCCTGAGGAGCGGAGTCGCCCGGCTCTGTCTCCCGGAGGGACCCACCATCGGGAGGGCCGGTTTGGTCACGGACCCGGCGGAGGCAGACCTCGCGCTCTCTTGGTTCCTCGTCAAGTACGGTCCCGACCTCTTCGAGCGCTGGTACGCCACGCCGGCCCGTATCGTTCGCATCGATCTCGATCCGAACGCATCGATCGAGCCCTTCGGCGCCGATCGGTACTACGAATGGCTCGAGGCCGAGTTCGACTCGATCGCGGCGGACTATGACCAGCACATTCTGGGCAATAGGATCAATCGACTCCTGCGCGATCGGTCGCTCGCGTGGTTGAAGCCTCGCTTCCAGTCGGCGCGAAGGCTGCTCGACCTCGGTTGCGGTTCCGGCATGGAGACCCTGCCGCTCTTGCGAGAGGGCCATGAGATCCTCGCGGTCGATCTCTCCGAGCGGATGCTCGAGGTGGTCCGGACCAAGGCACGCGCCGAAGGTTTGCAGGAGCGTCTCACCACCCGCCGGCTCGCGGCGCGCGACCTGGGACGGCTCGTCGGGGAGTGGGGGGAGGGATCGATCCACGGAGCGTACTCGACCTACGGGGCGTTGAACTGCGAGTCCGACCTTACCCCCGTGGCCGCCGCCCTCGGTCAGCTACTGCCTCCGGGCGCATCGTTCGTCGCCGGAGTCTACAACCGCTGGTGCCTGTTCGAGATCTTGGGATACGGACTCACGGGACGACCGGGGCGGGCGCAGGCACGATGGAAGAATCCGGTCCTCGTCGGCTCGTCTCGATTCTGCGTTGACGTTTACGCCCAGTCGGTTCGGTCGTTCCAGAACGCATTCCGCCCAAGCTTCGATCCCGTTCGGACCGAAGGAGTCGCCGTCATCCTACCGCCGTCGGATCTAGCCGCGTACGCAGAGACGTTCTCTCGACACTTCGAGCACTGGGCCGAGTTCGACCGGTGGGTCGGAAGACGATGGCCGTGGAACGGACTCGGGGATCACTTCCTCCTCACCCTCGAGCGACGGGCCGCCGCGTGAGCCTCACCTCGGAGGCGGACCCGGGGCCGAAAGGGCCGAGATGTCGTCCGGTCTCTCGCGAACGCTTCGCGGGGAATCTCCAGGGATCTAGTTCTTGCAGCGGCTCTCGACCTCCCGGACCTGGCAGATGCAAACTCGGCCGGCCGTGATTGATGCACGCGGCTCCGCCACGGCAGCGGTCCACGAGGTTTCAGGATTGAGTCGATTCTCTGAAGTGAAGTAGGCCCAGTCGGATTTGAGCCGACGAGCTCCCGGTTCACTTCTTCCCAAATTCCGTCGTTTGCGATCCGTTGGGGTTAGAATGAACTCCGTTGGCCCCGCCGCTGGTGAGACCTATCGACGGCGGGGGGTTCACCGTCGGAATCTCCGTCCTTTGTGGTCCCGCGCCCCGCACACCGTACGGTTACCAGGTCCATAGGCACGGAGGGAGCGACCGAAGCGATATCTAGAGCCGGCGAGTGAGGAGGGGCATGGAGCACTCCACCGCGGCCGAGCTAGAGACACGGTTCGCCCGATCCGTCCTGACGCAGAGCCTTCACGTCAAGCCCGGAGAGAATGTCGTGATCGAGGGATGGAGCCACTCCCTCCCGTGGGCGACGGCGCTCGCGCGGGAGACCCGACGCCTCCAGGCGTACCCGCTCGTCCTCTACGAGGACGAGGACGCCTTCTGGGATTCAGTCGATTCGCGTGAGGAGAAGCTGCTCGGCGCGGCGCCGGCCCACGAGTGGGCGATGCTCGGCA
Source organism: uncultured Thermoplasmata archaeon (assembly GCA_963838955.1). Lineage (GTDB taxonomy): Archaea > Thermoplasmatota > Thermoplasmata > Lutacidiplasmatales > UBA184 > Lutacidiplasma. The sequence continues at coordinate 1,827 of CAWISZ010000001.1, read as the reverse complement.
AGACCGACGTGTACCTCCACATGTGGGGAGCTGGCGACAAGGTCCGGCTTAGCCAAATGCCCCCGACCCGCTCCTCGAAGATCTTCGCCTGGAACAATTCCTGGTACAAGGCTGCTCGGAGGGCCGGGCTACGTGGAGCCCGCCTGGAGATTGGGCGACCGTTCCCGACCTTGGCGAAGCTGTACGGGAGGGACCTCGACGCTTGGACCCGCCAAGTCGCCGAGGCGAGCATGGTCGATCCCAAGAAGCTACTGGCCTCGGCCCGCCCGCTGGCCAAGGCCCTCCAGAAGGGCCGGAAACTGCGAGTCTACGATGGCCGGGGTACAGACCTTACCCTGGGCCTGGCCCACCGCGAGGCTGTTCTGAACGTCGGTCTTGTCCTCCCTGTGGACATGAAGAAACCCTTCCGCATGATGACCAACCTGCCCGGGGGGTTCGTGGTCGCAGCCCTGGACGAATCCGTGGCCGAGGGGACCTTTGTTTCGAACCGCTCCTGCTACCTCGACTCGGGCACGGCAACTGGCGTCAAGATGGAGTTCCACAACGGTCGCTTGGTCTCCCGGGAGTTCGCCACCGGCGGGGATCTCTTCAAAGAGAGCTACAGCAAAGGCGGCAAGGGGCGGGACCAGCCCGGCCAGATCCGCTTCGGTCTCAACCCTAAGCTCCACAACACTCCCCAGGTCGAGGACTGCGAAGCCGGGGCGGTCACATTTAGCGTCGGGATGAACCAGTTCTCTCCTGGAGGGAAGAACCGTTCGTCCTACTTCGGCTTCGCGGTGAACGCTGGAGCCACCGTGGAGATCGACGGCAAGGCTCTGCCGATGCCCCACTGAGCTCGGACGGGGTCCCGAAGAGACCGGCACTTTGGCCCGGGTCGCCTCCGGCGAAGGCGACTTGACCCACGGCCCCACCCTCGACACTCGCGACGCGTGTGGAATAGCTGAGGCAGCTGACTTTCTCCCCGGCTCGGTATCGGGGGTCAGAGTCCGCCAACGACTCGCGAGACCCCCGGGGGGAGGGTCGGCAATGGGCACGCTGTTGTAGGGCGGGGTGCACTGCCCCCCAACCATACGTTGCACCGAGACTCGAACCTTGCGGGCCTGGTCTCAAACTGTAGGATGCGAGCCTGATCTGTCTTGGCCTAGCCCTCGGGGCACCCGCCGATTGCTTCCAGCCGGCAACAAACCATCTGGCACGAGAACAAGCGACCCTCCGACGTCTCGGGGCCGGAGGTCACACCGAACTCTCAGGTCGTGCTACTTCGCGCTCGGTCGAGCACGATCGCGCTCTCTCGCGGACTGAGCAATCAGCTTCTGGGCGACGTCCAGGGCACGAACAACTTCTTCGAGGTTCGTCTCTTTGCCGTCGAGAGTTGCAGGCCTGTACTCGGTCTTCCCGGCCAGCGAGAAATCGTCCTCCGAGACCATGAGGCCAAACGTTCGGCCGATGTTGGGCTCGATTACCGCGTCAAGAGGGTGTTCCCGCCTTTCCTCAACATCGATCCGGAGCAGTTCCCGAGGGTCCCGGTGAGGGTCTACCTCTCCCATGGCGACGACGATGACCTCGCGAGGATCGGAGACGTTGATTGCCGTGTAGAGTCGGGTTCGGGACCCAAATCCAACCGTGTGGTACCACGCCCTTCGGAAGTCCTCGTAGGTCTTCCCCTCTCGAAGTCGTCTCTTCACGATCGAGATCCACTTCATCGTCCCCTCCACGGCAACCCGCGTCGCAGTCTTTAGGATGCCGAGCGCGAGGGGCACCCCCCATGGTCTGGTCGGAGCGTGTCGGCGCTGTTCCCGGGTGAGGACGTGGGCAAAACAGGCAGGT